>JAXKGF010000046.1:0-120274 GCA_036550515.1 Collinsella sp.
AAAGGAAAGCACTTAATGTGCTTTCCGTCTTGCGCAGGACTGTAGAGCAGCAAACTTAATCGCCCCGCCCGGCGGGCGAGCGCAGGGATACGACATCTGTCCAACAATTCGTCCGAAACATAATGAAAAACCGTTTGATGTGAGTTAATATAAACAACGTCGTGAATCTGACTCCTGCCACATACATGACAGGGGTTAAACACAAAAAAGGAGTCAACTATGGTTTCTGAGAAGGCTACCCTCGTTAATCCTCAGGGTCTGCACATGCGTCCGGCTGGTCTGTTCGCCTCCACCATGGGCAAGTATGCCTGTGACGTGACGGTCGTCACCCCCGAGAAGGAGGTCAACGGCAAGTCCCCGATGGCCCTCATGGCTGCTGGTATCCCCTGCGGTACCGAGGTCGAGGTCAAGTGCGACGGCGCTGACGAGGCCGAGGCTCTGGCTGCTGCCATCGAGCTCATCAAGAGCGGTCTTGGCGAGTAGAACTCAAACGGGTCGCATGTTGAACAACTAAGTTCATATTTGGGGGCGCAGTGACCTGTTGTAAGGTAGCTGCGCTCTTTTGTCATGGATATGGCAAAACGCTTTATCACATGACACGGAGAGAGGAATGGGAATGTATCAGGGAGTCAACGCTTCCGAGGGCATCGGTATCGGCACCGTCATGGTCGCCGTCGATCCCGACTTGACGTTTGAGCCGCACGAGGTTGCTGATTCGGCAGCAGAGAAGGAGCGCTATCAGTCCGCTCTTTCGGTCTTCTGCGAGAAGACCCAGGCTCAGGCCGACCACATGAAGGAGACGGTGGGCGAGGCCGAGGCCGAGATCATGAGCGGACATATTGTCCTGGCTCAGGATCCGGGTATGACCGACGCCATCAACGCCGCCATTGACGGTGGTACCTGCGCCGAGCAGGCGCTCATGGACACCTCGACCATGTTCGAGAACATGTTCCTGTCCATGGACGACGAGATGTTCCGTCTGCGCGCGGCCGACATCGCCGACATCCGCACCGGTATTCTGGCCGAGCTGCTGGGCAAGGAGGTCGTCGACCTCTCCGTCCTGCCCGAGAACACTGTCGTTGTCGTGCACGACCTCACGCCGTCCATGACCGCCACGATCGATAAGGCCCACGTTGCCGGTATCGTCACCGAGACCGGTGGCCGCACGTCGCACTCCGCGATTATTGCGCGCGCCCTTGAGATCCCGGCTGTCCTTTCGGTTTCCAATAGCTGCACCGCGCTGCGCAACGGTATGACCGTTGTCGTCGACGGTGGCAAGGGTATCGTCGAGGCCGATCCCGACGAGGAGACGCTCGCCGCCTACACCGCCAAGGCCGAGGCCTTCGCTGCCGAGAAGGCAGCCCTCGAGGCCTTCCGTGGCAAGCCGTCCGTGACTGCCGATGGCATCAAGAAGATCATCGCCTGCAACATCGGTAACCCTGATGACGTGCCCAACGCGCTCGATCACGATGCCGAGGCCATCGGTCTGTTCCGCTCCGAGTTCCTGTTCATGGACTCTGCCGAGCTTCCTTCCGAGGAGGAGCAGTTCAACGCCTACCGTAAGGTCGCCAGCGCGCTCAAGGGCGCTCCGGTCATCATCCGCACGCTCGATGTGGGTGGCGACAAGGAGATTCCGTATCTGCACATGGTCAAGGAAGATAACCCCTTCATGGGCTTCCGCGCCGTGCGTTACTGCCTGGCCAATCCCGACCAGTACAAGGTCCAGCTCCGCGCTCTGCTGCGCGCTAGCGCCTTCGGTGACGTAAAGATCATGATCCCGCTCGTCACTTGCGTCGAGGAGGTCTTGGCTGTCAAGGAGCTTGTCGAGCAGTGCAAGGCCGAGCTGACTGAAGAGGGTCGCAAGTTCAACGAGAACATCGAGGTCGGCATCATGGTTGAGACGCCTGCCGCTTCGCTGCTCGCAGACCGTCTTGCCGAGGTCGCCGACTTCTTCTCCATCGGCACCAACGACCTGATCGGCTACACCATGTGCGCCGACCGTGGCAACGACACCATCTCCAACCTGTACCAGGTTTACTATCCCGCCGTGCTCCGCTCGCTCAAGAACATCATCGAGAGCGGCGTGAAGGCCGGCATCATGGTCGGTATGTGCGGCGAGGCCGCTGCCGATCCGCTGCTCGAGCCGCTGCTGATCAGCTGGGGCCTGGAGGAGTTCTCGATGAGTGCTCCGTCGATCCTGCGCGCCCGTAAGACCATCAGCCAGTGGACCAAGGCCGAGTGCGACGAGCTCGCCGAGAAGGCGCTCGCCTGCAACACCGCCGCCGAGGTCAAGGCACTGCTCGAGTCCGCAGCTCGCTAATTTGGTATCAGAGGTAACCGCGTGGTTGGAATGGGCCGGCCACGCGGCCCTCACATATACAGGGGGTACTGTAAATGTTCTACACGCTAACCGCTAACCCGGCTGTCGACATGACGGTTTCGAGCTCTCCGCTCGAGCCCGACGAGAACGTCCGCACCGGTTCGGCCAGCTACACGGCTAACGGCAAGGGCCTCGACGTGTCCTTCGCCTTTAAGAAGATGGGCGTCGACACCGTCGCGCTCGGCTTCTTCGCCGGCTTCACGGGCAAGTTCATCGTCGAGGAGGTCATGAACCTGGGTTGCCTCTGCCGCCCGGTCTGGACCGACGGTATCACGCGCATTAACACCTACGTCAACGATGGCCAGCACGAGTACGGCATCCTGAACCCTGGTGCTCCGATCACGCCGCAGCACCAGGAGGAGCTCTATAACATCCTGGACACCGCGGGCGATCTCGAGTGCCTGATCGTTTCCGGCTCCGTGCCTCCCAAAGCTACGCCCGACTTCCTGGCTCAGGTCATGGAGCACGCTCAGGCTCGTGGCGCCGACGTCGTCCTGGACCTGTCCTCCGACAAGCTCAAGGAGCTCGCTCACAAGAAGCCGCTGCTCATCAAGCCGAACCATCACGAGATGAAGGCCATCTTCGGCGTGCCGGTCGACACCGACGACGAGGTTCGCGTTGCTATGAAGATGGCTCACGACGCTGGCGTTCAGAACGTGCTGCTCACCCGTGGTAGCCGCGGCGACGCTTACTTCTCCAACGGCGAGGACATCTGGTACGCCAAGCGTGAGTTCAACATCAAGCTGGTTTCTTCCGTCTGCGCTGGCGACTGCACCCTCGCTGCGTTCCTGCACAAGTGGTACAGGGATCGCGACAACGTCGAGGAGGCCATGAAGCTCGCTATGGCCACCGGCGCCAACGTTGCCGAGTCCGTCGGCATCGGCGACTTCGGTCACGTCGACGAGTACAGCAAGCGCGTTGCTGTCCGCAAGCTCGATCGTCAGTAATCGAAACGCGACATATTCGTGCGCATGCGGCGCCCTGACGTCGGTCGGGGCGCCGTTTTTTTTCGTGGGAAAAGTGAGATGAAACTGACCTTCACCGCTTCCACACCGTTCGCCGAGTTGTTGTAGCCTTTTGCCGAAGCGTGGAATATACTTTCATTAACACGTTGCTTCGTGAAAGGAACATTCATGATTTACACGCTCACTGCAAACCCCGCTATTGACTACAACATCGCCTGCGACGGCCTTTCCGCCAATACCGTTACGCGCACCCGTAACGCGGTCTACACCCCCAACGGCAAGGGTCTCAACGTCTCTTTTACGCTCGACCACTACGGCGTCGACACCACAATCCTGGGCTTCTTCGCCGGCTTCTCGGGCGAGTTTATTGTCAAGGGCGCCGAGGCCCTGGGCGTGCCCGTCAAGCCCGTGTGGACTGACGGCATCACGCGTGTCAACGTGTTCCTCAACGCCGGTCCCGACACCGAGTACAACATGGTTAATGCCGGTGCCGCCATTAACGAGGCCAACGAGCAGGAAATGTTTGAGCTTATTGATTCGCTCGACGACATGACCTGCCTGGTTATCAGCGGCTCGCTGCCGCCCAACACCTCCGAGGGTTTCCTGGCCGAGGTCCTGCGTCGCGTCAAGGCGAAAGGCGCCGAGTTCGTGCTCGACATCTCGAGCCATCAGCTTGCCGACCTCATTGCCATGGAGCCGTTGCTCATTAAGCCCAACGACGACGAGTTGCTCGACATTTTTGGCATTAAGGTGAGCGGTGGCGATGACGAGTCCGTCAAGGGCGCGATGGCCGAGCTGCACGCCAAGGGCGCCAAGAATGTGCTGCTGACCCTCGGCGGCGCCGGTGCCTATTTCTCCAACGGCGAGCACATTTGGTTTGCGAACCGCACCTTTGAGGTCAAGCTGCTGTCGACCGTCTGCGCCGGCGATTCCTCGCTCGCTGCCTTCCTGTCCGTGTGGCACGATGCCCCCGAGCGCGTCGAGGACGCCCTGCGCCTCTCGATGGCCACCGGCGCTAACGTGGTCGAGTGCCCTGGTCTGGGCGATTTTGCCAAGGTGGACGAATACAAGAAGCACATCGAAGTTCGCCAGGTCTGCTAGTTTCGGCACCTCGCCTGAATAGTTCGATTAATTCGCATCCGTCTTAAACCAGGACGGATGCGTTTTTGTTTATCGGACTTGCGTGTGCAGTAGAGGCTGTTTCTTGCTAGACTTCTTGCAGATGCAATCGATAGCCAATTTGATAGTCGCAGGAGGCCATAGGCATGTGCAATGTTTCGCTCAACGGTACGCAGCCGACCGATGCCTCCATCCGTGTCCTGCGTGCGCTCGAGGCGGCCGGTCTTGAGGCTTGGTACGTAGGCGGTTGGGTGCGTGATGCCCTGATGGGGCGCCCCAGCCACGATGTTGACATGTGCTGTAGCGGCCTGTGGCAGGAGTCCAAAGCGGCGCTCGAGGCGGCGGATATCGCCGTGGTTGAATCGGGTATTAAATTTGGCGGCATCACGGCCATTTGCGATGGCGAGCGCATCGAGGTCACCACCTACCGCCTTGACGGCTTTTACACCGATGGTCGCCATCCCCAGAGTGTGGAGCGTGCGGCGTCGCTTGAGGACGATCTGGCGCGCCGCGACTTTACCGTCAATGCCATGGCGTGGCATCCCGAGCGCGGTCTTGTCGACCGCTACGATGGCCAGGACGACCTGAAGCGCAAGCTCATCCGCGCCGTTGGAGATCCCAAGCGTCGTTTTAACGAGGACGCGCTTCGCATGCTGCGTGCGGTGCGTTTTGCCTGCCGTCTGGATTTTATGATCGAGCCTAAGACCAAACAGGCACTTGCCGAGTGCGCGCCGCTTCTCGATGCCGTGGCACGCGAGCGCGTGGGCGTTGAGCTTGAGGGCATCCTTTCGACTGGTCACGGGGGAGACGCCATGCTGCGCTACCCCGAGCTTGTTTGCGCCGCCGTGCCCGAGCTCGCTGCGGGTAGGGGCTTTGACCAGCGCAGTGTCTATCATGCCTTTAACGTCTACGAGCATATCGCCCGCGTGCTGACGGTGGCAGGGGAGCTGGCGCTGTGCGATGGTGTTGCGCCCTCTTCGAGCCTTATGTGGGCGGCGTTTTTGCACGACGTCTCCAAGCCCGATTGCTTTACGGTCGACCATGCGGGCAGCGGACACTTCTACGGTCATCCCGAGCTTGGCGCCAAGAAGGCGCGTGTCATCATGGATCGCCTGGCGCTCTCGCACGATTTGGTGCGCGATGTGTGCCTGCTGATCAAATACCATGACAAGCCGCTGCGTCCCGAGCGATCCTGCCTGCTCAATATGATGCGCGCGCTTTCGGGCGAGGGCATCGATACGCCGCGTCTGATGGACGAGCTCATGGACCTTAAGCGTGCCGACACGCTCGGCAAGGCACCTTCGTGTTTCTATTACGTCGAGACGATTGAGGAGATGCGTGCGCTGGCTCGCGAGTTGCTGGCGGCGGGGGAGCCCTATACGCTCAAGATGCTTGCCATCAATGGTGGGGATTTGATCCGCGCCGGCGTCAAGTCAGGGCCGGAACTGGGGCAGCTGCTCAACGCCGCCCTCGATGCCGTGATCGAAGACAACATTCCCAACGAACGTGAAGCCCTCCTGGCCCACCTTAACCTGGGGTAGTCAGGTGGTTCCATTCCATATGAGCTGCCCGGTTGACCTGCGCTTTCCATAACCTCACGACAAAATCTGGGCAATTTGGAATTTATTCTTGCGCTCGCGTTTTTTGTCCCGTAATATATTTCCTCGCAGCACGGCAGTGCAGATGTCATGTGGCCCGTTCGTCTAGCGGTTTAGGACGCCGCCCTCTCAAGGCGGAGATCACCAGTTCGAATCTGGTACGGGCTACCACTTCTTTTCTGCTGAGGCTAATGGCCCGTTCGTCTAGCGGTTTAGGACGCCGCCCTCTCAAGGCGGAGATCACCAGTTCGAATCTGGTACGGGCTACCATGAATCTGAGACCCGGACTTCCCACGGAAGTTCGGGTTTTTTATTTCCGAGCAAACCATCTGCAATTCCCATTTGGCCCATAGCTTTACGTTCTGCTTGTGGCCCTTGCGGGTACAATATGCAAGATATTTGGACGGTCAGAAGGAGCCTCATGAAGGAGTCCTCTCAGCATACTTCTAAGCCCCAGGTCGAGGTTGAGGCCTCGGGCGGCGATGACAACAAGGGTGCGCGTCGCGGTGCCATTTTTATCGGCGTCGTGCTGGTTGGCTATATCGTCTATCTGATTGTGACCGGTCAGATGGGACAGTTCTGGGCTGCCATGTCGAGCGTCCAAGCGCCGTGGCTCGTTGCTGCATGCTTTTGCATGTTCCTGTACCTCTTCTTTGGCATCGTTGCCTATGCGATCGCCGTCTGGCTCGATCCCAATTCGCCCGTTGGCATTCGCGACCTGATCTCGGTCGAGGCGAGCGGTATCTTCTTTGGCAACCTGACGCCCATGATGATGGGTTCCACGCCTGCCCAGATCTACCGCCTGACCAAGGCGGGCCAAAACGTCGGCGAGGCCGGTGCCACGCAGTTCACGCGCTTTATCGTGTATCAGTTTGGCCTCGTTGCCTGGGGTGCCATTCTGCTGCTTGCCCGCATGCCGTTTTTCGCCGAGCGCTATGGCGACATGACGCTGCTATGCGTCTTTAGCTTTGGCGGTCACTGCTGCATTCTGCTTGGCATCTTTGCCGTCGCGCTCATGCCCAAGACCGTCACGCGCGTCGCGCACTGCATCATCAATTGGCTCGAGCGAATGGGCGTCTCGGCCACCAAAATCGAGGGCTGGCGTACGTTTGTCGACGGTGAAATCTACTCGTTCTCCGAGAAGTTCAAGCTTTCGGCCGGCCACTTTTCGTCCATGCTGCTCACGGTGGTCATCACCATGTTGCAGCTCGCGTTTTTCTACCTCGTGCCGTATTTCCTGATGCTTGCCTTTGGCCACCACGAAGTCGACTTTTTCTCGGTCATGGCCGCGAGCACCTTTGTTCAGCTCCTGAGCTCTGCTGTTCCCCTGCCCGGTGGCACCGGCGGTGCCGAGGGTGGCTTCGCGCTGTTCCTGGGTCATTTCTTTGGATCGGCGTCGACCGCCGGTTATCTGCTGTGGCGCCTCATTACGTTTATCGCGCCGACCATTTTGGCCGCGCCCTTGTTGGGCCTCAAGAGCGCTCACAACGAGAGTATCCATGCACGCTGGGATCGCGTGATGCGCAAGCTTGGACGAACGCCTCAGACGTCCTCTAAGCCTGTAAAGCCCCATCCTGTGCATACGGTTACCGTTGATCCCAATCAGCATGCTCAGAAGGCTTCTGGGGCTGCCAAACTGACGCATAAGGCCTATGTGCGCCAGACGGGCGACGGCATCCGTGTGTCCCCGGCTGCTTTGAACAAAAAGAAACACCCTAAGGCGTAATAGTTGGTCGTGCGTTCTTCATGTTGCCGGGCATTTTTGTGCCGGATGGGGGATAATCCTCTTACGTAGATTAACTCTCATCTGTTGATGAATGCTCGCATTCTGAAGGGACACGTCCATGGCCACCAGCAAACCGCGCCTCGACCGCCGCATCGTTCGCAGCCGCAATGCCATCCTTTCTGCGTTTGAGCGCCTTTTGATGGATAAGCCGCTTGCCGACATTACGGTGAGTGCCATCGCGCGTGAGGCAAATGTCGACCGCAAGACCTTTTACGTACACTTCGGTACGGTTGACGGCCTGCTCGATGCCATCGCCGTTGATGTGGTGGAGATGATTGCCGACTCGGTCGAGAAAACGCTTGCTTCCATGGACGGCGACACGAATGAGCGCGCCCTCGGAGCGGCGGCAACGTTTTTTAAGACCATCAACGAGGCACTTTGCAATAACCTCGTTCTCAATCGCCAACTGATTGAAAACATCCCGCTCGACGATTTTATGACGCGTTTGCGCGTGCCGCTCGAGCATGAGATTGCCGAGCGCGACTTGTTGCCCCATGGCCTCAAGGACGAAATGTTCGACTATTATCTGGCATTTTTGCTTTCGGGCATTATCGGCATTTACCGCACGTGGGCGCTCTCCGATGGCTCGGTGCCCATCGAGCGCATCTCGGAGGTCGCTAACAATCTGACGTTGAACGGACTATCGAGTCTGGAGTCTCGTTTCGAATAGCACTAGCGCCTTATCCCCCCTGAGTTGCGGTGAAATAGGGACTGAATAGGCCTTCTAGCGGCCTAAACAGTCCCTATTTCACCGCAACTCAGGGGGAGTGCATTACTGGTAGCGCAGGCACTCCACGGGGTCGAGTTTTGCTGCTCGGCGGGCGGGATAGAAGCCGAAGATGACGCCGATGCCGACGGAGACCGCAAAGGCCAGCAGTACCGTGGCGATCGAAAAACTCGGCGTAATGGTACCGCTGGCACCGAGCTCGCCAAGCACGCCAGAGCTCGCGGCGAACATCGCTAGACCCCAGGCAAGCAGGTAGCCAATCAAAACACCCAGCAGGCCACCGGTGACGCATAGCGCCGAGGACTCGGCCAAAAACTGTGCGGTGATATCGCGACGGCTCGCACCCAAAGCTCGACGAACACCGATCTCGCGGATGCGCTCGGTCACATTGGTGAGCATCATATTCATGATGCCGATACCGCCCACGAGCAGTGAAATGCTGGCAACTGCACCCATGATGAGCGAAAACGCGCCCATAAAGGAATTGAGGGCGTCGATGGCGCTTTTCATTGAGGTCGCCGAAACGCTGTCATACTCGTCGTCGTCCGCGATGCCCTTCATGCTGCGCACCTTGGATTCAATCGTCTTGCACAGCTCATCCATGTCCGTGCCCTCGGCGGCGAGCGCCGTTACGCTGGGAAACGACGGGTTCTCGTCGCCAAAAAGACCCGAGATGGTCTCGCGCGGCATGTATAGCGTGAGCGAGCCCATGGAGTCGCTGCCGCCGTCGATAACGCCGACAATCTGCACCTCGCCGTTCGACACCTTGATGGTCTTGCCGAGCGCGTCCTGCTCGTTGCCGTACAGCTGATCAGCGCCGCCACGGCTGATGAGCGCCACGCGTGCGCCAGATTGGGACTCGGCCTGGGTGTAGGTGCGTCCCGCGACAAGCTTGCTGGCGCCCACCGCGTCGAGCATGTCGCTATCGACGCCCTGCGCCATGACGGTATAGCTTTTGTCACCGGCCTTGTACTCGGTATAGGCGCTGTCCACGATGCCGATCTGCTCGATCTGCGGCACCATCTTGCGAAGCTTCTCAACGTCCGATTCGGTGAGCTCTTGCGACGAATAGATCTGCACCATACGCGCTGCGTTGAGGCCCAGGCTGTTGACCAGGCTGTTTTGGATACCGCCGATAAGCGAGGTCATGGCAATGACGGAGGCGATGCCAATGACGATGCCCAGGATGGTGAGTAGGCTGCGTCCCTTGTTGGCCTCGAGGGAGTGAAGGGCTTCTTGGATGAGGTCGCGCGTGCTCATGCCTTCACTCCTTTCGTCGGATTGGCGTCTGCGTAAATCATGGGCAGGTTATCAATGGCGCCGCGCAGGGTCTGCGGCGCGTGCGCGATGTACGCGCCGTCGTGAATCCGGCCGTCGCGAATTGTTACGGCACGGTCGGCCTCGGCGGCAATGCCGGGATCATGCGTGATGAGCACGATGGTCTTGCCGCGTTCCTGAAGTTTGTGGAAGGCTTCCATCACGAGTGCTCCGGTGGCGGAGTCCAGGTTTCCCGTCGGCTCATCGGCCAGGATGATGGGCGGATCGTTGACGAGGGCGCGCGCGATGGCAACCCTCTGCATCTGTCCGCCCGAGAGCTCGGAGATGCGGTGGTCCCAGTGGTCGACCGGCAGCGTGACGGCTTGCAGCGCATGGACGGCGCGCATCTCACGCTGAGCCCGCGGCACGTTGGTGTACGACAGCGGCAGCATGACGTTTTCGATGACCGATAGGCGCGGCAGCAGGTTAAAGCTCTGAAAGACAAAGCCGATGCTCAGGGCTCGGACTTCGGTGAGCTCGTCATCGTCGAGCTCCGCGACGTTGAGGCCCTGCAGGTAATAATCGCCTGCCGTCGGCTTGTCCAGGCAGCCCAGGATGTTCATGAGCGTTGACTTGCCCGAGCCCGAAGGGCCGGTAATGGCCACGAACTCGCCGGTATTCACGGCCAGGCTCACGTTGTGCAGGATATGGGCGCAGCCGGCCTCGCTCTCAAAAATGCGATGCACGTTGCGGATGTCGATGACGGGACGCATTACATGCCCTCGTCGGCAGACATGCTGCCAGAGTCGCCGCCGTCGGCCGCCATGCCTGCGCCGGTGTCCACGATAAGGGTGTCGCCGTCGCGCAGTTTGGTGACCGGTACGTCCGCGTTGATTTCGTTGCCCTGGTCATCGCGCTTGACCTGCGTTTTGCCGACCACGGCGTCGTTATCGTTTTGCGTCACGACGGTCACCTTGACGCGTCGGGTCTGTTTGCCTTCGCCGTCGGTTGCCACGTTGACGTAATAATGCTCGCCATCCTCGGTCATGAGCGCCATGGTCGGCACCATCACTACGTCATCGAGCTGTTCGGTCACCACCGAGACCTCGGCGGTCATGCCCGGCTTGAGGCGTGCGTCGGGCGCGTCGATCAAAATGTCGACGTTAAAGGTCACGCTGCCGCCGCCACCGTAGGTGGAGTCGGAGTTTGCCACCGAAGCGATTGTCGTGACCGTGCCCTGGCTCACGATATCGGGAAAGGCCGGATGGGTAACGTTGGCACTCTGGCCCACGGCGATCTTGGCGATATCCTTTTCACCCACCTGAACGGTGACCTTCATCTTGGAAAGGTCGGTGATCTGCATGCATTGCTTGCCGCCGCTCGTTTCGCCTTCGCCCATGATCATGCCGCCCGTCACCGTTGCGCCGACCTTGGCGTTGAGCTCGACGATGCTGCCCGAGCTGGGCGCGGTCACGGTGCGCTCAGAGGCTTTGGCGTTGGCCTGGTCCAGGGCCGCCTGGGCCGAGGCCAGGTTGCGTTGGGCGCTCGAGACAGCGCTCGTGTCGGCGGTGTCGCTGGCGCCAATCGCGCCTGCCGCATCTGTATCAGTCGACGGAGTGGCTTGGGCGGCAGCTACCGCTTTCTGCGCGTTGGCGAGGTCTTCCTTGGCAGCTGTCACCGCGCGCTGCGCCTCGGCTACGTTGCGATCGAGCTCGTCGTTTTTAATGGTCATGAGCACGTCGCCCTCGTTGACGGACTGGCCGGCCTGCACGTTGATCGATGCCACCGTGCCGTCGACAGAAGGGGAGACCACTGAAGCCGAGATGGGCTTGAGCTGGCCTTTAGCCTCGACGGTGGTCGTAAACGTGCCCTCAGTGACCATGTCGGTCACCGGACCGTCGGTACCTGCAGGCCGTGCGTTGATGACGAAGGTCACGACAACGGCGATGAGCACAATGGCGGCCACGACGCCGGCAGCAATGCCGCGTCGTATGAGCTTTTTGCGCCGACGCTCGGCACGCTTTGCCTTGAGCTTGGCGTAGGCCTCTTCGTCAGAAATCTCGGTTGTATCGCTTGCGCTGCCGTTTTGCTGTGTGGCGTGCACGTCTGTTATGAGGGGAAGCGTTTCGGTGGCACCCTCGGGCGCTCGCTCGGAATCATTCGGTCCCGGGGTGATGGTGGGGACATTCGGCATGGCGTCTCCTTTATAGAAAGTTCCTCGATAAGTATATGCGCCCGTCGCGAGAGGCGGGCGCATTATGGCAGTATCTTTCGGAACTGTTAGATTGGAGCGTCGGTTCTCCGTTGTGTCAAGGCGTGATTCCTTACGAGTGCACGACCACGCACAGGCCGACGCTGATGCAGTCGTGGAGTGCCTTGGCATCGGCCAGGCGCAGGTTGATGCAGCCGTGGCTTCCGCACCATTTGTAAGATTCGGCACTATCGAAACTCGAATCGTTTTGCCAGGTAGCGTCGTGGAAGCCGACCATATTGCCCTCGAACGGCATCCAGTAGCTGACCGGGCTCTCGTATTTGGGCTTTCCGGTCGCGGGGTCTTTGGCACCGGTGAGCTTGCTTGCGCCGTCGTTGCTGTTGATCTGCCACACGCCCTCGGGGGTGGCGTCTTCGCCCGGTTTTCCGGAAATAAAGTTGGCCTCCCAAACGATATTGCCGTTCTCGTCGTAGTAGCGCGCGTGCTGCTCGGTCAGGTCGACGTCGATATAGGCCTTCCAATCGGGCTCGCCCTTGGCGGTAAACGTGTCCGCCTTCTTGGAGTACGAAATCTCGATATCGCCGGTCTGCTTGTTATTGATAGCGTCCTCGACCTGCTTGGCGAGCGTGTCGCTGTCGATGGACCAGCCAAAGTCGCCGCCCTCGACAGCGCACTCCTTACCGTCGGCGCGTGTCCACCAGCGGGTGGAGCCCACGGTGTTAAAGCCGTTGGCGAGATCGGCGGCCCAGCTGCTGATCTGCGACGTATCGAGCGTGGGGTTGGCCGGATCGGCAAAGCTGATCCACTGCAGCACCGAGCTGCCGTCCACCTTGCCGGCATCATTGCCGTTGAGCTTAAGGGTTACGTTGACGCCCAGGAAGTTGTTAGCGGCATCGCATGCAGCCTGAATCTGGTCGTTGGTGAGGGTGCCGTTGAGCGGTTCGTAAGCGTCGTTGCCGATCTTGGTGATATCGACATTCTCGGCGAGCGACGCGAGCTCGATCTCGGCATATTTGATGACATGCTCGCGGTTGAGCTTCTCGTTGGAACGGGCCTTCTCAACGGTGAACTTGCCGGCCTTCTCGTCATAGGAGCTGGCGGCCTCGAAGGTGCCCGAGCGGCCCTCGTTGAACTCGTCGATGGCGCTGCCCAGGCCCTCCTCAAACTGCTTTTGGTTAAAGGCATCGGAGAGCATGGACAGGTCGACGTCCTGGTCCAAGTCGACCGAGCCGTTCTTGGTGGCGCTAACGGTTTTGCCGCCGAGCGACGCGATGAGGCGCGATGGCCACAGCAGCGGCTCGTTTTTGCTGATAATCTCGTGGGCGGCTTCCTCGCCATCGACGATGGGCTCGTCGGACTCGGGCTGATAGGTCCAGCTAAAGCTGTCATCCGAAACGGTGAGCTTGTAGTGCTTCCATGCTGAGTTGACCTTGGTGGCTGCCGAAGATGCGTCAGAGAGCGAGATGTCGACGCCGGCGATGGTAGTGTTGGGGTAAGCGACCTGCGAGAACGCCACGACCCCTACGATGTAGACGATCGCGACAAGGCCGAGGACGACAAAGAGGGCCGTCTTTCCGCCCGACTTGCTGCTTTTGTTGGTGCGCTTGTCCGCGGGCCCGCGATTGTTTGCCGCGCGAGCGTGCGAAGGGGCCTGCTTGGGGGCGGCACCGTGTGAGGGACGCTGCTGATATTGCTGATGCTGCTGGTATTGACGCTGATTCGGGCGCTGAGAGGCATTGGCCGGGCCGTGTTGTTGGCTGTGAGCCGGCGCGATGGGGCGCGGCGATTGGACGCCGCCCGTATGCCTACTGGGCTGTTGCGGATCGGGAATCATGTTACTGCGGTCGATTTGCGACATCGTATATATTTCCTTCGATTTTCGCCTTGCGGCTCATCGTGTTTTAACTGGGCTTGCATTATAGCGATTAGCCTGTTGTTTGTGGTGCGGAAACAGTATCAGTTTGGAGAAGTCAGCCTATCCGCATACGCCGCATTTGGCGCAGGCAGAAAGCGCTGCCGGGGCTTGAGCGATGCCGCCCTTGGCCGTCTCGCGCAGGGTTGCCGGCAGGGCGTGGCCCACCGAGAGCATCGCATGCGCCATCTGGTCAAACGGCACCAGGCTCTTGATGCCTGCGAGCGCGAGCTGGGCCGAGCTGAAGGCCGCGGCCACGCCGATGGCATTGCGGTTTTGGCACGGCACCTCCACGAGTCCGCCCACGGGGTCGCAAACGAGGCCCAGCAGATTGCTTAGCGCTATGGAGCTGGCGTCGAGTGCCTGCTCGGGGGTGCCGCCGAGCATCTGCACCAGCGCGGCGGCGGCCATGGCGGCGGCACTTCCCACCTCGGCCTGGCAGCCGCCCTCGGCGCCGGCGACGCAGGCGCTCGTGGTGAGGTTGAGGCCGATGGCGGCGGCGCAGTAGAGGGCGTCCATGACCTGCTCGTCATCGAGCTGCAGGTGGTCGGCCAGCGCCAGCACGCAGCCGGGCACGACGCCCGCGGAGCCTGCCGTAGGGGCGGCGACGATCACACCCATGGTGGCTGAGCGCTCGAGCACGGCCATGGCGCGGGCCACGGCTTCGGTCTGGACGGCGCCCATTAAACTGGAGCTAAGGTCGTTGCGGCCGGTGGCATCGACGAGCTTCGCCTCGCCGCCGATGAGCCCACCGAGCGAGCGCTGCGGATTGGCGATGGGGGCCGTGGTCTCCTCGCGCATGACGTCGAGCACGCGGCGCATGGCGGTGACGGCGTGTTCCTCGCCGGTAAGGCGCGCCTCGCGCACGGCCATGACGGCGCCGATGCCGAGTCCCAGCTCCTCGCACGCGTCGAGCAGCTGCTCGCCATCGTCGAAGATTTCCTTGGCCGAAACGCCGGGGGAGAGCGATGATGCCGAGCCGGGGAGCTCAATAAAGGTGGCGTAGCCGACGTTGTCGAGTTTGCGCAGCATGGGGATGACGGTGTCGTCGGGTGTGCCGTCAGTCTCAAAGACGGAGTAGGCCTGGCCGCCCACCTCGGTGCGGTATGTGCGGCAGAAGGCAATGTTGACGTGTGCGTAGGCGAGCAGGTTCGTGAGCGCGGCGAGCACGCCGGGGACGTCCTGATGCGCCACAAACAGCGTGGAATACATGCCCGAGATGTCGACGCCGACGCCGTTGATGCGGCTGATGCGCATCTTGCCACCGCCCAGGCTCTCACCGCGGACCTGCGCCGTAGCGCCCGTGTCGTCGACCATCTCGATATCGACGGTGTTGGGGTGGATGGAGGCGTCGTCGCCCTTGATGTCAAAGTGGTAATCGAGGCCCTGCTCGCGTGCGAGGTCGAAGGCCTGCTTGATATTCTCGTCGTCGGTGTCGAGGCCCAAGATGCCCGCGACGAGCGCACGGTCGGTGCCGTGGCCGCGGTAGGTGTGGGCGAAGGAGTTCCACAGGCCAAAGGTGACCTTGGTGATGCGGCCCTCGAGCAGGCTGGCGGCCACCTGTGCGCACCGCAGAGCGCCGGCGGTGTGCGATGAGCTGGGGCCGACCATGACGGGGCCCAAGATCTCGAATGCCGAGGTCGTAGCTAGTGTTTGCGGCTTGCCTGCCATGGCTGCTCCTTTAATCTATCTCGTCGTCCCGAGGGGCGGGGCATAAGGTCGCCTGCTCGGACAGTCCTGCTCGCACGGAGAGCACATTAAGTGCTCTCCGGCTCGTGCGGAACTCGCGATCGACCTTATGCCCCGCCCCTCGGGACTAAGGATACATGGTTGGAGCTGCTAGATGACAAAATTCATTAGCCGGGAACTTGTCTTACCTTGCTTATCGAGACATCTTCACCACCGTTTAAATAAAAAAGAAGTACCGGTTGGGGGCGGTACTTCTTTTGGTGCGTTTTTATTTTGCTGTGGCTTTTCTTGTTAGCTTACAGGCCGCAGGCTGCTTTGAGTTCTTCGACTCGATCGGTCTTCTCCCAGGTGAAGTCGGCGTCTTCGCGGCCGAAGTGGCCGTAGGCTGCTGTCTTCTCGTAGATCGGTCGACGCAGGTCCAGGTCGCGGATGATCGCGCCCGGGCGCAGGTCGAAGGTCTTCTCGACGGCCTCGACGATCTTGTCCTCGGCAACATGCGCCGTACCGAAGGTATCGACCATAATCGACAGCGGCTTGGACACGCCGATGGCGTAGGCCAGCTCGACCTCGCAGCGGTCGGCCAGGCCGGCGGCCACCACGTTCTTGGCGACCCAGCGCGCGGCGTATGCGGCGGAGCGGTCGACCTTGGTGCAGTCCTTGCCGCTAAAGGCGCCGCCGCCGTGACGGCCGTAACCGCCGTAGGTGTCGACGATGATCTTACGGCCGGTGAGGCCCGTGTCGCCCATGGGGCCGCCCACGACAAAGCGACCGGTGGGGTTCACATAGATGTCGGCGTTGTCCCACGGCATGCTCTCGGCAGCCATGACGGGGGTGATGACATGCTCGATGAGGTCGTCCTTGATCTTGCCCATGTCCTCGATCTCGGCGGCGTGCTGCGTGGAGATGACGATGGTCGTGACCTCGACGGGCTTGCCGTCCTCGTAGCGCACCGTGACCTGGGTCTTGCCATCGGGGCGCAGGTAGGACAGGGTGCCGTCGTGGCGTACGGCGGCCAGGCGCTCGGCCAGGCGGCTCGCCAGGTAGTGCGGCATGGGCATGAGGGTCTTGGTCTCGTTGGAGGCATAGCCAAACATCATGCCCTGGTCGCCGGCGCCGATCAGGTCGATCGGGTCGGTGGTGACGCCGGCCTGGGTCTCGAAGGACTCGTCGACGCCCTGGGCGATATCGGGCGACTGCTCGTGGATGAGGCTCATAACGCCGCAGGTATCGCAGTCAAAACCGAACTTTGCACGGTTGTAGCCAATGCGGCGGATAACGCCACGGGCAATTTCCTGCACATCGACGTAGGCCTGGGTGCGGATCTCGCCGGCAACGATGACGGTGCCGGTGGTCACGAGGGTCTCGCAGGCGCAGCGGACGTTCTCGACGTTGGCGGGCACGCCGTTGGGCGCAATGTAGCCCTGCTCCTGCAGCTCTATTTCTTTAGCGAGGATTGCGTCGAGGACGGCGTCACTGATCTGGTCAGCGATCTTATCGGGATGACCTTCGGTCACCGACTCCGACGTAAAGACAAAGGACCCGTGTTGGGGTGGGATGGAACGAAGTTCTTCTGACATGATTGTCCTTTCAAAAACGTGTCCCGGCGACCGTTACCATTCCGCCGAGCTCTATATGCAAGGGCACATCATATCGCGTAAATCCAACATTCACACCCTTTCCGCACCTACTCATTGGGGACATACTCATTGGGGACAGACTTAAATGAGTAAGGAACGTCCCCAAGTGCCGGCAGTTTGGGACACTCCTGACTGGTCATTTAAGTCTGTCCCCAATGAGTAGGTCGGTGCCCTTTGTGCGGAGGTTGCTTTGATGCTTTATACTGGTGCGGTTAGACATCCATCCTGCAATCGAGGAGATTTCCATGGCATCAGACGTTCGCGTCCGCTTTGCACCCTCACCGACGGGCAAGCTGCACATCGGCGGCGCCCGCACCGCTATCTATAACTGGGCTTTCGCCCGTGCAAACGGCGGCACGTTCATCCTGCGCATCGACGACACCGATCCCACCCGCTCCACCGACGAGAACACGCAGATCATCCTGCGCGCCATGCGTTGGCTGGGCCTGGACTGGGACGAGGGTCCCGAGGTGGGCGGCGATTTTGGCCCCTACGCCCAGACCGAGCGCCTGGACCTGTACAAGCAGGCCGCCCAGAAGCTTTGGGACGAGGGCAAGGCCTATCCCTGCTTCTGCACCAAGGAGCAGCTCGACGCCGACCGCAAGGCCGCGCAGGCGCGCAAGGACCCCTTCCAGGGCTATCAGCGCCGTTGCCGCGATCTTGATCCCGAGGAGGCCCGCCGCCGCATCGAGGCCGGCGAGTCCTACGTCCTGCGCATCAAGGTGCCCGAGGACCGCGGCGACGTCGTCATCCACGACGCCGTCCACGGCGAGGTGACCTTCGACGCCAAGGAGCTCGACGACTTTGTCATCTTCCGCTCCGACGGCACGCCCACGTACAACTTCGCGACTGTCGTCGACGACGCCATGATGAAGATTACCCATGTCATCCGCGGCGACGACCACCTGTCCAACACCCCGCGTCAGGTCATGGTCTACGAGGCTCTCGGTGCGCCCGTGCCCACGTTCGCCCACATCTCCATGATTCTGGGCGCCGATGGCAAGAAGCTCTCCAAGCGCCACGGCGCCACCTCGGTGGAGGAGTACCGCGATGCCGGTTACCTGCCCGACGCGTTCGTCAACTACCTGGCGTTGCTCGGCTGGTCGCTCGACGGCGAGACTACGATCATCCCGCGCGATGTCCTGGCCAGCAAGTTCTCGCTCGACCGCATTTCCAAGAACCCGGCGACCTTCGACCCCAAGAAGCTCGACTGGGTCAATGCCGAGTACATCAACGGCATGTCCGATGCTCAGTTTGCCGACGAGATCATGGTTCCTGAGCTGCACGAGGCGGGTCTCATCGAGGGTAATGTCGAGTACGGCGAGGATTGGATCGATGCACTTGCTGCCATCGTCAAGCCGCGCACCAAGATGCCGGCCGACGCCGTGACCGTCGCCGCTCCCATCTTTGCTACGGCCGAGACGCTCGAGTATGACGAGAAGTCTGTCAACAAGGGCCTGGCCAAGGAAGGCATGGGTGCCATTCTGGACGCCGCCAAGGCCGCGCTCGAGGGCGTGGACGAGTGGACGGCTGCCAACATCGACGCCGCGCTTGAGCCGCTGCCCGAGCAGATGGACCTCAAGAAGCGCGTGGTGTTCCAAGCTGTGCGCGTCGCCGTCTGCGGCAACATGGTGAGCCCCCCGCTGGGCGAGACCATGGCGCTCGTCGGCCGCGACGACTGCCTGGCGCGCATCGACCGCGCCCGCACGATGGCGCTGTAGCAGCTGCGTAAACGCATGTATCCGAGCCCCGTTCACCCCGAGCGGGGCTCTTGTTTCTGTAGACGTATGGGATAGGAGGTGCTGGGGCCATGGCCGAGCAACTTTCGCTGTTTGGTTCACCGGAACCTAAGGAAGCTCCGAAGTCCGCGGCTCCTGTCGCCGCTCCGGCGCGGCCCGAGCCCGCACCCGAGCCCGTCGCCGCCTATGCGAGCGTTGTCCTCGACATCCCGACCCGTGCGCTGTCCGAACCGTTTGCCTACGGCATTCCGCAGTCACTCGCCATCGATGTCCAGATCGGCTCCACCGTCCTAGTTCATTTTGGCAACCGTGCGGCCGCTGGATACATCGTCGACATCGCGCCCGAGCTGGCCGACCTGCAAGGTAATGACGCTCTCGATCCCGCGCGCATCAAGCCTATCGAGGCTATCCTCAGCAAGCCGCTCTTTACCGCCGAGGCCGCACGCATTGCGCGCTGGATGAGTCGCGAGTACGTCGCAACGCTTTCCGAGTGCCTGCGCCTGTTCTTGCCCCCGGGTGGAAGTCCGCGGGTCGTAAAGGGCGATGATGGGGAATGGACGGTTGAGCGCCCCGCCGTCAAACCCATTCAAAACCGCTGGGTCATGCTCACGCCCGAGGGTTTCGACTACACGCCGCCCAAGACCGCGGTCCGTCAGCGTCAGCTCATCGAGGCGCTCCAATGCGGCCCGGTCACGACGCGCGACCTCAACCTGCTCTACAACAGTATGTCGGCGACCATCAAGGCGCTCGAAAAACGCGGCGTCGTGGTGGTGGAGGAGCGCCGTGCGTGGCGTGGCTGCAGCGAGCAGACCACGCTGTCCTCGGCGAGTGGCAAGGCCCCGGTGGCACTTACCAGCGGCCAACGGCAAGCCCTCGCGCAGATTGAGCGCGCACGCCTGGACGCTCACGGTGATGTGGTACTGGTCGACGGCGTCACCGGCTCCGGCAAAACCGAGGTTTACCTCTCTGCCATCGAACGCGTGCTGGCCGCCGGCCGTTCGGCCTGCGTGCTCGTGCCCGAGATTTCGCTGACGGCCCAGACCGTCGGCCGCTTCCGCTCGCGCTTTGGCGAGACGGTCGCTGTGTTCCATTCGCGTCTTTCTGCCGGCGAACGTCTGGACCAGTGGGATTTGGTCGCCAGCGGTGCCGCGCGCGTGGTCGTGGGCGCCCGCTCGGCTCTCTTTTGCCCGCTCAACGACCTGGGCCTCATTATCATCGACGAGGAGCACGAGACCAGCTACAAGCAGGGTTCCAGCCCGCGCTACCATGCGCGCGAGGTGGCGGCCGAGATGGCGCGCCGCTATCGGTGCCCACTCGTGCTGGGCTCCGCCACGCCCTCTGCCGAGGCCCTCGACCGCTGCCGCCGCGGCACGTACGGCGGCGTCACCTGGACGCGCGTCGAGATGCCCGAGCGCCCGGGGCACGCCGTGTTGCCTACGGTTCGCATTGCCGACCTGCGCCGTGAGTTCGCACACGGCAGCCGCTCCATGTTCTCTAAACCGCTGATGGAAGGCCTGGAGCGTGTGGTCGAGCGTCGCGAAAAGGCCGTGTTGCTGCACAACCGTCGCGGCTTTGCGCCGTTTCTTATGTGCCGTGAATGCGGCTGCGTGCCAACCTGCAACCACTGCTCCACCGCGCTCACGTACCACGAGCGCACGCACACGCTGCAGTGCCACACTTGCGGATCGTCCTGGCGCGTGCAGCCCTATCCGGCGCCCACGAGTCGCTGTCCCAAGTGCGGCAGCCGCTACCTGGCAAAAATGGGGCTGGGCACACAGCAGATCGAGGACGCACTGCACCAGATGCTGCCCGACGACGTCGCCATCATTCGCATGGACGCCGATTCCACGCGCGGCAAGGATGCACACAAAAAGCTGCTCGAGCAGTTCGATGCTGCCGATTGCGCGGTGCTGCTGGGTACCCAGATGATCGCCAAGGGCCTCGACTTTCCCGAGGTCACGCTCGTGGGCGTGGTCAATGCCGACTTTGCGCTCAAGCTGCCCGATTTTAGAGCAGGGGAGCGCGCCTACGATCTGCTGGAGCAGGTCGCCGGCCGCGCAGGTCGCGGGGACCGCCCCGGTGAGGTCATCATCCAGACCTACCTGCCCGAAGATCCGGTCATTCGCGCCGTCGCTGAGCACGACCGTTCGATCTTTACCGACTACGACCTGGACCAGCGCCGCGACGCCCTGTATCCGCCCTTCGTGCGCCTGGCCAACATCTTGGTATGGTCGAGGAACGCGGATGACGCGCGGGACTACATCGGTCGCATCGCGAAGTTCCTCAAGCGTCGCTGGCATGCCGCCGCGCCCGACTTTTTGCGGCAGGGGAGTGCCGTGCCCCAGGTGCTTGGTCCGGCTTCGTGTGTAATCGAGAGAGCCAAGGACCGTTACCGCTTCCATCTGCTTGTGAAGTCGCCGGTAGGGTACCATGTCTCTGATGCTATCGACGCCTGCCTCAAAGAGGTGGGCTCCGCGCGTGGCGTGAGCGTGAGTGTTGACGTCGACGTTTATGATTTGATGTAACAACCCGAAAGGATGGCCATGGAAGCCAACGGAATCGTACTGTCGCCCGACCCTCGTCTGCGCCAGGAGTGCGCCGTCATCGAGGAGATCACCCCGGCGATCGAGGCGCTTGCCGAGAAGATGAAGAAGATGATGTTCGAGAACGGCGGTTGCGGCCTTGCCGCCCCGCAGATCGGCGAGCTCATCCAGCTTGTCACCATTGACTGCGACTATAGCGACAAAAACGACTATGACCCGTACGTTCTCATTAACCCTGTCATTGTTGAGCAGAGCGACCATCTGGTGCCTTTTAGCGAGGGCTGCCTTTCCATTCCGGGCATTAGCTGCGAGATCGAGCGTCCCGATCACGTTGTCGTCGAGGCGTATGACCTGGATGCCAACCTGATTCGCTATGAGGCCACAGGCGACCTGTTCTGCGTGTGCTTGCAGCATGAGATCGATCACCTGCACGGCAATACCATGTTCGAGCGACTTAAGCCCATGCAGCGCATCAAGGCAGTCAAGGAGTACCAGGACGCCCTGGCCCGCGGCGCTCGACCGGGCGAGACGGAGTAGGTCCCACCGTCCCCGGTGCTGAGCGCCCACATATCATCCCGTGCTCAAACATTCTCGCTGCGCTGCGAAACTGCGCGCGGGACGATATGTGGGCGCTCAGCACCGGGGACTGCGTTGTTCTGGCTTGGTTCGCCCGGGTGCCGTTGGGCCAAGGAGGGGCGTCTTCGCTGATAGGTGCTTTGTTGGGAGGGCTGCTTTTATGCGGCTCTTTCTTTGTTTTTGGGTATATTTGTTCTTGTTGAATTGTTATTGCGGATGGGCTGAGTACTTGGCTTTCCGCTGTTATTTGTAGCCGTCTCGGCTTTGGTTGAGGGGAGACGTTCTTTATGCGTATTGTGTTTATGGGTACGCCTGACTTTGCTGTGCCTTCGCTGGCTTCGCTTGTTGAGGCTGGGAACGAGATTGCGCTTGTTGTTACTCGTCCCGATGCTGTTCGTGGGCGTGGTAAAAAGTTGGAGCCGTCTCCTGTTAAGGCTAAGGCGCTTGAGCTGGGGTTGCCGGTCGTTGAAGCAAATCGTATGACGCCTGAGGTTGTTGAGGCGCTCCAAGCTGCGCAGGCTGATATTTTCTGTGTGGCTGCCTATGGCTGCATTTTGCCTGATGATGTGCTGCATATGGCGCCGCTTGGTATTGCGAATGTTCATGCTTCGCTGCTGCCTCGTTGGCGTGGCGCTGCTCCCATTCAGCGTGCCATTCTTGCTGGTGATGAGGTTGCTGGCGTTTCCATTATGCGCATTGGGCATGGCGTGGATACGGGCGCATATTGCGCCCAGGCGTCTACGTCGGTTGCCGGTAAGCATGCCGAGGCGCTTACGATGGAGCTTGGTGAGCTTGGCGGTAAGTTGCTTGCCGATACGCTTCCCTCGCTTGCCGATGGCTCGGCTGTTTGGACCGAGCAGGATGAGTCCCTCGTCACGCATGCTGCCAAGATTTCCAAGCAGGAGATGCGTCTGGATCCGAAGATGGCGGCGCTCGATTGCGTGCGTCATGTGCTTGCTTCGTCCGATACCGCGCCCGCCCGTTGCGTGATTGCCGGTAAGTCGGTTCGTGTGCTCGATGCTGCGCCGGCTGATGTGTCGCTTGGCGAGGGCGCTGTTGCCGTCAAGAGCAAGCGTGTTTACCTGGGCCTTTCCGATGGCGCGGTTGAACTGCTCGAGGTTAAGCCCGATGGCAAGCGTGCCATGGCTGCTTCTGCCTGGGCTGCCGGCCTGCAGGGTGTCGACCTTACGTGGGGTGTACTGTCATGAGCAAGTTGTCTCCCGCTCGCAAGCTTGCGCTCGATGTGTTAATGGAGGCCGATCGCCGCGGTATGTACGCACGCGACATGTTGTCTACCCGTGCGTCCGCCAAGGCCATTGACCAGCGCGATTCCGCTTTTGCCGCGCGTTTGGCGCTCGGTGTTGCCGCCACGCAGGGTATTTTGGATGAGTTGCTCGATCAGTTTTTGGATAAGCCCAAAAAGGTTGCGCCGCGTGTTCGCATGGCGCTTCGCATCTCGGCCTTCGAGATGCTCTATTTGCATACGCCGGGCCGCGTTGCCGTAAGTCAGGGTGTTGAGCTGGTGCGCTGCGGTGCCAAGTCTGCCGCGGGCCTGGCTAACGCGGTGCTGCACAAGGTTGCGGATAACGTTGAGGACTTTGCCACAGCATCCGACGTGGATGAGTCCGAGCGTCGCCTGGTTCGCTTGTCTCGTTTGATGGGTCTTCCTCGCTGGCTGTGCGCTCGTATTATGGCCTCATTCGATACACCCGAGGGCGCGCTCAACTTTGCCGGTAATCTGGCGCCTGCGCCGCTTGCTCTGCACGAGAATGCGTTTGCGACCAAGACCGACCCGTATATCTCGCAGCTCGTTGCGCCTGTCTTCCCGGGCTGCCATGCTCCGGTCGATGCGCAGGTCACGGTTGCATCGGGCGTATTTGAGCGTGCTGCCGCGGTTGCCTCGGACCTCAACGCTCAGCTTATCGCCACTGCCGCGACACGTCCCGGTCGTTGCCTGGAGATTGGAGCCGGTCGCGGCACCAAGACCTATGTGATGATGTGCCAGGCCAAGCGAGCCGGGTACGAGCGTCAGCATACCGCGCTCGATCTGCACGATCGCAAGTGCGATCAGAATCTCGCGCGCCTTCATAAGGCGGGTATTACGGGTGTTCGTACGGTGTCGGGCGATGCCTGCGAGCTCAATGAGGTGCTTACGTCGTTTGATGCCATGCTTGGCGAGCCCGCCCTGTTCGACACGGTGTTCATCGATGCACCGTGCTCTGGCACTGGCACCATGCGCCGTCACCCCGAGATTCCGTGGCGTCTGACCGAGAACGACGTTACGACTGAGCTGCCCAAGCTGCAGCTGACGATGCTCAAGGAAGCAGCCGCGCGCGTGGCTGCCGGCGGTGAGCTCATCTATGCGACGTGCTCGGTCTTTGATGAGGAGAACGGGCAGGTCGTTAATGCCTTCCTGGCCTCTCCCGAGGGCGCAGGCTTTAGCCTGGCACCCCTCTCCGAGGCGCAGATTCTGCAGTTACCCGAGTTTGCCCAGGCCAAGAAGCTAGTAACCGTCCGCCAAAGCGACCGAGGGCTTTTCCAGAGCGTCCCCATAAACGTAGATTCCTACGACGGCCACTTCTGCGCCCGCCTGATTCACAAGTAATTACTAAGTTGCGGTCAAATAGGGATTGAATAGCGGCATCTACCCGCCAAATAGTCCTTATTTCACCGCAACTCAGAAGGTCGTGCGAGTGGAGATCGCAATAGCGGTAAAGAATGGAAGGATAGCCCTGTCTCAAACTTGCTGTTATCAAAAGTAGGGCGGATTACGGGGCTAGATTGGTGATGCCCGACCACATCAAAAATGGTCTAAATTAAACCGCAGGTAGATGGCTTGTTGAAATTTGCAAATTACCGGAATGGATAGAGGCTGTCAATTCAGCCCCGTAATCCGGCAGAGTTTTGAAATGTTACAAACTTAGCATCAGCCTGAAATCCGATCTAAAGAAAAGTTGCGGTGAAATGGTTCCTGTTTGGCCGTTGGATGGGCTGATTCAGGAACTATTTCACCGCAACTCATAAGGAAACCTGGGTGGCGGGACCGCTTGTCTTTAGTGGTTATG
Source organism: Collinsella sp. (assembly GCA_036550515.1). Lineage (GTDB taxonomy): Bacteria > Actinomycetota > Coriobacteriia > Coriobacteriales > Coriobacteriaceae > Collinsella. The sequence goes on from JAXKGF010000046.1 coordinate 25,206, forward strand.
TGGGCAGTTGGCGCAGCAGCCGCTTGTGGCGTTGGTGCTGGAACCACCGCTGCGCTGGTCGGTGTTGTAGAATCCGCTGCCCTCAAACTTGATGCCGCTGGCCGAGAACGTCTTGGCCGCCGGGGCACCGCAGTTCGGGCACACGACCTCGGGGGTCTCGGACATGGGATGCTCAACCTCAAACACGTTGCCGCAGCTCGAGCACTTGTAATCGTAGCGCGCCATAATACTTCCTTTTCAGCACAAAGCGGGCAGATCGCTCTGCCCGCATAAATTCAAACAGCTGTAACTGTACCCTATATCGGGGGTTTTATCACGCTTCGCCCCAGAATCTATGGGTGTTGCGCAGGAGCTGTGCAGTTTTGCCTTCGGCGGCCGAAACGTCGGCCTCATCGGCCTGCCAGGTCCAGTTGCCCGTGGCGACACCCGGCACGTTCATACGCGCGTCGTCGCCTAGCCCCAGTACATCCTGCAGCGGCATCATCACCAGGGGAGCGTCGCTTGCCAGCGCGTCGCTCATCAGCTTAGCCGCGCACTCAACGCCGCTCGGCTCATCGCCGCCCGCAAAGGAGCGCGTGCACCAACCGGCGAGCGTCGACGTGTCGTGCGTCGAGGTGTACAGAATCTTGCCCGGCGTGGGATACACGCCGTTGCGGACGTCGTAATCGCTAAACTCCAGCACGTCCATACCGGGGAAGCCGCAGGTTGAAGCCATGGCGCGAACGCCGGGCGTCAGGTAGCCCAGGTCCTCGGCGATAAAGTTGAGCGGCCCCAGCTCGTCATAGGCAGTCTGGAACAGATCCTTGCCCGGACCCGCCAGCCAGCGGCCGTCGGCGCAAGCCTTACCTGCGGGAATGCTAAAGTAGCTATGGAATCCCAGGAAGTGGTCCAGGCGCACACGGTCGTAGAGCGAGAACGCGCGACGCAGACGGTCCATCCACCAGCGGTAGCCGTTCTCCTTCATGTGATCCCAACGGAAGGTGGGATTGCCCCACATCTGGCCCTCGGGCGCAAAATTGTCGGGCGGCGCGCCAGAAATCTCAATCGCCTTGCCGGTATCGGACAGCCAGAAGTTCTCGGGCTCGCTCCACGCATCGGCCGAATCGTCCGAAACATACATAGGAATATCGCCGATGACCTCGATGCCCTTCTTGTGCGCATAGTTCATGAGCTCGCACCAAGCAAGGTCAAAGCGGTACTGCATGTACGCCTGCAGCTCGGCCTCGTTATGGAAGCGCTTGTCGTCGATCAGATGCTCGTTGTAGCGCGCGACATCTGCCGGCCAATCGTGGCGCGACTCGCCTTCAAAGTACTTTTTGACGGCCATATAGACGCAGTATTTCTCGAGCCAATCGGCATTGCGATGTTTAAACGCTGTGTACAACGGATCGGCATCTTCGCCGCCGCGGGCCTTCCAAGTCTCAAAGTCGGCGGCCAGCTCCTCGTGACTCTCGGGTAGCAGGTCGATATTGCCTGCAAAGGCCGAAGGACCGGCGTAAGGGGAGCGGAAGAAGTCCGTGGGGTTGACGGGGAGAACCTGCCAGTAGCGCATGCCCATGGCGGCCAGATGGTCGATAAAACGACGCGTGGGCGCGCCGATCGTACCGGGCTTGCCGTCGTCGGTGGGCACCGAAGTGATATGGCACACAACACCCGCACCGTGATCGAGCGGCTCCTGCAGGCGCTGCTCGACATGGTGATAGATGATCGACGAGCCCAGCGGGTACAAGTCGAGCGTGACCGTGCCGTTGTGGATTTCGCATTCGTGGCCACTAATCACATCGCTCGCACATTCGCCGAGTGCCGGAATGGTCACACGATGCGAGTTGCGCAGGCTGCGGTTGATGATAACGGTCGCAGACTCGCCGTCCTTGCCCGTACGGTTGTAGGCCAGCACCTCGTCATTGAGTGCAAAGGCCTTGATCTCACCATCGATCATAAACGGCAGTGCGCGGCGCACAGCAGATGCGTTCTTGACGATCGCGAACGTATCGAAGTCGTGCAGGTCTTCCTTGGTCGGCATCGTGCGGCGATTACCCGGATCGGTCAGGCCCTCAAGGCCGTACTCGTCACCATAGTAAATCGAAGGCACACCGGGGAACGTCATCTGCATGAGCGTCGCGAGCCAAAAACGGCTTTTGGCCAGGCCCATTGCGTTCTCGTCCAGGCGCCACTTGCTGCGCTCGCACTCGGGCAGCTGTGACTCGTCAGGGCCGCCGCCGAGCACCGAGATAATGCGCGGACGGTCGTGGCTCGACAGCAGGTTGAGCGCGCAAGACAGGGCCTCACGCGGATAGTTCTCGCGCAGGGTCTCGATATCCTCGGCTGCCTGGTAGGCGTTCTTGTAGCCCATCAAAAAGCCGATGACCATGTCGCGGAAGGGGTAATCCATAGCAGAGTCCAGTTCGGAGCCCTGCAGGTAGCGGCGCAGATGGCCGTAGCTAATCTTGTTGGAGGCGTCTTCCCAGACTTCGCCGAGCAACAGTGCGTCGGGCTTTTCGGCAAGTACGGCCTTCTTGATTTCGGCCAGGAAGTCGTCGGAAAGCTCGTCGGCGACATCCAGGCGCCAACCATGGGCACCGGCGCGCAGCCATTTGCGGATCACGCCGTCCTTGCCCAGGAGCCTCTCGCGTACCAGCTCGGACTTCTCGTTGATGGCTGGCATGTTGCCCACGCCCCACCAGCAATCGTACGAGCCGTCCTCGTGGAAGGTAAACGCATCGCGCCACGGCGAATCCTCGCTCTGCCAGGCACCCACGCCCGGGTAGTTGCCATAGCGGTTGAAATATATCGAGTCGTCGCCCGTGTGGTTGAAGACGCCGTCCAGGATGATGGAGATGCCCAGCTTTTCGGCTGCCTGGCAAAGCTCGGTAAAGTCCTGCTCGGTGCCCAGGATCGGGTCGATCTTGGTGTAGTCGGCCGTGTCGTAGCGGTGGTTGCTCGCAGCTTCAAAGATGGGGTTGAGATAGATGGTCGTAAAGCCCAGCTCGGCGATGCGGGGCAGGTCTTCCTGAATGCCCTTGAGCGAGCCGCCGTAGAAGTCCCAGGTCTTGATGGAGCCGTCTTCGGCGCGGTCGTACACGGGCGGCTCGTTCCAGTCCTCGACCATCCGGCGCTGAATGCCCTTGCGCGGTTTTTCGAGTTGGGCCATTGTGCGCTCGCGCCAATGCTCGTCACGGGCGTAGCGGTCGGGGAAGATCTGGTAGACCATGCCACGCTCGTACCAGTTGGGGCGGTTCTCGCGGTGCTTGTAGACGGTAATCTGGAAGGACGGCACCTCGGCGTAGCTGTAGGTTACGCCCTCGCCGCCGGTGCGTCCTTGCGGCGCACCCAGGCGGACCTCGGGCTGGCCCTCGATATTGCAGATAAAGCTGTACCACACAAGACACGGTTCATCGCATTTGAGCTCGCCGGTAAAAATGCCATCGCCCTCGTGTTCCATCGGGATAAGGGTCTCGCCGACTTCATCGACCCAGGTACGCAGGGTGAGTGTTGCCTGGTTGGGATCGGCATCCTCCAAAATTACCGAGAGTGCAACGGAAGTTCCAGTGGTCACAGCGCCAAACGGAGTGCGAAACTGCGGTAGGCGGCTGTTGTGAATCAATCTCATAGTACGGTCCAGTTCTATACAGTCATGGCTATCAGGCCATGGGCTTAACGCCCAGTATTTAAGTATATCGTTGTACTTTAGTTGTATAAACTACAGCCGCTCACTATCGGCGAACGGTTGTCCTAGAAAATCGTTTTACCTCATCTATAGAACAAGGGGTGTCGCACTGAACGACACCCCTTGTTTATTGAGGATTAGATTGTGGATCGTCCGGACTAGCGGCGCTTGCGGGTGGCCGTTGCCTTGCGGACGGACGTCTTCTTGGACGGGGCCTTTTCCGCTGCCGGAGCGGCGGGGGAGACCGGGGTCTCCTTGGCGGGCTCGGGCTTGGCCTCTGCCTTCGGGGTGGCCTTTACCTCAGCGGCCTTCGGCGCCTGCTTGGCCTTTACCTCGGCCTTGGGCTCCTCTTTGGCAGCAGCGGGCTTAGACTCTGCCTTGGGAGTTGCGGCCTTTGCCGTGGTCTTCTTGGCTGCCGTTGTGCGCTTTCGCGTGGTGGTCTTAGCGGCGGGCTTGGCCTCGACGGTTGCCTCCGCCTTGGACTCGGCAGGCGTCTCCTCGACCTTGGCGGCCGCCTTGGGGGCAGCCTTCTTTGCAGTGGTCTTGGTTGCCGTCGCCTTCGTAGCTGTAGCCTTCTTGGCGGTCGTGGTCTTGGTTACAGCCGTCTTCTTGGCAGCGGTCTTGGCCGGAGCCTTTGCCGCAGGCTTGGCCTCGACGGCGGCTTCAGCCTTTACCTCGGGAGCGGCCTCGGCCTCGGCGGCCTTCTTTGCAGCGGCGGTCGTGCGCTTGCGTGTCGTCGTTGTCTTGGTAGCGGTGGTCTTGGTTGTCGTCGCCTTGGTCGTAGTAGCCTTCTTGGCCGTCGTCTTGCGCGTCGTGGTCTTCTTTGCCGCAGGCTTCGCAGCGGGCTTCTCCTCAGCCTTGGGCTCCTCAACAGCGGCGGGTGCCTCAACAACCGGCTCGGCCTTGGGCTCGGGCTCAGCCACAACCACAGGCTCGTCGACAACCGCCGCCGGCCTCTCAATCTCCGGGTGCATAAAGAAGTACAGGTCCAGATACTTGTCGGCCGAGCGCGTCCAGCTAAAGTCCTGGCTCATAGCCTGCGTGACCAGCTGGTTCCAGGCATCGCGGTTGTCCCAGAACAGGCGTGCCGCGCGGAACACGGCGTCGCCCATCTCGTCGCCGTTAAAGTTGCTAAACGAGAAGCCCGTGCCCTCGCCGGTAAACTCGTTATACGGGATCACCGTGTCCTTCAGACCACCGGTCTCGCGAACAATCGGCAGGGTGCCGTAGTGCATGGCGATGATCTGCGACAGGCCACAGGGCTCAAATTTCGAAGGCATCAGGAACATGTCGGCGGCGGCATACATGCGCTGCGACAGCGCCGGATCGAACTCGATGCGTGCAGCCATGGTGCCGGGGTACTTGTCCTGGAAGTAACGCAGGCCATCCTCGTAGTCGCGGTCGCCGGTACCCAGCACGGCCACCTGAACGCCGCCGGCCAGAATGCGGTCGAGCGCGTACATGACCAAGTCCAGGCCCTTTTGGCGCGTCAGGCGCGTGACCATCACCATAAGCGGGCGGTCGTCGCGAACCTCGAGCCCCAGCTCCTCCTGCAGTTTGGCCTTGCACACGGCCTTGCCGGAGCGATCCTCCACGGTGTAGTTGGCGGCAATGCGCTTGTCGGTCGCCGGGTCAAAACTCGCCACGTCAATACCGTTGAGGATGCCCTGTAGCGCGTAGGAGCGCTCGCGCAGCACGCCGTCCAGGCCCTCGCCAAACTCGGGCGTCTGGATTTCGTTGGCATAGGTGGGGCTCACCGTGGTAATGGCGTCGGCATAGCGCAGCGCGCCCAGCATGTAATTGACGCTGCAGGCGTCGCAACGCAGCTGCGAGGCGGCCGCGGGAATATGCGCCACACCCAGGATGTCCTCCATCACGGTGTCGCTAAACTGGCCCTGGAACGCCACGTTGTGGATCGAGAACACGGTCTTGACGCGGTCGTACAGCGGCAGGCCCTGGTAGAACTCGCGCAGGAACACGGGTGCCAGCGCCGTCTGCCAGTCGTTGCAGTGCAAGATGTCACACTCAAAGCCCTCGGGCAGGTGCTGCAGGCTCTCGGTGATGGCCTTGGAGAAGAACGCAAAACGCTCGCCGTCGTCAAAGAAGCCATACGGATAGTCACGCGCAAAGTAGCGCTCGTTGTCGATAAACATATAGGTGACGCCGTCGCGCTCGAGCTTCTCGAGTCCGCAGTACTCATTGCGCCAGCCTAGGCTCACGTAAAAGTCGGAGAAGTGCTCCATCTGCGCCTTGTACTCGTCCTTGATGGTTGCGTACTTGGGCACCATCACGATAACCTCGGCGCCGGCGCGCACGAGCGCCGCAGGCAGCGAGCCCGCCACGTCGCCAAGGCCACCGGTCTTAACAAACGGTGCGCACTCGGCCGAGGCAAACACGATCTGCATCTTTTTGCTGGTTTGTGCCATTTTGTCTCCCTGTTGCAATTCGAGAATAGCCGCCTGGCGCTAACCGGGCGGCTATTCACATGTTACGAGTGATGTTGCGGTGCCAACGTTAACGTACGATGGTGGTGTCGGAAGTTAACGGAGCCTTTCCCAGCACCAGGATGTTCTCGGGCGTGCCGCGAAGCTCGGTGTTGGTGGGAACCACGTTGTTCTTGTCCAGGATAGCATTCTCAACACGGGCGCCGCTCTTGATGATGCAGCTCTGGTTGATGATCGAGTTGGTCACCGAGGCGCCCTCCTCGACCACGACGCCGCGCGACAGGATCGAGTTGCGCACGGTGCCCTTGATGATGCAGCCGGCCGAGATGATCGAGTTGCACGCGTGGCTGCCGGTCGCATAGCGCGAAGGCGGCACGTCGTGAGCCTTGGTCAGGATCGGGCGCTCGGGGTCAAAGAGCTGGTCGGCCACGGTCTGGTCGAGCAGGTCCATGCTGCGGCGATACAGCGACTTCTCGCTAAACACGCCCACGACCTCGCCCTTGTACTCGTAGCTGCACACGTCAATATTGCCAAAGTCGCCCTGGAGTGCCTCGAGCAGGTCCAGATAGTCGGCAGCCTGGTAGTGGTCGATGATCTCGAGCAGCGTCTCGCGGTTGACGATGCAGCAGTCCATAGAGGCGTTATCGCCGTACACGACGCCGGCGCTCACGCCCGTCAGGCGGCCGTTCTCGTTGATCTGCAGCTTGGTTTCGTCATCGACGTTGCGCGTGGCCTTGCAGTACACCACGGTCATCTGGGCACCGGAGTACTCGTGCGCATCGATGATGGTGTTGAGGTCCATGTTAAAGATGATGTTGGTGCCCATCATCACAACATAAGGCTTGTCTGAGCGCTGGAACAGCGTCTTGTTGGAGATGATGTCGCGCAGCAAGAAGCGCATTCCGCCCTTGGTGGTGCCATACGCGTTGCCAGGCACCATGAAAAGGCCGCCCTTCTTACGGTCCAGGCCCCAGTCCTTGCCTGAGCCCACGTGGTCGATCAGCGAGCGGTAGTTGCCCGGCATGACGACGCCGACGGTCTTAATGCCGGCATTCATCATGTTGGACAGCGGAAAGTCGATCAGGCGGTAGCGGCCCAAAAACGGGACGGACGCGATAGGGCGGTCCTTGAGCAGCACGCTGCCGTAGGTCGAAGAGTAGTTAGCGGTGATATAACCGATGGCCTTGCGATTGATCATCGGATCATTCCCCCTTCCCGATAACGACGTCATTTCCAACGACGGCCGTATCCTTGGTGGTATCGACAGAGCCGAGCTTCACGCCCTCTTCGACCGTGGAGTTCTCGCCCAAAATAGCGCGGCAGATGTGCGCGCCACTCTTAACGTGCGCACCCGGCAGCAGCACGGAGTCCTCGACCACGGCGCGCTCCTCGATGATGACATCGGTCGAGATGATCGAGTGGCGAGCGGTGCCGTAGATCTTGCAGCCGTTGGAGACCAGGCAGTCGTCCAGGCGGCCGTCCGGGCCAATGTAGTGTGGCGGACGCGTTGTGATGTTGGACATGATGGGGAAGTTCTTGTCAAACAGATCGAACTCGGGGTTGTTGCCCAGCAGGTCCATCGAGGTCTCATGGAAGCTGGCGATGGTGCCGACGTCCTTCCAAAAGCCGTGGAACTCGTAGCTGTACAGACGCTTGTTCTCGCCGAGCAGCTTGGGGATGATGTCTTTGCCAAAGTCGTGGCTCGAGCGCTGGTCCAGAGCGTCCTCCTCGAGTGCCTCGATCAGCACGTCGGCCGAGAAGATGTAGATGCCCATGGACGCGAGGTTCGAATCGGGCTTCTCGGGCTTCTCGGTGAACTTGGTGATGCGGCCGTCCTCGGGGTCGGTGGTCAGGATGCCAAAGCGGCTGGCCTCCTCCCACGGTACGGGCATAACACTCACCGTGAGGTCGGCGTTGTTCTCAATGTGCGTCTTGAGCATCTTGCGGTAGTCCATGCGATACAGATGATCGCCCGAAAGAATCAAGACGTACTTGGGGTCGTTGGCCTTGATGTAGTCGAGGTTCTGCGTAATGGCGTCGGCCGTGCCCGCATACCAGGCGCCACCGGTCTGCGTCTCGTACGGAGGCAGGATCGACACACCGCCGTCGCGGCTGTCCAAATCCCACGCTTCGCCGGATCCCACGTAGGCATGCAGCAAGTAGGGGCGATACTGCGTTAGAACGCCTACCGTGTCGATGCCCGAGTTGGAGCAGTTGGAGAGTGAAAAGTCGATAATGCGGAACTTGCCACCAAAGCTAACCGCGGGCTTAGCGATCTTTTGGGTGAGTGCCCCCAATCGGCTGCCCTGTCCTCCTGCGAGGAGCATCGCGATGCATTCTTTCTTACTCATCGATTTCTCCTTCTGTCATCGATGTTCCTAAACCCATTTGCGACGGACGCGGCGCAACGTCACGCCCGTCGAGTAATGCCGTGCTGGCATAGGTGAGCTTGCGGCCTTTAAGCGTGCCAAATCTCGTCGCGGTACTCGCGAATGGTGCGGTCGCTCGAGAACCAGCCGCTCGAGGCGGTGTTGAGCAGGGCCTTGCGGTTCCAGGTCTCCTGGTCGCCGTAGCTGCCCGTGAGCTTCTCCCATGCATCCACGTAACTGCGGAAGTCGGCCATGACCAGGTCGGGGTCGTTGTTATTCATGAGCTCGTTGTAGATGCTCTCGAAGTTGCCCGAAAGACCCGCAAAGGTGTTGTCCTTGAGCTCGTCCATCACGCGGCCCAGGCGCTCGCGGTCGCCGTTGAGGGTATCCCACGCAAAGTAGCTGTTGGATGCCCAGAGCTGCTCAACCTCGGGGGCGGTCAAGCCAAAGATGGCCTCGTTCTCGCGACCGGCCAGGTCGGCAATCTCGATGTTGGCGCCGTCGAGGGTGCCCAGCGTAATGGCACCATTCATCATGAGCTTCATGTTGGACGTGCCCGAGGCCTCCTTGCCGGCCGTGGAGATCTGCTCCGAGATCTCGGCGGCGGGGTAGATGAGCTGTGCGTTGCTCACACGGAAGTTGGGGATAAAGCAGACCTTCATGACCTCGTTGACGCGCGGGTCGTTGTTGATGACGTCGGCGACAGAGTTGATCAGGCGGATGGTCTCCTTGGCGAAGGTGTAGCTCGAGGCAGCCTTGCCACTAAAGATAAAGGTCGTCGGCGTCACGTGGAAGTTGGGGTTGGCGATACGACGGTTGTAGATGTCCATCACCTTCATGATGTTCATGAGCTGGCGCTTGTAGGCATGGAAGCGCTTTACCTGAACGTCGAAGACGGTGTTGGGGTCGATGACCAGACCAGTCTCGGCCTTAACGTAGGCGGCAAGACGCTCCTTATTGGCGCGCTTAGAGGCACCCACGGCCTTCAGGAACTCGGTGTCGTTTTGGAACTCCTTGAGTTTCTCCAGCTCAAAGGCGTCCTTCAGCCAGCCATCGCCAATGGCCTCGGTCACGAGCTTGGCATAGGTGGGGTTGGCCTCGGCAAAGAAGCGACGGTGTGAGATACCGTTGGTCTTGTTGTTGAACTTTTCGGGCGTAAGGGCATAGAAGTCCTTGAGCACGATGTTCTTGATAATGTCGGAGTGGATCTTTGCCACGCCGTTGACACTATGGCTGCAGATCACGGACAGGTTGGCCATGCGAATCTCGCCGTCCCACAGAATGGCGGTCTGGCGCAGGCGCTCCTGCCAGCCCTCCTGCGTGGTGTCGAACGACTCGTGCCAACGACGGCTGATCTCGTCGATGACCTGGTACACGCGGGGGAGGAGCTTGGAGAACGTGCCGATGGGCCACTTCTCCAGAGCCTCGGGCAGGATGGTGTGGTTGGTGTAGCTCACGACCTGCGTCACGATGTTCCAGGCGTCATCCCACTCGAGCTTCTTCTCGTCGATGAGGATACGCATGAGCTCGGGGCCGCACATGGCGGGGTGGGTATCGTTGGTGTGGATGGCCACAAATTGCGGCAGCAGTTCCCAGTTCGCGCCGTGCTCCTTCTCAAAGGTGTCGAGCAGGCTGTAGATGCCAGCCGAAACAAACAGGTATTCCTGCTTCAGGCGCAGCAGACGGCCGTGCTCGCCGGCGTCGTTGGGGTAGAGGATGGCGCTGATGGCCTCAGCGTCGGCGCGCTCGGCATCGGCCAGGGCATAGTCGCCGCGGTTGAAGGCCTCCAGATCGAAGTGCTCCTCGACCGGCTCGGCAGCCCATACACGCAGCTTGTTGACGGTCTCGCCGGCATAGCCCACGACGGGGATGTCATAAGGGACGGCCAGGATGTCCTGCGTGTCCACCGTGCGGTAGAACGTGCGGCCGTTCTCCTCAAAGCCCTCGACGCGGCCGCCAAACTTAATGGTCACGGCCTTGTCCTGACGACGGACCTCCCAGGGATAGCCGTGGGTGAGCCACTCGTCGGTGGCCTCGACCTGGCTGCCGTTGACGATCTCCTGCTTAAACAGGCCGTAGCGGTAGCGCATACCGTTGCCGTAGCCGGCAATGCCCTCGGCTGCCATCGAATCCAGGAAGCACGCGGCCAGACGTCCCAGGCCACCGTTGCCCAGCGCCGGATCGGGTTCCTGGTTCTCGATGACGGACAGGTCAAAGCCCATGTCGTCGAGTGCCTCGGCGACCATGTCGCGTACACCAAAGTTGAGCAGGTAGTTGTCAAGCAGGCGGCCGATCAAAAACTCGATCGAGAAGTAATACACGCGCTTCTTGCCCTCGGACACCGCACGGGCGTCGCTCTTGGTGGCAACGGTGCGGGCCTTCTCGGCCACGAGCTTGGCCAGGGCGTTAAAGCGGTCAAGGTCGCTGGCAGCCTCGACGCTCTTGCCGCTGATGCTCATGACGGCATCGCGATAGAGCTCGGTAAACTCCTGCTTGTTGTCGAAGATCTTATTCATACGTTCCTTTCCCCCGGGGATGTTTCTCCCGGAACGGTTATGACTTTTATCCTACGCCCCAGCGGGGCGGGCAAATGCAAAGGTAACGACTTTGTTACGCTTTCTTGGCAGAAGTCCTAACAGCAGCTGCCTTGGCCTTGGAAGTAGTCTTTTTGGTGTCAGCCTTCTTGGCCGTGGTGGACTTGGCCGAAGCCTTGGCAGCGGGCTTGGCGGCCTTCGCCTTAGCCGGAGCCTTCTTGGCGGCCGCGGCCTTGGGCTTCACCGAGGACGTACGTTTGCGCGTCGCCTTCTTGGGCTCCTCGACCACGGGCGGCTTATAGCTGCTGGGACCGCGGCGCTTAAGCACCACACCTGCCAGGCCGGGCACCTTCATCTCGATGGAGTCCATCTGCCCATTCCAGGGATAGGGCTCGCTCGAGCAGGTGTAGGGCTCCTCACCGGCGTATCCGCTGCCACCGAACTCGGGACGGTCGGAATCGAAGATGACCTCCCAGTCACCCTCGCGCGGCACACCCACGCGGAAGCTCTCGTAGCTCGCCGGATCAAAGTTGATTAGGATTACCAGGTCGTCATCGACGTCCTCGCCCTGGCGCACAAAGCTCACGATGGACTGCTTGGAGTTGTCCGCGTCGATCCAGGTAAAGCCGTCGTCGGTGTAGCCGCGCTCGTACAGGGCGGGCTCGGCGGTGTACAGGTGGTTGAGAGCCTTGATAAACGCCTGATGATGACGGTGGGTCTCGTACTCCTCGGTCAGGAACCACTGGATGGACTCGTAGTAGCGCCACTCAATAAACTGGCCGATCTCGTTGCCCATAAAGTTGAGCTTGGCACCGGGGTGCGTCATTTGGTAGAAAGCTAGCGTGCGCAGGCCGGCAAACTGGCGCCACCAGTCGCCCGGCATGCGGCCGATGAGCGAGCACTTGCCGTGCACGACCTCGTCGTGGCTCAGCGGGCAAATAAAGTTCTCGGTAAAGGCGTACATGATGGAGAACGTGAGCAGCCCGTGGTTGCCGGGGCGCCACGGAAAATCGGTCTGCATGTAGTGCAGGGTGTCATTCATCCAGCCCATGTCCCACTTGTAGTGGAAGCCCAAGCCGCCATCCTGCGGCGGATAGGTCACGAGCGGCCACGCAGTGGACTCCTCGGCCATCATCATCACGTCGGGGTAGTGCGCCTCCACGGCGCAGTTGACCTGGCGGATAAACGCGCTGGCGTCCAGATCCTCCTCGGTACCGTACTTGTTGAACTTCTTTTGACCGGGATCGTCAATGCCAAAGTTGAGGTACAGCATGCTGGACACGCCGTCCATGCGTATGCCGTCCACGTGGAAGTTCTCCAGCCAGTACAGCACATTGGAGACCAAGAAGGAGCGGACCTCGCCGCGAGCGAAGTCAAACTTGTGCGTGCCCCAGTTGGGGTGAATCTCGTGCTCAAACAGCATGTGGCCGTTAAAGGTGGCAAGGCCGTGGGCGTCGGCGCAAAAACCGCCAGGCACCCAGTCCATGATCACGCCGATGCCCGCTTCATGGCAAGAATCGATAAAGTGCATGAGCTGCTGCGGGTTGCCGTAGCGCGACGTGGCGGCAAAGTAGCCGGTCGTCTGGTAGCCCCAGGAGCCATCGAAGGGATGCTCCATAAGCGGCATGACCTCGATATGCGTGTAGCCCATGTTGTGCACGTAGTCCACGAGCTCCACCGACAGGTCGTCGTAGGTGTAGAACTCGCCGCGCTGCGCGGGGAAGGGGTCCATGGGACCGGGGTAGTTGCCATACTCGTCCGGCTCGCCCTGTGGCGCGTCACCGTGGCGCTTCCACGAGCCAATATGCACCTCGTAGATATTGAGCGGCTGCGACATGTGGTTGTGGCCGGCGCGGCGCTTGAGCCACGCGGCGTCGTTCCACTTGTAGCCATCGAGGGTCCACAGCACGCTGGCGGTACCCGGAGGGCACTCGGCCTTAAAGGCATACGGATCGGCCTTGTAGAGTTTTTCGCCCTCGTTGGTCTCGATGAGGTATTTGTAGAGCTGGCCTTGCTCTGCTCCAGGAATAAAGCCTTCCCAAATAGTGCTCGTATGCACGGGCACCAGCGGGTCGGCTTCTTCATCCCAATCGTTAAATTCACCAATGACGTGTACGCTTTTTACATCGGGTGCCCAAACGCAAAAACGCCAGCCGCGCGTACGGTTCTGCGTGTCGGGGTGCGCGCCCATCTTTTCCCAGCTGCGCTCCCACGTACCGATGCCAAACAGGTAGACATCGTCTTTGGTGAGCTCCGGTGCATGTGGAGCGGCTTTACGGGTAGCGGGCTTTTTGGTTGCTGGCTTTAGCTTTGTATCGCTCACGTTTGATCCCATCATGACGCGGCAGCGTGTTGCCTTGGTGACTAGATGCGAAAGGTCCAAAGCTGCACGAATCGAAGGGACGGCGAAGTTTCAGTGATTCGTTCCACCTCGCGTGCCCGGTGGAACTTTCGGCAGAAACTACGATAACACCTGTACGTTACTTTTATGGACGAAAGTGGATTTGCGGTGGCGTTTAATCGGTGAGCGCCATGTTTATACCACTGACAGAATTGCGATGATAAAACTCTTGACAGTTTTACCAATTAGGGTTTCAAGATTGTTAGGTTGACGTTTGATAAAACGTTTTTAGCAGGATGTTTACCATTTGATATCGAAAGGTTCGTTTATGCCCCATACCGCCACTCCCAAGGTTGCTTTAATTTTCGATTGCGATGGCACGCTGGTAAATAGCACCCCCGTCTGGGCCTATGCCCAGCCTGAGTTATTGCGCCGCCATGGGATTGACGTGACCGTGGATGACTTTGCCCAATTTGAACACCTATCGCTGGAGGATGAGTGCCAGGCCTACCACGACACGTGGGGCATTGGCGCGAATGGCGAGGAGCTCTACCGTGAGCTAAGCGACATCCTGATCGATGGCTACTCCAAGGTGCCGCCGCGCGACGGGCTCCTGGCATTTTTGAAGCAGGCGAAGGCGGCGGGAATTGCCATGTGCGTGGCCACGTCCACTCCGGCCGAGCTGGTGCAGTCCGCGCTCGCTGGTGCCGGGCTCGATGCCTACATGGAGTTTGTTACCACGACGGGTGAGGCAGGACGCTCCAAGCAGTTCCCCGATGTGTACGAGCTGGCGCTGCGCCGCCTGGAGGAGCGCCATGGGCACAAGTTTGAGCGCGCTTGGGTGTTTGAGGACGCCGTCTTTGGCCTTAAGAGCTCTGGGGTCGCTGGCTTTAAGCGTGTGGGTATTTATGACCCGCACGGCCGCATGAAGCGCGACGATGTACGCGCCAACTGCGATATCTTTATCGACAGCTACGAGGAGCTGGATCTGGCCCGCGTGCTTTCGTTTGAGGGATAGGCGAGGGCCGTGGCTTGCAAGGTATTATTGGTCTGCGGCTCGCCCGTGGTGGCAAGCGCGAATCTGTTGCGTAGGCTATCGGGGGAGTGCAATCACGTTGTCGCCGTGGACCGCGGGTTGGATGCGCTGTTGGGCGCGGGACTGGCCTGCGACGTGTATGTGGGGGATGCCGACACGGTGAGCGATGCAGGTCGCGCGCTAGTCGATGCCGCCACCGACTTTGAAGTTGAGCGCCACGATCCGTACAAAGACTATACCGACCTGGCGTTGGCGCTCGACGCAGTCCGCCGCCGCTGGCCGGGTGCCGAAGTGGTTGCAACCTGCGCTACGGGCGGCCGTCCGGATATGGCGCTTTCCGTACTGGGCCTGCTCACGGGCTACGATGACGCCGCCATCTGGATTGCCGAGGACAGGGTGGTCGCCCGCATCCTCCATGCGGGCGAATCCTGGACCATCGAAGGCGCCGAAGGCAAGACGTTCTCCATCATCGCCATAGCCCCTGGGACGGTGGTAAGCGAACACGGCTTAGAGTGGGAACTAGATCACAGCCCCCTAGGTCTGTTGGCGGACACCGGTATCAGCAACGTCGTCAGGTCAACAGCCACGATTCAAGTCCACACCGGCACCGCCATCGCTTACCTATATCAATAGGTATTTAGAGTCTGAGCCAAAAAAGTCCTTGCACCCCACGCCAACTTCCCCTATAGTATCTCGTCGTCACGGGGGCGTAGCTCAGCTGGGAGAGCGCTTGACTGGCAGTCAAGAGGTCAGGGGTTCGATCCCCCTCGTCTCCACCATCGTGAATGCAAGGCCACTCAATAGAGTGGTCTTTTTTATTTACATACAATATTTAGTGGCCTGAACTGCATTTTTGCAAATGGCCCGTCATGTCATTGCAGGTGAAGCTACCGCGCGGCATAAACTCGTAGGGCACGCCAAGCGCGTCGCCCACGGCCATGCCGTAAACGCAATCCCTCACCGTCCGCGGTAAACCCATGGTACACACCTAATTCCAGTTCATGCCAAACTTGCGCGATCCCAATACGTCCTTCCAATGGCTCTCGCGCTCGCACACTTCGGCAGTGGTCATCTTTGTGTCGCATACCTCAAGGATGGAGTAGGTAAAGTTCTCGATGATGTACCCAGCCCCGTGCTCAGCCATAATGGCCTTGAATGCCTTGTTGCCGCCCGTAGGGTCCTCGGGGTTGGCATAGGCGCTCCAACGCTGCCAGATACCCAGGTCCGCGCCCGCGTCCTTCTTGCTGTCGCCCGATGCCGAGCCCACGTAGAGCTTCCCCGTCGCGGTGTCGGTGATGCAGTAGACGCCCTTCACGTTGTCCAACGCCCAGTACCAGTCGGAGCCCACGCTAGCGATGACGGCCTGCAGTGTCTTGTGGTCGATGCGAACGTACTTGTAGCCGGGGAAGGGGCTCACGTTGCCCAGGCTCATCGAGTACTCGTACACTACGGGCTCGAAGTCGTGCATCGTGTTCTCGTAGAACTTGTTGTAGATGTCGCGCCCGATAGGCTTCTTCAACTTGATGATGAGGCGCTTGATGTAGGCCTCGTAGTCGGGAAGAATCGTCAACTTGTAGCCCACGCCGCCCAGCACCTCGGGTACTGCCTTCTCCACTTTGTGCATGCCGCCGAAGATGAAGTACTCGGGCCCGTAGGTGTAGTACTGGGCGAACGAGAGCAGGTACTCTGCATGGTTGAGGTTGTTGTTCGCTTGTCCCGTCGCGCTCCTCCACGCGTTCATCTCGTACCATCGCGAGCCGCTATCGATCTTCTCGGGGGTCGAGGTGTCCTTCAGCAGCATGTCGTACGCGCGCACGTTCACGTCGCCAGCGTTCATGTTGAATTTGATCTTTGTCTTCTCTGGGTGCGCCACCGGCATCAAATCCCTGAGCGTTATAACAGCATTTCCCATGTTAATTCCGCCGTTTCAGTTTGATAAGCCTGTAGGTCGAATCATGCCACTCGCTTTCCAGACGAAAATTAGCGCTCGGCTAACCGCTCTGCTGTTGTCGTTTCTTATGGCGAAGAAGAGCACGAAGCCGATAAGCCCCGCGCCCGTGTTTATGCCTTGTATGGCGATTGTTCGTGATGTGCCCGCACAGCTATTTTTGGTGAATAATCCGAAAGTCAGGAAGATAAGTGCGAATCATCCACGCCACCATCCGTCTCGCCCGCACTCGGGCAATACGCAGTGCCCGCTCCTGATCGGCCGTCCCTAGCGCCGGCGCGAACTCTTAGATGGCGTCTTTTGCGCTCATCACCTTTCGGAAGACGGTCGCGTCCTGCTTGCCGATGGGAATCGCGATCTTCTTGCCGCCCGCGCGTCACACTCCGTCTTGAACAACATGTCCCATCCGCCCCCTCGCCTCATCCTCAAAAGGCTCGTCGAAGCCTAGCCCACCGTGACGGATTCCCCGGTAAAGGTGCTAATGAGCAGCAGGATAAAGAACGCCAAGTAACTGATGCTCAGCAGATAGGCAATAACCAAAAAGATGGTCCATCCAACATTGGTCTTACCATCGGCACGGCGTTGCTCGCGATTGCGGCAGAGCCAAATCGTCACGCCAATGGCCACAATCAGCAACACGAGTGCCGCTGCCGCCAACCCGGCAAGCGCAAACATCACGCCAATGCTCACAGCAATAACCGGGAGCAGCAGCAAGCCGCACCCGCACCCACCAGGACTATACACGGCGGTCTGTCGGCGTCGCCCCATCGTCACTCCAACCTCAACATCTTTGAGCACTACAATGCGATAGCCCGCTGGACAGGAACGATCTTATCCAGTTCCGGTTCGATGCGCCTCTTTTCCGCCTCGAGGTCAAACGCTATCTGGGCGCGCAGCCAATAACCATCCGTCAGGCCAAAGTAGCGGCAAAGGCGAAGGTCGGTGTCGGCCGTCACGCGACGCCTTCCCAGGATAATCTGCCCAATGCGTTGGGCCGGAATCCCGGTCTCCTTAGCAAGGCGATATTGAGAAATGCCCATAGGGATAAGAAATTCCTCTTTGAGAAGCTCACCAGGAGTCACCGGTGACAGCAAATCGGGCGCAGTCTCATCACTTGTGATAATCGACGATTTCGACATTCCAAGCCATCCCCTGTCTCCACTCAAAACAGACCCGATAGCGCTCGTTACGATGCAATCATAGTATCGCCTTACGTTAATAACGTCAAACGTTTCTATAGACTTACATCTCTATTATACCGTACATCTGTTCGTGTTTTCTAGAGCAGGTATCCTTCGCCAATTAACCAAGCAGAAGCAATCGTTTGTAGACATCGAGGCCTTTGAGCAGAATTTCCTCGTCAAAGAGCATGGTATCGGTATGCAGAGCGCTCGTGGCATAGGCGGGACAGCCATCCGGATCACTCGGGTTTTCTTGTCCCTCTGGCACGCCCGTGCCCAGCAAGAAGAACACGCCCGGAAGATGGCGCTGATAGAAGGCGAAGTCCTCGGCAATCAGCAGCGGCTCGTCCACAAGTTGCAGCTCGGACAAGGCAGGCGCAATGCAGGCAAACAGCTCGGGGTCGTTATCGACTGGCGGATAGCCCTCGGCAAAGTCAAGATCATACGTACAGCCCGTTGCGGTGCACGCTTCGTCGAGCACACGGCGCACGCTCTCGCGCGCACGGTCGAACATGTCGTCCGTAAACACACGTAGGCTGCCGGCAACATGGGCCTCCCCCGCCACCGCGTTGCAGACGGTACCGGCCTGCAGCAGGCCGAACTTACCGATACAGGGCTCGTCGGCACCCAACTCGTCCATGAGCTCGCGCTCGGAAACCAAGAACTTGGCAGCCGCCAATGCCGCATCGTGCGATTCGCCAACGGGAACGCCGTAGGTCTTGGCGATATGGATGCTCGTGCCATGGATATGAATGTGCGTCTCGCTTGAGCGCGCCAGCAGCGGACCGGGGCAGCTCGCCAACGTACCGGCGGGCAAATCGGGCCATACGTGGAAGCCAAAGATGCGATCTGCCCCATAGCGCTCGAATACGCCGCTCTCGCACACCGTCTTGGCGCCACCGGTCGTTTCCTCGGCCGGCTGAAACACAAAGAGCACGTTGCGCTTAATGACGCCCGGCTGCTCACGAATCGTGCGGTCGACATGTGTCGCGGCGGCAAGCGCCATGGCCATGTGTCCATCGTGTCCGCAAGCGTGCATCTTGCCGGGATGCGTCGAGGCAAAATCAGCTCCCGTCGCCTCCGCGATGGGCAGCGCGTCCATGTCGGCGCGAATCGCCGTGGCATGCGTAGCGCCCACACCGGCATCGAAGAAGGCACAAACGCAGCTCGGACACGGATGGGTCACCTCACAGGCGAGCGGCGCCAACACGCCCTCAATATAGGCGATAGTCTGCGGAAGATCGAAGTCGAGCTCCGGGATCCTGTGTAAGTCGCGCCGATAGCGACGGAGTTTTTGGAGCTCGGTCATAGAGAATCCCTTCGTGAGGCATATCTGTTGCAACTTATTGTGATACAGGATTGTGGCACACATGTTTCCAGCATATTGCTGCATTTTTTAAACGTTATATACGAATACTCTTGTTTGGTAAAGTGCAACGTGGTAGGGTCGTTACCACTTGATAGAGGCGCGGGCACGAAGAGCCGCGGGCGAGTCGGCAGACTTTGACCCTGCGGGGAGGCGAAACCCGCCGAACTGGGTTTTTCGGGCACGAACAACCTGGTGGGCTTGCGGGAAACACCCGCAGGACTGTCTGCAGCAATGCGGGAGCGCTATCCGGACATTGGGTCCACGCTATGCGGATTCGATGCGCCGATGGCGCCGTCTGGATAGCGAGGTTTACGGGACATGGCATTGACCCCCAACGAAGCGTATGCGGCCAAACAGCCGTTTGTGGACAAGGAAACGCTCGAGCATATCGTCGAGCAGTTCCCCACACCGTTTCATCTATACGACGAGGCGGGCATCCGCCGCAACATGCAAGAAGTGCGCGACGCCTTTGCATGGAACCCGGGCTTTAAGGAATACTTTGCCGTCAAGGCCAATCCCAACCCGGCGCTCATCTCCATTCTCAACGAATACGGCTGCGGCTGCGATTGCTCGAGCTATACCGAGCTCATGATCGCCCGCTCGCTGGGCATCACGGGACACGACATCATGTTCTCGTCCAACGACACGCCGGCGGCGGATTTTGCCCTTGCAGATAAACTGGGTGCCATCGTCAACTTTGACGACACCAGCCATATCGAGTTCTTTGAGCGCGTCGCGGGCCCCATCCCCAAGACGGTCAGCTGCCGTTTTAACCCGGGCGGCCTGTTCCAGCTCTCTAACGGCATTATGGACAACCCCGGCGACTCCAAGTACGGCATGACCACCGAGCAGCTCTTTGAGGCTTTCCGCATGCTCAAGGCCAAGGGCGCTGTAAATTTTGGCATCCATGCCTTCCTTGCCAGTAACACCGTCACTAACGACTACTATCCCAAGCTCGCACGCATCCTCTTTGAGCTTGCCGTGCGCCTGGAGCGCGAGACCGGCGCACATGTCGCCTTTATCAATCTGTCCGGCGGCGTCGGCATCCCCTATCTGCCCGAGCAGCAGGCTAACGACATTCACGCCATCGGCGAGGGAGTGCACGCGGCATACGACGAGATCCTGGTTCCCGCCGGCATGAGCGATGTGGCCATCTGCACCGAGATGGGCCGCTTTATGATGGGCCCCTACGGCTGCCTGATCACCAAGGCCATCCACGAGAAGCAGATTTACAAGGACTATATCGGCGTGGACGCAAGCGCCGTCGACCTCATTCGTCCCGCTATGTATGGTGCCTACCACCACATTACGGTAATGGGCCAGCCGGGTGGCGCCGACAAGACCACAGCGCCCGTTACGGACACCTACGACATCACGGGTAATCTGTGCGAGAACAACGACAAGTTCGCCATCGATCGCGAGCTGCCGCATATCGACATGGGTGATGTGCTCGTGATCCACGATACCGGCGCGCATGGCTACTCCATGGGCTACAACTACAACGGCCGTCTGCGCTCCGCCGAGGTCCTGCTGCGCCCCGATGGCTCGGCAGATCTCATTCGTCGCGCCGAGCGCCCGGGCGACTACTTTGCCACGCTCGACGTGTTGCCGTGCGGCCGTGAGCTGTTGGCCAAATCGCGTGCTGAAAGCGCCCGCCGTCGCGCCCAGGACGAACGCCTGGCCGTCGCCGCCCAATGGAACAAACGCATCCAGATCGCGGAAGCGAAGGAGAAGAACATGGATATCCGCAACCTCGTGGGTTCAATCGTCGCCCTTGTCACGCCGTTTAAAAAGGACGGCAGCGTCGACTTTGACGCGCTCGAGCGCCTTATCGATTTCCACCTGCAAAACGGCACCGACGCCATCCTCACCCTGGGCACCACCGGCGAGAGCGCCACGATGACCGATGACGAGGACAACTCCGTCGTCGCCGCCGTGGTCAAGCAGGTTGCAGGACGCGTCCCCGTCATTGCAGGCTCGGGCTCTAACTCCACGCAGACCATGCTCACCAAGTCGCTCACCTACCAAGGCCTGGGCGCCGACGGTCTGCTACTCATTACCCCCTACTATAACAAGTCTAACGAAGAGGGTATCTACCAGCACTTTAAGACCGTAGCGGATGCCGTGGACATCCCCTGCATCCTGTACAACATCCCCGGCCGATGCGGCTGCGGCATCAGCGAGCGCAACGTAGAGCGCCTGGCCGCGCACCCCAACATCATGGGTATCAAGGAAGCCTCGGGCAACGTCGCCTACGCGGCCAAGATCGCCCACCTGCTGTCCGACGACTTCCGCATGTACTCGGGCGAGGATGCGCTCACCGTGCCGCTCATGAGCCTGGGCGCCTCGGGCACCATCAGCGTGTGGGCCGACGTTCAGCCGCAGCTCGTGCATGACATGTGCCGCGCCTATCTGGACGGTGACGTGGCACGTGCCCGCGATATCCAGATTGCCGGTCAGCCGCTCATCAACGCCCTCTTTAGTGAGGTCAACCCCATCCCCGTTAAGGAAGCGCTCGCCCAAACGGGTATGATCGAGGCAAACTACCGCATGCCGCTGTGCCCCATGGCAGACAACACGCGCGCTGCACTTACCGATGCTCTGAAGGGAGCTGGTCTGCTTGATTAAGACCGTCATTATGGGAACGGGCCGCATGGGCTCGCTCATCCGAACCACCGCCGAGGGCGTTGTCGACGCCGCCGGTCAGCCCGTTTTTGATATCGTCGCCCAGATCGGTTTTGACCTGTCCGAGCTCGAGAGCGCACCGGCAGCCGACGTCATCATCGACTTCTCGAACGTCGTAACCTTCGATGCCGTTGTCGCCTATGTCGAGCGCACGGGCGCCGCACTCGTTTCCGGCACCACGGGCTATTCGCCTGAGCAGATGGACCGCCTGCGCGAGCTGGGCCAGAATGCCCGTGTCATGCACTCGGGCAACTACTCTATCGGCATCGCAGCCCTGCGTCATCTGGTAGCACAGGCCACACGCGAGCTGCCCGGCTTTGACTGCGAGATCGTCGAGACGCACCACAACCAAAAGGTCGACGCCCCCAGCGGCACTGCCAAGCTACTGCTCGACGCCGTCGTCGAAGCTGAACCCGAGGCAGGCTACCACCCCGTCTATGGCCGCGAGGGCATGTGCGGCGCGCGTGACCCCAAGGAGATCGGTATGCACTCGCTGCGCGGCGGCACCGTCGCCGGCGTGCACGAGGTGAGTTTCTTTGGCCAGGACGAGGAGGTCACGCTCACCCACCGCGCCACGAGCCGTCAGATCTTTGTCAACGGCGCCTTGGCAGCCGCGCAGAAGCTCGTCACCCGCGAACCCGGCTTCTATACGTTTGACCAGGTCATGTTTGCCTAACCTGGTATCAACCGAATCCACCCAAAGGAGAGATAGCAAATGAGCAACGCAGCCGAGATGGATGCACAGGAGATTATCAACTACATCGCCACCGCGCCCAAAAAGACGCCCGTCAAGCTGTACGTGCGTGAAAAGCCCGGCATGAAGGTCCAGTGGGGCAATGCGCACGTCTACGGCGGTCGTCGTGGCAAGACCGTCTTTGGCGACTGGGATGAGCTCAAAGCCATCCTCGATGCCAATGCCGACTCCATCGACTACTACGACGTCGAGAATGACTGCCGCAATTCCGCCGTCCCCATGCTAGACCTTAAGGACATCAACGCCCGCATTGAGCCGGGTGCGATCATTCGCAACCGCGTCGAGATCGGCGACCGCGCCGTCATTATGATGGGCGCTATCATCAACATCGGCTCCGTTATCGGCGAGGGCTCTATGATTGATATGGGCGCCGTTCTGGGCGGCCGCGCCACCGTGGGCAGGAACTGCCACATCGGCGCCGGCACCGTGTTGGCAGGCGTCGTTGAGCCCGCGAGTGCCACGCCCGTCATCATCGAGGATGATGTCATGATTGGCGCCAACGCCGTGGTCCTGGAGGGCGTGCGCGTGGGCAAGGGCGCCGTCGTGGCTGCCGGTGCCGTGTGCGTCGAGGACGTCCCCGCCGGTGCCGTCGTGGCCGGTGTCCCCGCCCGCGTCATCAAGATGCGCGATGCCCAGACCGACAGCAAGACCGGCCTCGAAGAGGACCTGCGCCAGCTTTAATAGTTACGGCGTTTTACCAAACGCCGTAACGACCCGACGCTGCAAACGCCCCTAGGCGGCAATCTGACGGCATGACCAGAAGGTCAATGCCCTCCTCTTTCGCGTCACCTTGCTCGCCTAGGGGCGTTTTCGCTGGCGTATGCTCAACCTACGACGCAATGTCGGCAACCAAGCCGAAAACAAAAAAGGCCGAAGTCCCGAAGGGTTTCGGCCTTTTTGTTTTCCGCAGCGTCCAAGCGCAGTTTATCGGTTCTCGATGCTGCCGATGTTTTTGAGCTCGATGGAGATGAGGCCGTTGGGCTCGTTGACAAACTCGATGTATTCGGAGTTCGAACCCATCTCGGCCGGGAAGCTGATTTCGATACCCGTGTCGGTACGGATCTTATGATTGCGCACCGCCGCGCGTTCGACCTGATTGCGCTCCACGGGCACACGCTCAGGCACCTTCTCCTCGGTCAGTGCCGCGCGCACGCTCTCCTTGATAACCGGTTCGTCCTCAAAGACCTCGTCGACGATATCCCAAGGCGGCAGCTCCTCGTCATCCTCAACCTTCTCGGCAACGGCAGCCTTAACCTTGGCGAGCGCTACAGCCGTGTTGGCACCGTGCTCCTCGGCGACTTCCTCGACCACACGCGTCACGGTGTCGATGACCTCCTTGCCCGATACTCCCGTGTCGCACTGCAGCAAGCCATCGGGGATAAGCATACGGTCCTCGCCGGCAATCTTGCGCTTCTTGTCCACGTAGCCGATCTCCATGGTACTCGCGCGCACGATGGCATAGCTCGGCACCTTTTGCGAGGGGTTCGGCAAGATGGCGTAGTGGCGCGCGATGTCGTTGCGCACCTCCCCCTCCTCGCGGCCCACTTCGTGCATAAAAGCCTGCTTGGAGCCCAGCAGCATCACGGCAAACCAGCGGGCATCCTCATCGTCGTCAAAATCGGCCACGAGCACGTCGGTGGACTCGGCTTTCTCGGCTTTGGTGAGCTCGGAGGAGATAAACTCCGCAATCTGCTGCGACAGGTCCACGAACTCGCGCTCGCCAAAGAAATAGCCCTTGAGCTCGCCACCAAACGCAGAGCTCTCGGCAAACGTGGCGCGTTTATTGTCGGCCGAGGTGCGTGCGCGGCGCAGATGCGTGGTCACGAAGTTGCGCACGGTACGACTCTCGATATCGAGCTCGCGCTGGCTCATGACGTTGACGGCAGAGTCAAAGTCCAGGATATGCAGAATCGCGTGATTGATTTTCATATACGGCATTCCGTTCTAGATCGATTTCGGCACGAACCAGTATAGCGGTCGAGCCCGCCCCAGGCGCATCGAAGATTGGTGCATCGGGGACAGGTTGCTTTGCACCAATGGCTAGCGCAGGAGCTCGGACTGCCAAGCCTCGAGCTGTTCTGCCAAACTCTTGCCGGCAGCGGGCATGTCGATCTGGGGTCGTTTGGGCAGCAGTGCGCATTTAAGGATTGCCGCGATGGTCTGCGAGACAAAGCGTCGCGTATCCTTGTCAAAGCCTTGCGCAGCCTGGAGCATCACGGGCAGGCTCTCGCGCAGATTCCCAGCGATATCCGCAAACCGCTCAGCACCCGTAGCCTCAAACACGGAGAACAACGCATCTACAAAACGCTCGCGCTCGCTAGGCGACACTGCAAGCAGCATCTCGCGAATAGAGCCATCAACGTATCGAGCACCGGCGGACAGGCGCTCGCAGTACACGAAGTCGCGACCATCAACCACCCAGCTAAAGGGATTGTGTTGCAGCAGGCTGAACTCGGTGCTCTCAACGATGGCATAGTCCTCCTGTGTCTCGAACATCATGCCAAAGATCGACGACCGAGGTAGCGTCTTGTCGATTCGACCGGAAAGATCGGCAAAGGCGTCGCCGTTCAGGAACTCCTCGACGAAACCCGGACCATCATGGGAATATGCCCGTTCGATTCGCTCACGGGCGACATCGGAGCACATTGCCGCACCGTACACCGCAAGGTTTCCACCCTTGGAATGACCTCCGCACAAAAGCGGCCCGTCAATCGCATCCGCCGCCTCGTCCACATAACGTGCCGCGGATTCCTGAGCCGGCACAGGACACCGGAACGCCATGTTAAAGTCCTCTTTCCAGCCCACAATCGTGCTGTCGGTCCCCCGGAAGGAAAGATAGCTAAACCCTGCCGGAAACCGAAACGCCATGGCTGCAAACTGCTCCGTCGCCACCACATCGCTCACGGCACGATAGCCGCAAACGTGCACGCCACGGTAGCGAGGACTTGCTGCCACGGCCTCCAACAAGGCCCTGCTCCCCTCCGGGTCCCACAAGTCGTCAATCATGTCCCGGTAGCACTCGGCACGCAGCAGCTCGCGTACGTCTAGGCCCTGCCAGTTCGTCAGCTCCGCCATATCACCTGGCAAACGCAAATAGGACAACCACGCAAAGACCAGGCTATCCACCGCGCAGAACGGCCGCTCCTCAAACGGATCAAACGCCGTCTGGGCATAGGTCAAAAAATTAGGCGAATCCGACATGGCCCTCCCATCAACTATGGTGCATTGGGGTCAGGTTACTTTGCACCAAAAAGGCGCCCGGGCCGTGTGGACCCGGACGCCTTCATTGTAGCTTTTCGCTCTAGCGAGCTTGATTTAGCAGGAGAAATCAACGCTGTCGATGATGTCCTTGAGGGCCTTGGCGGAGACGGTGAGCTCATGCTGCTCGTCATCGTTCAGCGGCACGGGGACGCGGCAGACAACGCCGTCGCGGCCAACGACGGTCGGCATGGAGATGGCAAGATCGGACAGGCCATACTCGCCCACCATGAGCGAGGAGACAGGCAGAACGGTCTGCTCATCGCGCATGACGGCGGTGCAGATGCGCTTGACGGCCATGGCGACGCCATAGTAGGTGGCGTGCTTTTTCTCGATGATGGTGTAGGCGGAGTTCTTGACGTCCTCGGCAATGCGCTTCTCGGCAGCCTCATGCTCCAGGTGGCCGTGAAGCTCACAGAAGGTGTTCAGCGGAACGCCGGCAACCTGAGCGCTGGACCAAGCGACAAACTCGGAGTCGCCGTGCTCGCCCATGACATAGGCCTGGACATCGCGCGGGTCAACCTCGACGTGGGCACCAAGCATCTGCTGCAGGCGGCCGGTGTCGAGCACAGTGCCGGAACCGATGACGTGGCCCTCGGGCAGGCCGGACATCTTGATGGCGGCGTAGGTCAGAACATCGACCGGGTTGGAGACGATGAGCAGAATGCCGTCGAAGCCGGACTTCTTAATCTCGGGAATAATGGACTTAAAGATGCTGACGTTCTTGTTGACCAGGTCCAGGCGGGTCTCACCGGGCTTCTGGGCAGCGCCAGCGGTGACGACGATCATGGCGGCGTCGGCGACATCGGAATAATCGCCGGCGTAGATCTTCATCGGCTCGGCAAACGTCATGCCGTGCGCGATATCCAGGGCCTCACCCTCGGCGCGGTTCTTGTCCACGTCGATGAGGACCATCTCGGAGAACAGACCGCTCTGCATCAGCGCGAACGCCGAAGACGAACCGACGAAACCGCAGCCGACAATAGCGACCTTCTTCTCGTTAACCATTAGAAACTCCCATCTCTCTCCACAAACAAGCCGCCCGGGAACGACCCGAGCGGCTTGTCGTAATCCCAATACATCCAATCGGGACTTTGATTATGCTCCTATTCGCAGCCAAAAATCGACCGTTTGCCGAAATTGTTTGCAGGATTCGTAAAATAACTGCACGAAATCGGTTTCGATATATTGACGAGCCAAAATAGCTTTCTAATACAGGCCCGCCTCGCGAATGGCCTCGACAGCCAAAGCGATCTGGTCGGGCGGCAGGACCAACGCCATGCGCACGTGTCCCTCGCCCGAGGGACCAAAACTCGCACCCGGCGTCACCACAACGCCGGCCTTCTCCATAAGCTCCTCGCAAAACGCCATGGAATCGGTGCGACCACCGGGAAGCTTGGCCCACACAAACATGGAGCCATGCGCGTTGGGACGCTCCCAGCCCAGGTCCTCAAGACCGTCGCACAGGGCATCGCGGCGCTCCTGGTACTTCAGACGTTGCGCCTCGACCTCATCGCGCGGGCCATTAAGGCACGCGATGGCGGCCTTCTGGATCGGGAAGAACATGCCAAAGTCGATCTGGCTGCGCAGCTTGGCAAAGGCAGAGACCACATCCTCTCGGCCGACCAAAAAGCCGATACGCGCACCGGTGACGTTAAACGACTTGGAGAGCGAGAAGAACTCAACGCCTACCTCGAGCGCGCCGGGATACTGCAAGAAGCTGCCGCCCGGCTCGCCGTCGAACACGATGTCCGAGTATGCGTTGTCGTGAACGATCAGCAGGTCGTGCTCGCGGGCAAAAGCGATGATCTCCTCGTAGACCTCGGGCGTGCCCACCGAGCCCACCGGGTTGGCGGGCAGCGACACGATCATGTACTTGGCACGGTCGGCCACCTCGGGATCGATGCCCGCCACATAGGGCAGGTAATTGTGCTCGGCAACCAGCGGATAGTACTCGAGCTTGGCATCGGCGATCTTGGCACCCGCCTCAAAGACCGGGTAGCACGGATCGGGAACCAAAATGGTGTCACCCGAATCGAGCAGGGCCAGGCCCAAATGGCCCACGCCCTCCTGCGTGCCGTTGCACGACTGCACCATGGACGGCGTAATGCCCGAAACGCCAAAGCGACGCTCATAGTAATCGCACACGGCTTGCTTGAGCTCGGGCAGGTCGCGCAGGGCATACTTCCACATCTCGGGATCTTGGGCTGCTTGCGTGAGCGCCTCGACCACATGGTCGTACGGCTTAAAGTCGGGCGTGCCCACGCTCATGTTGTAAATGGTCTTGCCCTGAGCCTTCAGCGCGAGAAGCTTGTTGTTGAGCGAGGCGAAGACCTCCGCGCCAAAGCGGTCGAGACGCTGCGATGCCTGCATGGTGCCACCTTTCGATATAAAAAACGCGGCGCTCCGACAAGAGCGCCGCGCGATACGGGCCATCAGATTGCAAAAGTGTAACGCTTGCAACCCCCGTATTGGTTCAATTTAGCCAACCTTAGTCAACTGGATTGAGCGCGTCGATCTGCGCAAGCCACAGACGCGAGCTGGCGTCACTCGGCATACGCCAATCGCCGCGCGGACTGAGCGTCACCGAGCCCACCTTGGGACCATCGGGCAGGCAGCTGCGCTTAAACTGCTGGGCAAAGAAGCGACGGTAGAACGTACGTAGCCACGTGTGGACGGTCTTGGCGTCGTAGACGCCCTCGAAGCTCTTGAGCGCCATGCGGTAGATCTTGCCCGGCTCAAAGCCAAAACGCAGCAGGTAGTAGAGGAAGTAGTCGTGCAGCTCGTACGGGCCCACCAAATCCTCGGTCTTCTGCGCAATCTCGCCGTCGCCCGTGGGCGGCAGAAGCTCGGGAGATACCGGCGTATCGAGGATGTCGAGCAAGACCTCGGCAATACGCCCGCCAAAGACATCGGCGGCATAGCGCACCAGATGACGCACGAGCGTCTTGGGCACGCTCGCGTTGACGGCGTACATGCTCATGTGGTCGCCGTTATAGGTAGCCCAGCCGAGCGCCAGCTCCGACAGGTCGCCCGTGCCGATGACAAAACCGCCAGCCTGGTTGGCCAAGTCCATCAAAATCTGCGTGCGCTCGCGGGCTTGGCTGTTCTCGTAGGTCACGTCCTGAACTGCCGGGTCGTGCTCAATGTCCTTGAAGTGCTGCTCCACAGCCGCGTGGATCGAAACCTCGCGGAAGCTCACACCCAGGTCGCGGGCAAGCGACTCGGCATTGGACTTGGTGCGATGCGTCGTACCAAAGCCAGGCATGGACACGGCTGTGATACCGGTGCGCGGCAGCCCCAGCGCATCGAAGGCACGCACGGTCACAAGCAGTGCCAGCGTGGAGTCCAAGCCACCCGAAAGGCCGATGACCGCAGCCTTGGTACCTGTGTGGGCAAGGCGGGTCTTGAGGCCCGCAGTCTGCAGATTGAGGATGGTCTCGCAACGCTCGGCCAGGTCGCCATGGTCGGCCGGCACAAAGGGCGCGCGGGGGAAGACGCGGTCGATGTCGAACGCATCGCGCAGGACAGGCTCTTCGGCCAGCACGCCCTCAAACGAAAATTCAACGGTCGTGGCCTCCGGCGCATCGTCGGTACGCGTCCACGTCGTCGAGCGACGGCGCTCGGCAACCAGACGGTCGAGGTCAACATCGGCGATGGCCATATCGCAGGTAAGCAGTTTGGTCGCGGCAAGCTTGGAGCCGTTTTCGTAGACGAGGTTCTCCCCCGCAAAGACCATGTCGGTCGTGGACTCGCCCTCGCTCGCATCTGCATAGGCATAGGCGCAGTACAGGCGCGCACTCTGATTGGAGATGAGGCTGCGGCGATAGTCTGCCTTGCCGATAATCTCGTCCGAGGCCGACGGGTTGAGAATCACCGTCGCACCGGCAAGCGCCATCTCGGTCGAAGGGGGCGCCGGCACCCACAGATCCTCGCAGACCTCAACGCCCAGCACCAGGTCTTCAGCACCCTCATCACAGCAACGGTAGACAAGCCCCGAACCCAGCGGAACCGGACCCCGACCGGCAAACTCGACCCACACAGGATCTGCGGGCGCCGGAGCAAACCAGCGGCGCTCGTAGAACTCGCCATAGTTGGGCAGATACTTCTTGGCCGTAAGACCCAAAAGTTCGCCCGCGCAGCACACGGCGGCGCAGTTGTAGATATTCTCGGCAACTGCAACGGGAAGACCGATGGTAAAGACAATCGGCAGCTCACGAGTCTCATCGAGGATATGCACCAAAGCAGCCTCGCAGGCATGCAGTAATGTGCGGTTATGGAACAGATCGGCCGCGGTATAGCCGCACAAGTTGAGCTCGGGCAGCACCAGAGCACGAACGCCGCGCTCGACAGCCGCGCGAACAGCCGCTAACGCAACCTCGGCATTGCCCTCGACATCGGCCACACGAATCTGCGGCGACGCCGCCGCCACACGCAAAAAGCCATCAGACTGAGAAAGGTGAAGATTCATAAGAATGCTCCCGTGCGTAGACGCCATTCACAACAATTAGCAAGCCCTATTGTAGTTCAACCGCCGGGTGTAACCGCATCCCACCAACTTGGTGAGCTATTGATGAGTTGATGGTATCTGTTAAATGTCACGTACGATTCACATCTGGTGGGTACCCTGATGGCTACACGAAACGAAGCAGATTTACACCGGGAGGACCCCGTATGACAACCAAGTACACCGACGCGCCGCGCACGCGCGTCATGACGCCGGCATCGCTCAACAACGGCGTGCACGAGAACCATTCCATCGGACAGACCATGGCCATCGCGCCCAAAAAGGGCCTGTTTGACGACATTTCCATTCCCCAGATCATCGCCGGCGCCGCAGCTGCCGCCACGAGCGTCGCGCTTGCCTCCAAGATTGGTATCGCTGGTTCAGTAATTGGTGCCGCTGTGAGCTCGGTCATCACCGTTGTGTCCTCGCAGGTCTACCGCCACTTTATCTCTGCCAGCGCCGAAGCCCTCAAAGGTACGCACGCCACCGTCGACTACCCCGCCGGCGCCTATGAACCCGTTGAATTAAATGCCGAGGAGCACTTAGGCGGCGCCGCGACTACCCAGGAGATGCGCCAGATTGCAGGGCGCGCGACCACGGCGCGCGTCGCCCCCGACAGCCTGCGCGCCAAGGCGGCGGCAGAGCGCAGCCAGACGCAAAAGAAGGTCATCATCTTCTCGATCGCCATCGCCATCGTCGCGGTTATCGCCTGCACCGCTGCCATCCTTATCACCACCGCCGGTGAGGGTCTGGGCGAGCGTCCCGAGCCGATTCTGTCGTCGCGCACGACAGAAAGTGATGCAAATGGCAACACCCATTCGCAAGACCAGCAGGCACAGACGGACGGCACGCAAGACAGTTCCACCCCTGCCGATTCGTCCTCGAACACCCAAAACCAATCGCAGGGCACCGATTCCTCTACGTCCAACAGCGGCACGCCGTCCGGCACGACCGACTCAAGCCAAACGACTGACGGTTCGCAGCCGAACACGGGCGGCCAGACAAGCGACACCACGTCGGGAACGGGCACAGCAGACAGCAACAACAGCAATTCGAGTGGCACCACATCGGGCACGGCATCTGACAGCTCGAGCCAAGGCACGGCATCGGGCAACTAGGCGCTGCATCCCCAGATAGGCAACCTGTACAACGGGCGCGAATCGATATCGGTTCGCGCCCGTTTGACTTGGGTGCCGCCATGGCAAACGCTATGCGATGGTAAGATGCTTTACGTGTGTAAAGAGGAGATTTGCCATGAGCAAGACAATAGTTAAGCCCACGCTCTCACTGGGCAACCACATCTATCTGTATCGCCTGCTGCGCGACGCGATTGGGTGCGGCAAGCAAACGTTTATGACGCAGGTCGAGGAGGCACTCGCCACTGGTGACATGGCCGCTTATGACCTGGGCTTTGAGTCCACGCGCGAGTTGCTCGAGGAGCTCGACGACTGCATTAAGCTGACCGTCTTTAAGGGCGGTCGCCTGTATGCCACCGTCATCGCCAACGATGCCTGGGATACCGCCCTTGCCAAGGGCGAGGATAAGCCCAAGGCAGCCAAGGGAGCCAAGCAGTCCTACAAAAAGAAAAAGCGCGGCGAGAAGGACCTCAAGGCCGTGCGCCCTAAGCACGTTAAGCGTCCCGAGCCCGAGCCCGTGGCCGAAGTCGCTCCGGAGCCCGAGCCCGAGACAGAGATCGAAGTCGCTATTGAGGTAACGGCAGAAGCCGAAACCGAAATCGCCGCCACGACCGATCCCAAAGTCATATCCGAGCAGGAAGCCACTACGGAGCTCAACGAGGCTCCCAAGTCGACACCCGAAGAAGCCGCTAGCCAACCTGAGGCGCCTGCGCTCCAAAACAGCGATGTCTTTGGCGACGAGGCCGAGGACGATCAGCCCGAAGAGCCCGCAGAACAGGACGCTGCCGAGGCGGCATCGGAGCCCGAGGCACCGCAGCCTGCCATCTCACTCACGGTCGTCTATGACCCCGAGAACGCAAACGCCGGCATCACCACCATGGCATCCACGCCCATCGAGGCAAAGTCGAGCGTCGAGAACGAGAACGCGACGCAGGTTGAGGTTGAAACCGCAGTTGCAGACGCGCCCGTCACCGTGAAGCCCGCAGATTCCACAACCAAGCCGAAGACGACGCTGGAGCCCGCAGATTCCACGATCAAGCCGGAAGCGACGCCGGAGCCCGCACCCGTCATCGAATCCGTGCCCGCCGCTGCTTTCGACCAAATTCCCGCACCGGCACCCACAGCGGCCCCAACCCCCGCACCCGTAGCGCCCGCCATCCCCGAGGACTTCCCCATCGATTTCGCAACCGAAGTCTTCTGCCCCGGCCCGCTTCTGCACCAGTTGTCGACCTATCTCCCCTACGGCGCCGACACGCTCGGCATCGTCGGCGAGTACTACTGGATCGCCCGCGAGCGCGGCACCATCGAGGCCGCGCGAAACCGCGCAATCTTCCCCCTGCGCTACACGCAGGCCGGCGAGCGCCGCGAGGTTGCCGTGCGCATCCGCCGCAACACCACCGGCGGTCTCGGAGCCACCTGGGCCATCGACAAAGTCGAAGAACCCGAGCAGTAACGACAAACGGCTCAAATCCTAATCAGGATTTGAGCCGTTTTTATTTGTTGATGTTCCGTGACCAACAGCGAGCGGGCCGCAAGTGCCCCAGGTTGCCGTGAAAGAGGAGCGACGCGTACTTCGGTACGCGAGCGACGGTTTGAACGGCAAGATGGGGTGCTTGCGGCCCGCGCAGCGTCGGGCAGTTACGCGGTTTGGTAAAACCGCGTAACAAATTAGTCACGCGTCAGCTTGCGGTGAATACGATGCGGCTGGGCTGCGTCCTCGCCAAGGCGCTCGATACGGTTGGCCTGATAGGCTTCGAAGTTACCCTCGAACCAATACCAGTTGCCCGGGTTCTCGTCGGTGCCCTCCCACGCCAGGATGTGCGTGGCGACGCGGTCCAGGAACATACGGTCGTGGCTAATGACCACCGAGCAGCCCGGGAACTCGAGCAGTGCCGCCTCGAGAGAGGACAGCGTCTCGACGTCGAGATCGTTCGTGGGCTCGTCGAGAAGCAGCAGGTTGCCGCCCTGCTTGAGCGTGAGCGCCAGGTTCAGACGGTTACGCTCGCCGCCGGAGAGCACGCCAGCGCGCTTCTGCTGGTCCTGGCCCTTAAAGCCAAAGCTCGCCACGTACGCGCGGCTGGGGACCTCGGTCTCGCCGACCATCATGTGGTCCAGGCCATCCGAGACGACCTCCCACAGGTTCTTGTCGGGGTCGATGCCGGAACGGTTCTGATCGACATAGGAGATCTTGACGGTCTCGCCCACCTCGAGCTCGCCCGAAGTCAGCGGCTCCAGACCCACAATCGTCTTGAACAGCGTGGTCTTACCGACACCGTTGGGGCCGATGACGCCCACGATGCCGTTGCGCGGCAGGGTGAACGAAAGGTCATCGATGAGTACACGGCCATCGAACTCCTTGTGTAGGTGATGGGCCTCGAGCACCTTGTTGCCCAAACGCGGGCCCACGGGGATGCGGATGTCGGTCCAGTCGAGCTTCTGGCTTGCGCGGGCCTCGGCCTCCATCTCCTCGTAGCGAGCCAGACGGGCCTTGTTCTTGGCCTGGCGAGCCTTGGGCGAGCTGCGTACCCACTCGAGCTCGGCCTCCATGCGCTTGGCGAGCTTGGCATCGCGGTTGCCCTGTGCCTCGATACGCGCGGCCTTAGTCTCCAGATACGTGGAGTAGTTGCCCTTGTAGGGATAAAGGTGGCCACGGTCGACCTCGCAGATCCACTCGGCAACGTTATCCAAGAAGTAGCGGTCGTGCGTAACGGCAAGCACCGCGCCCTGGTAGTTGTGCAGGAAGTGCTCGAGCCACAGGATCGACTCGGCGTCCAGGTGGTTCGTGGGCTCGTCGAGCAGCAGCAGGTCGGGAGCTTCGAGCAGCAGCTTGCACAGGGCCACGCGACGGCGCTCGCCGCCGGAAAGTACGTTGACCGGCATGTCGGAATCGGGCAGCTGCAGGGCGTCCATGGCCTGGCCGAGCTTGGAATCGATATCCCAGCCGTCGGCGGCATCAATCTCGTCCTGGAGCTTTCCCATCTCGGCCATGAGGGCGTCCATGTCGCAATCCGGGTCGCACATCTCCTCGCCGATCTTGTTGAAGCGATCGACCTTGGCGATCATGTCGCCAAATGCCATGCGCACGTTCTCGATGACGGTCTTGTCATCGTCGAGCGGCGGCTCCTGCTGCAGGATGCCCACGGTGTAGCCGGGGGTGAGCCTGGCATCGCCGTTGGAGACCTCCTCGATGCCGGCCATGATCTTGAGCAGGGTCGACTTGCCCATACCATTGGGGCCCACGACGCCGATCTTGGCACCGGGGTAGAAGCTCAGGGTCACGTCGTCAAGGATTACCTTGTCGCCATGGGCCTTACGAGCCTGATACATCTGGTAGATAAACTCCGCCATTTGCCTGTTTTATCCTTTCTACCTGCTGTTTCCCTATTCTTGTTTCGCCTAAGTGGAAACGAAATGGAAAAACCAGCTCTGAAACGTAACGAAAAAAGGGCATGGTTGCCCATACCCCCTAATACTACCTGGGAAAAGTTCCCCCGGAACATACTATGAACTGCGTACGCTAGTTTTCCGCAACCTTAGCGAGCGGCTCGCTGCGATTTGCGCCACAGCAGATACGAGTAGACGTAGACGGCTCCAACCGAACCAAACGCCAGAACCGCAATCACCGCGGCGACGACTTCACTCGAAAGCACGCTGCCTGCCACGCCCATCACAATCAGGCCAAAGCCCAGCACCATAAAGCAGGCACCGCCAAAGCGCTGCGTACGGCGCCAGTTCTCGGGATTGGCAAGCGCCCAAGGCGTCTTGATACCGAGCGTATAGTTCTGCTTCACACGCGGCAAGTAGTTGCCTACGCCGATGAACAGCAAACCGACAACACCGGAAATCAGCACGTTGACCGAACCGACCGCCGGCACCACGCCCCAGACCGTAAGCTCTCCCAGCCAGCTTATGGCGCACATGAACAAGGTGAAGGCGATTACGAAGCCCTGATAGAACTTGCCCGAGGTTCGATATGCCTCACCTTTGGGATCGATGCGCGGCACCACGCAGAACATTGCGAGAAGCACCAGAGGCAGCACGCCGAGCGCGGAGGCCATCCAGCTGGGACCCCAACCGTCGACGGCGCCGTTCGCGCCCCAGTGCGTGGGAATCTGCCCAGGCAAGCTCGGCATCACCATGAGATGCGCTGCGACATTGGCGACGCACAGAGCGACCAGCGCAATCCACACGCGCGACGATACCCCCGTGGGGTGAATGCCCTTGTTTTCGTTATTCATCCTTATCACCTTCCGTGTTTGTAAAGCCCATAAACCAACCGATCAAGTCCTGCATGACGGTAGTGTTTAAGCTGTATACGATGTTTTGACCATGACGTTCGTCGGTTACCAACCCGGCGTTTTTGAGCGTCGCCAAGTGATGGCTCAGCGACGGCTTACTGATATCGAAATGCTCGGCAAGCTCCCCCGCCGTGCAATTGCCCTCGCGCAGCAACTCCAAAATGCGCCGTCGCGTTGGATCGGCAAGCGCCTTAAAACCCTCTCCCGGCATAAGACCCCCTTTCATCATCTCTCATGACGCGCACACTATACTCGATATTTAGATGTTTGTCTAATTATCTAATACAGGAACATCTATAGAACATTCGTTCGTATTTAGCTACAATGGAAGTTGAAGCAGATGGGCCAGCTCCCTCTACCCGAGAAGGAGATGGACTATGAGTATTGACGATGTCCTGACGTTGTTATTGCTTGTAATCGCGGCTGTGGAGCTCGGCATCCACATTGGAGGTCGAATGAAATAGCCGCCCCCGCGTAATGCGAAGACGGCCACTTCTCACGCCATAAACGTGTTTCGGAGTTGGCCAACCCGCTGCAACGGGTGCCATCTGCTTCAATCTTATGCGAATCCCGATCCCATTTCAACAAGCCCAAGGGCTCAAATGGAATCGCAATAATACGTATAATGGCGATAGCTAAAACACGACCGACTCCCCATCGGAGGATATCTATGACCGAGACCACAGCCGCAGCCGCCATCGAGACACGCGACACCAAGCTCGAGATTATCATGGGCCGCGAGGCACTCGATAAGCTCGCCGATGCTACGGTGCTAGTGCTCGGCTGCGGAGGCGTGGGCTCCAACTGCTGCGAGGCACTCGCCCGCGGCGGCATTGGTCATTTCGTCATTCTGGATAAGGACATCATCGCGCCCAGCAATATCAATCGCCAGGCCATCGCCTTTCACAGCACCGTCGGCAAGCGCAAGGTTGACGTGATGGAGGCCATGATCCACGACATCAATCCCGCCGCCACCGTCATCAAGCGCACCGAATACTTGCTGAGCGACAACATCGATGATTTCTTCGCGAGCGTTTTGGAGCAGACGGACGGCAAGCTCGACTACGTCGTCGACGCCATCGACACCATCTCGGCCAAGCTCACCATTGCCAAATACGCTCAGGACCACGGCATTCGTTTGGTTAGCTCCATGGGCGGGGCCAACAAGCTCCATCCCGAGTGCCTCCGCTTTGCCGACATTTTCGATACGGTACGTGACCCCATGAGCCGCATTATGCGCAAAGAATGCAAGAAGCGCGGAATCAAGAGCCTACACGTACTGTTTAGCTGCGAGGAATCGGTTAAGACACAGCCCCGCGACCCTTCCAACATCCACGAGCGCACCGAGCTGGGAACCGCCAGCTTTATGCCGCCCATCATGGGCCAGATGATCGCCGGCGAGGTTATCCGCCAGATCAGTGGCCGCGGCACCGAGCGCGTGCGCGCCGATGGCCAGCGCCTGGACTAGCAGGATGCCCTACGATGGAACCGCGATTCTTTGACGCGCATTGTCACCTTGATTTGATGCTCAGCCCCGATGCTGCAGCCAGTGAGTCGGCGGCATTGGGTCTGGGGCTCTTTGATTGCGGCGTCGATCCACGCGACTTTTCGGCCGCAAACGAGCGCGCTCGTCGCCACCCGGGCATCATCGCCGGCGTTGGGCTTCACCCCTGGTGGCTCGCCGATGGCCACTGCGGTTTTGCCGAAGTCAATCTGCTTTGCGAAGTTGCTGCCCAAGAACGCTACGTCGGCGAAGTCGGACTCGACTTTTCCGCGCGCTTTGCTGGAAGTGAGCCGCTACAAATACAGGCACTTAACCGGCTCTGCGATGCGCTCGTGCAGCATCCTCTTACCGGGCGCGTGATATCAATTCACGCCGTTCGTTCGGCAGGAGCCGTACTGGACGTCCTCGAATCGCATGGACTACTCATCCCAAACCCCGACTCCCCCGCTATCATCTTCCACTGGTTTAGCGGCACTTCGGACGAACTCACCCGCGCGCGTAACGCGGGCTGCTATTTTTCCGTCAACGAACGCATGCTCGCGACCAAGCGCGGTCGCGAATACGCACGACAGATTCCACTCGACCGCCTACTGCTCGAGACCGATGCGCCGGCCGAGCCAAACACAGAAACAAGCGCGCAGTCGCTCATCAGGTCGCTCACAAGGACCTCAGAACGCATCACCTCGCTCAAAAACTGCGACGCAAAGCGCATCGAGTCGATAGTTTTAACAAATGCGCGCTCTGTTTTTGACCTTCGCTAACCCCTGGTGTGCAAAAAATGCCAAATATGAGTACTGCTACCGGAATGGATACATTTCTTTTAACTTTCCAACCGCCAGAATAATCCTCGATTGTCCGCTAATTAAAGCTTTTACAGTCATTCATCCTGCGTTTTCGCAAATCTTAAACCCCTCCAGACGCTCAAATCACGTCTGAAGGGGTTGATTTTGCTGCGACTAAATTAGTCACAGTACTCATATTTGGCATTTTTTGCACACCGGGTCCCGAGGAGGCGCCTGCACCTCCCCAGGACCGCTCGGCTATTCGACGATTGGTGCTCCGTGGCCCCAAGAACCTTCCATGCCGCACACGGTCGAGGCAAACCCGGCAGCAAAGTCGAGCGCGCGCTCGATGGCCTCGGCGCCATCTTCACCACGCTTGGCGGAATCGAGATAGCACATCAAAAACGAGGTAAGGAACGAGTCGCCCGCCCCCATGGTGTCCTTCATGTCCGTTACCGGTTTAGCCAGCTGGCGGTAATAACGATCGCCGTCGTAAGCAATGCAGCCCTCGGCGCCCGCCGTAGCCGACACAAAACGCGGACCCAAGCCCTTCACCCATGCCAGACGCTCGCGGATCTCGTCCTCACTCGCGGCATCCGCCGCACTAAAGAAGGCGAAATCGACGTAGGGCGCAATCTGCTCGTAGTACTCGTCGGTAGAGTCGTCCGAAAAGTCAAAAGAGACCGTGACGCCCGCAGCCTTCAACTTGGGCAGCTCGCGCTCGGTAAAGCAATAGTTGCCCGAATGAACCACATCGAACTGCTTCATGTACGAAAGGTCAAAGCGATCGAGGACATAGCGCGCATCGCCACGGATACCGCCCTCGTTGGAGCCAAGGAAGACACGGTCACCGTCAACGACGGTCACGCGAGCCGCTCCGTTCTCGCCAATCATCTGCTCGCACTTGTCAAGCTCGATACCCTCATCCTCGAGGCTTGCAATGACATGCTCGGCAGCGGCGTCATTGCCAAAAATGCCCATGTATGCAGAGCGTGCGGCACCGCATTTCTTGGCATAAACGGCGAAGTTAACCGCGTTACCGCCAGGATACATGGTGTGGATATGCTCGTAGCGATCGACGACGTTGTCGCCAAATCCGAGCGCGTTAACGTTAAATGCCATGGCCTTTGTCCCTTCTAGTACTCGACGACGCCCATATAGCGGCGGAAATCGGGATCGTGATCAAACACCTTGCCGCGTGCAGCACGCAGTTCGCAGTTCATGGCGTAGAACAGCACCGGGTCCAGATAGGCACGGACGCTCGCCGGCACGGCTTCCATACCGTACTCCTTGGCATCGAGCACCATCAGCGTATCGGTATGCGTCTTAAGGAACGCCAGGGCGCGCTCGTCCATAGCACGGCACTCGCTGGAGCCCATCTGCAGGAAGTAAAAAACGCCATCCTGAGTAGCCTCGAAGGGGCCATGGAAGTACTCGGCAGAGTGGATGTAGCTGCAGTGCTGCCACTGCATCTCCATAAGAGAGCAGATAGCGAAACCGTAGGTCTGGCTAAAGTTGGGACCGCTGCCCAGAATATAGAAGAACTCGTGCTCCTGGCAAAGCTTGGCAAAACGATCGCCCAGCTCGGCATTTACCTTCTCACGTGCCGGGGGAAGAATCTTATCCATCTCGGCGATACCGGCATACATATCGGCAAGATCGGCGTAGCCCTCCTGCTGATCGAGCAGCTCGGCCGCAAGCGACAGCGAAATGCCAGCGGGGACCTCGGCCTGCGGCACGCCCTCGCCCCACGGGTAGACCCACGTGGTCCACTTGCCGGAGTCGATCTTAGATCCAGCGTTGTCGGTCTGGGCGATCACCGTAGCGCCGGCAGCAAGGGCAATCTCACAGCCCTCGACGACCTCGGGAGTGTTGCCACTATGGCTACAAGCGATGACCAGGGACTTCTCGCCCAGACGACGCGGACGCATGATATCGAACTCGCGAGCCGTATAGATATACGAAGTGAAGGTGGTTGCCTCGCGCTGCAGAAGCTCATGAGCCGGGATCAAATCGATCATGGAGCCGCCGCAAGCAATCCAGTAGACGCTGTCGAACTTGCCCTTCTCGGCAATTGCCTCTTTGATCAGATCGTGTGCGTTCATATCCAGTTCCTTTCTTGTTTGGCCGCAATCAATGACGTTGGTTGCGTGGCCGATAGTTGTTTTAGTCAATCAGATATTTCTCGAATGCGGCCATGTTCTTGGCATCTGCCGCCGCCGGATCATCGTAGTAACGACCGTCCGTGATTTCCTGGCCCAGCATGCCGTCGAAACCATGGGCGTTGAGTGTGGCGACGAAGGCGTCCATATCGTGCTTGCCATCGCCCCACACCAGATGGCCATACGGGTCACCGTCGATAAAGTGCATCTCGTGAATTGCCCCATCACCAAAGGCGGCAAACCAGTCCTCGAGCGTCTCGCCTGCAACGCCCATCGCGGTTGTATCAACCATGGGCTGTAAGTACGGGCTCGCGACCTCGTCAATCATGCGCTTCGCATCGGAAACCGTCGTCACAAGGTTGCTCTCCTCGGGACGCAGGCTTTCCATCGTAAGCACCAGACCGTGCTCGCCGGCATACTCCGCCAGAATGGACAAGTGCTCGCGGCTGCGCTTCCAGGCTTCCTCGCGGTCCTCGTCCCAGTCGCCCCAGCCCGAGTTGACGGACATACGGTCGCACCCAAGTACCTCGGCAAGCTCAATGCCGTGCTTAAAGTACGCCAGGCTGCGCTGTTCATGCAGCGGCTTGCGTGCGCAGTACTGCCAAGGATAGACAACATTCTCGGGACACAGAGTACGATACCTAAGCCCACGGTCTGCAGCCTTTTTTGCCAGGACCTCAGCCTCAAAGTAGCCCGTGTGGTCGAGCGTCACATGCGGCTCCGCACACCACAGCTCAA
The DNA here is from genome assembly GCA_036550515.1 of Collinsella sp. Lineage (GTDB taxonomy): Bacteria > Actinomycetota > Coriobacteriia > Coriobacteriales > Coriobacteriaceae > Collinsella. Next base: position 65,919 of record JAXKGF010000046.1, read on the forward strand.
TGGACTCAAAGCCCAAGCGCTGCTGCACATCAAGGAAGTAATCGAGCGACCACATGATGTAGTGGATATTCATGCCCGCAATCTGCTCGCGGCGCAGCGTCGGTTTGGATTCAGGCATCTTATGCCTCCTTATTTCGATCGAACACGATTCGTCCGTCCGACATCGTCATATCAACCGCAAGATCGCGTGCGTCGCGATAATCGAGGTCGAACACATCCCGATCGAGCACGCAGATATCGGCAAGCTTGCCGGCCTCGAGCGTACCCAGCTCGTCTTCGCGCATCAGGTCGTACGCGCCCCCGGCAGTCCAAGCGCGCAAGAGCTCGACAAGCGTCAGCGTGTTGACCTCATTCACGGGCAGTCCGTCGTCGAAGTATCCGCCGCACGCACTGTAGATTGACTCGCCCAAGCTCGGAATCAACAGTGGCAAATCCGTGCCACAGCACACTGTGCATCCGGAATCTTCCATGCCGCGGCGATTCCAGCTGTGCAAAAGTCGCGTCTCGCCAATTTGTCGACGCATCATCGACAGGCAATCCTCGCGCCGGTCCAGCGTCAGAATCTGCGGATAGACCTCGCAAATTCCACCTAACTTGCCAAACTCGACAAGATCGGTCGGGTCAGAGTTCTCGAGATCGGTAATCGCATGGCGGCGAAGCATCCGTCCATGCTCGTCTCGAGGCAGCGAGGCATAGAGCGCCACGGTGCGACGAACGGCGCCATCGCCCTGGCAATGCAAGGAATATCGGAAGCCGTCAGCATCAATTGCACGCAGCTCGCTCTCAATCAGATCCCACTCTGGCTCCTCGACGACCGTCTTGCCGGCAGCGCCCGCATCGGCCGTGTCCTCATAGGGGTCAATCATCTCGGCAAGCCCCGCCCATACGCCGCGATCGGTCATACGGTTGAAGCCAGAAAAACGAACGAACGGTCCCCGGAAGCGCTCTCGCGCCTCGCGGGCATATGCCAGATTTGCACCGGCGCCCACCGGCTGCGACATCATAGAGACGCGAACCGTCAGCTCACCAGATTCCTCACGGCGAGCCATTTCGTCGGCAAAGCCGTAGTAGTCATCAAACGCCATCTCCTTGATGGCGGTAACGCCGCGCTCGTTAAGCATGCTCATGTAGTCCGAATACCCGGCACGCACCTCGGGCAGCGCGAGGAAATCGCTCATCATGCGCCAGATCTTCTCGGCATAGCACGCCTGGGGTGTAAAGCCATATCGCGCACTGGCGGCAGCATTGAGAACGCAGGTCTCCGCGCCCGGCGTAAAGCAGACGACAGGGATATCGCCAAAACACTCGTCAAACACAGCTGCTGTATTTGCGTTCTCGGCATCCGATGCCAACGTTTCGGGTAGGTTGTGGCCAAAAGCCGCCGCGCAATCCGGACGATCTTCTTTCCATGCACGCAAGAGCGACACGGCCTCTTTGGCGTCAGCGATGCCGGACAGATCAGGCCCCAACGTCCGCAGCGCCCAACCCGTATAGAAGGTATGCACATCGATCAGGCCAGGCATGACGGTGCGGTCGCCCAGGTCAACTACCTCGTCCGCCTGGGTCAAATACGAAGCTAGCTCACACTTGGTGCCAACAGCCTCAATTCGATTGCCACGGACCGCTACGAAACCTTCAAACGGCAGGTCCCCCGTACCGGTAAAGACGCTCTTAGACGTCAGGACCGTCAAACGATCAGACATCACAACCACCTACGCCGGAAGCATGCCGGAAATGGCAGTAATGACCAAGCCAAACACGACCATGAAGATGAAGAACTTCCAAATGGTCTTCCACCATTGGCCAAACGAAATCTTAGCCACGGCAAGGCCGGCGACCGTCATACCCGCCACGGGGCTGATGGTGTTGATGGTCTGGTTGGCAAACTGGAGCGCGGTGACGGCCGCCTCGGGATTGAGGCCCATGAGCTCGGTCAGGGGGCCCATAACGGGCATGGTGAGCGCCGCCAGGCCAGAACTCGAGGGAACCAGCAAAGAGAGCAGGCCAAGGACGACATACATAAACGTGGTGTAGACGGCGGCGGGTGCACCGGCGAGCGCGGTAGCGAGCGCCTGGAGGATGGTGTCGATGATCATGCCGCCCTCGGCGATGACCAGAATACCGCGAGCGATACCGATAACGACGGCAGCGTACGCAAAGTCGGCGAGACCCTTAACGAACTCCTCTGCGATCGTCTGCTGGTCAAGGCCGCCCAGGATACCGGCAAGCAAGCCCATGCCAAGGAACACGGCGGAAATCTGATTCATGTACCAGCCCTGGGTAACAAGACCCCAGACGATAATGCCCATACCGCAAGCAAAATCGATAAGCACGAGCTTCTGACGGATAGTGAACTCTTCCTCGATGGAGGCATCGGTCACGGAAAACTCAACACGCTTGAGCTTATCGTCCTCGTACACAATGGACGACTCGGGGTTTTTCTTGACGCGCATGGCGTAGCGCATGGCCCATGCGATACCGACGGCAGTGAAGATGACCCAAGAAACGGCGCGCAGCCACAGTTGCGGATTGCCCTCGATGCCAATGATGCCCTGGGCGATCAAAACATTAAACGGGTCGATGGTCGAAGCACAATATCCCAGGTTAGGACCAAGGAAGCAGATGATGAATGCCGTCATCGAGTCATAACCGATACCCATCATGATGGGAATGAAGATGGCATAGAACGGCAGGGCTTCCTCAGACATACCAAACGTAGTGCCGCAAATGGACAGCAATGTCATCGTGATGGGAATGATGAGGATGTCCTTGTTCTTGAGCTTTTTAATCACACGGCTCATGCCGGCATTCAAAGCGTTGGTCTTGGTGATGATCGCGAACGATCCGCCAATCAATAAGACGAACGCAACGACGTCGGCAGCCTCTTGGATACCCTTGGTGGGCGCTTGCAGAACCGCGAAGATATCCTGACCCAGATTGATGGTCTCGCCGGTCTCGGAATCGGTGTAGTTCTTATCGACCTGTTCATAGGTTCCAGCAACGGCGACTTCACGCTCGCCCGCCGCTGTCGAAATCGTCTTGCGCTGATACTGACCAGAGGGAACGATCCAAGTCAGGACCGCAAAGACAACGATCAGCAAGAACATGATCGTATAGACATGCGGTAATTTGAACTTAAAACGTCTGTTTGTCTTCTTCGCCTTCGTATCTGACATAGATACCTCCAAAGAACTCGAGACTGCATCGCATCTCGCTTCGACGTTTGCACAATGCATACGTTCTATGACGTCCCATAGATTACCAGCAGCTTTTTCCTTCATCAAGATAATTTCAAACTGATTGCCGCAACGCGGTTGAACGGTCGCGTTTGCGCCGTGAACGGTATGGAAACGCCCGGTGAGATGATCCACCGGGCGCTTCCATTCGCAATGTCCTAGATGTCAAAAACGTAGCGAGACCCAACGATTCGCTGACGACCGATAATAAACGGCCGCCGCTGCTCATCAAAAAAGAAGGCTTCCATATAAAACAAGGGTTCGCCAACGGGAACTGCCAACAGCCGAGCGACCTCGGGCGACGCACACGCGATCTCGAGCGTGCACGGGTCGGTAAACGCGGGCGTGCGGCCCGTCCGGTTGCGCACGAACTCAAAAATGGATTGGTTAGATAGAGGTGCCGTTGATAGATAGGCGTTGTCCTCGTAAACGTATATGTTGTTCTCGAGCATGACGGGGACGCCATCGGCAGTACGCACGCGCTCAACGCAAATCAAGTCAGTTCCAACGGGAACACCAAAGAACTGCGCTTCGGTGGAATCCGCCGGCAGTATCTTTCTCGAAATGACACACGCCCCCGGTTCCATTCCGTTAACGCGGCATGCGTCCGAAAAACTCTGAACGTCATCCTTCTGGCGAATCTTGCGCTTGAGCTTGGGGGCATTGACAAACGTGCCTTTCCCCTGTCGCTTCGTTAGATAGCCCTGCTGGACGAGCTCCTCAATAGCGCGTCGCACGGTAACGCGGCCAACTTTATAGCTCTCAGCCAATTCGAATTCGTTGGGTATCCGCGCGCCTGCCTTGTAGGCGCCGGAGTTGATTTCGTTTTTAATGATATCAATGACCTGTTGGTACAGCGGTATCGCTGCTTTACCGTCAGTTGGCCCTTCAGTCGGTGGCATATACCCTCTCCCAGCACAATTAATTCTAAAACGGGCTTAAGGGCATTCAACAAGCCCTTAAGCCCGCATTAGCTTAAAGTATGCTAGGTGTCGCACCAAAATGTTGGCTATTTACTCATCAGACCCGAAAAACGCGCAACTACCGCGCTCCTAAGAAAGCGTGAGCAGTTCCGGCAGCTGGTCGATAATCTTGTCCGCGGCATCCTGGCTAAAGCCAAAGCGTTCCTCGCGCTTGGCAATGACTGTCAGGCCGGCTCGCTTGCCAGCGGTGATGCCAGGCACCGAATCCTCAACGCAGCAGCAGCGATTCGCGGGCAGTCCCAGCAGGTCCAGCGCATGCAGGTAGATGTCGGGCTCGGGCTTGCTCTCCTTAAACTGCTCGCCGCTCACCACATACTCAAAGGCATCCGACAGCCCGCACGCATTGAGCACTTCCTCGATGCTAACCATGGGAGACGAGCTGGCGAGCGCCACGCGAACGCCGCGGCGCGGCAGCTCTCGAATCGTATCCACGGCGCCTGGGTTAATCAAAGCCTGATAGTCGCGCGGACGCTTATGAGCCCATTCGTCCCAACGGGCCAACGCTTCCTCGCCAGTGAAATGCCCCTTACCGGCACGCTCAAACCAATCGACCAGCATATGCAGGAAGAACTGATGCGAGGTACCGACCTGCCCATTCAACTCCTCTTGAGTCAGATTAAGCCCAAGCTCCTTGGCAAACGCGGCAGTCTCGCCCAGGTAGTAATACTCGGTATCGACAATGACGCCGTCCATGTCAAAGATAACGGCATCGAACGGAAATGCGGACACGGCACCCTCCCTAACAAAAGGACGCCCGCGAGCAGGCGCCCGAACCATGCATTAATCGGCGATTCTAACCCAGCAGCTTATCCAGCGCTACCGCAATACCATCTTCGTTGTTATTGGCGGTCACCATCTGGGCCACAGCCTTAACCTCATCGACGGCGTTGCCCATGGCAACACCGGTGCCGGCCCACTCAATCATGGACTTGTCATTCTGGCCGTCGCCAAACGATACGACCTCGCTGGCATCGATGCCAAGCTTGGGCAGGGCACCCTCGAGCGCGCGGGCCTTGTCGATACCGGGCGCCGTGTACTCAAAGTACCAGTCGGCCGTAAACATGCCCGAAAGCGTCTGCTTAAAGGGCGCATACATCTCCTCGTAATGCGCCTGCAGGTAGGCCGGATCGCCCGCCGTCAGCAGCTTGTCCACGGGATAAGCATCAGCGACCTCATGCAGGCTCTCCACCTCGCGGATCTTAAGATCGCACGCATCGCGCTCATACTTGACGATATTCTTCTGCGAGCCGTCAGGCAGCGTGATCATGCAATGGTACGAGTCCTCGACATGCAAATCACGACCGAGTGAAATCATAGGAATCACGTCAAAATTACGCAGGTGATCAATCAGGCGATGCAATTCGTCGGCAGGCATAGCCTGATCGAACAGCACTTCGTCGGTCTGGGCATCGACGACGTGAGCGCCGTTAAAGGCCACCAGCAGACCGTCATGGTTTTGAAGGTCGAGCTCCTGTGCCAAGGCGTGCAGCCCCCATGCGGGACGGCCCGAAGCCAAAATGAGCTTAATGCCCGACTCCTGCGCCGCGAGCAGCTTCTCGCGCGTACGCGGGCTAATCACTTTCTGATCGTTGGTGAGCGTACCGTCGATATCCATTGCGATGGCTTTGATTGCCATATATGCCTCCCTGTCATTGAACAACCTTGTCTGAGCCATCATACAGAACACCCACCGCGACTCTGTTTGCAACGGGCAAAAAGTCATATATTGTCTCAAACATGAACGGGACGCCATCTCGGGGCTCAGTCGTTCCAGCCCAAACGCCGAGCCACCACATGCAAAGCTGGCGACACCAATCGCGACCGTTCCACAAATCTCATTTCATCCCGTAGAAAAAATTCAAAATTAGTTCTTGTCAAATCAGCAAAACGAACGTACTTTAAAGATGACCGCTCCTGTGGTCATCGTTTGATCGAGCATATTCAGTTTCAGTTTTCAGCGTGTAAGAGAAAGAAGATCGGCAAAGTACAGCCCCAAACGCAATGACAACTTAATGAGGTAACTGCCACATGTGAGGCACCCGGGGCATTGCTGTCTCGATTTTGAGCACGATGCCTTCCGCCTTGCATGGGCCGTTCCATCCCGCCCCTGCAGCAACTGCCTCACGGGCTCATTGAAAACCGCATAGCACCCCAACGTCAGCACATCACCCACGGCAAGCACATCACTCACGACAACCAACACATCAACAAACAGCACGAACATCAACCGATTGGAGAAGCTATGACAAACCACCACGCTGAAGACGGCGATAAGAAAAGCATTCTGGATGCCCGCATTGAGCGAGCATATGCAAACGAATATGACGCCGCCTTTGCCGCCGCGACCATCAAGAACTACGCGTCGCTACCGCTCGCGACGATCTTGGCCGACCACCCTCAACTGCTGAAGCGCTGCACAAAGATCATGGGCGACCCCGACATTCGCAAGCTGACAGACCCCTATGCCCCAAAACGCGACAACGATTCGTACGTTCTTACCGTAGGCTGCCTAGCCCATATGCTTACGGCGCTCGACACGAAACTCAAGCTCGAATGGGAACCCGACGAGCGTCATGAACTCGAAAGCAAGCGGAACACCCTGCGCACCGCACTGTTCCTTCCGTTGGACGGCCTCAAGCGCTGCAACGTCGAGCTCAATACACAGGCGCGGCAAAAGCCCGGGACCACGGGGCAGAAAACTCCAAGACCCCATGCGGCCATCGTCGACCGCAACCGATATAACCGCATGACCGCGCACTTTTCCGCCGAGGGAGCAGCCATAAGGACGCTGATCGACCTGCTGTGCCTCCTGAGCATCAACGAGCTATTTGAGGGCTATCTCACCCTTGTTCCCGCGACGGCACCCAAGTCGGTAGCAAAGATCATCGAGACCTGCAGACGCCAGTTTGAGCGCCATCGCAATGGCAGCGAGATGAACGCCAGCATCGCGCAGTACTACGCGGCTCATTACAAAAATGACGGGTGTGCCCCTGTCGAGCATCAGCTGCGGCTCGCCTACACCACGCCCGCCGCAACGCTCCATCGCTTTGGAGCCCTTGGCGCTTGCGAGCCTCACGAACAGGCAGCCTGCCCCACAACCGAGCTCGATCTCAGGCTCGGACGAACCCTGTAGCCCGCCAGCCCCTCCGCGGGCAACAATCCTATTCCACAACACAACCAACAGAAAGGAGTCCTCATGGACACCAATCATTCCCCCATCATCAGCCCCCTCACCATGCGTGAATCCGCCCGAGGTATCACGCTCACCAGCATTTACGATGAGATGCTCGCCCGTCGCGAGCTCTCCGTCATGGGAAACATCGAAACCCCGATGGCCCACGACCTATGCCAGCAGATCCGCCTGCTCGATGCCACCGACCCCAGCCGCCCCATCACCATATTTGTCGCCAGCGCCGGCGGAAGCGTGCGATCGGGTCTTGCGATCTATGACGCCATGCGCCTCGCATCGTGCCCCATCCGCACCGTCTGCCTGGAATTCGCCGCGTCCATGGGCGCCGTGATCTTTATGGGCGGCGACGATCGCCGTATGGCGCCCCATGCAGAGCTCATGATTCACGACCCGCTGATCCCCCAGGGGGCAGGCGGCTCGGCACTTGCGCTGCAGGAAACCAGCCGGCGTCTCATGCAGACCCGCAAGACCCTCACGCAAATCCTCTCGGACCGCAGCGGCCTCACGCCCAAGCGCATCCAGTCCCTCACTGCAAAAGACACCTACCTTTCGGCCGAGCGCGTCGTCGAGCTCGGCTTTGCCCACGAAATCCTCTCGACCACCAAGGAGGTCGCCCATGTCTAACCTCGCCAGCCGCCTCGCCGCATCTGAGTCCGCATCGTCCACCATCCTCGCCAAGGATCGAACGCTTTCCTGCGACACCCGCCAAACGGGACTCAACAACAACGCACTTGTGATCGGCCCCTCGGGAGCCGGCAAGACCCGAAACGTCCTCAAGCCCAACCTGCTGCAAATGAACGCAAGCTACATCGTGCTCGACACCAAAGGCACGCTCTGTCGCGAAGTGGGACCCGCGCTGGCAGCCCACGGCTACCGCGTGCAATGTCTCAACTTCGCCGACCTCAACGCCGTCCCGGCCCTTGCGCCCGGCATCGAGCGCTGCGGCTACAACCCCCTGAGGCACATTCGCCGCAAGGCGGACGGCAGGCCCAACCAGCAGGACATCCTCTCGGTGGCAAAGGCCATCTGCCCCATCGAGGACAACAACCAGCCATTTTGGGATCATGCGGCGGCAAACCTGCTGTCGTGTCTTATCGCCTACGTCACCGAACAGCTACCCGCCGACGAGCAGACGATCAGCTCGGTCATCAAGCTGATCGAGCACCTGCAGGACGGTGCCACGGGTCGATTGTTTGACGACCTGATCACGATCGACCCCCAAAGCTATGCCCTCTCGCTATGGCGGCGCTACGCCATTACGCAAAATGCCGAGCGCATGCACGCGAGCATCGTCGGCATCCTTGCCGAAAAGGTCATGTGTCTGGGATTCGACGGTGCGGCACAGCTCTATCGTGAGTGCCATCAGGTGGACTTCGCTTCCATGGGACACACCCCCTGCGCCCTATTTGTAACCGTGGGCGATATTGACCGCAATCTCGATCCGCTGACCGGCCTCTTTATTTCGCAGGCGTTTATGGGCCTCATTCGTGAGGCCGATAGGCAGCCCGACGGCAGCCTGCCCGTGCCCGTGCGCTTTATGCTCGATGACTTCGCAAATCTGCAGATCCCCCAGATCGACAACGTGCTCTCGATTATCCGAAGACGCAACATCTGGGCAACGCTGCTGCTGCAGTCGACCAACCAGCTCGATGCGCTCTATGGCGAGGCACGCGCACGCTCCATCATGGGCAACTGCGACACGCATCTGGTGCTGGCGTTCCAGGATCCCGAGAGTGCCCGGGTATTTTCCGACCGCGCCGACGCGCTGCCCAGCACGCTCATGGCGACGCCGATCGATCGCTCGTGGCTCTTTGTACGCGGTCGCACTCCCGAACAGGTCGAGCGCTTTAGGCTCGAAGACCATCCGCTCTATGGGGAGCTGCCCGAGGCGCAGCGAGGCCATGCGGAGGCCAAGATCTAGGCGCAGGGTTCTCGCAGCGCGCGGCGCCCCGGCGATGTTCCACAAAGGCCGTGCGCCCCGGGACTACGGCAAAGCAAAGGGGCCCGCATCCGATAGGATACGGGCCCCTGACTATAAGGCGCGATGCGTTAACAGCAGCGACTACTTGCGATGCGCGCGATAGAACTCGATGAGTGCCTGGGTCGAAGCGTCCTGCTCGGCCTTGGCGGTGTCGTCGTGGAAGGCCGGGGTGATCTGCTTGGCAAGCTGCTTGCCAAGCTCAACGCCCCACTGGTCGTAGGAGTCGATGCCCCAGACCGTGCCCTCGACAAACGTGATGTGCTCGTACAGGGCGATGAGCTCGCCGAGCGCGAACGGGGTCAGCGTGTCGCCGAAGATCGAGGTCGTCGGGCGGTTGCCCTCAAAGCAGCGGGCCGGGACGATCTGCTCGGGCGTGCCCTCGGCACGAACCTCGTCGGCCGTCTTACCAAAGGCGAGCGCCTTGGTCTGGGCCAGGAAGTTGCCCAGGAACAGCTCGTGGACATCCTGGCCGCTGTCGGTCGCAGGGTTGGCAGTGTTGGCGAAGGCGATGAAATCGGCCGGAACCACCACGGTACCCTGGTGCAGCAGCTGGTAGAAGGCGTGCTGACCGTTGGTGCCGGGCTCGCCCCAGAAAATCTCACCGGTGTCGGAGGTCACGGCGCTGCCGTCCCAGCGGACGTGCTTGCCGTTGGACTCCATGGTGAGCTGCTGCAGGTAGGCCGGGAAACGGTGCAGATACTGGCAGTACGGCAGCACGGCGTGGCTCTTGGAGCCGAAGAAGTTGACGTACCAGACGTTGAACAGACCCATCAGCGCGACGGCGTTGTTCTCGAGCGGCGTGTTGCAGAAGTACTCGTCGATGGCATGGAAGCCCTCGAGGAACTGCTGGAAACGCTCGGGGCCGAGCACGACGATCAGCGACAGGCCCACGGCGGAGTCGACGGAATAGCGGCCGCCAACCCAGTTCCAGAAACCGAAGGCGTTGGCGGGGTCGATACCGAAGGCCTCAACCTTCTCGAGTGCGGTGGAGACGGCGACGAAGTGCTTTGCCACGGCCTCGGCGTTCTGCTCATCGGACCCGTCGATGGCACCCTGAGCCTTGAGCTGCTCGAGCATCCAGGTCTTGACCTCGCGAGCGTTGGTGAGGGTCTCGAGTGTGGTGAAGGTCTTGGAGACGATGATTACGAGCGTGGTCTCGGGATCCAAGCCCTTGAGCTTCTCGGCCTGGTCGTTGGGGTCGATGTTGGAGATGTAGCGGCAGTCGATACCGGCGTCGGCATAGGGACGCAGAGCCTCGTAAGCCATGACCGGGCCCAAATCGGAGCCGCCGATGCCGATGGACACCAGGTGCTCGATCTTTTTGCCGGTAACACCCTTCCACTCACCGGAGCGCACGCGCTCGGCGAAGGCATACATGCGGTCCAGGACCTCGTGCACGTCGGCGACGACGTCCTGGCCGTCGACGATGAGCTGGCCCTTCTCGGTTACCGGGCGGCGAAGCGCGGTGTGCAGGACGGCGCGGTCCTCGGTGGTGTTAATGTGCTCGCCGGAGAACATGGCGTCGCGGCGCTCCTCGAGCTTCACCTCGCGGGCAAGATCGCACAGCAGCTTGACGGTCTCATCGGTCACCAGGTTCTTCGAAAGATCGAAGTGCAGGTCACCGGCGTCAAAGCTCAGCTTGTTCACGCGGTCGGCGTCAGCAGCGAACCAGGCCTTGAGGTCGATACCATCGGCCTCAAGCTTCTCCTGATGAGCCTCGAGTGCCTTCCAAGCGGCAGTCGACGTAGCATCGATAGGTGCGGCAACAGTTGCCATAGAGTCCTCCTCAGCATACGGGCGCACGCCTCCATGCGCCCGGACATTCAGATGCCACTATTCTAGCGCAGGTCAAGACTACAATCAGCGAGCGTTGCCAATCGGCCCCCAAACGGCAACCGACCAAATAGGGACAGGCTTATTTTGGCAGGTCAAACGCTTTACCAACCAAAAATAACCCGTCCTTTTATGGCAAATATTAGGCCGCGGCGCAGACGCTACCGAGCAACTCACGCAGAGGAGACCCGATGCCCTCCAGCAGTTCGGGCGCGATAATGGCAAAAACGGGAACCTCACCGGTGCCCACGACAGCAGGCACCTTGCCCTCCGAGAGAATGCATCCATAAGGGACAAAACCGTCTTCGCCGGCATCGAGCGCCGCCATGCGACGCGCGAGCTCGCGCGCAAAGCCAGCAGTATCGGCATCGCCAATCGCCAGGACAAAGTCCACGCCTTCGTCGGTCGCCAGGGCCACGGCTTCGTCGATCAGCTCGTCTCCCCCGTCGCCCTCAAACGAGCCGCAGCGAAAAAGCACGCGCTCGAGCAGGGCTCGATCAAGCGAGCCAAGTGCCGCCGAGACAAGCTCATCGCGCGTATGCTTGTCACCGCCCAACACGACCAGCGCCTTGGTGCCACCGTAGTGAGCGACCAATCGTCCGCACCAGCGAGCCACGTCTCCATCCGCAACAAGGCGCGTCGGCATACCAAACCCATAATTGACCATCTTTCCCACAACCCTTCCGTGCGTATAGGCGATATCAATCGTTAGGCTCATGCTACGAAGCGAGGTTTTCCGAGCTGTTTCGCACTCTTTAGAGCTGCGTTAAAACCCCGATGAAGCCGCGCGACCATACTTGCCAAAAAGGGACAGGTTTTGACGGTGTCCGGTCGAGCAGGTATTATCGAACAAGTATTCGATAAGAACATGTGTTTGATGAAAGGACACGGATGGCGCGCGGGCAGCACACCTACATCTGCATCGACCTCAAGACGTTTTATGCCAGCGTCGAGTGCGTCGACCGTGGGCTCGATCCGCTCACCACCAACCTGGTCGTTGCCGACGAATCGCGCGGACGCACGACCATCTGCCTCGCCATCACGCAGGCCATGAAGGACTTAGGGATTCACAATCGCTGCCGCCTATTCGAGATTCCCGATGGCATCGACTACATCACGGCCGTACCGCGCATGCAGCACTACATGGAGGTGTCGGCGAAAATCTACGGCATCTATCTGGAATACGTCAGCCCCCAGGACGTGCACGTCTACTCCATCGATGAGTGCTTTATCGACGTGACGCCCTATCTGGACCTCTATCACACAGATGCGGAAGGGCTCGCCTGCACGCTGCGCGACGAGGTCTTGGCGCGCACCGGCATCACGGCGACGGTCGGCATCGGCCCCAACCTATTCCAGGCCAAGGTAGCACTCGATATCACCGCCAAGCACGTACCCAGCCGCATCGGCAAACTCGACGACGAAACCTTTCGCAAAGAGATCTGGCCCCACCGCCCCATCACCGACATCTGGGGCATCGGCCCCGGCGTGGCAGCCCGACTCGAAAAGTATGGCGTCTACGACCTGATGGGCGTCGCCGCACTCGACGAGAACTTGCTCTACGACGAACTTGGTGTCAATGCCGAATATCTTATCGACCACGCCTTCGGGCGTGAGCCGACAACCATCGCCGATATCCAAGCCTATCGCCCGCAAGCGACCTCGACCACCACAGGGCAGGTGCTCTCGAAGGGCTATGCCTACGAGCAGGCCTACACCGTCTTGCGCGAGATGGTCGACAGTGCCGTGCTGGACTTGGTCGATAAGCACATGGTATGTGACAGCATCTCGCTCTTTGTGGGCTACGCGAGCGAGCGCGCCGACATACGCCGCCTTGACGCCAGCGGTACAGCGCAATATGTGGACGGATGCGGGCATCTGCGCTCGAGCACATCGAGTATCGAACCCACCGCAACCGCCGGCCCCGAGCTCGCGCCCCGTGCTCCCAAGCCCGTCCAGCGCGATGACGAACGGCGCCGCCTGGTGCGCGAAGCGCAGGCAATCGATGGCATCTTTGTGGGAGAGCATGGCGGCAAACCGCGCGGTGGCTATGCCGCACTCTTTGCGCACTCCAACGCCTCGCGAAAGCTACCCGAGCGCACCAATTCGTTTAAGAAGATCATGGGCTATTTCGATGAGCTCTGGGCGCAGACTGTCGATCCCAAACGCCCGGTCAAACGCATCAACCTGGGATTTGGCAACCTCATGCCCGAGGAATTTGCCACTATCGACCTGTTTAGCGATGTTAAGGCGGATGAGCGCGAGCGCGACCTGGCACGCGCCGTCCTGGCCGTGAAAGGCAAGTACGGCAAGAACGCGCTCGTCAAGGGATTAAGCTTTACCGCCGGCGCCACCGCGCGCGAACGCAACGACCAAGTTGGAGGACACCGTGCCTAAACCCAAACAACAGCCCGTGCGCCCGCCGACCGCCTTCGAGCGCCTGGCGGACCCCGAGGGCAGACGCCGCGCCGCCGACCCCAGCCTCACAGCCAACGGTGCCGTGCGCGCCAACCGCGCCGCACAGTTTATGCCCTTTGCCGCCCTCACGGGATACTACGAACTCGTGCGCAAGCAGGAAATCACCGTCGAGCCAAAACGTGAGCTCACGGAAGAAAAAGCCCTCGTGCTTTCTAAAAAGCTCGAGGGTCTCAAACGTGGCGACTTGGTGCGCGTCACCTATTACGATACGTACGGCTATCGTAGCCGCACGGGCATTCTCGACGAAGTGTTACCCGCATTCAAGCTGCTCAAACTCAGGGATATCGCCATCAACTTCGACGATATCCAAGGCATCGAGCTGCGTGGTCGAGTCTAGCAACGAGAACGCTTGCGCAAGACGAGAGCAATGCCAAGCACTGCGGCAGCTGCAACCAGCAATCCCAAGACCAGCGTGAGGGTCGAGTCGCCAGCGTGAGGCAGCGAGCCGTCCTTCGGAGTCTTCTTAGTGGTCGTCGAAACGGTCGTCGCGGTGCTGCTCGACTGGTCGTTGCCGCCCGTCTGGCTGCCACCAGGCTGATTGCCGCCACCCGGCTGCGAAGGATCGGTGGGTTCCGTCGGATCCGGAGTACCGGGATCAACCGGATTCTCCGAATTCTCCTTGCGCTGGATCCAGACCTGGCAACCATAGAACGGGTTGGCGGTACCAAGGCACAGACCCTGGTTGGTCACCGCAAAGGTGCGCAGACCATGGTTATACGGATCGTTAAAGCCATTGGTCGTCAGCGTCGTAAAGTTCACGCCGTCCTCGGTCACATACATATCAAAGCCGCGCTCGGCATCGCGCAGGTAACACATGCACGTAAGGACACTCTGCAACTTCTTGAGGTTCTCCTCGCTCAGCAGCTTATCGAGCGCATCCTGAATATCGCTCGGCAGCTCGGTGCCATAGGCATCCTCGTACTGCTGCTTAAGGCTCTCATAGCTATCGAGCATGTCCTGATACTGGTCGGCAAAGGACTTGAAGTACGCGATCTCGCCATCGATCTTCTGGACATAAGCGGCGTCGTCCTCAAAGTCCTGGGACATCGTCGCGGCCTGATCGCAAAGACCGCCCGCGGCATCCTCCAGCGCATCGCTCAGATCGCCAAAGCCCTTAGCAACCTCGGTCTTCTCGTCATCGACCTCGACGGCCTCGTTTGAATCATCGTCCGCAAGCGTGTTCACGGGAACGATGGGGTCGTCAGGCGATTTCTTGTCGAGCAGGTGATTGAGCAGGTCCCTAAGGCGCTGAACCTGAGAGTCCCACTCCTCGGGCGTCATATCGATAATGTCGCCATTGGAGAACTGGCCGATCGGCTCAAGCAGGCTCGCGGTATCAAAGGTACCGATATACAGCTTGCCGTCGAACTTCTGCATGCGCCAAATGTACTGGTTCTCGTTTCGGCCAAAGCCCGAAGTCAGGCCGGAAATACCGCCCTCGGGGAACATGTCGGTGCGATCGCCAACGACGAGCTCCATGTTCTCGTCCTTGTCCATGCGATAGATGTTAACCGACTGCTCAAGATTGGCATTCACAAACGAGCAGTCAACGCCACCCATGCTGCTCTTGCCGCCCTCTTCGGTGTTGGATTTGTTGAACAGGATGCGCTCGAGGGCAATCTCCTCGTCGTTGTATTCACCGATATAGAGGTAGTCGTTGTAGACGATGAGGTTGGCAGCGCCAGAACGGGTACGGGCAGGATCGATGCCAAAGCAGTACTTTGCACCGTCCGTCTTCTGATCGCCGACAATGGGAGTCCACGAATAGCTGCCGTCGGCATTCTTGTCGCCACGGACCATGGCAAACGACTGCATGGAATTATCATCGGGAGCGTTCTCGGGCGTACCGGTGCAGATGGTCGCATAGAGATGGCCATTGTACGAGACCATATCCCAAATGGCGCCGCCGTAGATGCTGTCCTGATAGCGAATCGCCGGATAGCCAAACAGCGTCTCCGAGTTGGCAATCTCGGTGAAGCTGTCCTGGCCCTTCGAGGGGTCAGACGACGTCAGGATTGTCGACACAAAATTACCGTTCGCGTCTTTACCCACATTACTGATGACGAGCTGGCCATCATGGACGCACATGCCGCGGATACCGGTAGAAATGCCCTGCTTGTAGGCAGCACCGTAATCCTGCATGCTCGAAAGGCCCTGATAGACAACTTTGTACTCATCCGTCTTAGGATCGATCTCGTATACAGCAGGCAGGCCGCCTTTGCCGTCATTGGTCCTGACGCTGCCGCAGAAATAGAGCTTACCCTTATAGCTCACGGCATTGCGGAACAAAGGAGCGACGCCGTTGAGCGATTCAGAGAGTAGCAGCTTGGTCTCACCGGTCTTGGTATTGATCTTGACCAAGATGCCGCCGCTGTCCTTGTCGGCCGTGCCGTCCTCCTTCTGCTGTCCATAGAAGAAGGTACCGTTAAACATGGCCTCCAGCGTCAGGCGCATGGTTTCGACATCAAAGGAATCGCCCAGCGTGCTGTTCATGAGCGTCAGCGTGTTGCCCATCGCCGCATAGCAGGTGCCCACATAAAGCCAGTCACCATAGCTCGCAGCCGCCCAAGTGTAGCTCTGGCCGCGATCGCCTTCGTTGTTGGCCGTATTACCATCGGCGCCCGGAACGGCAACGGCACCGTTACCCTGGTAGTCGACGATGCCATCCGGCTGCGACGTTCCTACCGTAGGATGCGAGAGCTTCTCAAAGGAATACCCATTTCCCGCATTGTAGGTAACGGCACCCGATGCGTCTTCGGCGTGCGCCGGCAGCGGCGATACCAAGATAGCGGCAAGCGCTGCCACCAAGCCAAGTGTTCCCACTCGTCTCATAAGGTTATAGCCTCCCCTGTCCTAAAGCCCAGTTTTAGCATTCTTCATTTCTGTCCACGGTTAATTGCAATCTGAGCACAGCAATAATCAGTGTATAAATATACACCTGTAATTTTTTGGACGGGTTCATAGATGCTCGATTGGTAGCGAATTCCGCGCAAACCGTCACCAAACTCCACTTTTGCCGCATCTAAAGGTTATTTTTGCGCAAATTTTTGGATGCCGATAGTCACAATGGGCAGGAGGCTGGTACCCACCGGAGAGGGCAACGCCTACATTTTCATAACGTAATAGCCCGCACCCCTCACTGCCGTCTCGAGTGTGTCGCGATCAACCGGGCGCTTCGAGCGCACGCGTGCCGTGTGGTCCGCGTACGTTACCGTAGCCCACACGCCATCAAGCGCATTGAGGGCATTCGTCACATTCCGGGCGCAGCCGTCGCAACTCATGCCGCCGATAAGGAGTTCCTCACGATAGGGGTAGTGGGACTCGTCGGTGTCTGCCACCACAACCTTTTTGGCCTTCTTGCCGCTCGCATCATCGCTGCAGCAACTCTTCCCGTGTGTCGAAGCGGCAATGCGACGCAGTCCAAAAAACATGCCGACGGCAATGACGGTCAGCACGATGAGATTCGCAGGGTTGAGCAAGTCACTCATGCATTCCCCTTTCAGTAGCACTATCTAGATACCCCCATGGGGTGTCCCCATCTTAACCCAAAATCATGTCCGTTCGGTCAATTAGTTTTCCTCTTCAAACTTTTTTGTTGACCATGGCTTACTTTCGTGTATAAGTTTTCCTAGGCTAACAGTTTAGATCCGTAAGGAGCGACGTGACTCGAACCATAGACATCCCAACGTTTCAGGCAGCAGTCGTGCGCAACTGCTCCCCCACGCTCGCGGGCATCAAGCCGGCATCGCTCTTTACCTATCCAGGCACCTACGCCCACGGGGACGGCTCGACCGCAACAGAAACCATCGCAGAACGCCGAGCACGCCTGCTCAACGTTATCGCCCAGTGCAACCGCGAGCTTGACCCGCTTGGCATCCACCTGAGTGTTTTGGTCTGGCGGCCCTGCGGAGCGCTCGTGTACGTGTACCGAGCCAAAAGCCTCACCACCTATTTCGCGGACCCTCGCGCCAAAACGGCGCTCGCCTCGGAAGGCTACGACACGAGAGACCTTTCGACATGCCTTGTGCATTTGGCATCACGCATCACGCTCGCGAGTAATAACGTCGCGGAATGCGCCTGTAGCCAGACTCGATGCGCACTACCCCAGCAAGCTAGCTGCAGCAACGACTGCACCTGCGAGTTTCCGCACGAAATAGGCTACTTCCTAGGATATCCCTACGACGACGTGCACGAGTTTATCGTCCAGCGCGGCGAGAACTATAAGGTCTTTGGGGCCTGGAAGGTCTACGCAAATGTCGAGCAGGCACTTGCGACGTTTGATGCCTACCGCGCCTGCACCCAATACTTCACCTTTGTCTATCAGCAGGGCTACAGCTTGGCGCAACTTGCCCAGGCAACCCGATAGAACATAGAAGCCGTGGCAACCTGCCGCACAACTGAAAGGACTCAACATGAGCAAGATCGCCGTCGTCTACTGGAGCGGCACGGGCAACACCGAGGCCATGGCAAACCTCGTTGCCGAAGGTGCAACCGATGCCGGCGCCGAGGCAGAGGTCATCTCCTGCGCCGACTTCTCCGCAGACAAGGCCGCTGGCTATGACGCTATCGCCTTCGGCTGCCCCGCCATGGGTTCCGAGGAGCTTGAATATGATGAGTTCCAGCCCATGTGGGATGAGGTCAAGGAGACCCTCGGCGACAAGAAGGTCGTCCTCTTTGGCTCTTATTCGTGGGCCGAGGGCGAATGGATGGACAACTGGAAGGCGGACGCCGACGAGGAGGGCGTCAACGTCGTCGATTCCGTCATCTGCTACGACGCCCCCGATGATGAGAGCGAAGCGGCCTGCCGCGCCCTTGGAGCCGAGCTCGCCTAGCGGCAATGAGCTCCGCCCGCAACGCGCATTGCAACAAAACACATTCGCGTCCCAACAAAAACGGGAGCCGGATCACATCCGGCTCCCGTTTTCTGCTATGTCAGTCATATAAAGCGGCTACGAGATATTGCCCAAGAACGCCTTGGTGCGCTCGCTCTTGGGGTGGTCGAAGACCTCGCTCGGCGTACCCTCTTCCACAATGACGCCGCCGTCCATAAAGACGACGCGGTCGGCGACATCGCGGGCAAAGCCCATCTCGTGCGTCACGACGATCATGGTCATACCGTCGTGCGCCAGGTCGCGCATGACGCCCAGAACGTCGCGCACGAGCTCAGGGTCGAGCGCCGAGGTGGCCTCGTCAAAGAGCATCACGTGCGGGTTCATCGACAGGGCGCGGGCGATGGCCACGCGCTGCTGCTGGCCGCCCGAGAGCTGGCTCGGCATAAAGTCGATGCGCTCGGCCAGGCCGACCTTGGTCAGCTCCTCGACGGCAATCTTTTCGGCCTCTTCCTTGCTGCGCTTGAGCACCTTTTGCTGCGCGAGCATGACGTTCTTTTTGACTGACAGGTGCGGGAACAGGTTGAACTGCTGAAAGACCATGCCCAAGTGCGTGCGCACTTTGTTGAGGTCGACACCCTTGGCGCACACATCCACGCCCTCAACGATGATCGAGCCGCTCGTGGGATGCTCCAGACGATTGATGCAGCGAAGCATCGTCGACTTGCCCGAGCCCGAAGGACCCAGGACTACGACGACCTCGCCCTTGTGCACATCCAGATCGATATCGCGCAGGACCACGTTATCGCCAAAGGCCTTCTGGAGATTCTTGATGCTGACGACGACCTCGTTCGAGTTATTGGTTTCGCTCATAATAGAACCTCCTTACAGACCAGCGATATGGTCGGCGGGCGTCGCGACAACCTGTCCGGCGCTCTTGGTGGGACGCTTCTTTTTGGTTTCGGCCGTGCCCAAAAGCCTCGCCTCAAGACCGCTCACCAAGCGTGCAAGCGGCAGGGTAATGACCAGATAGAACAGGGCGGCAACCACATACGGCGTGATGGAGCCCGTCGTGGCCACGATGGTGCGGGCGTTCATGACGATCTCGACCACGCCCACGGCCGCGAGCAGCGACGTATCCTTGTAAAGCAGGATAAACTCGCTGGTCAGCGTAGGCAGGACATTGCGGAACGTCTGCGGAATCATAACGTAGAGCAGCGTCTGGAAGGCATTCATGCCCAGCGAGCGAGCGGCCTCGTTTTGGCCCTTGGGGATCGACTGAATACCGGCGCGGAAGATCTCGCACAGGTAGGCGGACGAGTTCATGGCCATGACGATGACGCCCAACACATAGTCGTCCACCTTGACGCCGGCAAGCGGCAGGCCAAAGAACGCGATGTAGATCTGCAGGAACGCCGGCGTACCACGGATGATATTCACATAGATGCCGGCAAGGCAACGAAGGATGCGCGACTTGGAGATGCGCATGAGCGACAAGGCAAAGCCAAAGGGAATTGCCAGCGGAAACGCCACGAGCACGATCGAGAGCGACATGAGGAAGCCTTTGAAGACGATCGGCAGGCTCTGGACCAAAATGACCGGGTTCAGGAACAGGCGAAGGAACATGTTGGAATTCCATGCCTCGACCCACGGCTGCTCCTTAAGGTCGGCCAGGAAGTTATCGAATGCCGTCACGCCCTTAATCTCGACGGAAGGAATCTTGGAGATCTTCTTGGTCGAACCATCGGCCAAAGTGTAGGTGCCGCTAAAGGCCTCATCGCCGCCCTCGACGGGGAAGGTCACGCCGTAGACCTCGACACGGAAAAAGCCGCCGGCAGGCGCCGTCTCGCCAAAGTCGATCTTGAGCGTCTGGCCGTCAGCCTTGCACGTGGGCTTCATGGGCGTACGATCCATGAGGTCCTCGCCCGAGAGCATCGTCAATCGCGTGTCATCGGTACCAAACGTCGTGCCGTCGACAAACGTCAGCGAAAGACCGCTCAGTTCCTCGTCGGCATCGGCCTGAACTTCCCAGGTGATGCGCGTCTCGGTACCGCCGACCACAGCGCTACCCGAACCGGTATTGGGTCGGGCGGTAATCTTTGCGGTCTCAAGCGCCTGGGCGGTCGTGGGCGCATATGCCCCCGCACACACCAGCGCGAGCGCCACGGCCATGACGCAGGCTAGCTTTTGGAGCAAGGCGGGCAGTGGAAAACGCTGCTCCGCGGCCCCTTTGTTCAGTCGAGACAAGGTGGCTCCTATCGTAGAAGTTGCCGGCAAAACGAGACGGAAATGCTCTCCGTCAAGAGAAGCGCAAAGGCCCTCTCCGCCAAAACGGAAAGGGCCTGCGCACAATCAAGTAGCTATTTTACTTGATGTTGTACTTAGCCATGAGGGCGTCGACGGTACCGTCGTCGGTCAGGTCCTTGATGGCCTGGTTGATGTCGTCCTTGAGCTTGGTGTTGCCCTGGTTGATGGCGATGGCGTACTCCTCGCCGGTGCTGATCTGCTTGATGGTCTGGCAGGTGTTGAACTGCTCGGCGGTCAGCTGGCTGGCAACGGAGCGGTTGGTGACTACGGCGTCGCCCTTATCGGACTGCAGGGCGCTGAAGCACTCGGTGGCGTCCTTGTAGGGGACGATCTTGGCCTTGGGGAAGTTCTCCTGGGCAAAGGACTCGGCGGTCGAGCCAGACTGGACGATGATGGTAGCGTCGGCATTGTTGAGCTTCTCGCTGAAGTTGTCGGCCGTGATGTCGGTGTTATCGACCTTGGTCACGATAGCCTGATCGTCCATGTAGTAGGAATCGGAGAAAGTGACTTCCTTCTCACGCTCGGGCGTGTCGGTGATAGCCGCGATGGAGACGTCATACTTAGCGCCCGAAGCGACGCCCGGAACCAGCGTGTCAAAGTCATTGTTGACATACTCGACATCCAGGCCCAGCTTGTCGCCGATAGCCTTGATGAGCTCAAGGTCAAAGCCTTGATAATCGCCGTTGTCATCCTTGTACTCAAACGGGGCGTACTCGGCAGAGGTGCCGACGGTCAGCGTACCGTCCTTGACGAGCGCGTACTCCTTGGAGCCGTCGACCTTCTCGACCTTAGCGTCGTCAGAGCTGCTGGAACCGGCATCAGAACCAGAGGTGGCGTTGGACGAGCCGCAGCCCGTCAGTGCGAGGGCGAGCGCCATAGCACCCGTGGCGGCAAATGCGCCAAGCTTCTTCAGCTTCATAATCAGTCTCCTTCCGGTGACCCCGTTTGATTCAGAGGTCTGCAAAAACTGAGGGTTATTATGCACCCGCTTGGAAGAATCTGCAATCAGAAAACTGATTGAAACAAACCCATAACGTGAATGGAGCACTCCACTTTATGTCAGCCATTACTGCTGCAACGACCTTAACAGGTTGATTTCAGCCGCATAACCTGCAAGTTCGTTCGGTGTCTCCAAAATAAATGGCAATGCGCGCAAGCGGCTATTCGATACAATATTCTGCATAACCTGCATACCGCCGCCAAACTCTTCACTACCCAGATAGCCCTTACCGATGCATTCGTGGCGGTCCTTATGGGCGCCGCAGGGATTCTTGGAGTCATTGATGTGCACGGCGCGCAGGCGCTCGATACCCACCACACGATCGAACTCGTCAAGCACACCGTCAAGATCGCGGACGATGTCATAGCCGGCGTCATTCACATGGCAGGTATCTAGGCAAACGCCCAACTTGGCCGACAGCTCGGGGCGCTTGTCGGCAACGCCCTCGATGATGAGCGCCAGCTCCTCAAAGCTGCGGCCCACCTCGGTGCCCTTGCCGGCCATGGTCTCGAGCAGCACCGTCGTCTGCTGGCCCTCAAACATCACCTGGCACAGGGTGTCGACGATCATCTGAATACCGGCGTCGGGGCCCTGCCCCACATGCGCACCGGGATGGAAGTTGTAGTAGTTGCCGGGCAGCGCTTCCATGCGCCGCAAGTCCTCGGCCATTGCCTCCAAGGCAAACTCGCGCGCCCGCTCTTTGGCCGAGCAGGGGTTATAGGTATACGGGGCATGAGCCACGAGCGGGCCAAAGTCGTTTTGCTCCATAAGCTCGCGCAGGGCCGCCACGTCATCCATGTCAAGATCTTTCGCCTTGCCGCCGCGCGGGTTGCGCGTAAAGAATGCAAAGGTGTTGGCGCCAATGGATAGCGCCGTCTCCCCCATTGCCCGATAGCCCTTCGTCGTCGAAAGATGACACCCAATCGTCAGCATCTCCAGCTCCCCCTCATCAGTTGCGGTGAAATAGTTCCTGTTTGGCCCCTATTCTGCCGCAAACAGGGACTATTCCACCGCAACTTATAAAAGGGGCATCAGAGATGCGGGCCACCAAGCACCACGGTCGCCGGCGTCATGATCCCCTACGTGCCAGCGCCAAGTCCTAGAGGGCTAGACGGATTGCATCGATAATGCGCGCGCAGCGCTGTGTGGCGGCAAGGGGCATGACGGGACTCTCGAGTTTCCCCGCCCGGATGAGCTGGGTCGCATGCTGGATTTCGCCGTAGAAATCATCGACCTCAAACGGGGCATTTATTTCGAGCATTCGCCCGTCGGAGTACTTCACATGGGCGAGCTCGGGGCGATGGAGGCGCTCGATTTCCAACGAGCCCCGCTCGCAGGCAATCGTTAAGCGGCTTTCATACGCTGCCTTGCCGTCGCACACCATATGAATGGGTATGCCGCCGACGCTCATACGAATCTCATCGGCCCAATCCACGCGGCCGCCTGATACGTCACGCCAGCGAACTTCACGAGACGAAACATCGCACGCACTCGCAAGCAGATCCTCAAACCACCCGACCGCATAGCAGCCCATGTCATATAGACAGCCGCCCTGCAACGGATCGAGCAGATAACTCGAAGGGGGCTCACCATAATCGAGTTTTTGCACGCTTTCGATCGAGACGATACGGCCGAGCTCGCCCGACGCAAGCAAGCCCTTCACGCGAGTACGCATCGGGCAAAACCGATTTTTCATCGCCTCCATAAACAGCACGCCGCGCTCGCGAGAGGTGGAGGCAATCGAGAGAGCCTCTTCTTCATTCAAAACGGCCGGCTTTTCGCACAGCACGGCCTTTCCCGCGCGCAGTGCCCGACAGACCCAATGCGCATGCATGCCATGTGGAAGAGCCAAGTAGATTGCGTCGACATCGGGGTCGGCAATCAGCGCATCATAAGCCGCATCGCCGCTATCGTCAGCCGTGGCATAACTGTGCGCGGCATCAATCAAAAACGCCCTGCAAAACTCCTCAACATGCGAAGGAGTGCGACCGGCGGCAGCCACAAGCCGTGCCCCGTCCACCTCCTTGAGCGACGATGCAAATCGATGCGATATGTTCCCAGCGCCCAAAACGCCCCAACGAACCTCACGTAAGTCATCACATGAATCCCGATGGTCCACGACAGCCCCCTTCAGTTGCGGTGAAATAGTTCCTGTTTGGCCCCTATTCTGCCGCAAACAGGAACTATTCCACCGCAAGTTATAAAAGGGGCATCAGGAGCGCGTTTTGCAAAAGGCCTTAAGCGCGGCCGTTACGGGGCCAGGCTGGAAACGTCGGCGCACATCGTCGAGACGCTCGGGAATATCGATGTGCTGCGGACAGTGACGCGCGCATTTGCCGCACTTGACGCAATTGCTCACCAGCTTGGGCTCGTTCGTCCGCACCGCGCTTGCCGTAAAGTATTGAGACAGCCCCGTAAACCAACTATGCGCGTAGCTCGCGTTGTAGGCGCCAAAGCAACCGGGAATATTGATGCCCTTGGGGCACGGCATGCAGTAGCCGCACCCCGTACACGGCACGCGATTCGATTTCTCAAACTCTCCCAGCACACGTGCGATGGTATCGAGCTACTCTGTCGTCATCGAATCCGGCAGTGCGCGATCCGCCAATGCCGCGTTCTCGTCCACCTGCGCGGTATCGGTCATGCCCGAAAGCAGCATCGTGACTTGAGGATGGTTCCACACCCACGAAAGGCCCCAAGCAGCCGGCGTCTTCAGGTACGGATCGCGTACGCCATCGAACACGGCGCGGGCACGCGGAGGCAGTTTGCCCGCTAAACGTCCGCCCAACAGCGGCTCCATCACAAACACCGCGAGCCCGCGCTCGGCGGCCGCCATGAGTCCCGCCGTTCCCGCTTGGTAGCGCTCTCCAGCGTAGTTGTACTGGATCTGGCAAAAGTCCCAGTCATACGCGTCAAGCATCGTGAGAAAGTCCGCCGCACTGCCGTGGTACGAAAAACCTATCTGGCGAATACGCCCCGCAGCCTTTTGGTGCGCAATCCAGTCCTCGATACCCAACGCTGCCACGCGCTCCCACTGCGCGGGCGAGGTGATGTTGTGCATGAGGTAGTAGTCGATATGGTCAGTCCGCAAACGGTGCAGTTGCTCGTCAAAAAAGCGGTCGAAATCCTCCGCGCATTTGCACGAAGCATGTGGCAGCTTGGTCGCGAGCAAAACCTGGTCGCGTAGGCCTAGGCGCTCAAGCGAAGCGCCCACGCAAGCCTCGTTGCCGGGATAGAGATAGGCCGTGTCCAGGTAGTTAATCCCCTGCTCCACCGCACGGGAAATGATGGCATCGGCTGTCTTCGCATCGGGGCGTCCCGGCGCGCCGGGAAACCTCATGCAACCCAGCCCCAGCGCCGAGATACGGTTGCCGCTTTTGGGGTCAACGCGATATTGCACTGCCTTTCCTCTCCCCTCGAAGCCCTAATGAGGCGAAACACAACGGCCACGCCGTCGAAACACATTGGAATCGCAATCGAGAACGTATCGTAACGTAGCAGAAATCGAGCCGTCACGACACCGCTTTAACATCAGCAAAAAGCCCGATGAAAGGAGGCGAGCGTGACCACGCGCGAGGACGCCTACCCCTACCCCGGTGAACAATACATCCTCTCGGTCGACCGTTATCAGATCGAGGTCATGGACCATCTGGACGAGCTTCCCGCCACAGGCGCTGTCATCTTCTGCACCTTCCCCAAGGTGCGCGATGGCGTTGGATATCCCGCACGCGTTTTCGCGGTCTGCCCTGCGGCATAAGCGCACAGCGCAATAGTTTCTTTTTCTTAACAGCAGCCCCGCGCGCTCACCAAACGTCCCGGCGACATACAATCCATCAGGCGCCCCTTACGCGGGCGCCTTATATATGGGGAGATGATTCACGTGCAGATCAACAAGGTCGCCTTTATCGGCAAGGGCGGCGTCGGCCTGCTCTACGGGAGCATGATTGCCAAGGCCCTCGGCAATGACGCCGTCGAATACGTTATGGATGACGCACGTTTTGAGCGTCACGCGAGCGATGCGCTCACCGTCAACGGCAAGCCCTGTGCGCTCAAATCCGTCCGCGTCAGCGAGGCGGTGCCCGCCGATCTGGTCATTCTCACGGTCAAGACCACTGGACTCGATGTGGCGCTCAAGACTATGGAGCGCGTCGTGGGGCCCAATACGCTCATCGCCTCGATGTGCAACGGCATTACGAGCGAGCAAAAGATTGCCGAGCGCTTTGGCTGGAAGCGCACCGTCCTGGGTATCTGCCAGGGCATGGACGCCGTATTCCTCGACGGCGCGCTCACCTTTACCAATGCGGGCGAGATTCGCTTTGGCGCGGCAGCGGGCACCGAGCCCGCAACCGTCACCGCCATCGACGAGCTCTACACGCGCTGCGGCATCGCCCATACCGTCGAGAGCGACATTGCGCACCGCATGTGGGCCAAACTCATGCTCAACGACGGCATCAACCAGACCTGCATGGCCTACGGCGGGACCTACGGAAGCGCCACGGAGCCGGGCTCCGAGCAGCGTCGCTGCTTTGTTTCCGCCATGCGCGAAACGCTTGCGGTCGCCAACGCCGAGGGCGTAGAGCTGACCGAGGCAGACCTGACGCAGATGGTGCACCTCATCGAGGGAATCGACCCCGCCGGTATGCCCTCAATGGCGCAGGACCGCATCGCACAACGAAAAACCGAAGTCGAGGAGTTCGCAGGCACCATTTGCCGCCTGGCCGCCAAACACGATATCCAAGTGCCGCAAAACGATTGGCTCTACCAGAGGATTCGCGAAATAGAAAGCAGCTGGTAGCCTCGGCCGCATCGCGACGCGCGCAATACAAGCAGACAGGCCTTCGCGAGGATTCCGTCATTCGCGAAGGCCTGTTGCATTTAGCTCGAGGCTAAAACTGAGGCTTATTTTGCGATTCCGGAACCTCGTCCTCGTCATCGCGGCAAAGTAGCACGCCGGCGCTTCCCAGCAGCGCCGCTGCAATCAAAGCGCCCACAACCACAGGAGCGGCACCCGTAGCGGACTGCAAGCCGACAGCTAACGCCGCCGTCGGACCAAGACATCCGATCAAAAGGGCAACGACGGCAATAGCGACATCTCGAGCGTTCATGGGACCACTTCCTCCACGAGAAAGACTTTGTTTCTCGTGACTTAGTGTGCCCCGCGCCCATATGCGCGGCGTACTGCCACGGTAAGCGCTCTGTTAACTCAAACGCATACATAGAACGGGCGTCCTTACGTTGCCCTAAAGCTCGGTAAAAACGCCCGTCCGCCAAATATCCGTGATGCAGAAAAATTACCAGCCAGTGTAGTAGTCGGTGGTTCCGGCTGCGCAGCCGGAGTCATAGACCTTGCACTCACCCTTGGAGCCGGTAAACGTGGAGCCTTGGGCCTTATCGCCCGCGGCCACGACGTAGTAACCATCAGAATCGCGCCAAAAGCCCTCGGAATCCTGCGTCCATTCGCCCGTGCGGTGATGGTAGAGTACGTTGCTGCTGTAATAAGTCTCGCGGCGGCCGTTATAGTTATTGACGCCGCTCGAGCGCGTCAGGCCCGAGCCGTTCGCGTAATACGCAGCAGACGCGTAAGACGAGCCGGGACCGGCGTTGTAATACGAAGCCTGAACGGCCTCAGCGGCCTCGGCTTCGGCTGCGGCAGCCTCGAGCGCCTCGCGCTTGGCATCCTCGAGCGTGGAGCGCAGCTCGTCGAGCTCGGTCGACTTGGCGTCGACCTCCCCCATCGTCAACAGGCTACCCGCACCGTCGATGCAGCCCTGCAACACAGCGCGCTCGTCATCGGTAGCATAGTCGCCATACATATTCATAATGATCTGAGCGCGCATCTCCAGGGAATCGCGCTTTGCCCCCATCGAGGCGTTCCACTCCTGCATGGAGCCATAACCGTCACCGCGGTAGTCGACGGGCTGCACCAGCGTCGCCTCGGACGGCGTAGATCCGACCGCATCGGATAGTGTTGCCGCGTGGGCATCAGTTGCGCCGGCGCCCGCCAAAAGTGCCACGGTCAGAGCGGCGGAAAGGGCGGCAGCTTTCGGTTTTCGTGAATCGATCCTCATGTAGCTGGAAACCTCCGTAGTGTGTTTTTGCTGCGTTTGAGCTGCGTGTGATTCGATCGCGCTGCATAGTACCCCGAGCAAATCGCGACCTGCAGTTTTACTCAAAAGGCGCACGTCAATTGCGTAAAACTCACATCCTCTCAACAGGAGTTTTCCACAACTCAAATGCATAAAGCGTGTCGAAAACCCTGTTTTTGCACCCTCTCTATGCAAATAAGGCGCCTGTGCAACCATTGTTCGCACAGGCGCCTTGAGCAGGCATTTTATGCAGTTATACCTATCGAGTCGCAAGGGGTCCTTGCACAAGTCGCCTTACTCGTCCAGCGCGGCGAAGGCCTGCTTCAGATCCCAAATGATATCCTCGGCGTTCTCGGTACCGATGGAAAGACGGATCGTGGAGGGCGTGATGTTCTGCTCGGCGAGCTCCTCGGCAGAGAGCTGGGAGTGCGTGGTGGTAGCCGGGTGCACGACGAGCGACTTGACGTCGGCCACGTTGGCGAGCAGCGAGAACACCTGCAGATGATCGATGAACTTCCAAGCTGCCTCCTGGCCACCCTTAATCTCAAAGGTAAAGATCGAGGCACCGCCACGGGGGAAGTACTTCTGATAGAGCTCGTGATCGGGGTGCTCAGGCAGGCTCGGGTGGTTCACCTTGGCGACGTGGCTGTCACCAGCCAGGAACTCAACGACCTTCTTGGTGTTCTCGACATGGCGGTCAACGCGCAGCGACAGAGTCTCGGTGCCCTGGAGCAGGACCCAGGCGTTGAACGGACTGATGCAAGCGCCCTCGTCACGCAGCAGGATAGCGCGGACATAGGTTGCGAAGGCGGCGGGACCGGCAGCCTCGGCAAACGAGACACCGTGGTAGGAGGGGTTGGGCTCAGCAATCTGGGCGTACTTTCCGCTCGCCTTCCAGTCGAAGTTACCGCCGTCGACGATCACACCGCCCAGCGAGGTGCCGTGGCCGCCGATGAACTTGGTTGCAGAGTGGACGACGATGTTGGCACCATGCTCCAACGGACGGAACAGATACGGGGTGCCGAAGGTGTTGTCGACGACAACCGGCAGACCGTGCTTCTTGGCGATCTCGGAGATGGCGTCGATGTTGGGGATGTCGGAGTTGGGGTTGCCGAGCGTCTCGAGATAGATGACCGTGGTGTTGTCCTTGATGGCACCCTCGACCTCTTCCAGGTTATGGGCATCGACAAACGTGGTCTCGACGCCAAACTGGGAGAGCGTATGCTCCAGCAGGTTGTAGGAGCCACCGTAGATGGTCTTCTGAGCCACCACGTGGTCACCGGCCTGGGCAAGAGCCTGCAGGGTATAGGTGATGGCAGCAGCACCGGAGGCGACGGCAAGGCCAGCAACGCCGCCCTCGAGTGCGGCGATACGATCCTCGAAGACGCCCTGGGTGGAGTTGGTCAGACGGCCGTAGATGTTACCGGCGTCGGCAAGACCAAAGCGATCGGCAGCGTGCTGGGAGTTGCGGAAGACATAGCTCGTGGTCTGGTAGATAGGCACGGCACGGGAGTCGGATGCAGGATCGGCGCTCTCCTGGCCAACGTGCAGCTGCAGGGTGTCGAAACCAAAGGTGTGCTCGGGGTTGTTGATGAACTGACTCATGATGATCTCCTTGATCGAATAAAAGTAATAAGAGTAAGAGAAGTAAGTGGCTGTCTCCTGATTACGCCGACGGGCGCAAACAGGAGCCCGGCATTCGTTTTGGTAAGCAATTCATATGCGGGCCTCCTTTCGCATCCCGGTTCCGTGGTCGGCTTAATTACCTACCGCCTTTGTGTGTTTTGAATAGTACGAGCATTGTTTCCCTCGGTCAATCACTTAAAAGCGCTAACTTGTTATCGGTTTTATAGATAACACTCGAAAGGACGGGCGCCGATGACCCTCCAGCAGCTTCGCTTTTTGATCGCCGTGGCAGAGTCAGGTTCGATCAACGCCGCAGCCCAGCGCCTCTATACGGCACAGTCCAATATCTCCAATGCCGTCAAAAGCCTAGAGCAGGAACTTCATATCGAAATCTTTACGCGCTCTAGCCGCGGTGTTGCACTCACCAACGACGGCACCGAGCTATTGGGTTATGCACGCCAGGTCGTAGAGCAGGCCGACATGCTCGAGGCCCGCTACGAGGACGGCGGTACACCTCAGGCCCGCCTTGCCATCTCGGCCCAACACTACGCGTTTTCGGTCGAGGCCTTTGTCAACGTCGTCGAGCGCTGCCGCGACAGCAAGTTCGAGTTCATCATGCGCGAGACCACCACAGCGCAGATCGTCGACGACGTGCGCGCGTTTCGCAGCGATATCGGCATTCTGTATCTGGATGACTTTAACGCCCGCGTTCTGCAGAAGGCCTTCGCCGATGCCCGAGCGAGCTTTCATCCCCTCTTTGATGCGAAGGTCCACGTGTTCGTCAGCGAACGCCACCCGCTCGCATGCCGCTCGCAGCTGTCCCTTGCCGACCTCACGCCCTATACGCGCTACAGCTTTGAGCAAGGCACCTCGAACTCCTTCTATTACGCCGAGGAACCGTTTAGCTATATTCCCTGCAACCGCAATATCCGCGTATCCGACCGCGGGACGCTCACCAACCTGCTTATCACCTCGAACGGCTATGCGCTGTCGACCGGCGTACTCTCCAGCGAAATGCAGTGGGGCATGGCCTCGATCCCCCTGGCAGATGCCCCGACGATGCATGTGGGCTACATCATGCATGACGACCGCAAGCCCTCTCCCCTCTTGCAGCAATACCTCGACGAACTCAACCGCATCATCCATGCCAACCAACTGTCGGAAGACGGGGTAGAAATCGTAGATTGCTAGCCCCCGGCGGGCATGGCGCTACAATGGTCACTCACACGAAACGTACCCAACGAAAGGAACCATGTGAAGGTCATCATCTATACCGACGGCTCGGCCCGATCAAATCCGGGACGCGGCGGCTACGGCGCCGTGCTCAAATACACCAACCCCGCCGGCAAGACCTTCACCTCTGAGCTTTCGCACGGCTACGCCAAGACCACCAACAACCGCATGGAGCTCATGGCGGTCATCGTAGCGCTCGAGGCGCTCAACCGCCCCTGCGACGTCGAAGTCCATTCCGATTCGCAGTACGTCGTCAACGCCTTCAACAAGCACTGGATTGACGGATGGAAAAAACGCGGCTGGAAGACTGCCAACAAGCAGCCTGTCAAGAACCGCGATCTGTGGGAGCGCCTGCTCACCGCAAAGAGCACGCACAAAGTGGAGTTCATCTGGGTTAAAGGCCACGCCGGTCACGAGCTCAACGAGCGCTGCGACGAGCTTGCCACCACGGCGGCCGACGGCAGCAACCTCGATATCGACACCGGCTTTAACGAGAGCGACCTGTAACGGCGTTTTCGCACGCTATTTCCCGCCCCCTCGCGCTACACTCATCCTGTAAACCGAACGGCACGAGGGGGATACATGCTGCGTATAGCGACCATCGGCACATCCATGATTACCGACGACTTTATCCAGGTCGTCAACGCCAACGACCAAGCCGCGTTTGTGGGCACGCTCTCGCGCGATGCCAATCGCGGTGCTGCCTTTACCGCTAAGCACGGCGGCGAGCGTAACTTCACCGCACTTGACGAGCTTGCATACGCCGCCGACGTCGACGCCGTCTACATCGGCAGCCCCAACGCACTTCACTACGAGCAGGCCCTTGCCTGCATCGCCGGTGGCAAGCACGTCATCGTCGAGAAGCCCTTCTGCGCCACCGAGGCGCAGGCGCTGGAAGTCTTCCGCGCTGCCGAGGCAGCAGGTGTCGTGGCCCTCGAGGCCATGCGCCCCCTCCACGATCCCGCTTTCCACGCCATCGAGGACGCCCTGGGCGAGATTGCGCCCATCCGCCGCGCCTCATTGCGCTTTGGCAAATATTCTTCGCGCTACAACGAGATTCTCGCGGGACGCGCCACCAATATCTTCGACTGCAATATGGCCTCGGGTTCCCTCATGGACATTGGCGTCTACACCGTCGAGCCCATGGTCGAGATTTTCGGCATGCCCTCCGGCCTTACGAGCATGACTACGCTGCTCGACCCCACCACGCGACAGCTCACGCACGGCCCCATCGACGGCTGCGGTTCCATCCTCGCCAGCTACGGCGGTGGCCGTATCTCCGTCGAGCTCGCGCACTCCAAAATTACGAATGACCTGCTTCCCTCGCAGATCGAAGGCGAGCGTGGCACTATCCAGATTGACCATCTGTCCACGCCCCGCAACGTCCGTATCGACTATCGCGGCGATGTCGTACGCGGCTCGGCGACCGAGGCGCCGCGCGGACAGGGCGACAACGGCCGCGTGCTCGACCTACCCAAATCGAGCAACACTATGGAATACGAACTCACAGACTTTATCACCGCCATCGGCGGCATCGATAACGTTAAAGAAGAGATTTGGGAGACCCCGGCGGGACGCCACGAGCTTGGCCACTACCGCGATGTCACGCTCGTCTCACTGCGCATCATGGATGCCGTGCGCCAGCAGGCCGGCATAACCTTCCCGGCCGACGCAGGCAAGCAGGCATAGCGATGGGCTTCTTCGATACGTTCTTCTCCAGCGTCACCGGCGGCAGTCGAGAGCCTCAAAAACCATCAAACGTCGAGCTCGAGCTGCGCCGCAGGCTTACTGTGCTCGCAAGCGACGAGGCCACTCAAGACACTCCCCTGCGCTATTTCCTGCGCTGGGAGGGGCAAGTCCAAGGCGTTGGTTTTCGCTTTACCAACACCAACCTCGCGCAGGCACGCGCACTCACCGGCTGGGTGCGTAACATGGAAGACGGCTCAGTCGAGATGGAGATACAGGGAGCTCCGGCAGACATCCTATCTCATCTCGAGGCACTTCATGCCTCCTACGAGCGCATGGGAACGCGTTTTCGCCTCGTAGATGCCCAGGCCCGAGCCCCACTTGCCAATGAAGACGGTTTCAGTCCTCATTATTAGTATTGTGTGCTAAATACGGTATCATTTACCTACGACCGTTGATAGAAAAGAGGCGAGGCGCATGGCGGTGCAAAGAAGGAATACCAAGCAGCGAAAGCTGGTTCTTGACGCCGTGCGCCAAAGCTATAACCATCCCACCGCCGACGAGATCTACAACGCCGTGCGCGAACAGGATGACAAGATCAGCCGCGGTACGGTCTACCGCAATCTCAATCTCTTGGCCGACGCCGGCGAGATCCTCTCCATCAAGACACCGGGCGGCAGTCGCTTCGATCGCACCATCGAGCCGCACGCGCATATCATCTGCACCTCGTGCAGCCGCGTCATCGACGTACCGCTCCCCTTCGATGCCCAGCTCGACGCCAAAGCGTCCGAGCAAATCGGCTGGCACGTCACGTCGCACTACACCATCTTCGAGGGTCTCTGCCCCGACTGTCGGTAGATGTTTGGGACATGCCTTAAAATCCACCTTTCCGCACTCTGCAGCAAAAAGTAGATTTCTAGACATGTCCCAAATGTCTACTCAGCAAGTAGACGACGCAGCTCTTCTTCGACCGTGCGCACGTAGCGGACGCGGTCGTTGATGCCACGCATAGAGGGATTACAGCTCTCCATCAGATAGGGATGGCCCACGACGTTAAGCATGTCGCGATCGTTCTCATTGTCGCCAAACGCCATCATCTCATCGGGCGAAATACCCAGGGCACGACCGTAATCGGCAAGCGCGGAGCCCTTGCCCGAACCGAAACCGATAAAGTCCGTCCATTCGGTTCCCGACGTCATCACGTCGACACGGTCGCTAAAGAGGTGCTCGAAATACTCCAGGGCCGCCGGCTGATCCACCTCGGGTGTCTGGAAGGCAATCTTAATGACGTCCTCGTCGATGTCCTCGGGACGGTCGACCACCGCCACATCGCAGTGGACCTCATAGCGCAAATGGTCGACGAACGCATCGTTGCCGCTCATGGTGTAGAGGTGCCCCTCGCACGAAAGGGTCACGTCGGCATGGGGATACGCAACCACGGCATTCGCGATATCCATAGCAAGGCTGCGCTCCATGGAACGCTTGACAACGGCACGCCCCTCGCTCATCACCAGGGCTCCGTTTTCGCATACATAGGCGAGCTCATCGGCCACCGGGGCAAAAAGGTGGCGCAAGCTCGCATATTGACGGCCGCTCGCCGGCATAAACACGATACCGCGACGATGCAGCTCATCGATAAGCTCAAAGGCCTCGGAACGCGGCTCGCGCTCCCCCGGATGCAGCAACGTGCCATCCAAATCGCAGGCGATCAGCTTGATTCCCTCAAGACCCATACGCTTCCCCCAAAGCCTCCTATCAACAGCAAGACGGACCTTGATTGGTCGCCCCTCAAAGCCCGTCTTGCGCATACGCGCGCTTAGCCGCGCGTCTTTTTTACGATGGTAAAGTCGGGAGCCATGCTCACGACGACCTCCGCCGCACTCGACGCAAAGCGCCGGCTGGCATCGAGCTCACGTGTGACCACCGAGAGCCGAACACCCTCGACACCCCGGAGCATGCGGCCCAAAACAGGCTGCACCGGCGTATACATGCGCACGGTATGCTCGTCCGAGTCGCCCCGGAAGAGCGGCGCATGCATGTTGCCGATCTCCCAGCACGCATGCGCGAGCGCAATCGGATCCATGCGGTCGACTTCGACCAAATAAACCTCGGCGCTGCGCAGGCGCACGACAACCGCCACAGGCACCACGCCCGAACGGTCAATGGCGAGCACGTCGCCATCGGCAAGACGACCGCCGTCGGCAGTATCCAGCCGAACATCGACCGTGCGCCCCAGCTCCGTCGCGCCCACAAACGCACATACATCGGCCTGGTCCCAATCGAGCAGTAGCTCATCGGCCTCAAAGACACCGCCCAGCTCCCGGCGAAGCAGGAGTTCATAGGACGGATCGTTGAGATTTCCCAAACATGTCGTCGAAACCAAGCGTTCAGGCATACTCTAACCCTCGACCTCGACGAGCTCGATATCAAAGTTGAGGTCCTTGCCGGCCAGCTCGTGGTTGGCGTCGAGCGTCACGGCCTCGGGCGTCACGTCAATGACGACGGCGGGGACAGGCATGCCGCTCGGCGTGGACAGGAAGAGCTTCATGCCCTTCTCGATCTGCTCGATGTTGGGAACCTGTTCGGCCGGGAAGGTCAGAACCATCTCGGGATTGTGCTCGCCGTAGGCATCGGCAGCCGGGATGTGCACGGTCTTCTTCTCGCCCACCTGCATGTCGACAACAGCGGCGTCGAAGCCCTTGATCATCTGACCGGCGCCGCAGGTGAACTCCAGCGGCTCGCCGCGATCGTAGGAGCTATCGAACTGCGTGCCGTCGTCGAGCGTGCCGCGATAATGGGTCTTGACCTTCTTGCCCTGGTTGGACATGGTAACCTCCGTGATAAGGGCGGCGCACAACGCAGGCCGCCGTGAACATATGGCGCTAACTATACCCTAGTCATACAATTCAATGACAGTTTGCAAAGAAACGCTGCAACCGGAGGAACCATGGCATATCCCGTATTTGACCTACACTGCGACACCGCCGACCGAATCGGCTGGGCCACGCTCGATCTCGACCTGCGCTTTACCGCCGGCACCGACGGTTATTTCCCCGGCGACGAAACGCATCCGCAAGATTTCGACCTCATCGAGGGCAACGCCTGCGCCATCTCGCTCGCAAAGATCGGCAACACGCCGTGGGCACAGTGCTTCGCCACGTTTGTCCCCGACGAGATTCCCACCGCCCACGCCGCGCGCTTCCAGGCGCAAATCATGGCGCATATGAGCGGCCAGGCAATGCTCAACCACGACCGCATGGTCAACGTACGCAGCGCCGCAGACATTCGCCCCGCGCTCAAGGACGGTAAGGTCGCTTGCATCCACACCATCGAAAACGCCACGTTCTTTGCCGAGGACCCCGCACTGATCGAGGTGCTCAAGAGCTTGGGCGTGCTTATGTCGTCACTCAGCTGGAACGCGCAGGGACCGCTCGCGAGCGGACACGATACCCACGCCGGCCTCACCGCCGCCGGCATCGAGGCACTTACGCAGATGGAGCACGCCGGCATGGTACTCGACGTCTCCCACCTCAACGATGAGTGCTTTGACGAGGTTGTCGCCCACGCCACGCGCCCCTTCGTCGCCAGCCACTCCAACTCCCGTGCGGTTTGCGGCGTCAAGCGCAACCTCACCGACGACCAGTTCCGCACCATTCGCGACATGGGCGGCATCGTCGGCCTCAACTACTGCAGCGAGTTCCTATCCAACGACGCAACCGACAAGACCGCCGCAGACGTCACCTTCGACCAGCTGGCGGCACATATCGAGCACTGGCTCGACCTGGGCGGCGAGGACGTCATCGCGCTCGGCGGCGACTGGGACGGTGCCACGGTGCCCGCTTTCCTCTCCGATGCCAGCATGATGCCCGAGTTCCAGAACATGCTTTCCAAGCATTTTGGCAAGACCGTGATGCAGAAGCTCTGTAGCGACAACGCGCTTGCCTTCTTTGAGCGTTATTAATTTCACATCCCTTGAGCGGGCCGGCATGCCGAACGGTCGACATGCCGGCCCGTCCCCAATCTGAAGGACCGCTTTTGACGCAGCAATTTACGATTTCCATATCCCGACCGGATGGGACGCCCATCTCCGTCGTCGTTACCAAAAAGCGCGTCAAAAACTTCAACCTACGCGTCACATCAAGCGGTGAGGTCCACGCCAGCGCACCGCTCGGCGCCAGCCGCGAGCGCATCGAGGCATTTGTGAAGCGCAACAGCACCTGGATTGTCAGCCGACTTGCCAAGCGCGAGCAACATCAGGCGACGGCGCGAGAGCCGCTCAGCACCTCGTCCGTCATTGCACTTTGGGGCAAGCCCATCACGGTACAGGATGCACTCGATCACAACTTTGCATCACCCGCGCCGCGGCCCAAGCAGGCCACCTTCGCAAGCTTTATGGGTACCGACGAATCGGACGAAGGCCCACAGGCCAAGCGGCGCGCAATCCTCGACGGCCTAACGTCCGACGAGCTCCAAGCCCACATCAGCCAGCTTTATACGACCGAGGTCACCGCAGCGCTACGCGACATCGTGCACGCATACGAAATCACAATGAGTGTCGCCGTTTCCCGCGTCTCCGTGCGCAGCATGAAAACGCGCTGGGGATCATGCACGCCCAAGACCGGAGCCATTCGCATCGCACGCGAACTTGCCGCTTATCCCATCGAGTGTCTCGACATGGTTGTCGCCCACGAGCTCGTCCACTTGCTCGAGCCAAGCCACAATCAGCGGTTTCACGCCCTGCTCGACAGGTACTGCCCCAACAATAGAGCGCTGTCGCAGCGGCTCAAGCAGCCACCCATAGAGACGTATTAGAACCGGTTAGCGCACGCGCTCGATCTCGACGCCACAGCTTGCCAGGGGCAGGCCAACAGGAGCCCACGGCTTATCGAGCTTGATGCGCACACCAAGCAGCGAGGGATAACGCCGCAGCAGCATCTGGGCTGTCCCCTCGGCTGCCGCCTCGATGAGCTTAAACGTATGTTCGCGCAGATAGCCGTCGACATCGTGGCACACCGAGCCGTAATCAATCGAGGCATCCAGGTTGTCGTGCTCCCCTGCTGCACGCAGGTCGGCATAGAGCACCAAGGACACGATGAACTTCTGGCCCAGCGCGTTCTCTTCGGGATACACACCGTGGTTGGCAAAGACCTCGAGACCGTCGATAGTAATGCGGTCAGCATGGCGCAGGTCGTCATAGCTCACGTGGGGCACCGCCGCTGCGGTGGATATTTCGCCCCTTCCACGGCGGGCGAGCTCGGCGCCTTCAGTCTTGGTTGCATTCTCGGGCAGTTTCTTGTTACTCATCGCGATCGTCTCCTTCGTTTAGAACCCCGACCGCGCAAACTAACTACACGCGAATCGACAGGTTCTTTTTATCATCGCTCCAATTGCAAGCATTGCGCGCGGGGCATGCAAAGCAGGCGCGCGACGCTTTGTCGGCTGCATAGAGCAGACGCTCGAGCGGTTGGCTGTTCACGCGCAGCTTTCGATGGCCCAGAATGGCCGTCTTAATGGCCGCAGCATCGGCCGGCTCAAACGCTACGTCATCGGGCATGCCGCCGAGAATCGCATCAGCGACGCGTTCGCTTGCAACATCATGGGATATACCCGATTCATACTGTTCATCTTTGCCGATATCGTGAAGAAGTGCCGTGGCGTAGATGACCTCGCGGTCAAATTCGAGCTGTTCCTCGAGATTCTTGATCCACATAATGCGAGCGACATCGAGCAGATGGTCAATACCGTGGCGGCAGAAGATACGCCCCGATTCCAACTGTGCAATGTTGCCCAGATGCCGCCGGAACAGGCCGTTGGCACAGATGTAATCGATACGAGGCATGGCACCAAAGGGGGCTAGGCCCGAAGCCATAAAACCGCGACGCGGCGTTCCCTCATCGGTCTTCGATGCAAAGTCGTTAACGGCTCTCATGGTTAGCGGTCCAGCATCCTAAAGAATCGCTCCTCGAGCGACGGATCGGTCTCAAAGATGCCGCGGCGAGCGAGCGTCACGGTCTTGGTGCCAGGCTTTTGCACGCCGCGCATGGTCATGCACATATGTTCAGCTTCCATGAGCACAATCGCTCCCTGGGGAGCAAGATACTCCATGAGAGCATCGGCAACCTGCGCACACAGCTGCTCCTGCAGCTGCAGACGGCGGGCATAGACCTCAACCGTGCGGGCGAGCTTGGAAAGTCCAGCCACCCGACCGTTAGGGATATAACCAATGGCGGCCTTGCCATAAAACGGCAGCAGATGATGCTCGCACAGCGAGTAGAACGTAATGTCGCGCTCGATAACCAAATCGTTCGAAGCGACGGCAAAAGTTTTGGACAGGTGCTCCTCGGCACTCTGGTCCATACCGCCGGCAATCTCGCCATACATACGGGCGACGCGTGCCGGAGTCTCCAGCAGGCCCTCACGAGTTGGGTCCTCGCCTATACCTTCAAGCAGCAGCTTAATGGCAGTCTCGACTTTTTCCTGATCGACCATCTGGGCCTCACTTTTTTCGATTTCGCGTTCGCGCTATGGTACCACGCCGGCACGCAACCTCTGCCAGCTACATAGTATGGGTCGAATAGACCGGATCGTCCCGCCAAAGCTCCACAGCATCGCAAAGCGCAACGCCCTCACGTGCAGCACGAGCGCGCGTGGCGTTCATGTCGATCACGCGCTGATTGCTCGAGCCCCTAAAGCGCAACGAGATATCGTACAGATCCTGAACGAACGGGCCGTCCACCAACATGTCGAGGCAGGCCAGGATACGGTCCGTCACCTCGGTATGATGACGGCCACCCGGCATAAGCTCCTCGAGCACGTCACCGGTAAAGCACCAAATGGTCTTGCCCGACCCAGCAGGATAGGCCGCACGCACGCGCTCGATAAAGTCAACAAGCCCCGCCTGATTCTCGGGCTCCATAGGCTCGCCACCCAGAATCGTCAGGCCATCGATAAAGGGATGATCGAGACTCTCGATAATCTTATCCTCGACGGCGCGATCGAACGGCTCGCCCGCAGCAAAGTCCCACGCGACAGAGTTAAAGCAATTCTTGCACCCACGACGGCACCCGCTCACAAACAGAGAAGTACGAACGCCTTCACCATCAGCAATGTCGAAATACTTAATGTTCGCGTAGTTCATAGGTAACCTTCCTGGGGGTCTGGAGTATATCATCCCGTCCTCAGACAGTCTCGGCCTTCGGCCTGCGAAACTGCGGGCGGGACGATATACTCCAGACCCCTCGCGAGCGATACTCGGTGAACGAAGCGAACATCGAGTATAGGGTTCGAGGTCCAATAAATACTCAGCTGCAGCTCAACCGCCATTGCAAGCAGATCGTCATTGCAGCTCAACTCATTTCCGCTAAGAACTTCGAGGAGTGAGCAGACTGCATGCTGCATCTCAGCTACATCAACTTGGCTGCCCCGTAGCGAGGCCCCGGACCTTTGCTCGATATGAGTTCCGCACGAACAGGAGGCGCCAGTGGCGCCTCCGTCCTGAGCCAGGACTGTCCGAAATAGCGAGTAAAGGTCCGGGGCCTCGCTACGGGGCAGCCTGGGATGGTTATTAGAGATGCAGCACGCGGTCGCGGATCTCCTCGGTTCGACCCTGGTTCCAGAACTGGGTACCGATGTAGCCGCACGTACGACGAGCGACATTCATCTTCTCCTGGTCGCGGTTGCCGCAGTTGGGGCACTCCCACACCAGCTTGCCATCGTCCTCGACAATCTTGATCTCACCGTCGTAGCCGCACACCTGGCAGTAGTCGCTCTTGGTGTTGAGCTCGGCGTACATGATGTTGTCGTAGATGTACTGCATCACGCGAATGACAGCCTTGAGGTTGTCCTGCATGTTGGGAACCTCGACGTAGGAGATGGCACCGCCCGGCGAAAGCTGCTGGAACATACCCTCGAACTTGAGCTTGTCGAATGCGTCGATCTCCTCGGACACATGGACGTGATAGCTGTTGGTAATGTAGCCCTTGTCCGTCACGCCCGGGATAATGCCAAAACGGCGCTGCAGGCACTTGGCAAACTTGTAGGTCGTCGACTCAAGCGGGGTGCCGTACAGCGAGAAGTCGATATCGCTTTCGGCCTTCCACTCGGCGCACTTGTCGTTCATGTGCTGCATGACGGCCATGGCAAACGGCGTGCCCTCCTTCTCGGTGTGGCTGTGACCCGTCATGTACTTAACGCACTCATACAGGCCGGCATAGCCCAGGCTGATCGTAGAGTATCCGCCCACGAGCAGCTTGTCGATCGTCTCGCCCTTCTTCAGACGCGCCAGGGCGCCGTATTGCCAAAGAATCGGCGCGGCGTCAGAAAGTGTACCCATCAGGCGCTCATGACGGCACAGCAGGGCACGGTGACACAGCTCAAGGCGCTCATCGAAGATCTTCCAGAACTTGTCCATATCCTGGTGCGAGCTCAGTGCGACATCAGGCAGGTTGATGGTCACAACGCCCTGGTTAAAGCGACCATAGTACTTGGGCTTGTTCGGGTCGTAGTTCAGCGCGTTGGCAACGTTGTTAAAACCGTTGCCCGAACGGTCGGGCGTCAGGAAACTGCGGCAACCCATGCAGGTGTAGCAATCGCCGTTGCCGGCGGTCTCGCCCTTAGACAGCTTGAGCTCGCGCATCTTCTTCTCGGAGATGTAATCGGGCACCATGCGCTTGGCGGTGCACTTGGCAGCCAGCTGGGTCAGGTAGAAGTACGGGGAATCCTCGTGAACGTTATCGTCCTCGAGTACATAGATAAGCTTGGGGAATGCCGGGGTAATCCACACGCCGGCCTCGTTCTTAACGCCCTCGTAGCGCTGGCGAAGCGTCTCCTCCACGATCATGGCAAGGTCGTGCTTCTCCTGAGGCGTACGGGCCTCGTTAAGATACATAAAGACCGTCACGAACGGCGCCTGGCCATTGGTGGTCATAAGGGTCACGACCTGATACTGAATCGTCTGGACGCCGCGACGGATCTCGTCACGCAGGCGATCCTCAACGACCTCGCGAACCTTTTCGGGAGATGCGGAAACGCCGAGCTCCTCGAGCTCGCGGGCGACCTCGCCACGAATCTTTTGACGGCTCACCTCAACAAAGGGGGCAAGATGGGTCAGCGAGATGGACTGGCCGCCGTACTGGGAGGAAGCAACCTGGGCGATAATCTGCGTCGCAATATTGCAGGCGGTCGAGAAGCTGTGCGGCTTCTCAATCAGCGTGCCCGAAATAACAGTGCCGTTCTGGAGCATGTCCTCCAGGTTCACCAGATCGCAGTTGTGCATATGCTGGGCAAAGTAATCCGAATCGTGGAAATGGATCAGACCCTCATTATGGGCATCCACGATCTCCTGAGGCAGCAGCACGCGCTGGGTCAGGTCCTTGGAAATCTCGCCAGCCATATAGTCGCGCTGAACGGAGTTGACGGTCGGGTTCTTGTTGGAGTTCTCCTGCTTGACCTCTTCGTTATTGCACTCGATCAGCGACAGGATCTTGTCATCGGTCGTGTTCTTCTGGCGCTTCAGGCTCTGAACATAGCGATAGATGATGTAGTGGCGGGCAACCTCGTAGCAGTCGAGACGCATGATCTCGTCCTCGACCAAATCCTGGATCTCCTCGACCGAAACGGTGTGGCCCGCGTTCTCGCATGCCTCGGCGACGTTTTGCGCCGCATAAACCACCTGGCGGTCGGTTAGACGAGAACTCTCCTCGACCTCCAAGTTAGCGGCGCGGATGGCATTGACAATCTTATCGATGTCAAAGACAACCTCGGTGCCGCTGCGCTTGATGATCTTCATCCTCTTGCCTCTTTCGCGTCGTAGCCTCATTGCGCTTCAGAGCCAAACGATGCCCGGCAGGGCTTGCCCCTGTCTTGCGGCGCCGTCGCGCAATCTGTGTTCTCGATAAACCATAAGCCTCTATGCGGACATTCCCAGGAGCCGATCAAGCGGCTCAAGGACACGTTCAAAAGGGGCAATTAAGGTCTTCGTTCTCTGTCCGCCATCTATCATACGACAAAGATGCATCTATATCCTGTATTCTTTTTTTAGGTCAAACACAACATATAGTGTTTCAGCAGGTCAAAGCAATTAGTCATTTTGCAGACGCATTATAAATGAGGGGTATTTGACAAGTCGGTAAAACGTTACCAACACGGCTACCTGCATGGCAGCTATAAAACCCCCTTAGTCAAGCCACTGACAAATCCTACTAAAACCAGGCCACTCACGCCAAAAGAATCCAAAAGATTATGCTTGACCAACATGTTGCGGTCGAATGCCGGCGGACGGAGCGACGGGACTGCAAACGCTCGGAAGACTGTAGCCCCGGCACCCCGTCCGCCGGCATTCGATAGGCGAGGAGCTATTACTTCTCTTCGCGAGCTATCAAGCCATTGATAGAAAGAGGGCCGCCGGCATATGTCGGCGGCCCCGATAAAACATGATGGGCGACAATGCAACTACTCGAGCGGTTACTCCGCCTCGCCGCTGGCCGCCATCTTCTCGGCCTCGGCAAGCTGGGCCGGAGTGAGCTTGCGATACTTAATGGCGCCAAAGACGACACGAGCCGCACAGACGATCATGCCGGCGATGAACTTCTGGTCAATCGTTGCACCAAACGGCGACGTCACGGCCTCAAACACAATGGGAGACAGTGCCATGCCAAAGTTGATGCCCGCCATGCCAATGGCGAGGTTAAACGCACGTCCCTCGGGAGCAGAGTTGCCGGCGGCAAAATTGCCCTCCAGCGGCACGTAGGTCTCCTTGCCCAGCGCAACGACAAAGCCCGC
Organism: Collinsella sp.; assembly: GCA_036550515.1. GTDB lineage: Bacteria > Actinomycetota > Coriobacteriia > Coriobacteriales > Coriobacteriaceae > Collinsella. Next base: position 109,166 of record JAXKGF010000046.1, read on the forward strand.
AACGCACAGCACCATAAAGGCGGGCGCAACCAGCGTCAGGCCCAGGCCAACGAGCGTCACGCCCCACGCGATCGGCATCGACAGGTTCTTGAACTTGGCAAACAGCGGGCCCACCAAAAGGCCAGCCGCAATGCCGGCGACCGTCATGACGGTCGAAGCGAGGCCAGCCTCAACAGTGCCGCCAAAGCCGCGACCCACGACAAGCAGCGAGACATTGGAGCTAAAGAGCTGGAACGTGAGTACGAACACAAAGCTCATGACCGTGATAATTGCGACTTCTTTGGGCATGTTGGCAAACACGTTGACCTTACGCTTGGGCTCAAGATGACCCTCGGGCAGGCAGACGGCCTCAATGACGATAAACACGATCATGATGAAGTACGCCGCATAGCTGTGGAACCACTCGGCAGAACCCAAGATGCCGGAAACCATCGTCCAGATAATGCCACCCAGTGCAACAAAGGTTGAGTAGATGCCCATGACAAACGAACGCTGCTTGCCACCGAAATAGTCGGCGATCAGAGCGTCGGTCGAGTTCTGCACGGCGCCAAGGCCAAGACCCATCACGGCAGAGGCCGCAAGAACCTGGGCAAGCGAATCGTGGAACACGAGCACCGAGGCGCCGGCGAGCATCACGATAACGTGGCCGACAAGCGTCGTCTTCTTCTTGGATACGCGAGAGGCGAGCTGGGAAGACACGAGCATGGCGGACACAGCCATCATGAGCGGAATGATGCCGATGATCATCTGGACGGCAGCGATGTTTTCGTTGGGAAACGCAGCAGCAACAGAGGCCACGATGGGAACGGGCACCAACATGCCCATGATGCACATGGCGGCAGCATAAATGCCCACCAGGTACTTGATCTTGGTTTTATCCATGATCCATCCTTACACTTAGAAAAAAGGGTCGGAGCGGCCGGACGTCACCATCGGCCGCCCCAAACACAGCACTATCAGTCGTTGAAACCAGTGAACACGGGCTCTCCGCTGTACGCGAGCGCTTCCTCAGCGCCATCGAGCACGCGACAGGCGCCAGACGCCATCGCCTCAAGTTCAAACTCGCCGGGATAAGCCGATACGGGGGCGATCCAAGAGCAGTGCTCCTCAATCGAGGCAACGAGCTCCTTGCTGTGGACCATGCCGCCTCCGAGCAAGATACCGTCGACGTCGCCCTTCAGCACGCAAGCCATCTCGCCAATCCACTTGCAGATTTGGTAGACCATTGCATCCCAGGCGCGAGCTGCGGCCTTATCGCCCGCTGCAGCACGTTCGCACACCTCGATGGCATCGGAGGTACCCAAAAGATCGACAAAACCGCCCGTCTTCATGCAATGGGCACGGGCGACATCAAGACCGTGCTCCGCGGTGTACTTTGCGACCTCGATCGCGGGAACCGATCCGCAGCGCGTCGGTGCCATGGGGCCCTCGCCGCCGACGATGTCGTTGCCGTCCACCATCTTGCCCTTAAGATGAGCCGAGATAGAGATGCCGCCGCCGATATGGCAAACGATGAAGTTGCACTCATCATAGGGGCGACCGAGCTTTGCCGCATGGCGGATGGCGGTCTCTTTGAGATTAAGGGCGTGCAGGTGCACGTTTCGATACACGCCCTTAATGCCCGTCATACGTGCGAGGTCGCACAGCTCGTCGGTATCGGGAGGATTCACCACAAAAGAGGGCTTGCCCGTCTTTGAGGCGAACTCATAGGCAATCTGGGGACCCAGCTGTGCCGGGTGCTGAACGCCATTCGCGCCGATGCGGGCATGCTCGAGCATGACCTCATTGATGGCATAGGTGCCGCCGGGCAGCGAAAGCAGACCACCGCCGCGGCCAACAAACGCATCGAAGTCATCGAGCGAAAGCCCTGCTTCGTCGAGCGCCGCTAGAATCAGATCGCAGCGATACGGCATCTGAGCCGAAACCCCGTCGAACTGGGCAAGGTCCTTCGCATCGTGCGCAACGTTCTTACTGAGCTCGCACTCATCACCCTCAAAAACGCCCACCTTCGTGGAAGTGGAACCAGGGTTGATTACCAGGACGCGCCAGGGAGTCTTTTTATCGGACATACCTTAAGCCTCCTTAAGCGCCTGGGCGCGCACGCAGCTCATCACCACGTTGCCGACAATCTCGTCGACGGGCGCAGAGCGCGAGCAATCGCACACGATCTTCTTGAAGCCCTGAAGCATGGGACCGTAAGCATTGGCGCCGGTCAGATTCTGGATAATCTTGACGCCGATATTGCCCACGTTGATATCGGGCCAGATGACCACGTTGGCTTTGCCCGCAACAGCAGACTCACGACGTACCTTCTTGGCCGCAACCTTGGGGTTAATCGCCGAATCAAACTGGAACTCACCGTCGATGGCCAGGTCGGGACGGCGATCGTTGGCAATCTCGCGAGCACGACGCACCTTTTCGACAAGCTCATTGTCCATCGAACCGTCAGTTGAATGCGAAAGCAGCGCGCAACGGATATCCCATCCGGTCAGTGAGCGCACCGTTTCGCTCGACGAAATCGCGATCGAGGCAAGCTCCTCGCTCGTGGGGTCAACGCACACGGCAGAATCGCCAAAAGCCAAAAGGCCACCTTCGCCGCCATTCCAGTTGGGGATGTCGGCGATACCGCACGAGCTCACGGTGTCCACCCCGTCGGCAAGGCCGACGATGGTCTGACCAGCCAGGATAATATCGCCCGTGGCGTTATCGATGCCGGCGAACATAACGTCGACATCGCCGAGCACCTGCAAAATCAGGGCGCGCTCAAGCGGACGCGTCATACGGCGCGCGGCGCCCTTGGGCTTAAACTTGCAATCCGGATGCGAAAGGTAGCGCTCACAGCAGGCGGCGTTCGCCTCCTCGTCGGTCACATCGACAATCTCGATGCCGTCAAGGGAGATGCCGCGCTCATTGGCAAGCTCCTTGAGCTTACCGCCATCGCCGACCAGCACACATTCGGCAAGATGCTCGGCGGCGATCTTTGCGACCGCCTGCATCATGGTCTCGTTTTCGCCCTCGGGAAAAGCAACGCGCATAGGCTTGGCGGCAGCCTGCTCGCGCAGGGTCTGCATCAGGTCCATGGCAGTTACTCCATCTCTTCGGCAGTGCGCTCGATAAGCTCGCCGATGGTCTTCATGACCATGACCTCGCGAACGGGAACCTCGGCATCGAGTTCGTTCTCGATCATGGAGGTCAGAGCGATCATCTTCATCGAGCCCTTGCCCAGGGTCTCAAACGTCGTCTCGGGGGTCACATCGCCGTCATAGTTGTAGGCGGACTTGACAAAATCGCAGATCTGCTGAGTGAGTTCTTCGTTCATGATGGTGCCTTTCAATTGAAAAAGAGGGGCGACCACGGCGGGCTGGAGACATGGGTCCCGCCGTGGCCTAAGAGAGGAATCGAATTGTTACAGGGGTGAAAACCTAGTCGTCAAGCTCGAACGTAAGCTCTTTATAGCCCGGACGGTCGATAACCTTGGCATGGACGCCAACGGTCTCGCCCGCCATGAGCTTGGCGCGAATCTCGGGGGCCTTCTTCTTGGTAATGCCGTAGATGACGTAGGTGTACTGAGAACCCTCGTCGATATCGACGGCGCCGTAGGCGTACTTGCCATACTCCTTGAGGTAGGGCTTGTCGTTCTGCGGACCAGGCAAGGTAAAATCAATCAGATGCCCGTGACCAGAAACCTGGACCCAATCGGTCTTGTGATAGCCGCAGGCATTGCAGGCAAGGTGGGGCGGAAACTCGACGGCTCCGCACTCGGGGCACTGGCGCGCCCAAAAGATGCCCTCTTCAAGACCCGTGTAGAACTTCTTGACCACGGGCTCCATATCTTTGAGTTGCATGAGAATACTCCTTATGGGAAATCGAAAACCGCGGTCGCTTAGGCAACGGTACGAAGAATCTGGCAGCGCACGTTCTGAGAACCGCCAAAACCGCGCAGGAAAGCCGTTTCGGGAACCTTCTTCATCTGGGTGGCACCGGCGACGCCACGCATCTGCTTGACGGCCTCGACGATATCGGCGATACCCGATGCGCCATGAGCGTGACCGAAGTTGCAGCGGCCACCGTGCGGGTTGATGGGCTTATCGCCGTCAAAAGCGGTACGGCCATCAATCGCATACTTCCAAGCCTCGCCGCGCGGAATATAGCCGCACTCCTCGGCCGAGACGATCTCGGAAGCCAGGAAGAAGTCGTTGCACATGAACAGGTCAATCTCATCGGGGCTCACGCCGGTAAGGTCATAGACCTGCTTGGCGGCAAGCTCGGTAGCCCAGTGCTCGTTGTGGAGCAGACCGGCCTCGACAGCAGAGGCGCCCGTACCCAGAACCTCAATAGGCGCATGCGGCACGCCCATGGCCTTTGCCTTCTCCGTGGGCATTACGACAACAGCGGCGGCACCGTCGCACTTCTTCTCAAAGCCGGTAACGCGCAGGTACTGCGTAACGCGCGGGTTGTACATGCTCTTGAGATACTCGTCGGCGGTATCGAACCCAGCTGACTTCGCGTCCTCCTCGACCGTGGTCTCGTACCAGGCAAGGGGATTCAGGACGGCACCGCGGCGAAGGCTCTTGGTAAGGCCGTTCAGGGCGTCATCGATCTGATCGGCGGTAAGGTCGTACTGCATCGAATACTCGTTGATCCAGTTGTCGAACGACACGCCAAAGGCGCCGTCGAGCGGACGACCATAAGCGCGGTCATAAATCTTATCGAGCGAGGGGATCATGACGTCGAGCGTAAAGTCCTGACGAATATGGGAGGGCATATGCTCAACGGGAAGCGTCGAAGCCAAATCGCAGGCACCCGTAAGGACAACATCGTAGGCACCGGAAGCGACTGCCATCACGGCCTGCTCAAGGGCGACGTAGCCCGTGCAGCAAGCCTCGGAATGATGGACAGACCCCTTGGCACGAACGCCAAACCAATCGGCAACCTGCATGTTTGGGGTAATGCAATCGCCAACGAGATACGGATTGGCGCTGCCGTGATAGAAAAAGTCGATATCGCGGGGCTCAAGACCGGCATCGGCAATTGCCTCGAGAGCCGCATAGCCAAACGCCTCGCCCTCGCCAATACCCTGGGTCTCGGGATGCTCCTCAAAATCCTTGAACGGGGTGCAGCCTACGCCTACAATCGAGACGCTGCGCATGTTCTTTCCGAGCGTAACCACTGAATATCACATCCTAATCATGTGAAGGTGTACGGAATGATGGCGCAGTCCAGCCGCGAGCGAAGGTGAGAGAGCGCTCGCGGCTTTTCTGTGCCGTCACACGTTGAACTACTGCAGTGGTTCTTTTGAACGTAGCTTTAGTTTACGAGGGGTTAAACGAGACGCGTGAGACAAAAAGCCCCGATGTGTCCCATCATATGGGACACATCGGGGCTAGGTGTTCCAAATAGCAGATAAATGGCCATACTTAAATCGATTCATAGGGCCGGATTGCTCTGAATCCGCAACCTATGCAACCGTTCATCCCTAAAAATCAGCCGTTCACCCGAGCGGCTTTTCAAAATCGGGAATACGTGGGTGCCAGTGGCGCGACGCATCGTCGACAAACAGCGGCGCATAGAACATGCGATTGAGCGCGGCAGCAACGGTGCGCGCTTCCAAATCGGGACGGACCTCGAGCCAATACTGGACAAGGTTGTGATGTCCCGCGAGCGCAAAGGCCAGATACAGGTCAAGATCGGTCTCGTCAGAAAACGTTGAGCGCAGACGGTCGCGAAAATACTCATGCATAAAAATCGTAGCCTTATGTGTGAACACGGGGTCCCCGTTTTCACTGTTGAGCGCGAGTACCTTCGAACGATTGCGTTGCAGAATCTCCATACGCTTGATCATCGTCGGCGTCGGATCGAGCTGAGCGTCACCAAAGCGCGCCTCAAGGGCAACGTCGTTAATCTCTTGCACGTTGTGGAGCAGATCGTCCTCAAATCGCTTAACAACGTCGTCAACAGAACGATAGCAGCGGTAAAACGTCGATTTCGAGGTGTGCGCGAGCCTCAGCACATCGGTCACCTTGATCGCCTGCACCGGCGTCGTCCCCATAAGCTCAAAGACGGCATCCTCGATGCGGGCGCTGATATCGTTCTTGGCATCTAGCGGCATAACGGTCTCCCCTGTTGGCAATCAGCCCTATCCTACATGAAAGACGTGCTCTTTGAGGACGATTTGGGGCACGAAGCGCGCGGCACACGAGATGACGCTGCCATCGTATTCGGCGAACGAAACCTTCCAGCCGTCAGGCAGTCCGCCCTTGCCGGGATCAACCGAAAAACCGCTCCCCTGCGCTTTGAGAACGGCTTCGATGTGCGTCCATACCTGGCACATGCGACGGCAACGCTCCCGCTGATTGCCCGCAGCGTCAATCCATGCACGCTCCTCGGTGGTTGCCATTCGACTGACCGCCAAGGGCGACACCTCATCCATCGACTCAATGTCTACGCCTATAGGTCCTCCAGATAGCCGCGCGGCTTCTGAAACAGCGAGAACGACCGTACCGGCAGCATGCGAAATCGAAATAGAGGGGGCATTGGCATCTGCAAGTTCCGGTTTGCCAAATGAAGAGCGCACGAGTTGTGCATCCTCGTTGGCACCCAAAACGTCACGAAGAAGCGCACCCACACCGGCAGCCTCTCGGCGAGTAGAAATCGGAAGGTCATCGTTTAGGGCACGAGCGGCATAATGAGGTGCCATCGGCGCAAGATCAATGATTGTACGGGGATCGACCATGGAAACGCGGGCAATGTGCACGGTTATGATCAAAATAATCATCTCCCCACGAGACCAAGAGGCAATTGGCGACAAATATGCTGGACAGCAATTACACCGTGGAAAAGCGGCCGTTGTCGATAATTTGATGGCATATCATGTGTATTTATAGCAAAACAGTCCAGAAGCAAAGCCTCTGGACTGCGAACATTTGGTGGGCGTTAGAAGATTTGAACTTCTGACCTCTTCCGTGTCAGGGAAGCGCTCTCCCCCTGAGCTAAACGCCCAAATGGAGCGGACAACGGGGCTCGAACCCGCGACCCCAACCTTGGCAAGGTTGTGCTCTACCAACTGAGCCATGTCCGCCTGCGAGGATTTAATATACGGGATGATCCACCCGAATGCAAGAACTATTTTCGAATAATTTGAAAAAAGTTCGAGCCTATGTGATGGGTATGAAAAAGCCCGGCTACCGTAGTAGTCGGGCTGTTACGCTTGGAGCGGACAACGGGGCTCGAACCCGCGACCCCAACCTTGGCAAGGTTGTGCTCTACCAACTGAGCCATGTCCGCATATGTAAAACAAAACGGGCGCCGGAGCGCCCGGATGTTGCCTGGAGGCGAAGCCCGGATTCGAACCGGGGGTAAAGGCTTTGCAGGCCTCTGCCTTACCACTTGGCCACTTCGCCGAAAAAGGACCGCTTGAGACGGTCCAGAAATGCAATGGAGCGGACAACGGGGCTCGAACCCGCGACCCCAACCTTGGCAAGGTTGTGCTCTACCAACTGAGCCATGTCCGCTTGCGGGTTATTAATTTACGCGAGTTGTCCTAAAGACGCAAGTACTTTTTTCAAAAAAGTTGCCCAAAGCAAGTTCATGCAGGTAAATAACGCCAAGTCAAGGCGCTATGCGCACGATTCCAATGCCGAGCTAAACAGCTTCACCATCCGAACGCGTGTGCCAGCGCCATCCGTGCGACGGGCAACCTCCACGTTATCGACGAGCATGCGCATAAGCTTGATACCGCGTCCGCGTTCCTCGGATGCCACCGGCTCGCTCGCCCCATCGATAGAATAGCCAGCGCCCCGATCAAGCACCTCGAGCACAACACGGTCCCCATAGGCCTGAACCGTCAGGATGCAGCCAACACCGCCCGCATGGTCATATGCGTTACCCAATGCCTCCCCCAACGCCAATGCGACGTCATAGCGCTCATCACGCCTCAAGGGAAGCGATTCGAGGAGCTCGGCCACACGGTGCCGATAATACGGGAGATTCTCGATGCCTCGCTGCACTTCGACGCTCTTGCTCCATCGCGGCAACTCCCCCACCGGAATGGCGGGAATCGACTCCCGCGCCGGGCCCGCGACATGCAGGATGTCGACAAGTCGGGCAATTTCCAAAAAGCGAACAACTTCACCCGATGCATTGACGAGCGAAAGCAGGCCTTCTCGCCTCATGAGCTCACGAGCGCGCGTAAGCAGGAATGCCAAGCCCGTCGAATCGATAAAGCTAACAGCCTGACAGTTGATGACAACACGACGCACGCCGCGGCCAATCAAAGCATCCAACCGCCGACGCAGCGCAGGCACCGTGGCGATGTCGATATCGCCTGGTGGCGTCAAAACCGCTATGTCATTCCACTCATTCATACGACCATGGTTCCCCAAAAAAGCCCACTCGATGCATTCGTTTCCCCAACCGTACGGATTCAGCCCGCCCAGCGTCGTCTATGAACGACCCCGTAAAAACTCAAGGGACACCAATGCAATGTCATCGTCCAGCGCCGATTCGGTAAATCGGTCAAGCTCGCCCAAGACCTTGCCGCAGATTCCCGATACGCCCTCACCCGAGACAGAGAGCAGAAGGTCACGAAGGCGCTGCTCGCCAAAGAACGCTCCGGTGCGGTCGCGGGCCTCAATCGTTCCGTCCGTATACATGAAGAGCATGTCACCAGGAGCGAACGTAAACACGCCTGTCTCGTACACCATGCTCTCAAAGGCACCGATTACGCCCGATTGGCATCCAAGTAGCTCGACCTCTCCCCCACGGGCCTCGCCGCCACCCAGCGGCATCGACTCTGGCCTAATGACCATGGTCGGAGGATGGCCCGCCGAACAATACGTTGCGCGTCCGGCTTTAAGGTCAATCTTGGCGATAAAGGCCGTCACGAACGTCTCGACCCTCGAGAAGCCCATGAGCATGCTGTTAAGGGAGCGTGCCATGCGGGCCGGTCCAGCGCCCTCCCAGGCATATGCCGTCAGGGCCGTCTTGACGAGCGCGGACATCGATGCAGCCTCAATGCCTTTGCCAGACACATCGCCCAGAATCATGACGGCGCAGTCGTCGGGAAGACGGATGAGCGTATAGAAATCGCCGCCGACCAACGCCGAGTTCGTGGCCGACAGGTACACCGAATCGGTTGCGATACCCGGAACATCCCCCAGGGAATTTCTCATGCCGATCTGAAGGGTCTGAGCGATATGGCGCTCCTCGCGCTTTTGAGATTCGCCTTCGTAGATCAGCTCAAAGTCATGCGCTAAGTGCACCAAGTAGTCATATTCAAGGTCATCAATCGGCTCTTGGCTACCATCACGAAGCAGCAGCGCGCGCGTCGTCGGGCTCTTCGCAACAGAAGCAGGAACAATCGCGTCGTTACTGTGCTTGCCATCGCCCTCAGAGCGCGGGTGCCCCGCCTCGATGCCGGAGTCGACGTAGAGACCTTGACAAGGCAGACCATGCGCCCTAAGCCAGCCTCCCATAGGCATCGATTCGTCAACGCGAGTTATACGGACGTGTTTAAGGTCCTCGGCACTCGTACCCCCCAAAACAGATGCCTCAAAGCCATCAGGGCCAGCCCCCAGACGTGCCGCTGGCGCCGTCGTGGAAAAGAAAAGCTTCTCGGGATCGTCCGGCAAAGCAACGCGACTGCCGCCTTCAAAATCTATGACGTAGGAATCCAGACTGGCGTCATACTCAACAGGGCAAAAATGGCAGTTGAGCATATTGCAGATCTCGGACGATACCGCCTGGGTAGCCGCGACGGAATCGTCTAGAAAGGTAAACAACTCATCACGTAAGACATTGAGCGAGCGGCCAAGCTCGGCCGTGCGACGAGAGCGAAGACTCGATGCCATGCCGACCAGTTGGATAGACAAGTAATCGCAAATGACCTCAAGTACATTAACGTCATAGGCGAGCGGTGCCTGGGGGCGTTTCCAACCAACTTCCAGCACGCCAAGGATCTGCGTACCGTAAAAAACGGGAAGACAGATCTCGCTGCGGTACGGAGGCATATCCTGCACGCGCAACAGGTGCTTAGAACGATTGTCCAAGTCCATGAACATACCGGAGGCGGCCTTATCGCCCTCAAGGTCCTGTTGAATCGACAAGCGACAGGCACGCGACTCACGAAGAACATACGTCGGAATGCCAGCGCCATACGGCAAAAACTCAGGCAGGTAGCTGTCGTACAGCTCCTTGGAAACACCGCGAAGTTTAAAACCGCCGCTCTCAGAAAAATAGATAGCGGCACCCGAAGCATCGAGCGTTCCTACAAGCTGGTTCAAAACAGTATCAAGCAGGCTGGGTAACTCATCGGAGCCCACAGTGCTCATAATGACCGAGAGCGTGCCAGAGAGACGCTTGTTCGCCACTCTAAGCTCCGATAACGCACGCTTGAGTTGACGGTCGTGAGAATACTGTTCTTCGATGCTATGGAGCGCCACCAGGACACGTGGCGCGCGGCGCCCAAAGATGCGTGGAGGCGTCACGGAGCCCGCACGAACCAAGACGGGGATAAAGGAGCCGTCACTCAGCTTGAGCATCAGTTCGTTCTCGGAGCCATCAGTTTCAAATGGCAGACGATGTTCCGTCGCACGTTCAAAAGCGGATGAGTACAGGACGTCTTTAACATCTCCACCGATGACGTCGGCGCGTTCCTCGCACATCAAACCAAGTAAGCGATTATTCACATGCAGAATGGTTCCGTCGAGCTCACAGATGATGACAGCATCGCTCGTGATCTCGACTTGTTGGGCAACGTCTGCCCACTCGTTGCGTTCAAGCGTTTCCATCGTGGACCCCACCGTCTATCGGTAACAAAAAAGCCTCCGAAGAGGCTTCTCAAATGCGATGGTGTCGGAGGCGGGACTTGAACCCGCATGACCAAAAAGCGGTCACTAGCACCTCAAGCTAGCGCGTCTGCCAATTCCGCCACTCCGACATGCTATGTTGTTGATTCGCGGTCCGTTTTGTTGGACCCGCGCGTTCAACGAGAAAGATAATAACCTATGATTCGAGAACTGTGCAAGCACTTTTTTCAAAAAAGTTTACGAATTTGTAAACCTTGATTATCGACTTCATCCGAACACCTCCCACATTCATCCGTACATGTAC
>JAXKGF010000047.1:0-24746 GCA_036550515.1 Collinsella sp.
GCCGGCCGGTCCGGCCCTCAGGGTATCGGGTTCCCACATTCATCCGTACATGTACGGATGAATGTGGGAGGTGTTCGGATGAAGTCGATAATCAAGGGCATCATGTCCGACGACAGTTCTGCTCAGGTGATGCTGCACATCGGAATCGACACTGTTAAACTTGAGGGCAAGGGCTTCCATGCGCTTGTTGCCCAGGGTGATCACGTTGACGCGGGCCAGCCCCTCGTCGAGGTCGATTTCGACGTGGTCCGCGCCGCCGGCTTCGATCCCACGGTCTTCGTTATCGTGTGCGAGCGCTCGGAGAACTCGACTCTTCGTGAGCATGCTTCCGGCCCTGTTGCTGTTAAAGAGCCTGTCGTCTGGCTTTCCGAGTAAATTCTTGTGGTGGGTACCGTGGTTATCAAGCGAGTTTTTAACAACAACGTCGCAATGGTCACTTCGGACGATGGCTCCGAGCTCATCGTCATCGGTCGAGCCCTCTGCTTTGGCCGTCATGCCGGCGATGCCATCGACGAGGTGTCGATCGAAAAGACCTACGCGTTGCAGGAGGGAACTTCTCAGGATTCGCGTACGATTGACCGCTTGGCACATCTTTTGGAGTCCATCCCCACCGTCAACCTCGTGATTGCCGAGGACATTGTTCAGATGCTCCGTCGAGAGCTCAATGTTGATATCAACGACAAGATTCTCATTGCTCTCGCAGACCATATCAGCCTTGCTTTGGAGCGCGAGCGCAAGGGCGTCTCCTGTGAGAATCCGTTGCTGCTCGAGATCCAGCAGTTCTATCGCAAGGAGTATGCACTTGCGGGCCGTGCGCTGCAGATTATCAAGGAGTATATGGGCATTCAGATGAGCGAAGAAGAGCAGGGTTTCATTACGCTGCATATCGTCAACGCCACCATGCCGCAACGCTCCGATCGTTTGATTGTTTCGGTCTAGCTTGTTCGCGACGTGCTCGCGATTGTTTCCAAGCGCTATGCTACGACCCTCGATGACACCTCGCCGCCTTACGAACGTTTCGTTCGTCACCTGCAGTTTTTCGCACAGCGAGCGCTCGATCCTACGGCAGGGCAAATCAACGGAGACGCGCTGTTCCGAATCGATGAAACGGCGTATCCCTGCGCATTCTCGTGCGCGGACGCCATAGCCGCCCACTTGTCGTCTACCTATAACGTTGTCGTTACCGATGCTGAGAAGAGTTATCTCGCATATCACATTGTTAACCTGCTTGGAGAACCTGGTCTCTAGGCATAACGTGCCCACACATCGATTGATATAAGGCAAGGCTCACGGTCTTGTCCAGGGCACATCTGTCTTAATTTGCGGAAAAGGAAGGGGAGTACCGCTATGACCGCAAAAAAGAAGTTCAATTTCAAAGCGCCGTTGGAGGTGTTCGCGAAGTCGATCGTTCAGCCGATGATGTATCTCTCGGTTGCCGGCATCCTGCTCATCGTGGGCATCATTCTGACCAACAAGACCATTTGTGCTTTGGTCCCCGTACTGGGCTCCGGTCCGTTCCAGCTTGTGGGCGCCGTTGTCTACCGGTCGCTGATGTTTATCATCAACAACCTCTCGATTCTGTTCTGCGTGGGCATCGCCGGCGCCATGGCAAAGAAGAACAAGGGCCATGCCTCGCTGATTGCCCTGATGTCGTTCTTCCTGTTCCTGCAGGCTAACAACATCGTGCTCAACGCCACCGGCTCTCTTGCCGATGCGAGCGGCATGCTCGGCCTTACCGGAACCGGCCAGGCCACCGTTATGGGCATTCAGGTGCTCGATACCGGCGTGTTTGGCGGCATCATTCTTGGTTGCATCACCGGTGCCGTGTTCAACAAGTGCTCGAACAAGCAGTTCCCCATTGCCCTTTCGATGTTCTCGGGCGTTCGCTTTCCGTTCCTGATCATGATCATCATTTCCTGGATCATGGGCGCTGGGTTCTGCATCGTTTGGCCTCCGGTTCAGGGTGCCATCTCCTCCGTTGCCGGCATCATTAAGGAGTCGGGCAACATCGGTCTGTTTATCTACGGCATGCTCAACAAGCTGCTCGTTCCTACCGGTCTGCACCACCTCATCTACACCCCGTTCCAGTTCTCTGATGTGGGTGGCACCCTGACGCTGGGCGATCAGGTTATCGCCGGTGCCTATCCCATCCGTGTCGCCGAGATGGCAATGACGGGCCAGCCCTTCTCCGATAGCACCTACTTCAACAGCTACACCTTCAACAACCTGTGGCCCTACATCGGTATCGGTCTCGCCTTTATCGTCACCGCTTACAAGGGGAACAAGGATAAGACCAAGGCCGTTATCATCCCGCTGATCATCACCGCCGTGCTCTCCTGTGTCACCGAGCCCATGGACTTCCTCTTTGTCTTTGCCGCTCCCGTGCTCTTTGTCGTTCACTCGGTTCTTTCCGGCATCTTCCTGGTCCTGCTCAAGGTCCTCTCCGTGCCCGCTTCGACTGCAGGCGGCATCATCAACATCGTGGTTTCCAACCTGGTCCTCGGTGTCGATAAGACCAACTGGCCGGTTATGCTCGTGCTCGGAGTCGTCAACGCCGCTCTGTACTTCTTCCTCTTCACCTTCCTTATTAAGAAGCTCAACCTCCACACGCCTGGTCGCGAGGAGGAGTCCGAGCTCGCCGAGTCCGTTGCCGAGGGCGAGGCCGCCGCGTCTGTCGCGGTGAAGCAGGGCGCTGTTGCCGCGGCTCCCGCAGAGGGCGTCGATGCAGGTATTGCCGACCTGGTCGCAGGTCTTGGCGGCAAGGACAACATCGAGGAGCTCGAGAACTGCTTTACGCGTCTCCGCGTGAACGTTAAGAACCCGGACCTCATCAATGAGGACCTCATCAACCACGTGCCCAACAGCGGCATCAACCGCAACGGCAATAATATCCAGATCATCTTTGGCATGAAGGTCGCCGAGATGCGCGACAAGGTCGAAAACGCAATTGAGAAGGAGCAGTAAACAATGATCATTACTCTGTGTGGTGGCGGATCCACCTTTACCCCCGGCATCGTCAAGTCCATCGCCCTGCGCAAGGACGAGCTCGATGTTGACGAGATTCGTCTGTACGACATCAACGAGGAGCGCCAGCGCAAGATCGGCGTGCTCGTGGACTGGATTTTGCACGAGGACCTCGGCCTGGACATCAAGCTCACGGTGACCACCGACAAGAAGACGGCTTTTACCGACGCGAGCTTCGTGTTTGCCCAGATGCGCGTGGGCGGCTACGCCATGCGCGAGCAGGACGAGAAGATTCCGCTGCGTCACGGCTGCGTGGGTCAGGAGACTTGCGGTTGCGGCGGTCTTGCCTACGGCATGCGCACCATCTTCCCCATGGTCGAGCTGATCGATGACGTTGAGAAGTACGCCAAGAAGGACTACTGGATTCTCAACTACTCCAACCCTGCCGCCATCGTCTCCGAGGGCTGCCGCGTACTGCGTCCCAATGCTCGCATCATCAACATCTGCGACATGCCGATCGCGATCATCGACGTGGTTTGCGCCGCGCTCGATATCGACAAGAAGGATGTCGAGTACGATTACTTTGGCCTCAACCACTTTGGTTGGTTCACCTCGATCCGCCACAAGGGCGAGGAGGTGCTCCCGCAGCTGCGCGAGTACATCAAGGAGCATGAGATTCTGCTGCCCGACTCCTACCTCAAGGGCATGGGCTCGCTCATGGCAAAGAAGCCCGAGGAGGCCACCGACGAGCATCCCGAGCAGAACCGCCACACCAAGGGCAGCTGGTACTACGTCTGGAAGGGCGAGTACGAGATCATGGAGTGCTTCCCGGAGTACCTGCCCAACACGTATCTGAACTACTACCTGCAGCAGAAGGAGTTCGTCGAGCACTCCAACCCCGAGCGTACCCGTGCTAACGAGGTTGAGGAGACGCGCGAGAAGAACCTCTTCGACGGCATCGACCATTACGAGAAGACGGGCGAGATCGACGAGAGCACGTTCTATGCGGGCAGCCACGGCGACTGGATTGCCGACCTGGCCATCGCTCTGAAGAACGACACCAAGCAGCGTTTCCTGGTCATTTGCGAGAACAAGGGCGCTATCCCCAACATGCCCTACGACGCTATGGTCGAGCTGCCTGCCTACATTGGCAAGAACGGCCCCGAGGTCATCAGCCGCGACAACATTCCGCTGTTCCAGCAGGGCCTCATGATGCAGCAGCTGAACTCCGAGAAGCTCATTGTCGAGGCTACGATCGAGGGTTCGTACGAGAAGGCGCTTAAGGCCTTTACGCTCAACAAGACCGTGCCGTCGATGAAGGTCGCCAAGGAGGTTCTCGACGACATGATCGAGGCCAACAAGGGTTACTGGCCCGAGCTTAAGTAAAAACAACAGGGTCGCTGACCGCATACCTGGAGCAATGCCCCGTCCACGTGATTGCGTGGGCGGGGCATTGTCATTTGGTAACGCGTTTTATCAAATATGGCATTTATCTGCGGTAATGTTCTATTTCACCGCCGAGGGTGACATTTCATACCGCCTGCCGAACTGCGTGGAGACCTAACAACTTTTTAGGTCAGTGTTGTGCGTGTAGCAATTTCGCCCGGCCTCGCCTCCGGGCTGCCGCATGAGAGGGGATCTTATGGCACGACTGCACGTAATGGAACGCAGCCACGCTCAGGCCGTCATGGACGACCTGCACGATGCACTCGGACGTCGTCTGGCGGTGAGTTCGCTCGCCCCGTGCCCCGTCGAGTTTACGGCGGCGCTCGTCAACCTGTGCTCCACCCAGAGCTGCGGCAAGTGTACGCCCTGCCGTGTGGGCCTGAGCGCGTTGAGCGACCTGCTTGCCGATGTGCTCGAAGGGCGTGCCGATGAGTCCACGCTTAACCTGATTGAGCGCACGGCCCGCACCATCTATCTTTCGAGCGACTGCGCCATCGGTTACGAGGCCGGCGCCATGGCACTCACCGCCATCCGCGGTTTCCGCGATGATTTTGAGCATCACATTTGCGAGCACTCCTGTGGCTTTGACCGCGAGGCCCGCGTCCCGTGCGTCTCGGGCTGCCCGGCGCACGTCGACATTCCCGGTTACATTTCGCTGGTCGAGGCCGGCCGCTATGCCGATGCCGTCAAGGTCATCCGCAAGAACAACCCGCTGCCGCTCGTCTGCGGTTTGGTGTGCGAGCATCCCTGCGAGATGCACTGCCGTCGCGGCATGGTCGACGATCCCATGAACATCCTCGCCCTCAAGCGTTTTGCCGTTGAGCACAGTGACCTCAACGACCACAAGCCGCATGTGGTGGACAACACCGGTAAGCACGTCGCCGTGATCGGCGGCGGCCCGGCCGGCCTTTCCTGTGCCTACTACTTGGCCGTGATGGGCCACAAGGTGACCATTTTTGAGCAGCGTCACCACTTGGGCGGCATGCTGCGCTATGGCATTCCCAGCTACCGTCTGCCGCGCGAGCGCCTGCAGGCCGAGATTGACTGGATCTTGAGTGCCGGCATCGACGTGGAGCTCGACCACTCCGTCAATGGCGAGGAACTTGCCCGCCTGCGCGACGAGTTCGATGCCGTCTACCTGGCCATTGGTGCCCACAGCGATAAGAAGCTCGGCCTTCCGGGCGAAGAGGCGCTCGGCGTGGAGTCGGCCGTCAAGATGCTGCGCGCCATCGGCGACGACGAGCTGCCCGACCTGAGCGGCCAGCGCGTGTGCGTCATCGGCGGCGGCAATGTGGCCATGGACGTGGCACGCTCTGCCGTGCGCTGCGGTGCCGAAAAGGTAAGCATCGTCTACCGCCGTCGCATCTGCGACATGACGGCCCAGGATGCCGAGATTGCCGGCGCTCAGGCCGAGGGCTGCGAGGTTCTGGAGCTCACCGCACCGCTCGCTATCGAGACGGGTGAGGAGGGTCGCGTGAGCGGCCTGCGCGTGCAGCCACAGATTATCGGCGAGCCCCGTCGTGGGCGTCCGGCCCCGCGTGCCGCCGCCACGCCCGAGCGCGTCATTCCCTGCGAGCGCGTGTTTGTGGCCATTGGCCAGGACATCGATTCCAAGCCGTTTGAGGACATGGGCATCGCCTGCAAGTGGGGCTGCGTGGTCACCGATTCGGATGGCGCCGTGCCTAACTTCGATGGCCTCTTTAGCGGCGGTGACTGCCAGACCGGTCCCGCCACCGTCATCCGGGCCATCAACGCCGGCCGCGTTGCTTCGGCAAATATCGACCGCTACCTGGGCTTTGACCACAAGATTAAGCTCGACGTCGAACTGCCGACCGTACAGTTTAAGGGCAAGCACGAGTGCGGCCGCTGCGAGCTGGGCGAGCGCGAGGCCGGCGAGCGCATCCACGATTGGAATCTGGTCGAGCAGGGCCTTACCGAGGAGGAGGCACGCCAGGAGGCAAGCCGCTGCCTGCGTTGCGACCACTTTGGCTTTGGTGCGTTCCGCGGAGGGAGGAACCTGGAATGGTAGAGCTCAACAACCCCACTGTCAGCGACAACACCGAAAGCGGAGCACTCAACATGGTCAAGCTCACTATCGATAATTGCGAGGTCGTGGTTCCCGAGCACACCACGATCCTGGACGCGGCCAAGTCCGTCGGCATCCAGATTCCCACCCTGTGCTACCTGCGCGATCTAAACGAGATCGGCGGTTGCCGCGTGTGCGTGGTCGAGGTTGAGGGCTGCGACCAGCTGGTTGCCGCCTGCAACAACTATGTGCTCGACGGCATGGTGGTCCGCACCAACAGCCCCAAAGCCCGCGAGGCGCGACGCACCAACGTGCAGCTGCTGCTGTCCCAGCACGACTCGCGCTGTACGAGCTGCGTGCGCAGTGGTAACTGCAACCTGCAGACCATCGCCAACGACCTGGGCATCTTCTATCTGCCGTACGAGCAGCACCTGGCGCGCGAGGGCTGGGACTTCGATTTCCCCATCATCCGCGATAACGACAAGTGCATTAAATGCATGCGCTGCATCAAGGTGTGCGAGAGCGTGCAGGGCCTAGGGATTTGGGACCTGACCAACCGCGCTACGCATACCGCCGTGGGTACCCGCGGGCGCGCGCCGATCGGCAAGACCGATTGCGTCGCGTGCGGCCAGTGCATTACGCATTGCCCGACGGGCGCACTGCGCGAGCGCGACGATACCGAGACCGTGTTTGACGCGCTCGCTAATCCCGACAAGATCGTGCTGGTGCAGATCGCGCCTGCCGTGCGTAGCGCCTGGGGCGAGGAACTCGGCATTCCGCGCGAGGAGGCCACCGTTGAGCGCTTGGCCTGCGCACTGCACCGCGTTGGCTTTGAGTACGTGTTCGACACCGACTTCTCGGCTGACCTCACCATTATGGAGGAGGGCTCCGAGCTGCTCGAGCGCCTGGGTGCCGCAGCCAAGGGTGAGGGCGATAGCCGCGGCTGGCCCATGTTTACGAGCTGCTGCCCGGGCTGGGTGCGCTTTGTGAAGGCACGCTATCCGGAGTTTGTCGACAGCCTGTCCACGTCCAAGTCACCGCAGCAGATGTTCGGCGCCATCGCCAAGACCTACTACGCCAAGGTGCTGGGAGTGGAGCCAGAGCGCCTGTTCGTGGTGTCCGTTATGCCGTGCACGGCCAAGAAAGCCGAGTGCGCACTGCCGAGCATGGTGGGCGAGGACGGCGCGCCCGATGTGGACGTTGCGCTGACGGTGCGCGAGATGGTGCGCATGATCCGCGCGAGCCACGTGAGCGTTGACACGCTGGTCGAGGAGCCGCTCGATACGCCGTTGGGCTTTGGCACGGGCGCGGGTGTGATCTTTGGCGCCACGGGCGGCGTGATGGAGGCCGCCGTGCGCTCGGCATATTACCTGGTGACGGGCAAGAACCCGGATGCCGACTTCTTCACTGACGTGCGCGGACTCGAGGGCTGGAAGGAGGCCGTGGCCGATATCGACGGTACCAAGGTGCGCGTCGCCGTGGCGCACGGGCTGGGCAACGCCGCCCGTCTGCTCGACGCGATTCGCGACGGCCGTGTGAGCTATGACTTCGTCGAGGTCATGGCGTGCCCGGGCGGCTGCGTCGGTGGCGGCGGTCAGCCCATCCATGACGGCTGCGAGCTGGCGGCCGAGCGTGGTCAGGTACTCTGGGGCCTGGATGCGAACGCCGAGATTCGCTTCTCGCACGAGAATCCCGATGTCCAGGCTTGCTATCGCGAGTTCTTGGGCGCGCCGCTCTCGCCGCTGGCCGAGGAGCTACTGCATACCGACCATCATGCCTGGTCGATGCCCCACGAGGGGGCGTGCTAACGATGCGTGCGTTTGATGCTGAGATGACGCGCCGAGGATTTGCCTCGGCGCTTGCCGCAGGCGCGTTGTCGCTCGCACTGGCTGGCTGTGGCGGCGGAGCTGCGGGGGCGGGGTCCGCCGCGGGCTCGGCTGCCACGGACGGCGCCGGTGCTGTCGCAGAGCCGGTCGAGGTGCACGTCGCCTCGCTCAAGGGGCCGACCTCGATTGGCCTGGTGCAGTTTATGGACCAGGCTGCCGATGGCGAGACGGACAATGAGTTCGACTTTGCGATCAACACTGCCGCCGACGAGATTGTGCCCAAGGTCATTCAGGGCGATATCGATATCGCCCTGGTGCCCGCCAACGTGGCGAGCGTGCTCTACAACAAGACCGAGGGTGCGGTGCAGGTCATCGATATCAACACGCTGGGCGTGCTGAACGTTGTGACGGGCGACGCGAGTGTGGCCTCGTTTGGCGATCTGGCGGGCCATACTGTCTATATGACGGGCAAGGGCACCACGCCGGAGTACGTCATGAACTACTTGCTGGAGCGCGCGGGCCTGACCGGCCAGGTGACGCTTGAGTTTAAGAGCGAGCCCACCGAGGTGCTGTCGGCGTTGCTTGTCGACCCGTCCGCCGTGGGCGTGCTGCCGGAGCCGTTCAAGACCGCTGCCATCGCCAAGAGCGAAGGCAAGCTGTCGGCGCCGGTGAGCCTGACCGATGTGTGGGATGAGCTAGCGGGTGACACGGGTTCGCGCCTGCTGACGGGCGTGACCGTGGTGCGCCGTGCCTTTGCCGAGGAGCATCCCGAGGCCGTGGCGGAATTCTTGCGCTGCCATGAGGCGAGCGTGAAGGCTGTCAATGCGGCGCCGGCAGATTGGGCACAGGCCGTGGTCGATGCGGGTATCGTCGATAACGCCGCGATTGCTGAAAAGGCGATTCCCGGGTGCATGCTCGTGTGCCAGACGGGGAAGGATATGAAGGCGGCGCTCGGTGGGTACCTGCAGGTGCTGGCCGATGCGGACGCGAGCGCCGTGGGCGGCAAGCTCCCGGCTGATGATTTCTATTACATGGAGTAGCCCGTGCGTGCGTTTGCTCGACAAATGACAGAGCGTATGAAGGCGGTGACGGCAGCAGGTGCCGTTGCCGCCTTTTGGCTTGCCGTGTGGGTCTTTGCAGCAGCACTGGTGGCGCAGCCGTTGATTTTGCCGGGGCCAGGCACTGTTGCGATGGCGTTGCTGCGGCTAGTATGCGATGCCGGTACGTGGGCGATTCTGGTGGACTCAGGCGCGCGAATCTTGGGTGGGCTGGCGCTTGCCGCGGCGTGCGGCGGCGTGATGGCGGGAGCCTCGGTGCGGTCGCCGACGTTTGCCCGCTTGGTGGCGCCGGCGCTTTCGTTTGTTAAGGCGACGCCGGTTGCCTGCGTGGTGGTCCTGCTGCTCATTTGGTTGGGGTCGGCGCGTGTGAGCGTCGCGGCGGTCTTTTTGATGGCACTGCCGGGCGTGTATTTTTCGCTGGTCGAGGGCTTGGCGCAAGTGGATAAGCCGCTGGAGCAGATGTTTCGTCTGCATGGCGTGCGGGGTTGGCGTCTGTTTTGTGCCCACACCTGGCGCGAAGTCCTGCCGTTTGTGCTTTCGTGCGCCCGCGCTGTGATCGGCATGAGCTGGAAGGCCGGCGTGGCGGCGGAGCTCATCGGCATGGCGACGGGCACCGTGGGCGAACGCATCTATCAGGCGAAGCTTTTGATCGAGACGGCGGACCTGCTGGCGTGGACCGTGCTGGTTGTTATGGCTTCGTGGGCATGCGAGCGCGTGCTGGTGTGGTTGCTGCGGGCTTCGGGGCCCGTGGCGTGGCGTACTGCCGTGCGGGCGCATGGGCGCGGTGGCCGCGGGCGTGCGTGCGGCTCTGCTGGCGGCGGGGCTGCTGCGGAGCTTGCGCTCGCCGTGGGCGACCGGGCGCCCTGGTCGCCGGCGCTCGACGGACTGGTGCTTCATGTGCCCGCCGGTGGACGCACCTGTGTGATGGGCGCTTCGGGCGTGGGCAAGTCGACGTTGCTTGCGCTGGTGGCGGGGGAGTGCGCACCGTGCTCCATGGTGTTTCAGGACGTGCGCCTGGTCGAGGACGCCTCTGCTTTGGATAACGTGCTGGTGTGCGCCGATGCACGCGTGAATGCCTCGAGTGCCGCTGCCTTGTTGCGCCTGCTGGTACCGGGGATCGATGTGCATGCCCGCGTGGCCGAGCTCTCGGGCGGGCAGCGCCGTCGCGTCGAGATTGCCCGAGCCCTGCTGTGTCCGGGCGGCGCAGTGATTCTGGACGAGCCCTTTACCGGTCTAGACATCGCTGCGCGCGACGCATGCACCGAGGTCGTGCTCGACTTGCTCGACGGTCGTATGCTGTTGCTTGCCACGCACGATTCCGCTGACGCTCGGGCCCTCAATATCTCGGACATCATCACGCTCTAAAGACTTACTCAGCAACAAATTGATCCGTTTTTTCTCCGTCCCCATGGGGTCGGGTATGGTATTCTATCTGCGGGGTAATACTTAGGAATACCAAGTAATACCAACGCCGTAGAACAAACTCCAGATGCGGGCCAATCGGGTTGCCTTCACAGCCCGTCGCCCAGCCGCGTGGCCCGCATCCATCCGCACCACCGTCGTTTCAAAAAGGAAGCGCCATGGCAGAACACATGACCCCGGTTGTCGCGAAGGTCTTGCCCGAGGAAAAGGCGGCCTTCGCGGCGGCAACCCAGCTCGTGGGCACTACGCCGTCCAACGCCATCCGCATGTTTATCGCCGCCTTCAATCGCTGCGGCACCTTCCCGTTCGACATCTCGCCGAGCGGGGCTTTTGGTAAAGAGTGCCCCCAACAGCTAGTCGTTGAAGAACGTCCCCAATGACTAGTCGTCGGGAGGAGGTTGGCATGCTCAATGCGATGATTTGGGCGCTTGCCTGTTTTGGCGTCGTCGCTGCCGATATTGCCCTGAGCGTCGTTTTGTTTTCCGCCCTTGGTGTCGCGTCGGTGTTCATGGGCTTTTCGATTGACGACCTCGATATTCAATTGCTTCAGGCTGCCGCGCAGATGGCGTCGTTTTTGATGGCACTGCTGTGGTGGCGTTATCTGTGGCCGCGCTCGTTTATGGCGCGCTGGCAGGGCGAGCGCCCGCTTGGCGGGGGAGCAGGCAAAGCATGGAGGCGCATCGCCTGCGTTATCGTGATCGGCCTTGCCCTGCAGGTGGTCGTTGGCTACGTGACCGACGCTGTGCTGTCGCTGTTGCCCGAGGCGGCGGCCGATTACAGCGAACTTGTCGAGGAGACGGGCATGGGCGAAACGAGCTATCTGGCCATCCTGACCACGGTGATCGGCGCTCCGTTTTGCGAGGAGCTGCTGGTGCGCGGTATCATTTTTGAGTTTTCGCTCCGAGCATTTAACCCGCAGTGCCGTCCGCTCTGGAAGCGCCGGCGTCGTGCGAGCGCGCAGGGCGGCGCCATGGTGCCCTGGGCGGCCCCAAGCACGTGGGGTATCGCAGCGGCGATTGTACTGCAGGCGGCAATCTTCGGTTTTATGCACATGAATTGGGTACAGGGTTGCTACGCGGGTGCCGCCGGCCTCATCTTCGGTTGGGTGCTCGTGACGACCGGAAAGCTCCGCTACACGATCCTACTGCACTTTGCCTTTAATGCCGGGTCGTATCTCATGACGTTGCTCTGGTTTGTGAGCACGCCGTTCGACGTGGCAATTACGGTCGCTATCGCCGGCTTTGTGCTGGTAGAGGCGATGCGCTCGCTGCGCCACGCGTGTGGGATGGACGCAGCGAGCGCATTGCTGCCCTAGTTGCGCCTGCCGCCTCCGTTGGCGCCCTGCCGTCCCTGGGCCGCGCGATTGCGACCGGCAGTGTTTTGCGCGCGCGACATGCCGCCGTGCCCCTTGCTGCCCTTAGGTCCCTTGCCGGCACCGCTAGCGCCACCGTGCGGTTTACCGCCCTTCTTGCCGGTGCCGTGTCCGCCGCCGGCCGATGTCTCGCCCGGGCGTGGCGGCACGGGGCGAATCAGGCAATGCTTGGTGTAGCCAATCAGGTCGCGACGGCCGGCCTTTTCCAGTGCCTCGCGCACGAGCTTGTAGTTCTCGGGCTTGCGATATTGGATGAGCGCGCGCTGCATGGCCTTCTCGTGCGGGTCGCGTGCCACGTAGATCGGCTGCATGGTGCGCGGGTCCACGCCGGTGTAGTACATGCACGTCGACATGGTGGACGGCGTGGGGTAGAAGTCCTGCACCTGCTCGGGCATGTAGCCCATGTCACGCACGGCTTCGGCAAGGTCCACGGCTTCCTTCATCGTCGAGCCGGGGTGGCTCGAGATCAGATACGGCACCACATACTGCTTGAGTCCGTATTCGCGGTTCAGGCGTTCAAATTTACGGCAGAACGCGTCGTAGACGGCGCGGCTCGGCTTGCCCATCACGGACAGTACTGCGTCGCTCACGTGCTCGGGTGCCACGCGCAGCTGGCCCGAGACATGGTGCTCCAGCAGCTCACGCAAAAACTCGTCCGAGGCGTCGGCCATGGTGTAGTCAAAGCGGATGCCGCTGCGCACGAAGACCTTCTTGACGCCCGGCAGCTGGCGCAGGTCGCGCAGCAACTGCGTATAGCCGCTCTCGTCGACCACCATGTTCTTGCACACGCTCGGCCACAGGCAGCGCTTGTTCTTGCACACGCCGTGCTTGAGCTGCTTGTCGCAGGCAGGGCGGCTAAAGTTGGCCGTCGGTCCGCCCACGTCGTTGATGTAGCCCTTAAACTCGGGATCGCGCGTGAGCAGCTCGGCCTCGCGCATGATCGAATCGTGGCTGCGCATCTGCAGCACACGGCCCTGGTGGAAGGTGAGGGCGCAAAATGAGCACTCACCAAAACAGCCACGGTTGGAGCTAATGGAAAACTTGATCTCCGCAAAGGCTGGCACGCCGCCCGCCGCGTCGTAGTCGGGATGCCAATCGCGTGCGTAGGGGAGCTCGGCCACCTCGTCCATCTCGTCGATGGTGAGCGTCGCCGATGGCGGGTTCTGCACCACATAGACGCTGTTGGGGTAGGGCTCTACCAGGCGATGCCCGGTGATGGGGTCCATGTTTTGCTGCTGTACGTTAAAGCTGCGCGCATAGTTGAGCCTGTCGGCGGCAAGGTCGTCCCAGCTGGGCAGCAGGTCGTAGTCGTAGACCTCGTCGAGCGAACCCGTGCGGTAAACGGTGCCGTTGATATAGGTGATCTGATCTACGGGCAGTCCCGCGTCGAGCGCGTCGGCGATCTCGACAATCGCGTGCTCGCCCATGCCGTAGATGAGGATGTCGGCGCCCGAGTCGAGTAGTACCGAGCGCTTGAGCTTGTCCTGCCAGTAGTCGTAGTGGGCCAAGCGACGTAGGCTTGCCTCGATGCCACCGATAATGATGGGGGCATCCTTAAACGTCTGGCGGATGAGGTTGCCGTAGACCGTAACGGCTCGGTTGGGACGGCGCCCTTCCTCGCCACCGGGGGTATAGGCGTCGGTGTGGCGGCGGTGCTTGGTCACCGAATAGTGGTTGACCATGGAGTCCATGTTGCCGGCGCTGACCAAAAAGCCCAGGCGCGGCTCGCCGAGCACGGTGATGCTGGCGGGGTCGGTCCAGTCGGGCTGGCAGATGATGCCCACTTTGTAGCCGTGCGCGTCGAGTACGCGGCTGACGATGGCCATGCCAAAGCTGGGGTGGTCCACGTAGGCGTCGCCGCAGATGTAGACAAAGTCGCACTGGTCCCAGCCTCGCGCGTCCATATCGGCGCGGCTGACGGGGAGGAACTTGTCGCGGCCCGGACGCCAGGGGCGCGTGGGCGCTGCTGGGGTATGCGTGGTGTGCCCACCCTGCGCCTTACCGCCGCGCTTTTGCTGCTGGCCCTGTTTGCCCTGCTGACTGCGCTGGTTGTTCTGAGCGTGCTGAGGCTTTTTTGCCACGATCCCTCCCGGTGTTTGTATGCTGCTCGTAATTGTAACCAGTCTTTTTGGGACGGGGCTAAAAAGACTGGTGGAGTACATGAGCTGGCAGATTGGCGCGTCGATGCGGGTGCCGGCGCCGCGCCCGCTGTTTGTTTCCAGACTGTGTATCTGCGCGTTGGAGAACCCGTCTCGCGCGCACGTCATGTTGTCAATGGGTTACAGTATGAACGGCGGCTATGTTTCCGCCAACGCACGAGAGAGTCGTCAACAAGGAGGATGCACGACGATGCAGCGTGCCAAACAGATATCGGAGTCTATTGAGCTGGGCATCATCTTGGCGCTCGCCGGTGGCTTTATGGACGTGTATTCGTACATTGGGCGCGACCATGTTTTCGCCAACGCGCAGACAGGCAACATCCTGCTCGTGGGCGTGAGCATCTCGGAGGGCAACTGGGCACTTGCGGGGCGCTACTTCTTCCCAGTGGTGTCGTTTGCCGTGGGTATTATGCTTGCCGATCTGGTACACGAGCGGTTTGGCAGCGTGATCCACTGGCGTCAGGTGACGGTGTTCTTTGAAGCCGTCATCTTGCTGGGCGTGAGCTTTATCCCGGGCGGCAATTTCAACCTGCTCGCCAACTGCCTCACCTCGTTTGCCTGCGGCATGCAGGTCGAGAGCTTCCGCAAGATCCACGGTCACGGCATCGCTACGACCATGTGCATCGGCAACTTACGCAACGCGCTGCAAAACGTGGACGATTACATCATCACCCACAGGCGCGGCTTTTTGGAAAACGGCCTGCTGTACTTTGGCGTGATCTTTACCTTTGTGTTTGGCGCCGTGTTGGGCAACTGGTGTATTGAGCGCATGGGCCTGCACGCCATCGTCGTGGCGAGCTTGCTGCTGTTTGTCGCGTTTGCCATCATGTTCATCGACCGCGAACGCGACTTGCACAGGAAATGGGCCCGCATCATAGCTGACTGGCAGACCGCGAGTCTTAAGCGCTAAGGTGCATGTTCGTAACAACATCCAGGAGCCAGAAAAAACTATCCAGCTCCTGAATGTTGCTACGAACTGCTTTTTGCGATTTATTCGAGATGCTCTTCAATCCGAGCCCTAAGAAGGGCAATGGCTGTAGGTATTCCAATTGCGGCGGCTAATTCGGCTTTATCCAAAACCTGTATGCTAAAGCACGATTGTTTATCACATTGAAGGACGATAACTGAAGATAGTTTCACTTCCCGTTGGCTGAATGTATCGTAATCTCCAAATAGGAAGTTACCTTTTATTGTGTAATTCGGTATGTTCGTTACGCACTTCATCTCAAGTCTGTTTAGGCCATAATCAAACACCGCAACTTCCTCGTGTTCGATGATGAGCGCAACCCTGGGCATGTTGCTAAAACCATCGTCGACGACAGTGAAGAGTTTTTCATTTGCATCGTCATAAACGGTATATTTAAGACTCAATAGCTGTCCTAGTGGACCCGTGAACCCATGTTTTTTGATGTTGAGGTTGTCTCCCGCTGGGTTGATGAGAGCCAGAGTATGCGGATAAGGGTTACCTTCAATTGAGATTTGATATTCGTTTGTAGCCGTCTTGCTCGATTTAGGACCACTAGCCACCATGTGTCATCGCCTCAATCGAATTGGAACCGTCTTCTGCTTCGTGCGGAGAATTACGCTGTACGTTGCAGTAGATGCAGCTGCAATAACCGCATGGGCAATTTCTAACAAAATGAATGACGTTATTTGCTGCATGCATTTTATTCATTACAAAGTATCTTTTTATAAACGTATTGTCAAACATATATTGCTAAAACAGAAACAATTTATAGACTGAGTCGGTCGTATTCTTTGGGCGATTGCTCCTATAATCTAGCCTTCGCTGCTGTCGGGAGGGAAGGACTAGGGCTCCGTTATTCTGTTGAAACGCTTTAACACTTTTGATGTTCTCACGCGTTTTTTATTTCAAAAGCGTTAGGATGGGACTTATAGCGCGGGGCGTAATGGGTGCCTCGCACACGATGGGAGGCTATCAATGGCTAATCGTTTCGTTCTCAATACCATCTCTTATCATGGTTCCGGCGCCATCAAGGAGATCCCCGGCGAGCTCCAGCGTCGCGGCTACAAGAAGATCTTCGTCTGCTCCGATCCCGATCTGGTCAAGTTTGGCGTTACCGCCAAGGTGACCGACGAGCTCGACGCCGCCGGCATCGCTTGGAGCCTCTACTCCGAGATCAAGCCCAACCCCACCATCCAGAACGTCAAGGACGGCGTCGAGGCCTTCAAGGCCGCCGAGGCTGACGCTATCGTGACCATCGGTGGCGGCTCCTCCATGGACACCGCCAAGGCCATCGGCATTATTATCAACAACCCCGAGTTCGCCGATGTCCGTAGCCTCGAGGGCGTTGCTCCCACCAAGAACCATGCCGTGTTCACTATCGCCGTGCCGACGACCGCCGGTACTGCTGCCGAGGTGACCATCAACTACGTCATCACCGACCCCGAGAAGGTCCGCAAGTTCGTGTGCGTCGACACCAACGATGCCCCCGAGGTTGCTGTCGTCGATCCCGACATGATGGCTTCCATGCCCGCCGGCCTGACCGCTTCCACTGGTATGGACGCACTGACCCACGCCATCGAGGGCTACACCACCAAGGGCGCCTGGGAGCTTTCCGACATGTTCCACTTTGAGGCCATTAAGCTGATCAGCGAGAACCTGCG
Source organism: Collinsella sp. (assembly GCA_036550515.1). Classification (GTDB taxonomy): domain Bacteria; phylum Actinomycetota; class Coriobacteriia; order Coriobacteriales; family Coriobacteriaceae; genus Collinsella. The sequence continues at coordinate 16,902 of JAXKGF010000047.1, forward strand.
CGACTCCGTCGCCGAGGCCAAGTCCGGTCAGCCCGGCTCCGGCCGCGAGGGCATGGCTCTTGGCCAGTATGTCGCCGGCATGGGCTTCTCCAACGTTGGCCTGGGCATCGACCACGCCATGGCTCACACCCTGTCCGCTCACTACGACACCCCGCACGGCGTCGCCTGCGCCATGCTGCTGCCGATTGCCATGGAGTTCAACAAGCCGGTTTGCGCCGAGCGCCTGGCCAAGGTCGCCGTCGCCATGGGCGTTGACACCACGGGCATGAGCACTGACGAGGCCGCCGACGCCGCCATCGCCGCCGTCAAGCAGCTTTCTGCCGACGTGAACATCCCGCACGTCTGCGAGGCCATGAAGGCTGACGAGATCGAGGTCCTGGCTAAGGACGCCATGGCCGACGCCTGCTTCCCGGGTAACCCGCGCGAGGCGACGCTCGACGACGTCATCGAGCTCTTCAAGAAGATCTGCCCGGCTGCCTAGCCTAGTTTGGTGTTCTTTCGCCTGTAGGCGTATGGTCTTTTGACTTGCCGCTGGCCCCGCCGCGCTACGCGCGGCGGGGCTTTTTGTGCCTCGTCGATGCCCCGAGATGGGCAAAACCAAGGCATGCTGCCCGCTGCGGATAGGTGGTGTACTTCCCAGCGTGCATTTTTGGGAGTATTCAGCAAGCTCTTAAGAATGCATAACGTTTTGAATGGCCCGTAGTGGTCCGCAGGCGCCCATCGACAGCCATTGTGGGCGGGCTATCGATGAGTGGAGGGGGTTGTTACTGAGTTTTTGCTTTGCGACGACCTGCAACACTGCTGTAACCGCGTCGTTTTGTCGTTCGCGATGGGGTCGTTGGGGCCCACGGTGCTGAATACTCCGTTTTTTGCACGGCCCAAGGTGGGGTACCCTGAGACGAAGCAAAAAGATTCCTCATTTCTATGCAGATACCGATAGGATTTATGCAAGATTGGGATTGTAAGCCGTGCGCGTGCGTAAAATCGGCGGGAGGACGTCTGGAGGTGGCTCGGCTCCCAGAGCCTTGCGCGTGCAGAACGGTTAAAATCGGGACTCGGTCTTAGTTTTGCTTGGAAGGATGCACATGGCTTCTGTAATCGATGCTTCTCTAGAGGAGACGCTCTCCTATATCGCGGGACAGCTTAAGACGCTGACTTCTATTGCTTCGCCTACGGGCTATACCCGTGCGGCGACTGATTATCTAATGGAAACGTTGCGCGATATGGGCTTTGGGCCCGAGCGCTCCAATAAAGGCAACGTGCTCGTTGAGCTTGGTGGTGAGGGTGAGCCGCTCGTACTGGCGAGCCATGTCGATACCCTGGGCGCCATGGTGCGTTCCATTAAGGACAATGGCCGCCTGCGTCCCACGACGCTTGGTGGGCACCAGTGGTCTACGGCCGATGGCGAGAACTGCACCGTCTACACGCGTGACGGTAATGTCTACACGGGCGTGGTCCTCAATACTGAGCCTTCGGCGCATGTGGCCGATGAGCCGGTCAAGACCATCGAGAAGAACATGGAAATCCTGCTCGACGAGAACGTTGACAGCAAGGATGACGTGCTTGAGCTGGGCATTCAGACGGGCGACATCATCGCTATGGATCCGCGCACCACGGTGACGGAGAGCGGCTACATCAAGAGTCGCTTCCTTGACGACAAGCTGTCCGCGTCGATTCTGCTGGGTTTGGCCCGCGCCGTCGCCGACGACGAGGTGACGCTTTCGCGCAAGGTATCGCTGCTCTTTACGGTGTACGAGGAGGTCGGCCACGGCGGTGCCTTTGTGCCGGCCGACACGCGCGAGATGATCAGCGTGGACATGGGCTGCGTGGGCGACGACCTGGGCTGCACCGAGCGCATGGTTTCGATCTGCGCCAAGGATTCGGGCGGTCCGTACAACTACGACCTGGTAACCACGTTGTCCAACATCGCGCGCGAGCTGGAGCTCGATTACGCCATCGATGTGTACCCGCACTACGGCTCCGACGTCGAGGCCACGCTCTCGGCCGGCTACGACATTCGCCACGGTCTGATCGGCCCCGGCGTGTACGCGAGCCACAACTACGAGCGCAGCCACATAGACGGCGTGCGCAACACCTACGAGCTCGTCCGCGCCTACGTGCAGCGCTAGGGGAGCAGCTTGCGACTCGGCTGACCAATTGCTCTAAGGCCCGATTGCTCGGGCCTTTTTTCGCTTCAGCCTGTTTAGTATTATGCTGTATATAACTAATGAACTTAACGTTTGGAATACTTAACGAGGTGACGTGGCGTATGGATACATCTGAGTACTTGTCTATGGGTGATGCTGCCCACCTGTTGGGCGTTACGAAAGCCCGCATATCTCAACTTGCCGCATCAGGAACGCTCGCGTGCGATATTGTGGGCGGACGGAAGATGGTTGAGTATGATTCTGCGGTTGCTTATCAAAAGGTCCGCAAACGTGGACGCCGTCCTGCGGCCGATGTGGGGCGCAAGTTTACGCTGATGTCCGCCGACCATGAGGTCGCGCATGTCTCATTTGATCCGACGCGCGAGTTTCCCTTCGAAATCGCCGGGGTCCTCGATGCGCAACGAATGCCGTTTGGCACATGCTCGAGCTCTTCTCTTACGGTGAATAAACGGGAGCTCAACGTGTGGTGGAGCCATCGGTCGGTGCCTGACGTCCGCCCCGGGCTCGTCTCGCGCTATCGTGAACTGGGAATTGCCAGTGGCATCGAGGTTCCGGTTCGGTGCCTGGGCCTATCACTTTCGGATTGTTATTGGCTGCGACCGGCAGAATGCGACGGGCTCGAATGGCGAAACCTCAATTACTTCGAGAATGATTTTGAGCGATCGGCGCCCGAAGAGCGTTCGGGTTGGCTGGAAGGCATCGGTCTTAAAAATCCGGATAACACGTCCGAGGGCGAGCTCCCTAAATCGTGGATGATTCGAAACGGCATTCGCGTTTTGGCTAAAGGGTGCGGGATGGACGATCAGCGTCCCTTTAACGAGGCGGTTGCAACGGCTCTGCATCGTCGCTTGCTGTCGGAGGGCGAGTTTGTTCCTTATACGGTTGAGCGGATGTTCGATGGCCCTGTGTGTCTGTGCGACGACTTTCTAGACGGCCGCGAGGAATATGTTCCGGCTGTTTACGTTAAGAACGCCCTTGGCGGCCAGCGAGGAAGCTCGACGTACGACCGGTACTGCCGCTACCTCGGCAAGCATGGTGTCGATGAGGCCGCTGTGAGAAGGTCTATCTCGCAGATGATTGTCTGCGATGCCCTTTTGGCCAACAGCGACCGCCATTGGCGAAACTTCGGCATCATCCGCAATGTCGATACCCTGGAGATAAGGCCTGCTCCGCTGTTCGATAGCGGCAATTGCCTGTGGTACAACGTACCAACTGCCGTGCTCGCAGCTGGGGAGTTTGGGTTTTCCGCTAAGCCGTTTGGGCCCGACCCTTCCGTCCAGCTGGCGCTTGCGGACTCGCTCGATTGGTTCGATCCATCGCGGCTCAACGGATTTGTTGATGAGGCGATCGAGATTCTTTCGCAGAGCGAATGGGCGACGGCGGAGGGTCGACTCGAGGCCATTTGCCGCGGCCTCGAGCGTCGCGTAATCGAGGTTAGTGCCGCTGTTGAGGTGCTTCGACACGTGCAGCGATAAACCTGCGGCTACTTAAGTGCGCCAGTCACCGTGCCGCCGCCCAGGACGATGTCGCCGCGGTAGACTACAACGGCTTGGCCGGGGGCGATGGCTCGTTGTGGCTCGTCAAAAGTTAGCAGCATTTGCCCGTCTTCGTCACGCGTAAGGGTCGCTGCCTGGTCTTTCTGACGGTAGCGGTACTTGGCACCGACGCGAATGCCGCCGGCGTCGAGCTCCGCCTCCATGCGGTCGGCAGGGGCGCTCCAGATCCAGTCGTTGGCCGTGAGCGCTGTGGCCGTCAGGTCCTCGGCCTCGCCCAGATGCACGGTGTTGTTGGCGGCGTCGACGCCCGTCACATATACGGGATGCGCCATCGCTACGCCCAGGCCCTTGCGCTGGCCGATGGTGTAGCGCAGCGCGCCGTTGTGGCGCCCGACCACGCTGCCGTCGCGCCACACAATGTCGCCCGGTGCAGCGGGATGTCCGCAGCGACGCTCGATATAGCCTGCGTAGTCACCGTCTGGAATAAAGCAGATGTCCTCGCTTTCGGCCTTCTGGGCGTTGGTAAAGCCCTGCTCGGCGGCTATGCGGCGCACGTCGCGCTCTTTGTCTAGGCCTGCCAGCGGAAAGATCGTGTGCGCCAGGCGTTCCTGCGTAAGCGAATACAAAAAGTAGCTTTGGTCCTTTTTGGAATCTTCGCCGCGATGTAGCTGCCAGGTGCCGTCTGCCGCCTGGCTTGTTTTGGCATAGTGACCCGTGGCGATGTAGTCACAGCCCATATCCAGCGCCGCATCGAGCAGCGCGCCAAACTTAATGTGGCGGTTGCAGATAATGCACGGATTGGGCGTCAGCCCCTCCTGGTAGGCGTTCACAAAGCGCTCGATAACGCTGTGGTCGAAGGTCTGCTGCAGGTCGAGCACATGGTGGGGTATCCCCAGGCGCTCGGCGACGGCCTTTGCATCGGCGATGTCGCGGTCGACTTTGCTCATGCCCGTGGCGGGGTCGGGTGCGGGGCAGGTGAGGCGCATGGTGGCGCCGACGCATTCGTAGCCCTGGCTTTTGAGCAGGTACGCGGTCACGCTGGAATCGACGCCGCCGCTCATGGCGACGAGCACGCGCTTGTTGTGCATGGGGAGGTTCTCCTTGGTGGCATGCGGCCAAAAAAGAAAAGCGGCGCGGGAGGCTGGTTCCGCGCCGCAGACATTGTAGCAAGTTCGGACGTCGTGTGGGACACCCTAACGAGATGGGCTCAGGCGGCCAGAAGAGAGGGTAGGCCGGCATGCCATGGGCCTATCGACAAGTGACGGGCCCTTAGTCCTGGAAGAGTGCCGTGGACAGGTAGCGCTCACCGGTATCGGCGAGCAGCGCCACGATGGTCTTACCCTCGTTCTCGGGACGCTTGGCCAGTTGCAGTGCGGCCCACACGGCGGCACCGGACGAAATGCCCACGAGCACGCCCTCCTTGTGGCCCACGGCGCGGCCGGTGGCAAAGGCGTCGTCGTTCTCGACGGGGATGATCTCGTCATAGACCTGGGTGTCGAGGACGTCGGGCACAAAGCCGGCACCGATGCCCTGGATCTTGTGCGGGCCGGCCTGGCCCTTGGAGAGCACCGGGGAGGTGGCGGGCTCGACGGCGACGACCTTAATCTCGGGGTTCTGCTCCTTGAGGAACTCGCCCACGCCGGTCACGGTACCACCGGTGCCAACGCCGGCGACGAAGATGTTGACCTTGCCGTCGGTGTCGTCCCAGATTTCGGGGCCGGTCGTGGCCTTGTGGATGGCGGGGTTGGCGGGGTTCACAAACTGGCCGGCGATGATACTGTTGGGAGTCTCCTTCTGCAGCTCCTCGGCCTTGGCGATAGCGCCCTTCATGCCCTTGGAGCCGTCGGTGAGCACGAGCTGCGCACCGTATGCCTGCATCAGCTTGCGGCGCTCGACGGACATGGTCTCGGGCATAGTGATGATCACCTTGTAGCCGCGGGCGGCCGCCACGGAGGCGATACCGACGCCGGTGTTGCCGCTCGTGGGCTCGATGATGGTGTAGTCGCCGCCGCGCACGAGCTTGCCGGCTTTCTCGGCCTCGTCGATCATGTTCTTGGCGACGCGGTCTTTGACGGAGCCGGCGGGGTTGAAGTATTCCAGTTTGACGAGCACGCGGGCCCTGAGGTTCTCATCGGCCTCAAAGTGAGTGAGCTCCAGAAGCGGAGTGTGGCCGATAAGCTGATCGATGGACGTGTAAACCTTGCTCATGGTGAACCTCCAAAGTGTTCAAGTTGCTGGTTGCCGTGTGGTTTTACGGCGTGTCTAGCAGCTAAACCCATAAACCTTATAGGTTGTTCGTTTGGCTGTTGGCAAGCATAGTAGACACTAAAGCCTAGTAATGCAATAGGAAATAGAAGATTATTACGAGTCGATTAACCATCTTGACCGGAACGGGTATTTCCAAAGCTATTTTTTCGGCTAGAATTTCAACGGACTAAAAGACCGAAAGGCAGCACTATATATGTTGGTTTCTACTAAGGGCAGGTACGCCCTGCGCGTTATGGTTGACCTGGCCGAGCACCAGGCGGCCGGTCGCATCCCGCTCAAAGAGATTGCGGCGCGACAGGGGATTTCCGAGAAATATCTCGAGAACATCTTGGCTACGCTCGTGCGCGCCAACATGCTTTCGGGCATGCGTGGCAAGGGCGGCGGCTATGTGCTCACGCGTCCGCCCGAGCAGTACACGGTGGGCGAGATCTTGCGCCTGACCGAGGGCAGTCTGGCGCCGGTCGCCTGCCTGGATGGCGACTGCAAGGGCTGCTCGCGCTCGGATGAGTGCCCCACGCTCGACGTGTGGAAGAACCTGGACAAGCTCATCAACGACTACCTCGACGGCGTGACGCTCGATCAACTTGTCGCTCCCAACCATGGCTACGACTACGTCATCTAGCCCACCTGCCATTTGGGGACGGGGTGGAAATGGTAGATTTTCTTGCCCTCTGAGGATTGACAAATAAGAAGGCCGCCCATTTTTGCGATGGGCGGCCTTCGTTTTGGGCTGTTGAGACGGACACGGCCGGAATGGCCGTTTTAGTCCTCGGCGATGCTGTCGAGGATGCTGCGCGTGATGGACACCAGGATGCTGCCCATAAAGGCCGATCCAAAGCTGGCGATGGAGATGCCGACGCCCAGCAGGTTGACCGACAGGTAACTCGCGAGCTCAAGCATAAAGCTGTTGACGACAAGCTGGAAAATGCCCAGCGTAATGATCGTGAGCGGCAGCGAGATGACCGTGAGGAACGGTTTGACGAACGAATCGACAATGTTCAGGAACAGTCCCACAAAGGCAAAGCAGACCCAGGTCTCGGCAAAGCCGAAGGGTTGGATACCGGGGACGAGGAACGTGGCGATCGCGATGGCGATCGAGGTGAAGAGCCAGTTAAGCATAAAGCGCATGGCGTGAATCCTTTCTTGCGCCGGGATTGCTGGCGTCGCGTGAAGCGGCTTACGGCGGCGACCTGGATGGTTGCGCGGGCGCGCCGCGGTGTTTGGGCGCCCATTGTCTCAAATATTCGTGGAGCTTACGTGCGCATATGGTTTCTAAACGGCGTTCGTCCTGAAAAACGCGCCGCTGGCAGAGAGTCTTGTCGCTTTAGTTTGGTGGTGTGCTACACTGCTACGGGCAAAAGCCACAGGCGTTGCCCTATTGCATAGAACGGGCGAACGATGCCCGATGTCAGTATCAACTTCGATGCCTTTTGGCGGGTTTGGCGGTGATCGATGAATATCGAGAACATGTTTGACAAGCCTGATGTCAAGCAGCTGGTCCACGCATTTAGCCTTTTGGACGACGAGAAGGATATCCAAGCGTTTTTGACCGATATCTGCACGCCGCGCGAGATTTGCGACCTTTCTCAGCGTTTGCAGGTTGCGCGCTATTTGGACGAGGGCGAGCCTTATGTTGAGGTTCAGGCCCGTACCGGCGCTTCGTCCACCACGGTGAGCCGCGTTTCAAAGGCGCTGAACGGCGAGTACGGTGGCTACCGCAAGATCCTCATTAAGTTGGAGGATGGCGAGTAGGCCAGCGACGACATTGAATTACGAAGAACCGTCCCTCCTGAACTGCACCCCAAAACTTGGACGGCTTAAATAAGAACTACGCCGCAAGGGACTGTCTCCGGAACTCCTCCGGGGTCAGTCCCTTCAGTTTAACCTGGCGCCTCCTCGTGTTCCAATGGACC
>JAXKGF010000048.1:0-88845 GCA_036550515.1 Collinsella sp.
CCTACCGCGGAGAATCGAACTCTGTGCAGGGCGCGGGCGTAAAGAAAACGCGTAAGCGTTTTTAGCCCGCGGGCGAGGACGCCGGCAGGCGGCCGAAGCCGGTGCGTATTTGCGAAGCAAATACGCGGATTCTCCGCGCAAAGCTCCAGCCCTATATAGATGCGATGCCGATGGGATGACGACCGGCAATACCCCGCGCCAACGCCACCCCCGTACCGCGGAGAATCGAGCTCTATGCAGGGCGCGGGCGTTAAGCAAACGCTACGGCAACGCAGGGTGGGACGCGCTTTCCGCTCCATCTCCTCAACTCCAAAACCTATGCGCCCTCCATTCCAAAACTGGGTAGAAGAAAGCCAAAACGCAATCGCAGGAGGTCAATATGACTGCAGAAGATAAGGCAAAGAACGCCGGCAAGGTCGCGCTCGTCTTGGAGGGTGGCAGCTTCCGCGGACAGTTTACCGCGGGTGTGCTCGACGTCCTCATGGAGGCTGGCGTCGAGATTCCAGCTGTCTACGGTGTATCGGCAGGTGCTCTCAACGGCGTGAACTACAAGTCGCACCAGATCGGCCGTGCCAACCGCATCAACCTGGCTTTCTGCAACGACAGCCGCTACATGGGCGCCGCATCGTTTGCATCCACGGGCTCTATTGTGGGTTACGACTTTATCTTCAACGATGTCCAGGACCGCCTGGACCCCTTTGACAATGAAACGTTCGACGCGAGCCCCATCGAGATGTACGCCGTCGCGACGGACATGCTCTTTGGAACCGCCACGTACCTGCCGGTCAAAAGCGCCGTACTTGACCTCGACGCCGTGCGCGCCTCGACCTCGCTGCCGCTGGTGACGCCGCCGGTCGAGATTGACGGGCACAAATACGTCGACGGCGGCGTAGCCGATTCGGTCCCCATCGAGCACGTGCTGGAGGAGGCGGGCTTCGATCGCGCGGTTGTTATTGTCACGCAGGACCGTTCATACGAGAAGAAGCCCTACGAGTTTATGCCAGCCGCGCGCGCTCGCTATGCCGACTACCCCTACCTGCTCGAGGCTATCGAGACGCGCCACGACCGCTATAACATCCAGCGCATGCACCTGTGGAAGTATGAGCGCGAGGGCCGTGCGTTGGTCGTCGCTCCGCAAAAGCCGGTCGAGGTCGGTCACGTTGAGCACGATCCGGCAAAGCTCCTCGACCTGTATATTCAGGGTCGCCAGGAGGCAAAGCGCTTGCTGGGAGATATCGAGGCGTTTGTCGAGCGCTAGCGTCGCGACGTCATGACCCATGGACGACATGTGCAGAAACTCTGGTCGGAGCCAAAATACCTGTTGACTCGGGCGGCGAGCGGGGTAATATGGACGGGTTACTTGCAGAGCCCCGTGAATCTCTGTAACAACACGTACTGTACATGGAGGAGTCTAAGTGATTTCGAAATCGACTCACTACGCCAAGCAGGGCGAGGTCCAGCGCAACTGGGTTCTCGTCGACGCCGATGGTGCTGTCCTGGGCCGTCTTGCCACCCAGATCGCAATGATCCTGCGCGGTAAGAACAAGCCCCAGTTCACGCCCAACAGCGACTGCGGCGACTTCGTTGTCGTCATCAACGCCGATAAGGTCCAGCTTACCGGTAACAAGGCCGACACGAAGACCTATTATCGCCACAGCGGCTACAACGGCGGCCTCAAGGCTGAGAGCTTCCGCCAGGCTATGGAGAAGCACCCGGAGAAGGTCATCGAGCGCGCCGTTCGCGGCATGCTGCCCAAGACCACCCTCGGCCGTGCCCAGATGACCAAGCTTAAGGTCTACGCTGGTGCCGAGCATCCGCACGCTGCCCAGAACCCCACGAAGATTGAGCTGGAGGCTTAAAGATGGCTGAGAACACCGTTGTCTACCAGGGTACCGGCCGTCGTAAGAACGCCGTCGCCCGCGTCCGTCTCGTCCCCGGCACCGGCAAGGTGACCATCAACAAGCGTGACGCCGAGCAGTATTTCGGCCGTCATCAGCTCGTTGAGAACGCCCTTGCTCCCTTCAAGGTGACCGACACCGCCGGTCAGTTCGACGTTATCGCTCTGTGCGATGGCGGCGGCATCTCCGGTCAGTCCGGCGCTCTGCGCCTGGGCATCGCTCGCGCTCTTCTGAACGCTGGCGACTACCGTGCTGACCTCAAGAAGGCCGGTTTCCTTACGCGCGATGCTCGCGTGGTCGAGCGCAAGAAGTACGGCCTCAAGAAGGCCCGCCGCGCTCCCCAGTTCTCCAAGCGCTAAGGTTTTATCTCCTTTCGAGATACAATGTACAAGCGGGGCCTGCCGATTCCTCGGCGGGTCCCGCTTTTCTTTTTCGACTAGGGTGGGCGGTTGCATATCGCCTGCTTGGGAAGGAGCGATCCTATGCCCCAGAACATCTTCGGTACCGACGGCGTCCGTGGCGTCGCCAATGCCGACCTCTCGTGCGACCTCGCGTTTCGCCTGGGCCGTGCGGCGACCAAGTTCCTTGGTCCGGACATCTGCATCGGCCGCGATACGCGTCTTTCGGGCACCATGCTCGAGAGTGCTCTGACCGCCGGTATCATGGCCGAGGGCGGCCGTCCGCACTGCTGCGGCGTTATCCCTACGCCGGCCGTGGCGCTGCTCACCGTCCAAAACGAGCTTGACGGCGGCATCGTCATCTCCGCTTCGCACAATCCTCCGGAGTTCAACGGCATCAAGTTCTTTAGCCGCAAGGGCATGAAGCTTCCCGATGCTGTCGAGGAAGAGATCAGCGCCTGGGTCATGTCCGAGGAGGCCATGGCTGCCGACACGTTGCCGACCGGTGCCGGCGTGGGCCACATCATCAAGATGAAGGACGCCCGCAAGGCCTATGTCGATCATGCCATCAGCACGCTCGACGGCCTTAAGCTCGACGGACTGGTTGTTGCCGTCGACTGCGGCCACGGTGCTTCGTGCCAGACCACGCCTGCCGCGCTCCAGCGCCTGGGCGCCACGGTCCATGCCATCAACACCGATTACTGCGGCACCGACATTAACGTTGAGTGTGGCTCCACGCACCTTGAGCCCCTGCGCGAGCTCGTGCTGCGCACCCACGCCGATATCGGCCTTGCCCACGACGGCGACGCCGATCGTGTGCTGTTCGTGGACAGCGAGGGCAACGAGATCGATGGCGACTACATTCTTGCCATCTGTGGCTCCGACCTTGCTGCTCGCGGCAAGCTCGCCAACTCTGAGATCGTCTCGACCGTTATGTGCAACCTCGGTTTCTCCATCGCCATGAAGGAGCAGGGATTTGAGATGGTCCAGACCGCCGTGGGCGACCGTTATGTTCTTGAGCGTATGCTCGAGGACGGTGCCGTCATCGGCGGCGAGCAGTCCGGCCACATCATCTTCCTGGAGCACAACACCACCGGCGACGGCTTGGTGACGGCCCTGCAGTTGCTGGCCGTGCTCAAGCGCACCGGCCGCACCCTCACCGACCTTGCCGGCATCATGAAGAAGTACCCGCAGGTGCTCGTCAACGTGCATTCGGACAACAAGGCCGGCCTGGACGATTGCCAGCCCATTTGGGACGCCGTCGCTGCCGCCGAGAAGGAGCTCAACGGTCGCGGCCGCATCTTGGTGCGCCCGAGCGGTACCGAGCCGCTGGTTCGCGTTATGGCCGAGGCGGAGACGCACGAGCTGACCCAGCGTGTTGTTGACGATATCGTCGAGGTTGTCAAGCGCGAACTTCCCTAATGGCCAAAAACGGGTGCCAAGTGGTAAACTGACAAGGTTATTTTGATTGATTGGTATGTCCGAGGGGGAGCATGTTCACTAAAGTCCTGAGGTCTTTTGGTATGCGTGGTCGAGTCCTTACGCTGGATGCTCCCATCTCGGGCGACGTCATTCCGCTCTCCGAGGTAAACGATCAGACGTTTGCCACCGGCCTTTTGGGTCAGGGCGTGGCGATTCAGCCTACCGGCACGCGCGTGATTGCGCCGGCAGACGCCAAGGTCGAGGCCATTTTTCCCACGGGACACGCCGTTGCGCTTAACACAGTCGATGGTCTGGACGTGCTCATCCACGTTGGTTTGGACACTGTTCAGCTCGAGGGCAAGCACTTTACCGTACATGCGCAAGTGGGTGACATCGTCCATAAGGGCGATGTACTCATCGAGTTCGATCGCGAGGCAATTGCTGCCGAGGGCTACGATGTGACGGTTCCCATCTTGGTGTGCAACTCCGTTGAGTTCTCGAGCATCAAGGGTTCCGTTGGCGAGCATGTCGAGGAGATGGACCAACTCATCGTCGCTCGCGAGCGCTAGTGAGCGCGCTCGGCCTTTAGCCTACAATTCGAACACGTTTACGGAGGGCGCCCTTGAAAGAGGACGCCCTCCGTGGCAAGATGGGATTTGTCCGAAGCTAAACAGCTTTGGGTCACCGTGGACGGGCAGGGGCCTCGACGCGGCTAGACACGAGACACATACATTACGCGACCTCGCCCTGGTGGCCGCACACGTTGGTTGCGGCCGACGCGGGCCGCGGGCAAGTGCTTGTAAGGAGAGCCTTGCCTCTCTTGTATGAGAAAGGACGCGTAATGAAGATCATTAAAGCTAAAGACTACGAGGATATGAGCCGCAAGGCCGCCAATATCATCTCGGCCCAGGTTATCCTCAAGCCCGATTGCGTGCTGGGTCTTGCCACCGGCTCCACCCCGATTGGCGCCTACAAGCAGCTCGCCGCTTGGTACGAGAAGGGTGACGTCGACTTTGCCGAGGTCAGCACCTACAACCTCGACGAGTATCGTGGCCTTTCGCACGACGATCCCCAGAGCTACCACTACTTTATGCGTGAGAACTTCTTCGATCACATTAACATCGACCTGAACAACACGCATGTGCCCGATGGCTCCAATCCCGACGCTGCCGCTGCCTGCTCTGAGTACGACAAGATCGTCGCTGCTGCCGGTTACCCTGATCTGCAGCTGCTCGGCATCGGTAACAACGGTCACATTGGCTTCAACGAGCCCGATGACCACTTCTCCAAGGGTACGCACTGCGTCGACCTTACCGAGAGCACTATTCAGGCCAACAGCCGCCTGTTCGACAGCATCGACGACGTGCCCCGTCAGGCCTACACCATGGGCACCCAGACCATCATGTATGCCCGCATGATCCTGGTTGTCGCCAACGGCGAGGCCAAGGCACAGGCCGTGCATGACATGTGCTATGGTCCGGTTACCCCCGAGTGCCCTGCCTCGATCCTGCAACTGCACACCAACTGCGTTGTCGTTGCCGACGAGGCCGCCCTTTCGCTCTGCAAGTAGCGAAAGCCTATCACCTCGACATAGCTTTGCCGAAGGCCCCCGCTTTGCGGGGGCCTTTTTGCTGAGCGTGCGCCGTGTGCTTGACGAAAATCTGGCTGCGAACTGGACGGGTGCGTCTGGTGCAGCATGATTCATTCCATAACAGATACTATGCATAAATGCTATGAAAAGGTCGCAGACGGTAGCTGGCGTTAGGTGAGTTGCGCAACACAATTGAACAGCGCTCATTTGAGGTACACTGCCAAAGGATGGGACAAGCTGGCAAGCGCATTGACCTGCGCAAAGACTGATTGGTTGGGGGATAAGTTTCAATCGGACCACGCTGAACAAAAACTTGCCATTTGCGTACCAACAAACATCCTAAACCGTAGCATCGCTCTATTCATCTAGCGATACATATGGTCTAGCGTTACGGTGTCCATGTGGTCGAGTTGAGGAGCGGGCATGGTTAACGATTTGGGCAATACGGACGACCTCGAGCTTATGCCGCTGGGCAGTAGTTATACGGTACGGCGCGATCGCTTGATGAACGAACTTATCGCCAAGGGCCGAAAGGCCGGCATCGTAGTCCTCTACGCGCCTGATGGCTTTGGGAAAACCTCGGTGCTGCTGCAGTATACCCAAGAGGTTAAAAGCGATCCGACGCGAGGTCCCGTGCGGATCATCGAGGCAGACCGCGCCATTGGGCGCGAGGTGTTTATGCAGCTCGAGGTCGTTACCGAAGAGCTTAAGGACAAGCCGCACTCCCTGATTGCAATCGATAACGTGCCTAACCTCAGCCAGAGCGAGACCGAGGAGCTGATCGACCGAATCCGAAGCCTGCGTGCTATGGGGATTGGGGTCTTTATGAGCTGCCGTCCTTCGAATCGCCAGCTGATTCATGGACTGGGCGATTCGATTAAAGTCAACGCGCAGATGCTCAAGGTGCATGCCTATGAGTACTCGGCGTGGGCATCGGCGTTTTCGATCAGCACATCGCTCGACTTCTATCAGCTTACGCAGGGCGTGCCCGAGCTCGTCTCGGCTATGCAGTCGGGACTATACGGGCAGGGAGACGTTGCCCAGATGCTCGAAAACGAGATTGTCAATATCTACGGTGCGGCACTTGTTGACCTGGCGTCGCTTGAGAACAACGCCCTGTTTAGTGTGGCATGCTTGATGGTCCTAATGGGTGAGGGCAATATTTCGGAGCTCGAGGCTTGCGGTGTTAGGCTTTCGGCGATTGACCAGTCCTATCTTGTCCGCGATTATCCCATTTTTGGCGTTGATCCGGCAGACCGGAGCTTTACCTGCCTGGGTACCGAGGACAACGCACGTCTGCGATTGCGCAAGCTGGTCGCCGAAATTCGCCCCGAACTTGTTGTGCGGGCAGCACGTATTTTGATTAAAGCGGGGCGCTGCGATACCGCGATGGACCTCGCCGACGCGTTTTTGGACCGCAGCGCGGTGTTGGAGCTTGCCGGGCAGTATGGGGTCGATCTGGCCCTGACGGGGCATGGAGGGGATATCTGCCGCGCGGCGCTGGGAAAGACCGAGGCAGATGGCCGGGCATCGGAGCCGACGCCTGACGAGGCGCTCGGCATCTATCTGGCGGCGGTGAGCGTCTCCAATACAAAGCTCGCGCGGTATATGGCCTCAATTATCGAGCATGCGGGCGAGCAAGCGATTTGCGAGCTCGATCCCGTGTCGTGGAAGGTGGCGCACGCGTTTACGGCCGCCTGTTATGGAGATAGTGGTCTGGGGCTTCCGACAGGCCATGCAGCGCTGGAAAGTGAGGCGTCTTGTGCCGCACTCGACATGCTGTCCGCACATGTCGAGATAAAGCATGGGCTGACCGAGCGGGCGAAGGGTGGTGAGATCCTCGCGAGGCTCAAAACAGATAAGGCCTACGATTGTGAGCTCGATATTGCGGGGACGTTTGTGCGGGCGGACCGCATGTTGACGGAGCTGTTTGATGGGTCGTATGCAGGGACTGACGAGCGTGATGACGAGATGACCCAGACGCTCGAGGCACTCGAAGCGCGTGGAATCCGAGCACTCGCCATCTGGGTGCGCATGGTATTATCGGCGCGGCGCCTGTTTGCCGGCATGCCGGTGACCGACGAGCAGGCATTCAATGAGCTCGACCGTTTTGCCGTGCGCGTGCGTGACAATCAAGTCCAGTTGTTTGGCTTGATATTGGAAGGCTGGCAGTCGCTGGCTGAGGGGCGTCCGGTCAATGCCAAATTCCGTGCGGTGCAGGTGCTCAGGCTTGCCGAGGAATCGATTGGATACATACGCGACAACGCACTGCTGCTAGAGCGCGCGGCATACTTACGCAATACATCGATGGTATCGGTGCGCGAAGAGGCAGAGCTGCTCGATTTGAGTCGGACGCAGGTCGGTGGTGCCGAGGCTTGGATGGTGGCGCTGCATTTGGCCTCCGCGGGCCGCGATAGCGACCTTGCAGCTTGGATGTCCATGAACCGCCCGGGGATTTTGGATCCGTCGTATCGGCTGTTTGCGCGTCTTGCAATGCATTGTCTGGGTGAGCCGGCTGCTAGAATTCGAAAGAAGCTCCCGGTGCGCGAGCTGTCGCGGTATTCGCTGCGTGACGACTTTGAGGGCGAAGGCGAGCGTCTGTTCCAGGCCGGCGATGCCGAGGATGTCGATGTGATTGGCCATATCGAGATCCGCATGTTTGGGGCGTTTCGCGCCGAGCGCGACGGGTTTCCCATCACGGATAAGATGTGGCGCCGCAAGAAAGCGGCGACGCTTGCCGAGCGGCTTGCGCTGGGCATGGATGCACTGGTCGACCGCGAGACGCTGGCTATGGAGCTGTGGCCCCACGCCGAGTTCAATAGCGCTCGTAACAATCTGTACTCGACGATATCGCGCCTGCGTTCGGCCTTGGGGCCGACACCGGACGGCAAGTCGTGTGTGCTGATCCAAAACGAGTGCATTGGGCTTAACGGCGATTACGTCAAGACCGACGTGCGGTTGTTTGATCAGATAAGCCGCGAAGTTTTGGGAAATCGCACGGGTGCGTGCGGGCCCCATCTGATCGAGCTGTGCCTTAAGATCGAGCAGCTCTACGCCGGCCCGTTGTATGTTCCCAATGGCTGTAATCCCACCTACTTTTTGCGTATGAGGCGAATTATGGAATCGAAATATATCGACTGCATGATTCGGGGCGCGAATGCCGCCCTAGAAGAAAACGACCTGCAGTCGGCGGTATGGCTGGTGGAGTCGGGGCTGCGGCAAGAGACGGCGCGCGAGGACATGGTGCGTTGCGCTATGCGCGTCTACGGTGCGGCAGGGCGACGACGCGATATCGTCGAGCTGTACAGTGGGCATATGCATCACCTGAGGGAGCAGGTCAATGGCGTGCCCGAGCCCGAGACGCGGCGTCTGTACGAGCGCTTGGTGGAGGGCAGGCTTAGCCGCGTGCTCGTCGAGCGATAAAAAATGAGCGTCCGAATTGCTCGGACGCTCGCTAGCTTGATGTGTGTTGGCTCGCCGGATCGTTGGCGCTTAGACGAGCTTAATCTTCTCGATGTCCTTGCGCGAGGACTCGCGATACAGCGAGAACTTGCGGCCGATAACCTGGACGACCTCGGCATGGCAGCGATCGGCGAGCTCTTCGGCGGCCTCGCGGGCAGAAAGGCTGGAACCATCGAGTACGGAGCACTTAACGAGCTCGTGCTTCTCCAGGTAGGCGACCGTCTGCTCGACGGTGCCCTCGTTGATGTCGGACTTGCCGATGATGATGGCGGGGTTGAGGTGATGGGCCATGCTGCGAAGCTGCTTGACCTGGGCTCCTGTCAGTGCCATGGGTTCTCGCTTTCTATGTTATGGGGCGCCCCGCGATGGGGCCTTAATCTACGTGAGCTGTCCCACGATAGCGCAGGAACGGCGCGGTGTGGGGCGTGTTTACCCAGTTCAAAAAGAATGCGGATGCTGAGCGGGAGAACAGCGCGGGTTACAGACGGACGTGTACGGCGGCCGAAAGCGGTCTATGGACTGCCCGAAGGGACCGGCTCCCATGCAATAAACGCCCAACGGACCTTGCGAACGTGGTCGAGCATGTAGCGCCCCTGCGGCACGCCCTTGGACCCTGGCTCGCCGGCATGGGGATTCTCAATCATATGCTGAGCGACGTAGTCGCGCAGACGGTCAATCTTATCCTCGTTACCGTGCTCGAGCATACGGGAGAAGTCTGCCACTCCCGCCTCAAGGCTATCGAAGGTATCGCGACGAGGCGATTCAAAGTACGTAACCTGCGGCAGGGCACCCATCTGAATGAGGATATTAAAGGCATACACAAAGCCATTACTGCAGGTAACCGAGGCACCGATGGCATTCATCAGGTGCAGGTCATAGCGCGGGCTGGAGTTGGCGACCATCGTGACAGCACAACGCCGACGAGCCGTTCGATCAAGCTTGGCAAGCGCGCCTTTTAGGTTGGTCGTGGTGACAGAGCGACTGGCAAAGGCAACATCTACCGCTTTCGCGACCGGTCCAACCAAATCCCAGTCATCATCCCAAGCAAGCTCAAGCGGTGTAATGCGATCCTCGAGCCCATAGTACTCAATGCCAGCATCAAGCGTGCCCAACATGGCAGGGGAAAAGTCAGCAGCAATCACAGGATGCCCGTCTTGCGCAAGCGGAATAGCAATCGACCCAGCCCCACACCCCATATCCAGCACGGATTCACCAGGCTTTAACGCCAGCAGCTTCATAAAGTCCCGGGCATACGGAGCAGTCTCAAGCGGCTGAAAATGCCGAGCCCTTTTATCCCACTCAAAAGAATCATCAGCCCGCCGCCGACCAGCCTGCAAGCGCATCCATTCGCCATTCCAATCAGCAGAAAGCAGCTCAGAGCGAGCATCCCCATCAACCACGGGCCAACCTCCTAGCAACAAAAAAGCGACTCCTCCCAAAAGAAGAGCCGCAACCAGCATATATCAGAAAGAACCGATCCAACGCCAAACCGCCGTATCGACCATGTAGTGCAGGAGCGAAGCAACTGCAACCGGGATAGAACTCAACCGAGGTCCCGTTGTGCGGGAGCCCCGGGGAGGGCAAATATATAAGGTCGATCGCGAGTTCCGCACGAGCCGGAGAGCACTTAATGTGCTCTCCGTGCGAGTCAGGACTGTCCGAGCAGGCGACCTTATATATTTGCCCTCCCCGGGGCTCCTCGCCAGTCCCCCTCAGCTAGTTCTTCAGCGAGTTCAGCGGTGCCGGGAAGCGTCCACCACGGTGGGCAAGCACGGTGCCGGCGTTGGGGTTCACCGGCATGATGGGTGCACGGCCAAACAGGCCGCCGTACTCGACGCAGTCGCCCACGCCCTTGCCGATGGCGGGAATCACGCGCACGGCCGTGGTCTTGTTGTTGATGACGCCGATAGCCATCTCGTCGGCGATGATGCCGGCGATGGTCTCGACCGGGGTGTCACCGGGGATGGCGATCATGTCCAGGCCGACGGAGCACACACAAGTCATGGCCTCGAGCTTCTCGAGCGAAAGCGCGCCGGCCTCGACGGCGGCGATCATGCCGGCGTCCTCGGACACGGGGATAAAGGCGCCCGAGAGGCCGCCCACGCTGGAGCTGGCCATGACGCCGCCCTTCTTGACGGCATCGTTGAGCATGGCGAGTGCGCAGGTCGTGCCCGGGCCACCGCAGGTGCCAACACCGATGATCTCGAGGATGCGGGCAACGGAGTCGCCGATGGCAGGCGTGGGGGCCAGCGACAGGTCGACGATGCCCTTCTCGACACCCAGGCGATGGGCGGCCTCGCGGCTCATGAGCTCGCCGGCACGGGTGATCTTAAAGGCGGTCTGCTTAATCTTTTCGGCGACTTCCATCATCGATGCGGAATCGGGCAGCGTCTCCAGGGCTGCGGCCATAACGCCGGGGCCCGAAACGCCTACGTTGATGACGGCGTCGGCCTCGCCACCGCCGTGGACGGCGCCCGCCATAAACGGGGAGTCCTCAACCATATTGGCAAAGCAGACAAACTTGGAAGCGCCGACGGAGTCCTGGTCGGCCGTGAGCTTAGCGGCGTCGATGATGGTCTGGGCGGCCATAAGCACGGCGTCCATGTTGATGCCGGCGCGCAGGCTGGCGACGTTGACGCTGGAGCAGACGCGGCTGGTGGTAGCGAGCGCCTGCGGGATGGACTGGATGACGCGGCGATCGGCGTCGCCGATGCCCTTCTGGACGAGTGCGGAGAAGCCGCCCAGGTAATCGATGCCGAGGGTCTCGGCCGCGCGGTCGAGGGCATGCGCGATGGGGGTGAGGTCCTCATCCTTGCAGCACGCGGCGATCTGCGCCACCGGGGTGACGGAGACGCGCTTGTTGACGATGGGGATACCGTACTCGCGCTCGAGGTTCTCGGCTGTCTCGACCAGGTGCTCAGCCGTGTGCGTCACGTGGTCGTAGATCTTCGTGCACATGCGGTCGAGGTTCTCGTCGCCGCAACCCATGAGCGAAACACCCATGGTGATGGTCCTGATGTCGAGGTTCTGCTCCTCAACCATGCCGCGGGTTTCCGCGATTTCTGCAGGCGTGATCGCCATCCTTGCGCTCCTATCTGCCAAAACGAGCATAATCTCATCTATTCTAACGTGCCGCACACGTCTCGTGGCGCGTGCGGCACGTTTTGGTGCTCGGTTGTTTCCGTTGTGTTACTGCCCAAAGACCTCTTCGGCGATACGCGCGCTCTCGGCGGCGTCCTTGGCGTAGTAGTCTGCGCCGATCTGCTTGGCGTATTCGGGGGTGAGTACGGCGCCGCCCACGATGATCTTGACGCCCGGTACCTCGGCATGAAGCAGCTTGATGGTCTCTTCCATGGCAACGACGGTGGTGGTCATAAGCGCCGAGAGGCCGACGAGCTTAATGTCACGCTCCTTGACGGTCTTGAGCACCTCCTGTGGATCGACGTCGCGACCCAGATCAAAGACGGTGTAGCCGTAGTTATCGAGCAACATCTTGACGATGTTCTTACCGATATCGTGGATGTCGCCCTTGACGGTGGCCACGCAGATCTTGCCCTTGTCGGCAATCTCGCCGGCGGGCATCAGGCGTTTGATGGTATCGAAGCCCACGCGCGCGGCCTCGGCCGAGGCCATGAGCTGCGGTAAGAAGAACTTGCCCTGGTCAAAGAGGACGCCAACCTCGTCGAGGGCGGGGATAAAGTGATTGTTGATGAGGTCCATAGCGTCGTGGTTGGCCAGCAGACGCTCGGTCTCGGCTGCGATTTCGCCCTTGCGGCCCGAGACGACCATGTGGCGGATGGGATCGTCATCGGCGATTGCAGTGGTGCTTGCGGTAGGCGCGGCATCGCTCGATGCTGACTGGGCGGCCGCCGGGTTCGCGGCGATCTTATACGGGTCGGTCCAGTCGGCGTAGCGCTCGATGTATCCGGTCGAGCCCTCGTCCTCAACGCTCAGGACGCGATAGCTGTAGACGGTATCCATAAAGCGCTTGGAGCCCGGGTTCATAATGGGGGCGTCCAGGCCCGCGCCAAAGGCGGCGGCCAAAAAGACCGAACCTAGCAGCGGACGGGCGGGCAGGCCAAAGCTGATGTTCGACACGCCGAGCGCGCATTTGACGCCCAGGCGCTCCTTGCACAGGGACATGGCGCGCAGGATCTGTTCGGCCTGGCGCTGGTTGGTCGAGGCGGTCATGACCAGGCAGTCGATAAGGATGCGGTCCGGGCCGATGCCGTAACGGGCGGCTTCGGCCACAATGCGCTCGGCGATGGCATAGCGTGCCTCGGCGGTATCGGGGATGCCGCCCTCGTCGAGCGTGAGGCCGACGACGTTGGTGCCGTAGTGGGCGACCAGCGGGAAGATTTCGTCCATGATCTGCTGTTTGCCATTGACCGAGTTGATGATGGGCTTGCCGGCGTAGCGACGTACGGCGGCCTCGACGGCGGCGGGGTCGGTGGAGTCGATCTGCAGCGGCAGCAGCGTGGAGCCTTGGAGCTGCTCGGTCGCTTGCTGGATGACCTTGACCTCGTCGATCTCGGGCAGGCCCACGTTGACGTCCAGGATGTCGGCGCCTTGCTCCTGCTGGCTGATGCCCTGGCTCACGACGTAGTCCAGGTCGCCGTCGCGTAGGGCCTGCTGCAGGCGCTTTTTGCCGGTGGGGTTGATGCGCTCGCCGATGACGGCGATCTTGTGGCCGTCGCAGGGGAGGTCCACGACCGTCTGGGCGCTCGTGGCCGACATGCTGGGTTTGCGGTGACGCGGGCTGGGCGTGTGGTTGTCGATGAGGGTGCGAAGTGCCGCCATGTGCGTCGGCGTGGTGCCGCAGCAACCGCCCACGACGCTCACGCCGTCCTCAATCATGCCGGCGACGGCCTCGGCGTATTCGGGGGCCTGGATATCAAAGACGGTGTTGCCGTCGTCGTCCACGCGGGGCAGTCCTGCGTTGGCCTGCACCATAACGGGCTTGTCGGTAACGGTGAGCATGCGCGCGGCGAGTCCTCGGAGCTCGGCCGGTCCCTGACTGCAGTTGATGCCCAGGACGTCGGCGCCGATGGCGTCGAGGGTGATGGCGGCGACCTCGGGGCTCGTGCCCAAGAAGGTGCGACCGTCTTCCTCAAAGGTCATGGTGGCAAAGACGGGCAGGTCGGAGTTCTCGCGGCAGGCGAGGACCGCCGCCTTGATCTCGGCCAGGTCGGTCATAGTCTCGATAATAAAGAGGTCCACGCCCGCAGCGACGCCGGCGCGCACCTCCTCGGCAAAGAGGTCGTAGGCCTCGTCAAAGCTGAGGGTGCCCAGGGGGCGCAGCAGGGCGCCGATGGGGCCGATATCGCCGGCAACGTAGCGGGCGCCGGCGTCGCGGGCGCAGGTGACTGCCGCGGCAAAGACGTCTGCCACGGTGGCGGCGCCGTCGAGCTTGTGGGCGTTGGCGCCAAAGGTGTTGGCGGTGATCACGTCACAGCCAGCCTCGACGTACTGACGTTGAATATCGGTAATGACCTGGGGCTCCTCAAAGTTGAGCAGCTCGGGCAGGGCGCCGGCCTTCATGCCGGACGCCTGCAGCATGGTGCCCATGCCGCCGTCAAACAGCAGGTGTCCCGTGCCCTCGATGGCGGCACGCAGGCGATCGTCCTTAATGCGAAGGTCATCGATCGTGCGCGTCTTGTATGCAGCGCCATTGCGACGTGCGGCATCAACGGGCGCCGCCAGCGCAGCACCGTCAGAATCATGAGTGATAAGTATGTTTGAGCTATTCGCCATGTGCGTCCATTTCGTCTAGAGCCCACTGAGGAATTTCTATTTGAAGAGATTTGTCGGGCTCGATATCTTCGATTCGCTTGTTGTAGTGGGCAAGAAGCCGTGCGACATTTAATCGAATTAGGTCTCGCTTGTAGAACGATAATTCTTCAATATTGATGCCGATAAACGATTCGAGCGCGATAACCTGTACGCGATTGCCGAGTCCTTCACTTTCGAACAGTCCGTAAGCGAAGGAAACTTTATCGTGGGGGACAACGACGATGGGCCGAATGCCATTTCGAATGTTATCTCGGCATCGATCGGTCAATTTGGCCATTGGCGATACAGTCACATGAAATGCAGCATCATTGATTTGGAAATCGCCAGAACGGTCTGTCTGCTGGTCGGCGGCGTTTGAGTTGTCCTTTCCGATTTCTATGGTTGGAAATAACATCTCTAGTTTTGCACCTACCAGGTGCTGTGCGACGGTGCCCGTTGGCTTATCGGACCGTAGGCTTGCTTTGGCTAGGATATCATCGACAATGACGGAAATTGGTTTTTGAAGATCGATTTCGACTTTGATTCTCTGCCGGTTAAAGAAATCGACCTGGATTCGCTCGACGAAGAAATTGGCGATTGCATTCGCAGCTTCAAGACGAGTGTCTTCGCAAGTGTCACTGGGTAGGGCAGAGTTGATAATTGCGGCAAGCTCAAGCGCCATTGGGAGTGTGCCGCGTGAGGTTCTGCCGCCCTCTGATGCGAAGGCACGCGTTTCCCCATGTCTGGCTAAAACTGTTTTGATGCATGCTCCACTTAGGCCTCGTACTTGGCTCCCCTTGTCCGATTGCACATAATCGTCGGTGAGCGGAAAACGGTTCTGCAACAGCTCGCTTATGCCTATGCCAACCGCCATGACGTTACGGTTGACATTGCCTCGCTTGCTGCGCTTGGATTCGTACCAGAGCTCAATGGCATCCAAGATGCCTTTATCGGGCTCGCTCAAGGAGCAATTGGTCATTTCCATTATTGTCCACTCCGTTCCTTGAAGACATAAGCGCGGGTTTGACTGCATTTTTTATAAGCCAAGTGACAACTGGCACGGCAACTGCATCGCCGAATGCGTAGCGAATCTGAGCATCAGAGAAGCCGCTAAACTGACATGAGTCAGCACCTTGGAGACGGGCATATTCAGTTCCAGTCATCCAGCGAACTTCTATCTTTCCGTTTTCGCATATAACGACTGCCTGTCTTGATGAGCCGCCGCGAGCCGTTCTTAGACATCCGGCAATTTCTTCTTCACGGATTTCCCAGCGCACAACGCCCGATCGCGTGCGACGGTAAGCAGTGCGAACAATTTTTTCTTTGGCATTTAAGAAGCGCTGAAGGCGCTCTGCTTGATGCGGTGCAAGTGAGTCGATAAATGCTTGTATTTGGTTTTTGTTCCACCAACGCTTGTCGTCCTCGGGAATATTTTCAACAACCATTGCAAGGCCCGTCATACGAAGTGGGCTCGGCTCGTTTAGGTGAGAGACGTGCGTAATGAGTGAAGGGTCGGAGTGAATCCAGGAGACCTTTTCAGGTCGAAGCGAGGAATCGAGTCGGCTGTTGGGAAGAGGGTTTTTTAATCCGACGACAAACATGCGGGGGCGTGACTGGGGAAGCCAATGCCGTGCATCGATAAAATAAGCGTCGCATGAATAGCCTAAACGATTAAATTCCTGGCAAACGAGTCTAAAGTCATCACTGTTATTAGACGTGGCAAGGCCGATGACATTTTCGAGAACAAGTGCCCGCGGGGCACGATCGCTCATTCCTTCGATGGCCTTAATAAAGCCAAAGAACGCACTGGACTCTTTGCCAGAGACAAGTCCCTCCCTGTTTCCCGCGAGAGATAAGTTTGTGCAAGGGCTTGACGCCCATGCGATGTCGGCTTGGGGTATTAGGTCGGGGTCGAGTGTGTGGACATCCTGCTCGACTAGATGCTCATCGCCCCAACACTGGCTGTACATGGCGCATTTAGTATGGTCTATGTCATTTGCCCAGATTGTTTTGATTCCGGCTTTTGCCATGCCGGCACGAGCCAAGCCAATGCCTGAAAAAAACTCAAGCGCGGTTAGTTGTGGCGAGAACTGCAGAATGTTGTGCATGTACTGGCTTTCAGATAGTTGTTATTTGGCATCTTATGGTACTTGTTTGTGAGGACATCCGCTTACATACGGATGAGATTCCCTCGATACCGTGCCATCAATTGACATTTTATTCAGAATGCGAATAGCAGGTGGTGTGGGCGGCGCGGAAGCGGCAGTGCTCACGCATGCGGCAGATATTGCAGGTGGGGCGGCTCTGGGCGTCGTGGACCTCGCCGTCAAACAGGCCGATCACCGCGGTCACGCTCTTGGTGGGCATGAGCAGACTGGTGGGGGTGACGGTAAGTCCAATGAGGCGCGTGGCGTTGAGTGCATCCACGATCGAGCGCTGGGCAGAGAGCGGGCAGTCGCCATAACCGGGACTGAAGCGCCAGTTGCCGGCGAGCCCGTGTGCGGCGGCCGCGGCCTTGACTTGCTGGTCCATCTGCTCGACGGCGGCTTCTACATAGGCAGAGCATGCGGCGTCGAGCACGGCGCCTTCCAGAGGTTGCTGGGTTCCGGTGGTTCGCAGGCGGCGTTCGGCAGACATCCCGAGGGTACATGCCATGAGCGCCGCCAGGCGGGCGTCTTTGAGATGTCGATAGATATCACGACCCCGCAGCTCAACATTGGTGCCAACCAAGCGGATGCAGGGCTCGCCCTGCTCGTCAACGCCCGTGGCATCGACGGCAAACACGCGTCGCACGCCGCGGGGCTCGATATCCAGCTCTAGGCGCTCGACCACAAGCTCAATTCGTCGTGACAGCTCGGGCTCAATCTGCTGGCCGCCGTAGCCCAGATACTGCAGCATCTCGGCACGGTCGACACGAGGGTGGTGAGCAGCGTCGATACGGTAAAGCGCCGGCGACGCAAGGTCGGCCGGCACTTCAACAACGGTTGTATCGACGTGCGGTTTTTCCATTACCCTAGGCGCTCCATAATGGTCGCGGCGATTGCAGGACGGTTCATAGTGTACAGGTGCAGACCGTCGGCGCCGTGCTCCTTAAGGTCGCAAAGCTGACGAGCAGCATAATCTACACCGGCTGTCTGCAGGCTCTCGGGGTCGTTCTCGTACTTGGCGAGGATCTTGATGACGGGGGAGGGCAGCGACGCGCCGCACATAAAGACCATGCGGCTGATCTGCGACTTGCCCATAAACGGCATGATGCCCGCGGTAATGGGCACGGTGATGCCGGCCTTGTCGGCAAGCTCGCGGAAGCGATAGAAGCACTCGTTATCAAAGAAGAGCTGTGTCACAAAGAAGCTTGCGCCGGCATCTTGCTTTTGCTTGAGGTGCTCGACCGAGACGTTGAGGTCCTCGCAGGCAATGTGGCCCTCGGGGTAGGCTGCGGCGCCCACGCAAAAGCCGGCGTCGACGAGCTCGGGGATGAGGTCGCGGGCGTAGGCGTAGTCCGAGGCGGGCTTGTCGTCCTCAGTCGCGCCAGCGGGAAGATCACCACGCAGGGCCAGGATGTTTTCAACGCCGGCGGTGCGATACTCGTCGATCTTGGCGGCGATATCGGCGTGCGAGCGGCCCACGCAGGTAAGGTGTGCCACCGAAGGTGTATTGAATTCGCTCGTAATCATATGCGCGATGGGGGCGGTGGTGGCACCGTTACCCGAGCCGCCGGCCGAGCAGGTGACCGAGACAAAGCTCGGCGAAAGCTTGCACAGATTGCCTGCCACTTCGCGAGCCGTGTCGAGGGTTAGTTCGCCCTTGGGCGGGAACATCTCAAACGAAACGGGTGTGGTGCCCTGGGATGCTGCCTGCTTAAAAACCTCGTCGACGCGCATATCGTGCTCCTTTAGATGCCTGGGTGCGATGTTTTGTTGCAAGGATTCTACAGCACCACTGCGCTAAGGTGGAGTTTCACTCGCTATTTGGGGATACTAATCGAAAATGCTTCGCTATCGGCATTTCCTATAACAGGGTAGTCAATCTAAGATGGGGCTATATCGAATGGTATCTGATACGAAATACCAGTTAATAAAGCCCCGTCCCAAATTGACTACCCTTAAACCATGGGGAGAGGTCTGCAATTTATGCAGTTGATTGGCTGTTGAGGGTGGCAACGCCGCCTCGATAGGGTAACCTCATTGATTGGTTTCGCGACAGCAACATAACGGTAATGTCGCGGAAACACGGCGAGTCTAAGCTATGACTCGTTCGTTAGTAATCAACACCGCTTCTCACGCGGTGCCGATACGAAGGGAGTTCCGTATGGCCGAACTTACTGACCGCTTCGGGACCATGGTGTTCTCTGAGGAAGTCATGAAGGACTACCTCCCCAAGGACATTTGGAAGCGCCTTGCTGCAACCCTCGAGGGCGGTGAGCCGCTCGACCTGGATGTGGCCAACGCCGTTGCCCATGCCATGAAGGTCTGGGCCATCTCCAAGGGCGCGACGCACTACGCGCACTGGTTCCAGCCGCTTTCGGGCATTACTTCCGAGAAGCACGACAGCTTCCTCGAGCCCAACCACGACGGCACCGCCATTACCAAGTTTACGGGCAAGAACCTCATCCAGGGCGAGCCGGATGCCTCCAGCTTCCCCAACGGCGGCCTGCGCGCCACCTTCGAGGCCCGTGGCTACACCGCTTGGGATCCCACCAGCCCCGCCTTTATCAAGGACGATGTCCTGTGCATCCCCACGGCTTTCTGCTCCTACACGGGCGAGGCCCTGGACAAGAAGACCCCGCTGCTGCGCTCCATGACCGCACTCTCGCGTGAGTCTAAGCGCGTTTTGGCACTGTTTGGCAAGACCCCCAAGAAGGTCGTTCCTTCCGTGGGCGACGAGCAGGAATACTTCCTGATCAAGAAGGACGCCTACCGCAAGCGCAAGGACCTGGTCATCACCGGCCGCACCCTCTTTGGTGCTGCTCCCTGCAAGGGTCAGGAGCTCGAGGAGCACTACTTTGGCGCTATCCGCCCCACCGTCTCGGCCTATATGAAGGACCTGGACGATGAACTGTGGGCGCTTGGCATTCCCGCCAAGACCAAGCACAACGAGGTTGCTCCCTGCCAGCATGAGCTCGCACCGGTCTATGGCGAAGTCAACGAGGCCATCGACCAGAATCTGGTCATGATGGAGAAGATGAAGCTCATCGCCTCCCGCCACGACTTGGTCTGCCTGCTGCACGAGAAGCCCTTCGAGGGCATTAACGGTTCGGGCAAGCACAACAACTGGTCGCTTGGCACCGAGTCCGAGAATCTGCTCGATCCGGGCGACACCCCGCTCGACAACCTGCAGTTCATCGTCTTCCTCACCGCGGTGATCGAGGCCGTCGATAACTATCAGGAGCTCCTGCGTGCCTCCGTTGCCTCGGCCGGCAACGACCATCGTCTGGGCGCCAACGAGGCTCCTCCGGCGATTATGTCCATCTTCCTGGGCGACCAGCTTACCGAGGTCGTCGAGAAGATCATCGATGGCAAGGCTTCCGTCCATGCCACGCGCGGCGTGCTCGACCTGGGCGCCGATACCCTGCCCAAGCTGATGCAGGACAACACCGACCGCAACCGCACCTCCCCGTTTGCCTTCACTGGCAACAAGTTTGAGTTCCGTGCCTGCGGCTCCGAGCAGAACGTCTCCGACTCCAACTTGGTGCTCGATGCCGCCGTGGCCAAGTCGCTCAAGTCCTTCGCCGACGCGCTTGAGGGTACGCCCGAGGATGAGTTCCAGGACGCTGCGCTCGAGTACTGCAAGAAGGTCCTGACCGACCACCAGCGCATCCTCTTTTCCGGCGATGGCTACTCCGACGAGTGGCCCGTTGAGGCCGAGAAGCGCGGCCTTGCCAACAACAAGACCACGGCCGACGCCCTGCCCGCCTTTGTTTCCGATAAGGCCATTGCGCTCTTTGAGGAGACGGGTGTCCTGACCAGGGCCGAGGCTCAGTGCCGCTACGACTGCAAGCTCGAGAAGTACAACAAGCTCATGAACATCGAGGCTACCACGATGGTTCGCGAGGCGCGTCGTACCTATCGCCCGGTCATTACCGCCTATGCCACCAAGGTCGCTAAGGGCCTTGAGACTATTCGTGCCGCCGGTGCTGAGGCCGCCATGCAGTGCGAGCAGAACACGCTCAACAAGCTCTGCAACGGTATCACCACCATCAACGACTCCATCAAGGCGCTCGACGCCGTGCATCAGAAGGCCGAAGCCCTCGATGGTCAGGAGCAGGCCAATGTGTATGCACACGAGGTCGTTCCCGCTATGGATACGCTGCGTGCCGCCGTGGATGCCATGGAGGAGATCGTGGCCGCCGACTACTGGCCGGTCCCGACCTACGACGACATCCTGTTCTATGTGTAACAGACGCGTTTGATTTTGCGCTCGAAGGGGTCTCGCCTGTGCGAGGCCCCTTTTTTGTCGACCGGGTCGTCTTTGAACATGCTGTCGAGCGAGCGTTTCGCGCGGGGCATCTTGAAAGTTGTAACCTGTTTTGGCATGCGGATGTTTCGGGCATTTGTTCATAAAGGGAGGATTATCCGATGAAGGTATTCGATATCGTGTTTAGCCCGACGGGTGGAACGGAAAAGGTGTCTGGCTACATTGCCAATGCGTTGGATGGGGAAACCGTTGCTGTGGATCTGGCCGATAGCGGGTTGGGGTTTCGTACGGTTGCGATGACAAAAGAGGATGTAGCCGTAATCGCGGTGCCCTCGTATGGCGGGCGAGTCCCAGCTGTGGCCGTGGAGCGCTTGGGAATGGTGCGAGGGAACGATGCACGGGCGGTTCTGGTTTGTGGTTACGGAAATCGCGCGTATGAGGACACGCTGGTCGAGCTTGAGGACGCGGCAAAGGGCGCGGGCTTTCGGGTGATCGCGGCGGTTTCTGCCATCGCCGAGCATTCTATTGTTCGCCAGTTTGCCGCCGGCAGACCAGATGCGCAGGACGCGGCACAGCTTGCTGGGTTTGCGGATCAGATTCAGCAAAAGATATCTGCAGGAGATGCTTCTGAGCCGACTATTCCGGGTAATCGTCCCTATAAGAAGGTCGGGGGCACCGGTATGGTGCCTAAGGCCACAAAGGAGTGCACCGCTTGCGGAGCTTGCGCCGCAGCGTGTCCCGTTGGCGCTATCGATAAAGACGATCCCAAACGGGTGGACAAAAAGGCCTGCATCTCTTGCATGCGCTGTGTCGTCGTATGTCCGCATTCCGCTCGCGCGGTAAGCCCCATCATGCTCTCTGCGGTTACCAAGATGTTGAGTAAAGCCTGCTCTGAGCGAAAAGAATGCGAGCTGTTTATCTAGCGCAGGGGCCTTGAGTCTTCTTCATCTAATGTCAAAAAAGAATGAACCCGTGCGATGGTAACTCACACGGGTTCGTACATTTTTGAGTTGGTGCCCCCAGCGGGATGTCCGCGGGCGGCTGGCGCCGCCCGCTTCCGCTGCGTCGCTTCGCTCCTTGCGTGCTGCGCTGGAAAACGCTTCGCGTTTCCTCAGCTCCGCACCCTGTCGGATTCGAATCCCGGCGTTGGAGAAGAAAAAAGCCCGTCACCGCAGGGGTAACGGGCTTCTCAGATTCTGTGGTGCCCCCAGCGGGATTCGAACCCGCGATATCCACCTTGAAAGGGTGGCGTCCTTGGCCGCTAGACGATGGGGACAGCGGGAAAGAGTATAGCAGACTTTTTTGCCGGCGCGTATATCGTTGGCAAACTGGAAAACCACCACACAGGAGTAGGCTTTTATTCCGATTTTCAAATATCTCAATCTGTAACATCTGGGCGGGCAAATCGGCTCTATGTGTTACAGATCGAGACAGACGGCAGACGTCGGGACGAACGTCTCATTCTGTAACAGTAAGACGACTTTCAACGGTCTAGATGTTACAGATTGAGACAAACCGCTGGGACGGGGCAAAACCACCACAAAGGTGCCTGTCCCCTTTGTGGTGGTGAGGTGCTAGGGGAGGAGCTTCATGGCGGCGTCGTGGGCGGCGCGCTCGTAGGTGTCGTCGAGGGACTTGAGCGGCAGCAGGGCTGTGGCCTGTGCATCGCCGCGGCGCTCGAGGGCGTGCGCGATGAGCCAGTCGGCGAGCTCGGGGTTCTTGGGCAGCGCCGGGCCATGCAGGTACGTGCCGATGACGCCCTTGTAGATCAGACCCTCGAAGCCGTCGTCTCCGTTGTTGCCGGTGCCCGTGACGACGGACGTTCCAAGCGGCGTGGCATCTGCGTCGAGCAGAGTGCGGCCGCCGTGGTTCTCGAATCCCACAAAGGGCTCGGGCGCCAGGTCGGTCTTGACGGCGACGTTGCCGATCAGGCGGTCAGAACCGCGCACGGTTTCGGCGGCGATGATGCCCAAGCCTTCAATGCGATCTTCACCCATGTAGTATGAACGGCCGAGCAGCTGGTAGCTACCACAGATGGCAAGCAATGAGCCACCATCTTCAACATAGGCCGCGACCTTGTCTTTTTGAGCGAGCAGCTCGTGCGCCACGGCCAGCTGGTCGCGATCGGAGCCGCCGCCCATCATGACGATATCGGCGTCGGTGAGATCGAGCGACTCGCCCATACGGACCTCGTCCACGCGCACGGGAATGCCACGCCAGGCGCAGCGGCGCTCGAGGGCGATGACGTTGCCGCCGTCGCCATAGAGGTTGAGGGCATCGGGATAAAGGTAGACGATGCGCAGCGGGCGCGAAAGCTCGACCGGCGCAATATCGGTGGGGACAGCGCTCCCATCGGCGCGTGTTACGGCGCAGGAGGCAACCGAGCTTGCATCGTCGTCTTTAAGCCCGTCGAGCTCCTTGACCAGCGGCGGAAAGGCCGTGTAGTTGGCGACGGCATAGAAAGTGTCGCCAGCTTCCTCGTCTGCCACGGCGCCGATCGCCTGCTCGATATTCGAGATGATGACGGCGTCAATGCCGGCGTACTTGAGGCGTACCTGCATATCATGTGCACGCGTGCCGCCGGCAAAGGCGACAAGCCTCGTTGTATCGGCGATGCGCTCAAAGTCGACGTCGTAGATCCACGAGACATCGTGGCCATCGGCATCGTTGTCGTTCAGGAAAAAGGCGCAGAGCCTGCCACCTGCCGTCTTGATGGACTGGATCTGGCGATCGAAGCCCACGGGATTCTTGGCCAGGTTGGCCTCGACGGTTCGGCCGGCGATATTCCAACGGCCCATGCGACCACCTGCTGGCACGTAGGCGTCGAGCGTAGGCTGCAGGCGTGCGGTGTCTACGCCCAGCTCGTGGGCGGCGAAGAAGGCTGCGGCTACGTTGTAGACCATATACAGGCCGTTGTAGCGTGTGGCGATGTGCACGGCAGCCGCGTCGGGCGTAGATCCAAAGACCAGGTCAAAACCGTAGCCGTCGCAGCCGAGCTCCACGCCCGTCACGCGACGGACAAGCCCAGGGCGGGCCCAGCCGCACGAGGGGCAATGGTATGCGCCAAGCTGTCCGTACTGCACATAGTCGTACTCCAACGGTGCGTTGCACTGTGAGCAAAAACGCGAGTCGCTAATGCGGTCGGACTCGGTGTTGGTGGCGCCGTCGATGCCAAAGGCGATGCTTGCATTGGGAACGCGCGCGGCGATCGCGGCACACAGCGGATCGTCGGCGTTATAGATGAGCGTCGTTGCCGGCGAAAGCTCCAACGCATGGGCGATGACGTCTTGGGTATGGTCGATCTCGCCGTAGCGATCCAGCTGGTCACGGAACAGGTTGAGCAGCACAAAGTACGTCGGCTTGAGCTTGGGCAGAACGCGTACGGTGTAAAGCTCATCGCACTCAAAAACGCCCACGCGCTTGCCGCTGTCAGCGTGCTTAAGGCCGTCGCGGGCCTCGAGCAGAGCACCCACTACGCCAGGCTCCATATTGTTGCCGGCACGGTTGCACACCACGGTAGCACCGCTGGCAGCAACGGCGTCGGCGATGAGGTTGGAGGTGGTGGTCTTGCCATTAGTACCGGTGATCACCACGCTGCGGTCGACCAGGCTCGCGAGGTCGCTTAGCAGCTCGGGGTCGATCTTCATGGCGATGCGGCCGGGAAGCACGCCGCCCTGGCGTTTGAGGACGGAGCGCAGCCCCCAGCGGGCGATATCGCTCGAGGTGCAGGCGAGAGATGAGCGGAGGTTCATGAAGCCGTTCCTAACATAGATGACATGGTCGGGGCGATTGCGTCGCTAAAAGCCGTAGCGGCGCGCAAATTCCTGGGCAAGCTGCGATACATCTTCGCAGGCGTTGGCCCAGGGGGCAAAGTCGGGGGTGTCCGAGATAATGCCGTCGGCTTCCCAAACCGCCTGGTGCGAGAGGTCCCAGGGGTCGCGTGGCTCGGGTCGGCAGGGAAGGTACGGCGTCTGGTACATGGGGTTCAGCAAGAAGAACGCGCCGCCCTCGCAACGGTTAGCGAACTCACGCAGCGCGCGCGTCGCCGGGCGCATCTTGTTTGTTTTGAACAGCAGGATCGTGCGGGCGAGCAGGTACCAGGGGGAGTTCTCGAGTGCATCGGCTCCCACCTGCTCCTCGAGCTGATGTGCCAGGGCAAAAAAGCCGTCCTGGTCTTCCAAGCGGGCGAGGGCGAGCAACACGGTGCCGGCAGCTCGGGTGGGATAACCTTCTGCCTTAAGGACGCGGCTGGCGTAGTTGGCAGCAGCACGGTAACGAGCGCTCGCCATGCACAGCTGCGAGATGGCCTCGAGCGTGTGAAGCCAGCCAATAAGCGCCGGCTCGCTCACGGTAAGGTCTGCTGCGGTGACACCGTCGGCCAAAACATTATTGGCCCAGTAGTGCGGAGACTCCATATCAAACCCGGGCACGCTCTGTTGCAGGTAGTCGGCGGTGCTCGCCTCGAGCTTCATCAGGTCGCCCAGGCAGGCATCGACGGGCGTGTCCGCCAGGATGATGGCGAGCAGCTGGGCGTCGACGGCCAGTGCATCGACGCGGACAATCTTGAGCAGCTCGTCGCGCATGTCGTCGAACAGGCGGTTGCGCGTCTGCTCAAACTCCTCGTCGCTGCCCATGTCCTCGATGCGGCGAAGCTCGTCAAGCAAATGACGATGAACGCCGGCATAGGACAGCAGCGCTTGGGCATGTTCGGTTTGCGCATACTTGTGAGGGTTTGCGCTGATGTCGTTATGGACAAGCTCGCGTGCTGCATCGGTGAGTTCGGGGTGCGATGCCAGATAGGTGCGCTCCAGATAGGCGGGGATGTAGACGCTCGGATCCATTAGAGGTCTCCTCCCTTAAACGGCAATCCCTGTTCGGCCGCGCGCAGGATTCGTTCGTCGATCTGGGAGCGCACGATGTCGTTGGTGGCGACCCAGGCGGCAAAGCTGGCGTTGTCGGGCGCGCCCAGGCCCTCCTGCAGCACCGGCGTCGCCTCGGACAGGGCAAGGACAAGCTCATCGGTGGAGCCCGGACCTACGTTGACGCGGGCATAGACGCCATCGGGAAATTCGGTTTGGAAGTAGAGTGCTTCGGCCGCGTGCGGGCATGAGCGCACCAGGATGCGCAGGTAGTGCTCGGCGCCCTCGTAATCCAGCTCGCGCCAGGCTGCGCTCATCAGCGCGATGAGCGTCCACGGGTCCAGGTCGCGCTCCGCATCTTTGGGGCGGCGGCGCAGCGGGGTATTCGCGAGGTACGGTACGGAGTGGGCAGAGCGAAAGCGCTTGAGCTCCTCGGCAGGGTATTCAAGCTTTGCCATGGCAAGCATCGCGGTATGGCGGACGCCGGCGGGGTCGTTGGGCGCAAAGTCCAGGCTGCGATTCGCGGCTTCGAGCGACATGCGGTAGCGGCCGCTAATGAGCGCGCGCGATGCCAAGGCAGCAAGCCAGCGCAGGTAGGGACGGCGGGTCAGGTCGCCTGCGGCCTCACGCTCGTAGGGGTCCTGCGCCGAGGCGATCTTGAGCGCCAGATCGTGCTCCACCTCGTCGCACTTGGACACCAGATACTGCACGTATTCCTCGTTGGATTCTGCGGTGAGCGCCGTCAGCATGCGCTGGGCATCCCAGTTGGCCGGATCGAGCGCGGCCGCCTCGCGGAGCATGTTCTCGGCTGCGGCTTCTTCTTGCTCTGCCTGGGCGTCGTCGGGGATAAAGGGGATGCGGTAGTCGACAGCCTCGACGACCTTGGCAATCAGATGCCCAGCTCGGTCGCGGTCGTGCACGATGAGCGGCGCGGGGTTACGGGTGAATTGCTCCATCAGACGCTCTACGGCGGGGCCGTCGGTGAGTGGAATATTGTCGCGGCGCAAGGCCTCAAGAACGAGGCGATGGCAATCCTCTTGAATGGGATCGAATGCCATGGGGCCTCCTTTGCTGCGGTTAGGGTTCAAATATCTCTATATAAGGTTCTAGTTTACCCGCATGTGGCACACCGGGGGTGCCGCACTTGGACTTGCACCTTTGCACCACGAAGACGGATGTCGCACAAATGTCGGCACCTTGGACGACCGAGTGGTATCACAGTGCCGTAAACGGTCGATTTTTGGCGGCGAACGGGGCACATTTTGGAGGGGCACAGTCCTGCCCGGGATATGTTGTCAACCCTGATAAAACGTTTGCCCAGCTTGGGAGTATGAATGCCCCACAAGGGTCTTCAGGGATAGAAAAAACGTTTCATCATTGTTGGCTTTAGGTGAATAACTGACCAACCAGAACGGTAAAATAGTGTTTGTCTGAGCGTTGAGGCGTTTAGACATCGCGCATTGTCATCGCCGGCAACGCGCAAACCGGTCCTAACGGAGCCAATTGGGTGCTCCGTTATATACGCAAGTCTAAGAGGGGCTTGTTTAGGAGGCACAGTATGGGACGTTTTACCAATCCTCGCGATCTGTACTTTGGTGAGGGCGCTCGCCACGAGGTGAAGAACCTCAAGGGCAAGAAGGCCATCATCGTTTCTGGCGGCAGCTCTATGCGCCGCGGCGGGTTCCTGCAGGACGTTGAGGCCGACCTTAAGGAAGGCGGTTTCGAGGTCAAGCTGTTCGAGGGCGTCGAGTCCGACCCGTCCATCGAGACGGTCATGAAGGGCGCCGAGGCCATGCGCGAGTTCGAGCCCGACTGGATTATCGCCATCGGCGGCGGCTCGCCCATCGATGCCGCTAAGGCCATGTGGGTCTTCTACGAGTATCCCGAGGAGTCCTTCGATAACATCATCCAGCCGTTCAGCTTCCCCGAGCTGCGTCAGAAGGCTCACTTCTGCGCCATCTCCTCTACCTCCGGCACCGCTACCGAGGTCACTGCCTTCTCCGTCATCACCGACTACGCCAAGGGCATCAAGTACCCGCTGGCCGACTTCAACATCACCCCTGATGTCGCCATCGTCGACCCCGAGCTCACCTACACCATGCCCGCCAAGCTGTGCGCTCACACCGGCATGGATGCTCTGACCCACTGCATGGAGGCTTACGTTTCCACCTGCGCCTCTATGTTCACCGACGCCAACGCTCTGCACGGCATCCGCGAGATCGTCGAGTGGCTGCCCAAGTCCTATGCTGGCGACCATGAGGCTCGTCAGCATATGCACGAGGCTCAGTGCATCGCCGGTATCGCCTTCTCCTCGGGCCTGCTCGGCATCGTTCACTCCATGGCTCACAAGACCGGTGCTGCCTTCGAGAACGGCCACATCATCCACGGTGCTGCTAACGCTATGTACCTTGGCAAGGTCATCCAGTGGAACTCCAAGGACCCGCGTGCTGCCGAGCGTTATGCTTACGTGGCCAAGGAGATCCTGCACCTTCCCGGCGAGACCAACGAGGAGCTCATCGCTGCGCTCGTCCAGAAGATTCGCGACCTCAACGACCAGCTCAACATTCCGCAGTCCATCAAGGATTACGCGAATGGTGGCGTGAAGGTCGACGCCGAGAACCCGCAGATGGTTTCCGAGGAGGAGTTCCTCGCCAAGCTGCCCGAGATCGCCGCGAACGCCGAGCAGGACGCCTGCACGCCCGAGAACCCGCGTGAGACCAAGGCTGCCGACTTCGAGAAGATTCTCAAGGCCTGCTACTACGACACCGACATCGATTTCTAATCGACTCTTGTTATCGTAACGAGGGGCTCCGCACGTATCTGTACGGAGCCCCTTTTCTTTTTTCTTTTAGAGAATGGGATAGTTATGGCTGCAATTTTCAATAGCCCCAGCAAGTACATCCAGGGTCCGGACGAGCTCGCCAAGCTCGGCTCCTATGTCGAGCCGCTTGGCGCTAAGGCCCTCGTCATCGTGACGCCTTCGGGCAAGAAGCGCGTCGGTGCCAAGATCGAGGGCGGCTTTGCCGAGGCTAAGGCCGAGCTGCTGTTTGAGGACTTTAACGGCGAGTGCTCCAAGGGCGAGGTCGATCGCCTGGTTGCGCTCGCTCGCGACAACGGTTGCGACATCATCGTCGGCGTCGGTGGCGGCAAGATCCTCGATACCGCGAAGGCTGTTGCCTATTACCTGGAGTCCCCGGTTATCATTTGTCCCACCATTGCTTCGACCGACGCCCCGTGTTCGGCGCTTTCGGTGCTCTATACCGATGACGGCCAGTTCGACAAGTACCTCTTCCTTAAGGCAAACCCCAACATTGTCCTGATGGATACGACGGTTATCGCGGCGAGCCCGGTGCGCCTGACGGTTTCCGGTATGGGCGATGCGCTCGCAACCTACTTTGAGGCCCAGGCGACGCACGATGCCGACGGTGGCACTTGCGCCGGCGGCAAGGGCGGTATGGCTGGTCTGGCACTTGCCAAGCTCTGCTACGAGACGCTTATGGCCGATGGCGTGAAGGCCAAGGTCGCGTTGGAGAAAGGTGCGCTGACGCCTGCCGTGGAGCACATCATCGAGGCAAACACGCTGCTCTCCGGCATTGGCTTTGAGAGCTCGGGCCTTGCTGCTGCTCATGCCATCCACAATGGCCTGACGATGCTGCCCGAGTGCCACGGCATGTATCACGGCGAGAAGGTCGCCTTTGGCACCATCGTCCAGCTGGTACTCGAGGATGCTCCGACCGAGAAGCTCGAGGAAGTCTTGGGCTTCTGCATTGAGCTGGGCCTGCCGGTCACGATGAAGGAACTTGGCGTTGCCGAGCTTACGCGCGAGCAGGCCATGATTGTTGCCGAGGCCGCCTGCGCGCCCGATGACACCATGTGCAACATGCCGTTTGAGGTGACGCCCGAGATGGTCGCAAACGCCATCCTGGGTGCCGACGCGCTGGGCCACTACTATCTCATGGATGAGTAAATCAAGCTAAGGAAGGGGCAAAGCCGGCAGATGGCTTTGCCCTTTTTGCTATGGTGCAAAGGGATCAGGTTACTTTGCACCAATTGTTGTTGATGAAAGGGCGGATTCTCGTATGGCGCTTCCCATGGTATATGGCGGTCCCGGCCGGTATGTTCAGGGGTCGGGTGAGCTCTCGCGTCAGGGCAGGTATTTGTCATGGTTGGGCTGCGCTGCCTATGTCTTGTTTGACCAGGGCACCGAGGATCGGCTGTGCAGGCAGATCGTCGATGGATTTCTGGATGAAGATCTAAGCGAGCCGTTCTTTAAGATTTACAACGGTCCGTGTACGGAAGATGCCGTTGTCGAAATGGCTAAGGAAGCCCGGGCTGAGTATTGCGACATGGTGGTGGGTATTGGCGGCGGCAAGATGCTCGATATCGCCAAGGCCGTTGCGTTTTATGCCGAGTTGCCGTTGTGCGTATGTCCCACGGCGGCGTCGATGGACGGTCCGTGCAGCGCGATTTCGGTGTTGTATCACGAGGATGGGTCGTTCGACCGCTACCTGATGCTCGAGAAGAATCCAGACCTGGTCGTGGTCGATACCAACGTGGTCGCGGCGGCCCCGCTGCGTATGACGGTCGCTGGCATGGGCGATGCACTGACAACGTACTTCGAGGCGCGTTCGTGCGCCGCGGCGCACGGCGTCAACGAACACGGTGGCGCGCCGGGGCACTTGGCTTTGGTTGCGGCTCGTGCCTGCTATGACACACTCATGGAGTGCGGCGTCGCTGCCAAGCGCGATCTCAAAAAGGGCCGTATATCGCCGGCGGTTGAGCGCCTGATCGAGTGCAATATTCTGCTCTCGGGCGTCGGCTTTGAGAGCGGTGGCTTGGCGTTGGCACATGCCGTCGCCAACGGGTTGACGATCCTGCCCGAGTGCAAGGCCATGCACGGCGAGGCCGTGGCATTTGGCCTAGTGGTCCAGCTTCGTTTGGAGCGTGCGCCCGAGCTTGATCAGGTGCTCGAGTTTTGCCAGCGCGTCGGTCTGCCGACGACGCTCGAGGAGCTGGGCCTTGACGAGATTTCCGATGCCGACCTGATGAGCGTTGCAGATGCGGCCTTTAGAAACGAACGCAATATGGCTAACGAACAGGCCAAGGTGACCAGACAAAAGTTCGTGCAGCTCATGCGCGAGGCATAGCTAGGCGCTTGATCGACCTTGTGCAATCGAGGCGGCGATAGGCATAGGCTATTTGCCTCAAAGGTGCTCCGCGTGTAATTTGCCCGAGGCGTGGGCCGATAGCGTATCATTATCTCTTGCTTGTTTGCACTGCTCAGGGAGGGGCCGCGCATGGCGCAGGAACACGATCTGTTTGATGACATTATCGAGATCAGCAAGGGTTTCGACTTTCTTAAAAACCCGCTTGGCGGCGTGACCGATGCACTCGATCCGTCGGCGCCGCAGTGGAACCCTGCCGATTATAAGGAGCGTCCGCGCGGCAACACCATTCCGTGCCTGACCTGCAAAAACGAAAAGAGCGGCTGCACCGCGTGCATGGACGTGTGCCCGGTCAACGCTATCGAGGTCGAGGAAGACGCCATCGAGATCCTCGACTCCTGTCGCAAGTGCGGCCTGTGCGCCGCTGCCTGTCCGACCGAGGCAATCATCTCGCCGCGCCTGGCGCCCAAAAACCTGTATGACGATATCGTCTCTGCTGCCACGAGCCACGAGACCGCCTACGTTACCTGCACGCGCGCCCTTAAGCGCATGCCGCGCGAAAACGAGGTCGTCGTCGCCTGCGTGGGCGATATTACGGCCGAGACCTGGTTCTCGGTGCTGGCCGACTATCCCAACGTGAGCGTCTACCTGCCGTTGGGCGTGTGCGATAAGTGCCGCAACACCGGCGGTGAGGACATTCTGGGCGAGGCGATTGCGAAGGCCGAGGAGTGGTCCGGCACGGGTATGGGCTTGGAGGTCGACTCCAAGAGCCTCAAATGCCATAAGCGCCGCGAGTACGAGCGCAAGGAGTACATGGAAAAGATCGCCCGCACCACGGGCCTGACGGTGACCAAGCTCAATCCGGCGACGGCGGCACTGGCCTCGGTGACGCAGAAGTTGAAGGCCCATCGCCATCAGATCACGCAGCTCGAGCGCACGCTCAACACCATGTGCGGCACCACGACGACCAAGCGTCGCCGTTCGCTCACGCACGGGCGGCAGCTGGTGCTCTCGACGCTGCAGAACCACCCCGAGCTTGCCCAGAATATGCAGGTGAGCACACCGGAATGCGATTTTGACAAGTGCACGTCGTGCGGCGAGTGCGTCAACGTGTGCCCCACGTTTGCCTGCGATTTGGTGGGAAGCGGTCGCTTTGCACTGGAGTCCACGTATTGCCTAGGTTGCGGAGCCTGCGTCAAGGTGTGCCCCGAGCATGCGCTCAAGCTGGTCGAGCACGATGCGTCCAATCTGGTCGTTGTCGACCCCGAGGCCGAGGAAAAGGCCGCTCAGAAGGCCAAGGCCCACGAAGAGGCCCAGAAGGCCAAGGCCGAGGCAAAGGCCAAGCTTGACAAGATGCTCGATCAGGTGGAGAAGCTCGCGGACTAGTCAGCGAGCTCTATCTCTGCTTCATTTGCGCCGCCGCGGTGTCCGGATTCGCCCGGATGCTGCGGCGGCGCTATACTTATACGGTTTGAAGTACCTGTACCAAAAGGAGCTGTCGTGTCCCTTTCCATCGGTATCGTGGGCCTGCCCAACGTGGGCAAGTCGACGCTGTTCACCGCGCTTACCAAAAAGACCGGC
The DNA here is from genome assembly GCA_036550515.1 of Collinsella sp. Classification (GTDB taxonomy): domain Bacteria; phylum Actinomycetota; class Coriobacteriia; order Coriobacteriales; family Coriobacteriaceae; genus Collinsella. The sequence continues at coordinate 32,563 of JAXKGF010000048.1, forward strand.
CTTGCCGCCAACTACCCGTTTGCCACGATCGACCCCAACGTGGGTATCGTCGACGTGCCCGATAGCCGCTTGCAAAAGCTTGCCGACATCGTTAACCCGGGCCGCATTGTGCCGGCGACGGTCGAGTTCGTCGACATCGCAGGTCTGGTGAAGGGCGCTAACGAGGGTGAGGGTCTGGGCAACCAGTTCCTGGCAAACATCCGCGAGACCGATGCCATCTGCGAGGTCGTGCGCTACTTTAAGGACCCCAACGTCATGCGTGAGGTGGGCCGCACGGGCGAGTTCGTCGATCCCGCCGGCGATGCCGACACCATCATGACCGAGCTCATCCTGGCCGACATGGGCACGCTCGAGAAGCAACTGCCTAAGCTCGAGAAGGAGGCCAAGCGTGACAAGGAGCTCATGCCCAAGTTCGAGGTCGCCAAGCGCCTGCTTGCCTGGCTCAACGAGGGCAAGCGCGCCGCATCCATGGAGATGACCGACGAGGAGCGTGCCGCCGCCAAGGGGCTGTTCCTGCTCACCATGAAGCCCATCCTGTATGTGGCCAACGTGGACGAGGATATGCTCAACGACGACCTGGCGCCCATCGATGGCGTCAAGCCGTTGCCCATCTGCGCCAAGATTGAGGCCGAGCTTTCCGAGCTCGATCCCGAGGACGCCGCCGACTACCTGGAGAGCCTGGGCCTGGAACAGCCCGGTCTGGACGTGCTCGCGCAGGCGGCCTATAAGCTGCTCGGTCTGCAGTCGTTCTTTACGGCCGGCGAGATGGAGGTCAAGGCCTGGACGGTTCGTCAGGGCGCGACCGCCCCGCAGGCCGCCGGCGTCATCCACACCGATTTTGAGCGCGGCTTTATTAAGGCCGAGGTCATTGGCTATGACGACTACATCGAGCTCGGCGGTGAGCAGGGCGCCAAGGCCGCCGGCAAACTGCGTATTGAGGGCAAGGACTATGTCATGGCCGATGGCGACGTCGTGCACTTCCGCTTTAACGTGTAAGGGCGACGCATATGTTTAAATACGGCAAAAAAGCTGGCTACATGGGTATTGCGCTGCTCGTACTTGCGGTGATTCCGCTGGTGGTTGCAGCGTGTGTTATCCCCAACATTGGCCCCGAGGTGGCAACGAAGTTTAACGCAGCCGGCGAGGTGACGCGCTGGGGTAAGAGCTACGAGCTGCTGGCACTGCCGGTGCTCAACCTACTGCTGAGCGTGGCGACGTACTTTACGGCGGGACGCCAGGCTAAAAACAATGATGACTCCGCCGCCATGGCGCGCATCGTGTGCGAACGCTACCTGCGCAACGGTTGCATCACGGGTGTGTTCCTCAACGTGATCAACGTTTACTTTATGTACTCGGCGATTACCGGAACGGGCTTTGGCTTTGGTTTCTAGCTTGTCCTTTTAGGCAACGAGTCTGCACACATATTCGATAGCTGCTGCGAGGCCGCCGCTCGATCGTGGTTTAAAGACCATGTCGGCGGCGGCCTCGTTTTCGTATCCGGCGCCGCGAAGGGCGAGTGCGATACCGGCTTCCAGGAGAAGGGGCAGACCGCGTTGGCTGGTTGCGATCACGGCAGCCTGATTGAGCGAGCAGCTGTGCGCCTGGCATTGGATAGCAAGTTCACCTTGCGCTGGGCAAGGGACCAGAACGGCGGCGACGCGACTTGATAGCAATGCAAATGCTGTGCGCTCATCGGGCGAAAGGCATTCTGCTTCAACGACGACGAGCTTGAGCGGTGCGCTGTTTGTGCGAAGCGTGGCTCGGTACATGCGGACCGAAGAACCCGACATAGAAAACTCCTGTGTATTCGGCAAAACGTAAACTATAGTTTACGTTTATGTTCGGCTCCATTTCAAACTCGGCTGCATGGACGAACGTGCGAAACAGATTCTTGGCAGGCGGGTCGAAGAGACACGCAGAGACCTTGGTATCTCCAAGGTTGATTTTTGTGTGGCAACAGGAATCAGCCGACCCTACCTCGACCGAATCGAAGATGGGACGGCAAATTTCACGCTCAGGGTTCTATTTAAGATCGCGCCCGCACTCGGCATGACGGTGTCAGAACTTCTCGAGGGCATTGAATAGAAGATGCATATTGACCGGTGGTTACACCATCGGGATACGGTCGTGGTTGACTTGGCTGTAGAACAGGCGCTGAATTTCTGACGCATCACGTGACTGGCCGAGTGCCCACATGGTCTTGGCCACGAGCGTCTCGGTGGTCATGTCATCGCCGCGCAGGATGCCCGGATGATCGGCGTAAGCGCGGCCAACCTCATAAACGCCCAGATCGAGGCCCTCTTCGGGGACCTGTGTGGTCATGACGACGGTGCGACCCGAATCGACCCAGCGGAAAATCGCCTCCTGGAACGACTCGCCCGACTCACCAAACTCGGGGATACCGCCAATGCCAAAGGTCTCAAGGATTACAGCATCGTAGCTATCGGCTAGGGCGTCGAGGATGCCCGGGTTTACGCCGGGCGTAAGCTTGAGTACAAATACGCGCGGGTCGATGCTGTCGTAGAAATGCACCGGGTTTTCGTCCTGATGCGTGCCGTGAAGCCCGTTGCGCACGATACGGTCATTGCGGATGTAGGCAATGGGCGGATAGTTGACGCTAATGAATGCGTTAAAGCTCATGGTGCGCTGCTTGCGGGCGCGCGTACCGGCAATGGCGACGCCGCCAAACACAATCGACACATCGTGCGAATGCTCGTCGAGTGCATAGAGCAGGCTCTGGTACAGGTTGAGCTTGGCGTCGGTAAAGGGATTGCCCATGGGCTTTTGCGAGCCGGTGAGCACGATGGGCTTGGGGCTGTCCTGAATCAGGTAGGAAAGCGCTGCTGCGGTGTAGCTCATGGTGTCAGTGCCGTGCAGAATCACGAAGCCGTCGTGGTCGGCATAACCCTCGACAATGACGTCGCGGATACGCATCCAGTCGCTCGGGCGCATGTTGGTGCTGTCGATGTTCATGGGCTGCACGACGTCGAGCTCGCAGAGCCCCGAGATCTCGGGGACGCTCTGGGCGAGCTCCTCACCGGTCAGGGCGGGGGAGAGGCCGTTGCCGTCCTCGGTCGATGCGATGGTGCCGCCCGTGGCGATGAGAAGGATGCGCTTCATGCTGGTATTCCTATCGTATTTGCCGCCGCAGAGGCGGAGTCGTTCGGCAGTATTGTGGCACAGGGCGTCCAATGTTCAAACGTATTACATCATCTGTAACGTTTGAAAACACTTCAATTGCCGTCAAATAGGGGCCCAGGTCGTGCGTTTGCCGTGCGCTGATGGCTGCGAGGGGCGAGAAACCCCATATAACGTGTACACTATGGAGGTTATTTTCGTTCATTCACGCGGGTGGGCACCGGCTCCCCGCCAACAAGAGGGGGAACCATGGATCAAAAGGCTTCCGCAAAGGTCCTCGTACTCGACTTTGGTGCGCAGTACGGTCAGCTCATTGCCCGTCGCGTCCGCGACCTCAACGTGTATTCCGAGATCGTCCCCTGCGACATCTCGGCCGACGAGATTCGCGAGATGAACGCCTCTGCGCTCATCCTTTCCGGCGGCCCGGCTTCCGTGTATGCCGAGGACGCTCCGTCTATCGACCCCGCCATCTTTGACCTGGGCCTTCCCGTCCTGGGCTTTTGCTACGGCCATCAGATCACGGCCGTGACGCTCGGCGGCAAGGTCGGCCACTCCGAGGTGGGCGAGTACGGCCGCGCCACCATCACGCGCACGGCCGGCGCCAAGCTCTTTAACTCCACGCCTATGGAGCAGACCGTGTGGATGAGCCACCGCGACGCCGTTTCCGAGGTGCCCGAGGGCTTTACCGTTACCGCCAGCACCGACGTGTGCCCGGTTGCCGCCATGGAGTGCGTCGAGCGCAAGATTTTCACCACTCAGTTCCACCCCGAGGTCAAGCACTCCGAGTACGGTCAGCAGCTGCTGAGCAATTTCCTGTTTGAGATCTGCGGCCTGGAGCCCAACTGGAGCATGGACAACCTGGTCGAGACCATGACGGCCGAGTTCCGCGAGAAGGTCGGCGACGACCGCGTGATTCTGGCCCTGTCCGGTGGCGTCGACTCCTCCGTCGTGGCTGCGCTGGGCGCTCGCGCCGTGGGCAAGCAGATGACCTGCGTGTTCATCAACCACGGCCTGCTGCGCAAGGGCGAGCCCGAGCAGGTGGAGGAGGTCTTCACCAAGCAGTTTGACGTCGACTTTATCCACGTCCACGCCGAGGACCGTTATGCCGAGCTTCTGGCCGGCGTGACCGAGCCCGAGGAGAAGCGCCGCATCATCGGTACGCAGTTCTGGAAAGAGTTCTTCGCCGTGGCGCAGCAGCTCGAGACCGACGGCAAGCCGGTCAAGTACCTGGCCCAGGGCACCATCTACCCCGACATCATCGAGTCCGGCGCTCGCAAGACGGGCGGCAAGACGGCCACCATCAAGAGCCATCACAACCTAATCCCGTTCCCCGAGGGCGTGCACTTCGACCTCATCGAGCCGCTCGATCACTTCTTTAAGGACGAGGTCCGCGCACTTGGTCTGGCGCTGGGCCTGCCGGGTCATATCGTGTTCCGTCAGCCCTTCCCGGGCCCGGGTCTGGCCATCCGCATCATCGGCGCGGTCGACAAGGAGAAGCTCGAGATTCTCAAGAACGCCGACGCTATCGTGCGCGAGGAGCTCGACGCCTACAACCAGCGTCTGTTTGAGCAGACCGGCGAGCGCAACTCCGAGCACAGCTGCTGGCAGTACTTTGCGGTCCTGCCCGACATTAAGTCCGTCGGCGTTATGGGCGACGAGCGTACCTACCAGCGCCCGATCATCCTGCGCGCCGTCGAGTCCAGCGATGCCATGACCGCCGACTGGGCCAAGCTGCCCTACGACGTGCTGGCCCGCATCTCCGGCCGCATCGTCGCCGAGGTCCCTGGCGCCAACCGCGTGTGCTACGACATCACGTCCAAGCCGCCCGCGACCATCGAGTGGGAGTAGTAAATAGCTCTTTGCGAGGGAGGTCGGATGCGGCCTCCCTCGTTTTTTATTTGCACGCTATGGCGATGGTGCGCTGTGGTGTATGTGGTATACGCAAGCCATTTGAGCAATGTATGAGGTCGTTTAGCTGGTAAGACGTGAAATTGCTTTAATAGGCGCTCATGCGATGCGCCCATGGTCCAGCATCAAATAATTGTCTGATAGCGCCTACCGGCGGCAAGGCTCCTGAGACAAAAACCAAATAATCTTTGGGCTCAATTTGGGCTCATGGCGAAGTGAGACATAAATTCTCGGGTTCAAACGTCGACTACTCGCTGACTTAGCTGGGGCGTTAGACTATTCATATGCCTTGTTAGTGTTGAGAGCAAAATGGGCCCGTGGGAGCTTGACTGATTTAGGGTAGATGGATATGGGCTTGGGTCAATTAACGTGGTATGAACACGCGAAAAGACCCATGATCCTGGCCAAACTCGGACTATATGCCCTTATTAAGTCCCTTCTTTCGACATAGTTTCACTTAAAACCCTATGCTACTTTCACTTTTGTTGCCCCTATTCGCATGCGATAAGGGCGACCAGTTCATTGAGCCGTTGTTCATCGGCAGCAGTTGGCTCGATGCCGTTGCTAAAGCATCTTCCCATTTCACTAAGCTCAGCCATTTGTTTATCGTTGGCGTCGAACTTTGGAATAGTGAGGTAATCGACCACGCTCGTTCCAAGGCTTAACGCCGATGCATACGCTCCGATTGCTCCTGATATCAAAGAGGAGTTAAGGAATGCGGTGAGATAAGCGGCCTCCGATTCGGTTTGCACGGGGATGAAATAAACCTTGTGATCAGGAACAATCGTTTTCATCGTTCCGTCGGGCATTGCCTCGGATCCAATATATGCTGCGACGAAGTTGGAGCTTGACATTTCCTTCCAAACCACCTTGTACGGAGCAAATGTGTACTTGCCAACGGTCCATATGGACCAGAACGGCTTGCCCTTTTGGAAACGGCGGTAGCTAGACCTGGTTTCAAGAACGTTTTTGAAACGGGCGAGAAATTGAAAGAGCTGGGGTGACGTTGCGGGAAGCTGATCGTCGCCGAACATGCCTGTCTGAGGCACGATGACGCAGCTTCCAGGGGAGGGCATTGCGTTAAAACGGGATATTTCGCGACCCCGGAGGAGCGGATAGATATAGGAGCTTTCGACGTCGACAGTTATACGGGGCAGGTTGCGCCTTCCGTTTCTCGGATCGTTCGATATCCTAACAACATCAGGCATATTGGTCGCATATGCGCTTACGAAGTAGATGCCGTTTGCATCTGTTGTGACGCCTTTTCGTGCGGAATAGCTCTTGCCAGATGAGTCGGCGTCCATTATCTGCGACCAAGCGGAGAGTTGGCTGTTCGATCCAACAAGCCACGGACCATCGATGGTTCCGGGGATGGGAATAGCTTGTTTCTCTACGGGCATAGAGAGAAGCTCACCATCCACTGGTTTCCCTTTCGGCTTGTGATACTCGCGATATGTTACTGGGTACGTTGTATTCTCGCCATTACGTCTAATTATGAGAAGCGAAGGCCAATTTGCTACGCCCTCGAACGGGCGAATCGCTTTGTAGTCTTCGACAAGTTCGACGCTCATATTCTCTGAAGTTCCATTTACATGGCGAAGAGTCCAGCGTCTGAAACCCTGGCTCGATTCGTTTTTGAAGACCGTTCCCGTAATGAGGAACGCAAGCGATCCCCCTGGACGGACAAACCTATCCAAGGCGTGGTATGTAACGACGGTGGAGATGTCGGACTGAATGCCGCCAACCCAGTTATCCTCGCTGAAAATGTCCATTCGCTCGCAGAGGGGTTTGATGAACTCAGCATACGGGCGGGGGAGATCGCTCCATTTGACCCAAGGAGGGTTGCCCACAACGTAGTCAACGTCATGTACACAGCCTGCTTTAATCCTGTCGAAAAGGATGAAGCACCATATACCGTTCCAGTGGTTCCTATGAAGCTCGACGAGATCCGTTATTGTTTTTGCAAGGACATTTTTCATGTTGATGTCCAGGAACTTTACAGTTGGCGATATCTGTTCGAGCGTTCCGACAATGTCGCTGGCCTCAAGGTCCGAGTCCACGCAAATGCGGAGATGGTCCATGATCTCGTAGAAGTCTGGAGAGACAGCCATTTCGTAGGGAATAGCAAAAGTCTTCTCGCCCTTCTCTGTCAAGATGCTATGCGTGAAGACGCCATCTTCAGGGTCAGCCGTATTTATGGCGTCTGCCAGAAATACGGGCAAGAGAGTTTTTCTGGACTCAGAGAAATGACCTGCCAGGAACACGACTAGAGATGCTCGCGCTGTTAGAACGGCAAGCGGATTGAGATCAAAACCATATAAACCCTCCAGGATTTCACTGGCTGTATTCCGTGGGTGCGCATCTTCAAGTCGCCTCTTCACCGCTTCAAGTAGGAACGTTCCGCTACCGCATGTCGGGTCTAGAAGAGACTCGTATATATTCCACCCTGCCAGATCGATCACATGTGCTGCTAGCCAGTCTGGAGTGTAGTACTCTCCCAAGGCATGGCGCATAGGAGTGGGCGTGAACTCCATATAGAGCCCCTTGAACAAGTCTATAACGGACTCAGGACTTTTCCTGGCTACGTCAAAGTCCATTGAGCTTAGGCTATCCAGTAGAATTTGCAGCCCGTCTGCCAACGGGTTGAAGACGTCTGATCCTAGGTACCACGAAAAGAAATCCGTGGTCAGCATATTTTGGATGCCCTTTAGCTTGAAGTACATGCCGCTCTCGACATTCTTGAGGAATTCGAGTGACGAGGTGTTTGGCTGGACGCTTTTTTCATCCACGTCTATCAAAGCGTGAACTGCGCACACTTTAGCGACGATTGCGATGTAGGTGTTGAGGGCGAAAACGTACGCTTGGGGGCACTCTCGGTAGTTGACCCCGTGCATTGCTGAGGCTCCCGAGAGATAGGTTTGCAGTCGTTCCGAGCCTGTTCCATCCACCTGGCCGAAGAGGCGGGCCCACTCCGTGAATATCAGTTTTGTTCGCGTTGTTCTCGGATTGTTTATTGCATCGACAATTGCTTGGTATAACGAAGGAATGACGTCCCTTCCGACCTCTGTGTCCGGTCCAATAAACTGTTTGAGCGCCATGGGGCTGACGAGGGGCTTGCCCCCGCGGTCGATGAGAGCTAGCAGCCTGTGGAGGCAAGCCGCATCGAATGGCTCGGGATCGTTCCAAAAGAAGTTACCATCACGCACATCGCCAAATGATATGGTCTCTCCATCCCATACGACAAGGGAATAAACGCCGTTGCGCCTACCTTCTTCCTCTGCCAGGAGATTGCAATAGTCTTCTGACTGCTGTCGCGCATGCCGAAGCTGAGCACCTGCCATATGGTTAAAAGACCGAGGTGGCTCATACTCTAGGATTGTTGATCCGTGCACCGCATCTAGGCGGAAGCTTCCAGAGCGAAACGAATGCTCATACGTATATGGATTCCAGAAGATGCCGCAGGAGGTGCAAATCGTTCTTAGGATGTCTTCGACTTCAATCTTAAGCTGCTCCTCGTTCTGCGCCGCCTGAGCCGTACGGAGAATTTTCGAAGCATATGGCGCAAGTTCAGTAATGGGCGGTATGGAGGTTATTCCTGCGGCGTTGGTCATCTGCATCCCGTCTTCCTCGTTTATCCATGATTGCTGCGTCAAACGGCAGGCTGTCGCGCCTTGCCGCGGCTCGAAGGAAGATGTTAACCGCTGTGGATAGAGACAACCCGAGCTCGTCGAAGATTTCACTGGACCAATTTTACTTTTGGTCCAGTCTTGACCGCCGTAGACGGACATTTGGTCATGGATCGACTTTCAATTGATATATGAATTGCATTGTACATGATGTTATCGGAGGAGTAGATATACTGAGCGGCCTTGCCGAGATCATATCTGGTGTGTGCAACTGGCTATACATCTGCTAAAAGCGATTTCGGTCGAGTCCTCGTGAACGCTGTCATTGGTCGTTGAAGGGGAGCAACAAATGCTATCGGCACGTATCATCCTGAAGGATGATACCGTGCTCGGATATCTCCATACGCAACATGATGATTGCGTTGGCGACTTGCTCAAACGTTTCCGTCTCTTTCCTGAGAACCTGCTGGGCCATATCGGAGTCGTATGGGTCGGCCCCGTTCGTATTCAGGTATTTCATAAACTGATTAAGGTTCGTTCCCTGCCTTACCAATTCACGCAAGGCTTGTCTGAGCGGCTCGATTTTTACGATGCGAATGAAGCCGTCATCAGAATGGATGAGGAGAGTGCGGGCAAAATCAGAGGCGGTCATGCCGTAGCGCTTGGCACGTTTCATGAGGCGACGCTTTTCTTTCGGGGTCATCCTGATGTAAACGCGTTCGGTTCTGGACTCCATCTGACTGATATCTCCTAAAAACGATGGGGCTGATTGATGTGAACGGTGCCGCCGCCGTTCGTGTATTGCACAATTTGACGATTCTGGCTGACGGGGGATGTCGCGGGCTATTGCCAAAAACTGAATGGTCGTCGTTCGACGCGTTGCGTTGCCCGAAAGGCCCCTAAGGCCTAATGGGCCAAGATGGAAGTGCATGTGTGAATGCCGGACGGGCATTTGTGCGTACACTTCCCACATCTTGCAACTCGGAGAGCGGACTTTGCCGGTGAGCACCGTTTTTCGGTGCGAGAGCGGAAAGACTTGGGGAAGGGGGTGACGCCGCACCCGTCCCCAAGCCTTTCCGCGGTGATCCTCGCAGTTCGCTAGTGCCTGCAAGTTGGTTTCGTCTATGGGATTAGGTTAGCCTACATGGCAAACTACGGTGCCCCACTTATCGTCTTGTGGGTAATAGGCCCAGTAGCCGGGAAGGCGTTTGCCGTCCTCATCGATTTCGACGTGCCAGTCAAGCGGGTCATGACGGTCCTCATCCGAAGCTATCGGGACTTTCGCCTTCACCCAGCGACGTTTGTCGCTATAGCTGTAGAGCTCCTGCTCATCCTTATCCTGACAAACGAAAACGTACTCGCCGACTTCGCCGACCCTTTCGCTCCTGATGATCTCCTTGGCATTCTCAATCTTGAGGGCATCTGAGAATATCTCGCTGAGTGTCTTGCCTGTCTTCTCGACTTCCTTCTTGCTGCCGTCCTCCATGCGGAGGGTAAGTAGGAATTTCATATTCTGCTCCTTTTCTAGCGGTGCCGTTCGCTGATTAGTTCTTGTTGAAGTTTTCTAAGGGCCGACTTCGCCTGGCTTTCCGTCCAGTCCTCCGATCCTTCGAGGTAATCGCATCCGTTGCGCCCTCCCGTATAGATCCAAGTCCCCTTTTTGGAATCACGGCCCATAAGCTTCAACTCGTTTTTGGATCGTTTCTCCTTTTTGTCCCTCCCTTCGCGCCTTGTAATCTCCCCCTCATGCTGTTGCCATTGACGAATCATTCCGCGCCAGTCGTTTATGGGCTTTCTGTCTTTGGTTTTCCAGTTCGCCCTCTCGTAGTGGTCGACGAACTTGTCCGGATCAAACTCGCGAATCCCGCAGTGTTTCATGTATTCGCGAACTTCTTCTCTTGTCGGAATGGCAGCTGAAGAAATAGATTCAGATCTAGATTTAGATTTCTCCCTCTCTATCTCTATCTGTAGCGAGCTGGTCCCGATGTTTTCCTGAGTTTCCGCAGCTAGGACATCGTTAAGACTGAAATAATCTTCAAAACAGTTGGAAACTATCTCTGAACTATCTTCGAAAAAGTTCTCGTTAATTTCTGCTGGATTCTGCTTGGGTTGCGGTATGGCTTCTTCCTCCGATAGGCCGCGTTTCACAAAGCTGACTTTTCGGGCACATGCTATGCGACCGTCCCATCCTCCCAGCGCGGTGAGAACGGTGGGTGGAAGATCATCGGGAAGCGTGTAGTCGAAAAAAATACTGCAGAGCGCATCGATGACCTTTCTGCGCTGAGCTTTTGGCAGGCTTTTGGCGAAATTCCAAAGCTCTAGCGGAATGTTCATGTTCGTGGGGGCGTTAGATGCAGAAAGGCTCGGAGGCTGCCCGCGTGGGATGTTGGGACTGGTGTAAGCTTTCGTATGAGCCTCCTATTCGTCGGGGGTTTCAGTGGGGTCGGCAGGATCACTTTGGCGAGAGGTGCTGCCGGCCTTCATGTTTCTGATGATTGCGTCGGCCACGTCCACGGGGGACTCTGTTGGCTCAAACGAGCTGACAAAACTGGCAATGACGTCAAGCTTCTCGATGAGCTCGATTGGCATGTCGCCGGCACGGCGAATGCGACGCAATTCGGTGACGATGGGACCAATCTCAGTCTTAATGGCCTTGAGCATTCGTGTTGTTGCCCTGACGGTGTATCGCTGTTCGCTGAGGGCCTTGATGTGGTGCTGCTGCTTATCTAGACCGCTCAGAGCCGCGCGCAGATTGATGAGTTCCGCCTCCTCGGGGGAGGCGCGGAATGCAATTGTCTTGTTGCGCCAGCGACCGTGTGCATCGCGCTTCTTGTTACTCATGGTGACCTCCGATTTGATCAAGCTTGTCGGCGATGTTCTTTTGGGAGCTGTCAAAGAAATGCAGGTAGAGCTCGGTGGTCTCGGAAGTGGAGTGGCCCAGTCGAGCAGCAACCTCGGTGAGCGGGACGCCTGCCGCAGCCAACAGAGCAACGTGGGAGTGGCGAAGGCTGTGGATGGGGATGGGCTCAATACCGAGTTCCTTGCAACCGCGTTTCATCTCGTGCGACAGCTTGTGCTTAGTGAAATCAAAGATGCGCCGGTCGGGCGCAGTCTCGAAGGTTTCGATATGTTCGGAGATGGCTGTTGCCAGAAAGCCGGGCATCGTTACGTCGCGGACACTGTTGGCGGTCTTGGGAGTGGTGAACACGTCCTTTCCCTTGATGCGCTGATAGGTGCGCCGCACCATGATCAGGCCACGCTCGTGATCGATGTCCATGGGGCGAAGCGAGAGCAGCTCGCCACACCTCAGGCCGCACCAGTACAGAATCAAGAAGGCCAGATAGACGTCGGGTTTGTCCATCACGGTCTCGAGAAAGGCCTCCATCTGCTCCTGGTTCCAGAAGGGGCGCTCGCGTTCCGGCTTCTTAGAGCCAAACGCGCCAACCTTTCGTACGGGATTGCTGTTCAGACCGTAGTAATTCACCGCATGATTTATCAAGGCACTGAGCTGGTTGCGAATTGTTCTTAGGAACGTTTCTGAGTAATCATGTCCATCAAGCGCGTTGAAGAAGTGAAGCACATCAATGGGAGAGATATCGCACATGCGTTTGTCGCCAAGGGCGGGGAGGATGTGCGTTCGGATGATGTTGTCCTTGGTCTCCCTTGTGGACTCTTTGAGGTTGGGGTACTTGTCGCGTTTGTAAATCTGCTCGTAAAAGTCGGCCAGCGTCATTTCCAGGTTGCCTTGTTTGGCGGCAACGAAGTTCACGACATACTCTGTGGCGGCCTTCTTAGTTGCCAGGTTGCGCTTGCAGGTGCTGCGCCACTTGCCGTTGTGGTCTTTGTACTTGAAAAAGACGTCATACGTGCCCTTTGCTTTGTTACGGACGATGCGCATGAGCTGTGCCGTCCTTTGCTGCCGTGGAGGATGGGAAAAGGCGGCTTTCGAAGTAGGACTGTTCGATCTTGCCAGGCACCGTGAGATAACCGCTGGCCGCCAACTCAGAGTTCAGCTTGTTGAGGAGCTTGTAGCAGAATGACTTGGACATGCCTATTGCCTCCTGAACCTCGTCGACGCCGATAAGCTTACTTGTCATGGATACGCTCCTTTCAAAAGAACTGCACTGAAATCTTGCAATCAGTGCAAAAACGTAATGCGAGTGTACGTCATGGATGAGAACTCTCTGGAGAGATATGACCTCTCCACAAACAGTGCAAATTACATGCTATAAAGCAATAAAACCATTTAAATATGTACCGATTAGGTGGGCAACTATGGATAAAGGCGACCGCAGCAATGTGGGGCAGAGCATTAGGTCAATGCGAAACCGTGCAGACCTCACGCAGAAGGAGCTCGGTGAGCTTTCCGGTATGAGCGAGCCCGCTGTCAGGTGCTATGAGTTGGGCCTCAGAAAGCCAAAGCCAAGCCACCTCGAGTCAATGGCTCGTGCTTTGAAGGTGCGCCCAGAGGCTTTTAATACCTACAACATCACGACTGCATTGGAATTCATTCACGCGCTGTTTGCGTGCGAGGACAGAATGAACCTTGTCCCGGACGAGAGGGGGTTGTCCTATCTGACTTCGGACAACCGAGAGATTGCTCAGGCTCTGCGCGACTGGGGACTCATGCACAAAAAGCTGGAAGCAGGCGTGGTCACGGCGGAAGAGTACGAAGATTGGAAAGCCCGCTATAACCCATCGGTGTTTATGGGCGACAACATGGAAGAAGAGCCCGATCCCTATACGGGTGAATTAAATTCGAAGCTGCGCCCATAAGCCATCTGGTCATTATTTAGCGTGAGCCCAAAATGAGCCCAAAAAACTATATGAAAAGGCCCAGCTAGATTAGGTGGCGAATAGTATCGCAACGCAACTAGCTGGGCTTGCCATTATCGAGTGGGAGTAGGCTGACAGGGTTCTGACCTGCACTTTTGAGTGCCGCACTGTGCTCCTGAGTTTCGTTTCGTACGAGAGTTACGGCAAAACCACCAGCGACATTGGTGAGTAAACTCGATTATCGAGCCTCCGTTCCCATGTTGGAACGGAGGCTTTTTCTTTGCCTTTTTACTCTCTTTCACCTGCGATTTCGCGATTTACTCCCCGTGTTTCAAGATGGAAGCGTTTGGTTGCGAGCCACGCCGCTGTGAGGGCCTGAGTCGTCAGGCCCCGCACAGGGGGACCGCGATGGTGGCCACCGCGCCGCCCGAGGGGCTGTTGGCGAGCGAGACGGAGCCCCCGTGGGCGCTCGCGGCCTCGGAGGCGGCGTGGAGGCCGAGCCCGTAGTGGCGGCCTCCGTCGCGCGAGGAGCGGGAGGAGTCGTCTGTGAAGAGGCGCTCGCAGCCGCGTTCGAGGGCGGCGGGAGAGAAGCCCGGTCCGTCGTCGGCCACCTCGATGACGAGGTGGCCGCCCTCGACGTCGCAGGAGACCGCCACGCGCGAGCGCGCGTGCTCGGCGGCGTTGGCCACGAGGTTCGCGGCGGCTCGCGCCAGGGCGGTTCGGTCGAGCGGGGCCTCGGGCGCGCCCGCGACAGCAGGGCCCGTGGTCGCGTCGAGCGTCACGCCTCGCGCCCGGGTGATCTGGGCGGCCTCGGCGAGGACCTGCTCGCAGAGCTCGGCCGGCCGCATGGGGGCCCTCTCCGCCCCGCCGGACCCGCGCGAGGCCTCGATGAGCAGGCGCACGTAGCCGTCGAGCCTTTCGACACTGCCGGCTATGTCGCGCGCGGCGGCCGCGAGGTCGGCGTCTTTCTCGTCTTCCAGCTCCTCCGCCACGAAGTCGGCGTTGGCGCGCAGCACGGTGAGCGGCGTCTTGAGGTCGTGGGCGAGCGACGCCACCTGCTCGCGCTGCCCCCGCTCCGCGGCCCAGCGGGCCTCGAGCGACTCGGCGAGGGAGGTCCGCATGGCGTCCATCGCGGCGAGGACGTCGTTCACCTCGCGCACGTTAGTGCTGCCGACCGCGAAGTCGAGATCCCCCGCGCCGACGCGCCCCGCTGCCTCCGCGAGCGGCGCCATCTTGCGCGAGATCACGCGGCTCGCACGGCGCGCCACGAGCGCGAGCGCGAGCGCGCTTCCCGCAGCGGCGCCGACGAGCATGAGGTTCTGCGGGTTGGGAAGCAGGCCGGCGAGGTCGCGCGAGACCCACTGCGGCAGGTACTCGCTGACGAGTGCGCAGGCCCCGCCGCCCTTGAGCGGGAACGCGGCGTAGGTGAGGCCCGAGCCTCCGCCCTCGATCTCCACTGTGCCCGGATCCGCGGCGAGTGCCGCACGGGCCATTTCCGTCGCGTCCTCGAGCCGCGTGCCCTCGAGGTCTGTCATCAGCACGTATCCGTCCTTATTCAGGATGAGGTAGCGGTACGCCGTCGGCACGTCCTGCTGCCCGCAGACGCCGTCGCGTGCCAGGCCCTCCGCGACCTCGCGCGCATTGGCCGGCCCCCAGCTTGCCTCGTAGACGAAGCCCGCGTTGATCGCCGCGGAGAGCGCCATGAACGAGGCGAGCCACGCCGTAGCGACCGCCGCGAACGCGTAGGCGAAGTAGCGCGCGATGACGAAGGAGAGCGGCATGCCCCCGCGACCTCGCGCCCCGGTCCTCAGAGCTGCCACTTGTACCCCATCCCCCAGACGGTCGCGATCGGATCGGCGCCGGCCTCGGAGAGTTTCCTCCGGGCGCGGCTGACCTGCATGGATATGGCCGCGTCGTCGGCGTCGCTCTCCCAGCCGAGCACCGCCTCGCGTATCTGTGCGCGGCTCATGACCTGCCCGGGGTGGCGGGCGAGGTACTCGCAGATGGCGTACTCGGTGGGCGTGAGCGGCACGGCCTCGTCGCCCACGGCGAGGCCGCGCGCCCCGAGGTCGATCCGCACCTCCCCGAAGGAGAGGGCGTGCGAGCGCGGCCGGCGCTCACGGCGTAGATGGGCCGCGACCTTGGCGCGCAGCTCCGCGGCCCCGAAGGGCTTGCGGACGTAGTCGTCGGCGCCCAGGCCGTAGCCGGCCACGGCGTCCTCCTCGGCCACGCGCGCGGTCAGGAAGATGATGGGCCCGTCGAAGTCCGGGCGGATCTGCCGCACGAGCTCGAAGCCGTCGAGCCCCGGCATCATGACGTCGCAGAGCACGAGGTCGAAGCGCGAGAGGTCCATCTCCAGGACCGCCGTCGGGTCCGCTGCCTTGACGACCTCATGGCCGTCGCGGCCGAGGACGCGCGCGAGCGCGTCGAGGATCGCCCGTTCATCATCCACTGCCAGTATCCTCGCCATGTTCGACCTCCTGAAACTCCCGTCGGCATTGTACTTGCGCCGCGCTCAGCGGTCCAGAGCCCCGCGCGCAGCCGCGGGCGCGGGCGCCCACATGGCGATCTCAGGGTTGGGCAGCACGCGGTCGGCGATCGAGCGCAGCGCCGACCCCCAGCCGGCGACGAGCGGGGCATTCCCGCCCAGGACGAGCGCTGCGGAGAGGAGGGCGAGCACGGCGGCGAGCGGCTTCCTACGCATCTGCCCTCCCGTCCTCGAAGCGGCAGAACCAGGCGATAAGGACGGCGGCGGTTGCCAGGGTGAGCACGAGGCCAGCGAGCGCAGTCGTGAGGAGAGGGCCCGCCGCGCGTGCGGCGTCGATGAAGGCCTCTACCCCGAGCGACCCCAGGCGCGCGGGCCAGGCGAGCGGCACCCAGCTCAGGGGCGTCGCCAGGGCACCGGTGAGCTCGCCGGTCATGAGGCCGTGTGCAAGTCCGCCCACTGAGAAGAACGCGAGGAGCACCCCCGCCGCGCCGGCGCCGATGGTGGCGTTGCGGCCGAAGCGCAGAGCCACGCCGAGCCCCAGCGCGTAGAGGGGCAGGCTGCCCAGCACGATGCCCGCCCAAGTGGCCGCAAGTGGAGCGGGCCCGAGCGGCAGGCGCCCGGCAACGGCGAGCACGGCCCCGAACACGCCGAGCGCCACGGCCAGCGCGCCCGCGCCGAGCGCCGCAAGGGCGAGCAGCTTCGCCGCGACGGCGCGCCCGCGCGAGGGGACCGCCGTGAGGTTGGCGAGGCGCCCGGCAGCGCGCTCCTCGTCCACGGCGAGCCCGCAGACGATGGCGGACATGAGCGGCATGAGGGCGCCGAGGAACTGGGCGTAGGCGTCCGCGCCCAGCGCCGGGTCCCATCGGGCTATGGAGAAGTACTCGCCGCAGGCAAGACCGGCTGCCAGGCCGCAGACGAGGTGCACTGCCGTGAGCGGGGAGCGCGCCAGGCGCAGGGCCTCGGAGAGCAGGGCCCGCGGGAGAGTCATGCGCGGCGTCGGGTCGGAGAGTCGTGTCATGGCCATCACCTCTCCTCGGAGCGTGCGAACCAGGCCGCGCCCGCCGCCGTGAGCGCGGCGAACGCGAGCGCGCAGACCGCAAGGCCCGCCAGTGTGAGCATGCCGTCCGCCGTGAGCGCCCCGCCGAGCGCCATGTCCGCCGCGAGTGGCTCGCCGCTCGGCAGCACGGGGATGAAGCTCGTGGGGATGACCATGCTCGCCGACGGCGGAAAGAGCTGCGGCAGCGGCATCAGCGACCAGGCGAACCCACCCACGAGCTGTGCGGCGAGCGGGCAGAAGATGCCCGCGAGCATGCCGAGCCGCGCCGTGAGGAAGAGCCCTGCGGGGATCATCCACGCCGCGGTCACCGTGTTGACGAGCGCGCAGAGGAGCATCGTGAGCGTGCCCGCGGCCGTGAGGCCCTGCGAGGAGAACGCCGATCCCGCGAGGTAGATGCCGAAGACCACGAGGTTCGAGAGCATGCAGAGTGCGAGGCACCAGAGCGCCTTGGCCCACCAGGCGCGCCCGAGCGGGAAGCCCAGGCCCAGAAGCCCCCGCATCCGCGTACGAGCGTCCGCCCGCGCGACGCACGCCACCACGAGCGAGAGAGCCACGGGCAGGAAGAGCGCGTACCAGTAGTTCCACGCGCTGAAGATCTGCACGCCCCGGTAGGGCATCGCGCCGAGCAGCGGCATCGGCAGCGCCATGAGCACGGCCAGGCGAACCGGTGCCGCGTGGCGCGACTTCAGGGCCTCGGCGCGCAGGCCCGCGAGCAGGCCGCCTTTCTCGCCCGTCATGCCGCCACCTCCCCGCGTGCTCGTCGCCCTTCCCGGCAGAAGCTCATGAAGAGTTCCTCGAGGTCCTGCCCGGGCCGAAGCGCATCCTCGTAGGCGAGGCGCCCCCCGTAGATGATGCCGATGGTGTCCGCCATCTGCTGCACCTCGGAGAGGATGTGGCTCGAGACGATCACCGTCGTGCCCGCCGCCGCGAAGCCGCGGATCTGGTCGCGCAGCTCCTCGATGCCGATGGGGTCGAGGCCGTTGGTGGGCTCGTCGAGCACGAGCAGGCGTGGCCGGGCGATCAGCGCCAGCGCGAGCCCCAGGCGCTGCCGCATGCCCATTGAGAAGCGCCCGGCGCGCTTCTTCCCGGTGTCCGCGAGGTCCACGGCGGCGAGCACCTCATCTATGCGGCTCTCGGGAAGGTCCAGCAGCGTGGTGCGCACGCGCAGGTTCTCGCGCGCGGTGAGGTTGGGGTAGAGCGGCGCCTCCTCGATGAGGCTGCCGATTGCGTAGAGGTCTTCGCGGCGCCAGGCGTGCCCGGCAAAGAGGATCTCCCCGGCCGTCGGCCGCAGCATCCCGCAGATCATCTTGAGCGTTGTCGACTTGCCGGCGCCGTTGGGGCCGAGCAGCCCGTACACCTCGCCCTCGCGGATATGAAGACTCACGTCGGCCACGGCATCCTGCGCCTGGTCGCCGCGGCCGAAGCGCTTGGTGAGCCCGCGCGTCTCGAGCATGTAATCCATGGGTTCGTCCTTTCTCTTTCGGGCGCGCGGGCCGAGCCACCGTGCCCGCGCGCCTTACCTTTCGGGTTCACCATCCATGGTGGGGCGCGTTTCTAACGAAGCCGTAACGGCCGTTGGGCTCTTTTGGCGCCAGCCCTTCTCGACCCGTACGCCACTCATGGTATGTTTATCGCGATAACAAGGACGGAGGTGCCCGTGGCACGCAATAAGTACCCGGAGGAGACGGTCGAGAAGATCAGGGGTGACGGCCCAGCGAGTGTTATTTTGCGAGCTAGGCGCATCGAAAGCGACCTTTCGTGGTATAAACTACTTGCCGGAAGCCGCGGCTTTCAGAGTACGGCTTACGTGTACGTTTAACCTCCGTGGGCGACGGGGTGCCGCAAGGCGTAGAATATCGCCCACCTGTAGGGGCCTGCAGCGATGCGGGCCCCGCTTCGTATGAAGGGGGCGCAACCGATGAAGATCGTATCCATCTCCCAGGACTTCTTCGACCTCGTCGATGGCGACCGTGAGCTCATGCTTAAGCACAATCGCCCCTGCATCGTGGTGGTGAGGCTGCGTTTCCGCGGAAAGCGCAGGGACTTCGCCGTGCCGCTGCGTTCCAACATCGCCCCTAACGTGCCCAAAGACCAGTACTTTGCGTTGCCACCCCGCCCCACGACGCGCCCCGGCTGCCGCCACGGCATCCACTACATCAAGATGTTCCCCATAACCAAGGCCTACCAGCGCCGCTTCAGGACCGAGGGCTCGGCCTACTACGAGACGCTCCAGCGCATCATCGATGGCAACACCAAACGCATTGTCTCCGAGTGCCAGGCGTACCTTGACCTCTATGAGCGCGAGGGAAGGCCCCGCTTTGCCGTCGACATCGATCGCATCGTGGGCCTGCTGGAAGGCGAGAAGTAGGGCACCTCGGCTCAGTCTCGAGCCATGCGGAGTCGCTCCGCATTTTCGAACGCCGCGTGTGCGTCCCAAATACTTGAGAAACAAGCTGTGAAGTGCGGTGGCGCGCCCGTGCCCGTGCATAGCCGTCACCATCAGCGTCTACGCGGCGTCGGCTTCAAGTGGAACTGGCGCCGCTGCTGTATATGGTTTGCCTTGCTGCAAATGGCAATCAATGCCCACGATGTTTCTGTTTGCGCTTCAGCTTTCGCTGCTCGAAGCGCGCATCAGCCTCTTCCGCGCGGCGTCGGCTTCTTGCATGAGCTGACTCCTGTTTCATCGCTTCTCTCTGTGCTGCGAGCGCCTGCTGCGCCTTGGTGCTCATCGCGGGCCGCTTAAGGGCTTTCGCCGCCTCACGGGCGCGCCGCTTGGGGTTCTTCGCGGGCTTGTTTGTTTCAATGGCCTTGTCGCCGAAGAACGAGAGCTTCTCCCATTCGCTTGTAACGAATCGCAGGATCTCCTCATCGGACGGCTCCGCGCCGAAGACGATGCGGGCGACGCCGTACTTTCCGCCCTCGACGTGCTCCGCCAGCCCGACCCAGAATTGACCGTCGTGATATACGGTCAGGGTGGACGACACGCTGATCTGCATGGCTGGTTCCTCCTTTATGTAGATAACCATGCAGAGAAGGGACAACCAAGGAGGCAGGTTACTGATGCGGACTCCCGCACGCCCACGACTACCCGACGGGGACTGTGTTTTCATCTCTGATGCCCGCATTGTAGCACGCGCGGACGCGCCCTTCATCGCTGCCGACATGACGTGGCTGAGATTCGTTCCTCGACACATCCTTTTGTATATTGCCTTCCCGGTTTCGAAACTTTAAATCAATTCGAGTTTCGAAACCGGGAAGGAGAGCGTATGTGAGAGGCGATTTGAGCATCAACTTGATGCTTGAGGGGGAGCTCGCGTCGCTTCTGCCCATCGGGGACGTGTTCCCGAAGGTCCTCATCTCCCGCATAGGGCATGAGCCCTGTACCCGGGAAGGCGTACTCGTGCTGGACCTCGCGCGGTGCTGCTCGGTGAGCAGGGGTTCTGAACACTGCGTAGGGATATAGCGCGACAGGGGGGTACAGCACCGTTTGCGCCTTGTCT
Source organism: Collinsella sp. (assembly GCA_036550515.1). GTDB lineage: Bacteria > Actinomycetota > Coriobacteriia > Coriobacteriales > Coriobacteriaceae > Collinsella. Next base: position 53,056 of record JAXKGF010000048.1, read on the forward strand.
AGAGAGCACGAACGAGAGATGTGGTCTGCGGACGACTGAATAGCTTCATCTGTTTTGGTTACAACGAAATGTGTGCCGCGCGCCTGCGGCATGAAGGAGGGAGATTTCTATGAATATCGTTGTATTGAGTGGTAGCCCGCGCAAGGGCGCCAATACCGACACCATGGTCGAGGCGTTTGCCGAGACCGCGCGCGAGGCCGGCCATACGGTCGAGGTCATCCGCGTTGCCGGCAAAAAGATCGCTGGTTGTCTGGGATGCCAGTACTGCTTTACCCACGAGGGCACCTGTGTGCAGAAAGATGACATGGCCGACGTGATCGAGTCGCTGAAAGACGCCGACATGGTTGTCTTCGCTTCGCCTATCTATTGGTTTGATATCACTGCGCAGGAGAAGGCCACCATCGACCGCCTGTACGCCTTCGGTGCTACAGGCTTCCCGTTCGCCAAGACGGCCCTTTTGCTCGATAGCCACAGCGCGGGCGTCTATGATGCGGCGATCGCTATGTACAAGTCAACCTGCGCGTACTGCAAGTGGGAGGACCAGGGCATTGTCACCATCAGCGGTATGACCGAGCGCGACAGCATGGCATCGTCGCCCAAGTTGGAAGAGGTGCGAGAGCTCGCTCGCAAGCTCGCCTAAGGACAAGAAGAACGCATGGCAATCAGCGTTATTGGAAGTACTTGCCGTCCTTGCCGGGTGAATCGTTGATTGCCATGCACCGTTGCCCTTGTGGACAATCTCCGCGTGCTAGGAGACTTTCTCGCTCAGGAACTCCCTGAACGCGGGTATGTCAAAGCCGACGAGGCCACGTCCACGTTCCCCGATAACGCCGTCCTCGAGGAGGCGGCGTTTGTATTGGCTTGCGTAGTTGCTGGCGACGCCCATGCGTTTGGCTATCTCCGAGGTCCTGCTGGGGCCAGAATCGGGCAGCATCGCGAGCAAAAACTCAATGTCTTTATCGGAAAGCTCCCGATAGGTCGTTTCGAGAGAAGCCCGATGCCATGCTTCTCGAGTTGCCTGAAGATGCCATTCATGCACGTGCGCCAGTTGCCCTGGGCTTCTTGAACATATGTCCAATTGATGCCCACTGGACCAATTTGAACGCCGTTCATGCGCGCGTGAGACTGTGAAAGGTAGCTATCTGCCGCTTCTTTGGTTCGCTCGATAATATCTTCGAGCATGCCTGGCATGGCGGAGACATTTGCTGCGATCCATGGTGGCCCCTTTGCAGGTTTTGCTACTTTTTGCAACTTTTGCTAATTTTTGCAAGTTTTGCTAACGGTTTAACATGTCTTGTGCCGCGGGATTGCAGGAGTGAAAAACGGGGATTCCTATTATTCCGACTACGTTGCAACGAGCGGGGCCCGGAGCGCGATGTTGCTGCGCTCCGGGCCCCGCTGCATTGTAAAACCATGACGGTTTGGCTGCCGTTGTTTTAGTCAAACAGACTCGGCATGTCGTTTTCTTTCATGAGGGCACCGGCGGAGGGGAGGCTCTGTGCGGTGAACTTCTCGGCCGAGACACCGGCGCCAAGAATCTCCTCGGTTGTGCCGACGGTGGTGACCGAGCGGCCCTTCTTGGCCGTAAAGGCTTGGACGCCCTGCGTGTTGGTGGTCGTCTTGGTCTTGAGCAGCGACGTGTTGAAGTTCATCAGGCGATAGTCGCTCGAGACCAGCGCGATGTCGCGGTCCTCCTTGAGCACCTGGGCATACAGCAGCTTGCTGCCACCGTAGATGGCGTTCTTGAGGCGTTTGCGGTTGGTCTTGGTGACGTATCCAGAAAGTGCGACGCGCACCACGCGGCCGTTCTCAAAGACAAACAACACGTCGGCCTTGTAGTCCTCGGGGTCGATGACCCAGATGACACTCTCGTCGGGTTCCATCTCAAGATCGGTCGGCAGGTACGAGCCCAGCTGGGCCGACTTGGTGTCCTCAAAAGCCGCAACCTTGCACTTGTACACCTGGCTCTTGTTGGTAAAGACCAGCAGCTCGTGGGTGTTGGAGGATGGGAACTCGATAAAGGGCTTATCGCCGTCCTTGTACTTGAGCGTGGTGGCCTTCTTGAGTACGCGGTCCGTCATCTTCTTAAGGTAGCCATCGCGCGAGAGCATGATGGTGACCGGGTACTCCTCGACCTCGGGCTCCAAGCTTACTTCGATAACCTCATGGGGCTCGATCCTGCCCGTGCGGCGCGGCATCACATACTTCTTGTTGACCGCGGCCAGCTCGTCGCTGATGACCTTCTTGATGTTCTCCTCGCTGGAGAGGATCTCCTCAAGCTCGGCAATCTCGCCCTCAAGCTTAGCGATGTCCTTGGTGCGGTTGAGGATGTACTCCTCGTTGATGTTGCGGAGCTTGAGCTCGGCAACAAACTCGGCCTGGGTCTCGTCGATGTCGAAGCCGCGCATAAGGTTGGGCACGACCTCGGCCTCGAGCTTGGTGCCACGGATGATGGCGATCGCCTTGTCGATGTCGAGCAGGATCGCCTCGAGGCCGTGCAGCAGGTGCAGGCGCTCGGACTTTTTTCCCAGGTCAAAGTTAATGCGGCGACGCGTGGACTCAATACGCCACTTGACCCACTCGTGCAGGATCTGACGCACGCCCATAACGCGAGGGTAACCATCGACCAACACGTTGAAGTTGCACGAGAACGAATCCTGCAGCGTGGTCGAGCGATAGAGCTTGGCCATGAGCTTGTCGGGGTCGACGCCGCGCTTAAGGTCGATGGCGATGCGCAAGCCCGAGAGGTCGGTTTCGTCGCGGATGTCAGCGATCTCCTTGACCTTGCCCTCTTTGGAGAGCTTGACGATGCGCTCGATGATGACATCGGTCTTGGTGGTGTAGGGAATCTCGTAGACCTCGATGATGCGCTCTTCGGGAATCCAGCGCCAGCGGGAGCGGATCTGGAAGCTGCCAAGGCCGGTCTCGATAATCTTTTCCATCTCCTCGCGGCGGTAGATGATCTCGCCGCCGGTCGAGAAGTCGGGCATGGGCATGTATTCGAGCAGGTCGCAGTCGGGGTCCTGCAGGTAGTGCATTGTGGCAGTGCAGACCTCGTTGAGGTTGAAGCCGCAGATGTCGGACGCCATGGCGACACCGATGCCCTTGTTGGCTGAGACGAGGATATTGGGGAACGTGGTGGGCAGCAGGCGCGGCTCCTTCATGGCGCCGTCGTAGCTGTCGACGAAGTCGACCGGGTCCTTGTCGATGTCCTTGAAGATCTCGGCGCTGATGGGGGAGAGCTTGGCCTCGGTGTAACGCGAGGCGGCGTAGCTCAGGTCGCCCGAATAGTACTTGCCAAAGTTGCCCTTCGACTCCACGAAGGGCGCAAGCAGCGCTTCGTTGCCCGTCGCCAGGCGCACCATCGTCTCGTAGATCGCGGCATCGCCGTGCGGGTTGAGCTTCATGGTCTGGCCCACGATGTTGGCGCTCTTCTGGCGCTCGCCCTTGAGCAGACCCATCTTGTACATGGTGTAGAGCAGCTTGCGGTGCGAGGGCTTAAAGCCGTCGATCTCGGGGAATGCTCGCGAGACGTTGACGCTCATGGCGTAGGGCATGTAGTTGACCTCGAGCGTCTGCGTGATCGGCTGGTCGGTGACCTCGGAGTGCAGGCCGATGACGTTCTCGGCGTTGACCTGCTTTTTCTTTGGCTGGTTCTTCGTCTTCTTCTTTGCCACGATTTCCTCTTGAACTTCTTATGGGCCGTCGTTATCGATTTGCTGCTATTGCAGGTCCAGCTGGTCCAGATATTCCTTGCCGTGCTCGGAGATATGGCGCTTGCGGCCCGCTTCGTCGTTGCCCAGCAACAGGTTAAACATGGTCTCCATCTTGGTGACGTCCTCGGGCTCCACCTTGATCAGGCGACGCGTCTCGGGGTTCATGGTGGTGAGCCACATCATGTCCGGGTCGTTCTCGCCAAGACCCTTGGAGCGGTTGATGGAGCACTTTTGGTCGCCAATCTCCTTGAGGATGCCGTTCTTCTCGAGCTCGGTGTAGGCAAAGTAGGTCTTCTCTTTGCAGTTGATCTCGTAGAGCGGCGACTCGGCGATATACACGTAACCCTCGTCGATAAGTGTGGGCACCAGGCGGTAAAGCATGGTGAGCACGAGCGTGCGGATGTGGTAACCGTCGACGTCGGCGTCCGTACAGATGATGACCTTGTTCCAGTTGAGGTTGTCCAGGTCAAAGGCACCAAGGTTTTTGATGCGCTTGTCCTTGATCTCCACGCCGCAGCCCAGCACGCGCATGAGGTCCATGATGATGTCGGACTTAAAGATGCGTGGATAGTCCTCCTTTAGGCAGTTGAGGATTTTGCCACGGACGGGCATAACGCCCTGGAACTCGGCATCGCGCGAGGTACGAATGGCGCCTGCTGCCGAGTCGCCCTCTACGATGTAGATCTCGCGGCGGCTCTTGTCCTTGGAGCGGCAGTCGATGAACTTCTGCACGCGGTTGGCCATGTCGGTCTTCTGCTGCAGGTTGGTCTTGATGCTCTGACGCGTCTTCTCGGCGTTCTCGCGCGAGCGCTTGTTGATGAGCACCTGCTCCATGATCTTGTTGGCGGCGTCTTTGTTCTCGATCAGGTAAGTCGAGAGGCGCTCCTTAAAGAAGGCCGTCATAGCCTGCTGGATAAAGCGGTTGTTGATGGCCTTCTTAGTCTGGTTTTCATAGGACGTCTGGGTGGAGAAGCAGTTGGTCACCAGCACCAGACAGTCCTGGACATCCTGCCACTTAATGCCGCTCTCGTTTTTGTTGTACTTGCCCTGTTGCTTAATGTAAGCATCGATGGCACTGGTCAGAGCGCTGCGGGCGGCCTTCTCGGGCGAACCGCCGTTCTCGAGCCACGATGAGTTGTGGTAGTACTCCTGCATCATGAAGGTGCGCGAGAAGCACATGCACGCGGTAATCTTCACGTTGTAGTCGGGCAGGTCCTCGCGGTCGCGACCGCGACGGTCGGCCTCGATAAAGAAGGGCTCGGTGAGGTAGTCGGTACCGACCTTCTCGAGCACGTAGTCCTCGATGCCCTTGGGATAGCAAAAATCCTCTTCGGTAAACTCGCCATCGTCGCCCTCAATGCGCAGGCGGAAGGTCACGTTGGCGTTGACCACGGCCTGGCGGCGCATGGTCTCGCGATACCAGTCGTGGGGAATGCTGATCGAGGTAAAGACCTCAAGATCGGGGCGCCACTTGATGGTGGTGCCGGTGCGGTTCTCGTCGCTGGGCTCAATCTCGAGTGCCTTCTTTTTGGCACCGACGACCTTACCCTTCTTAAAGTGCAGGGAGTACTTGTTGCCGTCACGCCAGACGGTAACGTCCATGTATTCAGAGGCGTACTGAGTCGCGCAGGAGCCCAGGCCGTTGGTACCGAGCGAGAAGTCATAGTCGCCGCCCTGGTTGTTGTTGTATTTGCCACCTGCGTAGAGCTCGCAAAAGACGAGCTCCCAGTTAAAGCGCTTCTCGGAGGGGTTCCAGTCGAGCGGGCAGCCGCGGCCGTTGTCCTCTACCTGAATGGAGCCATCGCGAAAGGCGGTAAGGGTGATGAGCTTGCCGTAGCCCTGGCGCGCCTCGTCAACGGCGTTGGACAGGATCTCGAAGGCGGCATGCGCGCAGCCGTCGAGTCCGTCCGAGCCAAAGATGACGGCGGGGCGCAGGCGTACGCGCTCCTCGTCCTTGAGCTGGCGGATACTGTCGTTACCATAGTTTGCGGTGTTTTTTGCCATACTCGCTCTCTCGGTGCTCCTTTGCTGCGTTTAAGTCATATAGATAGTCAAGGTAGCATAGCCCAGCCCACAGACGATTCCACCCAACACGAAATCCATCGAACAATCGTTCGGAGTACGATGGAACGGCGTTTACTCGGACAAGACCGAGTTGATTCTGCCCGAGTAAGTTTGAAGGCGGCTGGAGGCGCCCTACCTTGTTTGCGGATGGATCGAATCGAACATTGGGACAAGCGTCTCGTTTTATGGGCCACGGGCGTGCGTGTGCGAGTCCCTTTGGCCCATAAGGAACGCTGGCGGGTCGTTATTTGGGCCGTGGGTCACTTCGCCGGCGCCGCGTTTCGTCATACGCTCATAGTGGAAGCTGATGCCACGGGACGACGAAGGCCTCGGGCAACGGATGAGCCGCAAGCGAAAGGAGCGGTGAGGATGATGAAGCCCATGACGAAGAAGCTGCTGTTAGGAATTCCCACTGTGACGCTTTCGGCTGTGTTGGCGTGTACGCTTGCCGGCTGCGGCGGTAATGCGCCGAGTGGCTCGGGCGGGAGCGCACCTGTGCAGGAGAAGTCCAAGAAGGCCAAGGCCTATGAGTCGCAGACGGTCGAGGTGGCTGGCATAACCTATGAGTCGGTGGCTCACGGTACGTTCTATCGCGGTGATGCCAAGAAGCAGGACGGCTTTTACCTGCACGTCAAGATCACCAACAACAATGCAAAGAACAGGACGTTCAGTTCCTTTAACGTGCATGCTGCCCAGGGCGATCTTGAGGCAGGCGACCCGTTGTTTACTTCCGGCAAGGCGGCCGTGCTCGACTACGTTGCAAGTGAGGCTCCCGATGAGCTTCACGAGGGCATCGATCTTTCCAAGAGGCCAGATATCGGCCCGGGCGAGACCGTTGAGTACGTGTATTTCTGGGCGCCCAAGACGGCGTACTACGGGCCCATCACTGTCGAGTTCGTAGACGCTTACGCCCCCGCCAAGAATCATGAGGCCATGCACTTTGACACCACGGGATGCGAGACCAAGGAGTTCAAGGCGGCCGGCGGCGTGGCCGATTCTGGCGAGAAGGCAGATTTAACGGGCATCGACTGCGCATCGTACAGCATCGAGGCCGCCGATGGGTACACGCTGGATTCGTCCGACGAAGAGCGCGAAAAGGCAAACTTCTTCCACGACGAGACTGGAGGACGCCTGAACATCAGCATCTTCCCGCGCTCGCCGGAGGAAGAGGTTGCAAGCCTAGAGCAGGTCTACGAAGGCAAGGAGACAACAACCGACCAGGTCGAGTACAACGGCATAATGTGGCTGCGCTTTACCGGTCCCGACAACGGCCATACACTGTTTGCGACGGCTCCCGCAACGGGTGAAACCGTCCGCGTGTCGATTGGCTGGAAGATCGATTGGGACGCCGCCGTGCCCATGATGGAGGCGCTGAAGCTCAAGTAGCGCTGTGATTCCCGTGTCAGGCGACTCAGGGCTGGCTCCGAGTTATCGGGACCAGCCCATTTTGATGCTCGATGAGTCGAGTCGGCGTTTCTCACAAAAGTAACTAGGAGCTAGCGAGGCCTATCCGAATTGACCTCATTGGCGGTGTCGGTTTCGGGCGCCGTGCGGCGGGCGCTGTAGGCGACGAGGCCGGCGCCTGCCGCGGCGAGTGTTGCAGCGGCTGCCGCAAGGGGAGCGTTGACATCGCCCGTGCCCGCAAGCGCGCCCGCTTTTCCGGAGCGCTTGTTATTGCCGTGGTCCTTGCCGCTGCTGGAGCCACCGCCGCCACCGGAACTGCTTCCGCCGGAGCCACCTCCACTCGTGTCACCATCGCCGTCCGCCGTCATCGGGGCGTCGTGAAGTCCTATCGTATCCGCGCTGTCGCATACGCCGACCTGAACTTCTGAGCGTTCGCATGCCGCGTCGGGCACATGAAGCTCGTGCAGTACGGCACCCAGCGCCGAGTTTGCGCCCGGTCGAATTTCCTCGAGCGTTACGGGGTCGAGCGCCACCAGACTACGCGCCTTCGCATACAGCGTTACGCGTTTGCCCGCTTCGTCGCTCCAACTCTCGGGGATGGCGAAGCTCATGCGGAACTGTGCCGTGCAACCCGGTGCCAGCACGGCGTTGCCGTTGTCGGCTACCAGCGGGTGCGTTGCAAAACGTGTGCCCAGCGTCTCGAGCGCGTATTTTACGTGTGCCATGTCGTTGGCCGAAGCGTCCTCGGCAAGCTCTGGATCGTAGATCGAAGCCATGCGTGCGTTTACTCCGAATCCGATGGATGCGCTGGAGAACGGCTGGCTGGAGCCCTCTCGGTACAGATCGATCGTGCCGGCGGTCAACAAGGTGTTGCCGTCGTTTCGCACCGTGATCATGAAGGATTCGCCTGCTGCTCCGGGCACCACCGCGCCCGAGGTAGCGACCGCGCCCGTCGGGGTGGCACACGCCACCAAGGGCACTTCGATGCCGTGCAGCTCTGCCTCGCTCTTCTCCGCGCTCACAATGTGCGTGGCGAGTGCGGAGAGCATGCCCCCCGACGTCAAAAATGTCGTTATCTGATCGACGGGATGGTCCAGCTCGCACATCACGAACGGCTCCGTGAACAGATCGCCTGCCAAGGTGCTGGCGAAGATGCGGAAGTGCTTGCCCATCACTGCCACCGGGTTGCCTTCTTCGTCGTAGGTTTGTCCCACCTTGCCATCGGTGTTCTCTACATAGAGCGCGCACCTGCCGTTGTCGCTTACGCTAAACGATGCCGGGCCACAGCCTGCGGCACCCACGGGCTGCGTTGCAAATGCCGATGCGCCTCGTGCCCAAGTAATATGCTGCAGTTGCTCGTTGACGGTTGCCAAAAAGCCCGAATGTTGTGGCCACGGCACCGCACGGGGTACCGTGGCGTCTGGTGACATAACGCCCCAGCCCGCAATGGACTGGCCGATCACGGCGTACGATGCGCAGCCGCAACCGTCTGCGGTCTCGTACGCAACGGGCACCACCATTTTGCCGTTGATATTCTCGGGCTCGCCCAGCTCGATACTCGACGGTGCTTGCGGAAAGCGGAGAACTTGGCGGAACGTCAGACTGTCGCCCGAAACGTCCGACCACAGGGTAAAGCACTCCAGTGCAACCTCAGCCTCGCTGCCGAGTGCCTTTTCTGCGGTGGTTCCGCAGCGGTGGAGGTAAGCGCCCGACAGGCGCCCGTCGACCAGCGTCTTGCCCACCGTGATACGCGGGCATTGCAGGCAATGGTAGCCATCCTCTTGCAGGCAGCCGCGCGAGATGCTGCGCCATGACGTATGCGACACTACGCGGGTCTCGTTATTACTTATGCGCAGGCGCACAACGGACAGTATGCCGGATGTGCTCGCCGTATCGAAAAGAGTGTTGTCACCGGCGGGGCGCTCGCCCGAGACCAGCAGTACGTAGGCGTCCTGGTTTCCTCTTCCGTCCGTATATTCCACCACGTCGAAGTCGTAATCGTATATGCCGTCGCGCTCCACGTCGTTCTCGCCAAACCCAAGGGGAAAGTCCACGGGCGTGGGGGCAGACCACGTGCCGTTCGTCTTTGTATGCACCACCAGGCGCGAGCGGCCATTGTCGCCGTAGCGCACCGAGGCGATACGGAATAGGCACTCCACGCCGGCAATCATCGTTAGCCTCATGTGGGCTTCGCTGAGCACGCCAGTAAACAGCACGTTGTCGCTCGAGGGTTTTATGCCGCCACGCTCGTCCTCCGATACACCAGCAGAATTGGCGTTGGGGTCCGCAACGGCGTTCGTCGCCTGCCCGATATAGGTGTACTCATACATTGGCGCGGCATTTTCGTCGCTCTCTATCAGTGCATGGACGAAATGCTCGATCTGCCCCGTGTCGTCGCTTTCTTCATCCGCCTCGAGCTCAATGCGCGTGACCGCTTGATCCAAATCGCGCACGACAGGCGCGACGTTTACGGCGGTGGCCTTAACCTCGGCGCGTGCGAGTAGCTCGGCGTTGGTGACGATGGTGGCCGATGCGATAAATTGCGGCACGCCGTCCGCCTCGATGTTGCCGGGCGTGCCGAAGCGGGCATCCAGCGCGTAAGGCATATCTCCACCCAATGCGAGCTCAGAGCGCTGGAGTACATACTGGTCGCCATTGTTCACCGACATATTCCACGAATCGAGGAGTGTGGGCCACGACCCCGACCAAGCCTTGGTGGTCCACTTGAACATTACGAACTGGAGTATCACATCGACATCGACGTCTGCGCCCACGCGCAGCCGCGGAAGCTGGTGCCCGTCCGCCTTCTCGTACCCAATGAACAGGGTGAGGGATGCGGCGCCACGCACGGCAGACGAAGCGACGCCTGCAACGCCGGCGCCAAAGGTGACGGCAAGCCCGATCTGGATAGTGAATGAGCCCGACGTGTTGGAATAGTCGAGCGAAATGTTTTTAAAAAACGCCGCGCCGCTGCCGTGCGTGTGGGCACCCACGGCGAGCGCCAGCTTCGCCAGCACCCAGGGGTTGACGTTTAGGAAAAACGGCACCGGTCCTAGGGTAAACTGCTCGGTCCAATTGAGGTCGGTTCTTACCTGGAAGAGGGCCTTAATATTGCCGTATGCGGGGTCGTTGTTGTTACCCCAGGTTTTACCCACCCAATCGTAGGCGAGCGAGCCGTACAGCTGTGTGGCGATATCCATCGTAAACAGCAGCGTGCAGTGGTGACGAAGCAGCTTGGTGTTTCTTGGATCGGTGCCCGAACCGGCACTCATACTCTTGTACTGATTCCACTTCCCCTCCATTTCGTCGAGGTAGCGGTTTGCCTGCTTGGCGCCCGACTCACGCGGCGATTTCTTCCAGTACTCTGGATCAGGGTAACCCGAATCGTTCATGTAGCCGACCGGTTTGTATCCTCCGCCAAACAGCACGTATCCGGCAAACGAGAAATCGAAGAGGATCGGAAATGTGGGCATCCAGCACGTGAACTTATTGCCGCCGATGCCGGGAAATGCCGCGGGGAAATCAAATGGAGTGATCTCTTGGTCCATGGTAGTGGGGACGATAGTGGTCGATCCGGATTCCGCCTTTGCCGCCGGCGCGGTGACAACGGTCATGGGGGAGGAGAGCGTGTAGGTTTTGCCCTGATAGTCGAGGACAAAGCGCAATTTGCACCCTTCTTCCAGAAGGCCCGATGCCGCGTCGAGAAACTTGTCTTCGAGTGTGAACGTCGCCAGATTATCTGCGCCCGATGCGCTGGCCTTGACTTGGCCAATCTGCGTGACGGTTTCGGGCGAGCTACCCGTGACGGGCATTACCTTGTTGATGTGCAACGTTGCCTGTCCACCCTGTGGCAGATGCGCCTGCACGGTAAAAGCGTGCGTGTCGGGCTGGTCGTTTGCCGTGTCGTCCTTCGGCAGTGCCATAAACGTGGCGTCGGCGTACTGGATGTCCCATTCGTCGAATGTGAGCTGTCGAAAGTACGGCTCGCCATCGGAGAGCGGACGTGTGGGTGCGGTAATGGCGGTGCCGCCTTGGACACGTGCGAGGGGAATCTCGACATCGCGGTAGCCTTTCATGCTGATGGAGATACCGCCGTTAAAGTCGTACGCGTCGAGAAGCGTTGCCTCGTCCACGTAGCCTTCCGAAAGCGGCGCGACCTCAAAGATAGCCGTGCCTTCGTTATCGGTAGTGGCGGTGAGCTGCTTGCCTGCGGCATAGCGCGACGTGAGCGTGACCTGGGCACCCGTGATGGGCGTATTCTTGTTGGCGACGTCGACCACGACCACGCCAAACATAGTGCGCGAGAGAACGAGCACCTTGAAGGGGCCTTCTTCGTCGGCATAGGCCTCGGTGGGCGCGAACGGCAATATGAAGGTGTTTGCGCTGCCCGGCACGCGAGGCAGCATGATGCCTGCCAGCGAGGATGCTCCGGCGATAAGTAACGAACGGCGATCAAGCATTTTGGGCTCCCATCCCGCAGGGATCGGTGGAAATAATCCAATTTTGCGAGAAGGTGCCCCGTGGCGGTAGTGCCGTTCAAGGGTCAAAATGTCCAAATTGATCGAGCGAAGCGCCGGGTTCCGGAACGCGTTCGATGCGCTTGGCAGCCCGGTCGCTAACGCAACATATGCGCGACCAGCTCGGCGCGTGTGCCGATGCCAAGCTTTGCGTATACGCCGGATAGGCGGTTTTTAACGGTGCCCGGCGATACTTCCATGTGGCGTGCGATTTCGGCATTGGTCCATCCGCGGCAGGCGAGCATGGCCATGGTGAACTCTGTGGTCGTTAGATCGTCGGCCACGTCCTCGCCCGAATCGGGATTGTGGATGCGCCGCCAGCCGTAGCTGAAGCGGTACGTGATCTCGATGATGCGCGCGAAATCGTCAGGGTATTGCGATTTTAGGCATGCCTCGATGAGTCCCTGCAAAAGGCCGTGGTGCTCGCCAATGAGTTCGATAAGGCCGTCGGGGCGCGCAATGTTCCAAGCGGCTTCAAAATGCGCTTTTGCGGCGTCGACGTCTTTGAGACTCATGAGGGCCATAGAAGCCGACAAGTGCAGGAATAGCTCCGAGATGGGGTAGCTTCCCTGTTTCATAATCAGGGCGTTTTCCGCCATGCCCAGGCTGCGGCCGTATTCGCCGCGCAGATACAAGGCGTGCGCCATCACGTAGCTGGCGAACAGGCGCAGGCCTTCGGGCAGGTGCGCCGCAAGTGGATAAAACTCTTCGGCAGAATACGGGGAAGGCAAGTGCAGCAGGACGCTCGCGGCGGAGGCGAACAGGATATGCATGGCGTGGACGGCAGGCGATTCCTCGTCAGTTGGCGTATCGAGGATGCCCGCGAGGCAACGGCGGGCATCGGCGATACGGTTGAGCGACAGACTGGCATATCCGCAGATAAAGCATGCGGAATAGCGCAGCGCGGGGTCGGTGGCGTCGAGATAGGGGCGCGCCGTCTTGGCGGCGAGAGTGGCCTGTCCGCGAAAGTACAGCGCTTCTGCCGTGGCGATGGTGCGTGAATCGGGGTCGGAAATGCCTGCAACCGCAGCGTCAATCTGCCCCGGCACAAAGGCAGTGCACATCAACGGCATGGGAATGCGCGGGTAGCCATCGCAGTCCATCTTCCATCTCCCAACAGCTGGCAACAATGCAGCAATTGTACTCCTGTTGCTCGGGACCCCCTTTGTTTTACTGTTCGGTTGACGCTGCGGATCGTTTTGGAAGGCTTACGAGCATGGTGGTCCCGTTCTCGGAACTTGCTTCGACCTCTACCGTGCCACCGTGAAGCGCTGCAATCTCCCAAATGAGCGCTAGTCCGAGTCCTGCGCCGCCGTATGCCCTGCTGCGGGATTTATCCAGGCGAAAGAACGGTTGGAAGATACTCTCACGGTACTGCTTTGGTATTCCCGGGCCCTGGTCCTCGACTCGCAGGAACACGTTGCTGTCGTTGTCGCTGATGGAGACGTTGACAGTCGAGCCGGAGCGGCTGTAACGGATGGCATTTTCGACCAGATTGAACACCAGCCGATAGAGGAGCGTATCACTTCCGATTGTCAGAGCATCTCCGGTGCAATCGAGGGCTATGCCCTTATTTTCGGCAAGTGGCGCAAGGTCGGTGAGGACCTCTTCGGACAAGGGACCAAGTTCCACATCGTCCTCGCAAGGAACGCTGCGCAGCTCACTCATCTCGAGCAATACCTTGGTCATTCGAGACATGCGCTCGGTTTGTTCTTGTAGCAGGCCGAGCAACTCGGCTGTTTCGGCTTGCAAACCGGAGTGCTCGGAGATGAATAGTTCAATCTGTGCTTGCATAAGAGCGAGCGGGGTGCGCAGCTCGTGTGCGGCATTGCCGGTAAACTGACGCTGCGCAGAGAACCCTTCGCCAAGACGGGCGATCATGTCGTTGAAAGAGGCGCTGCATCGTTGTAGCTCGGTGGGCACATCTTCACTGAGTCTGATTTCGCTTAGGTTGTCAGGTTGCACACGCTCAACCTGGGCTGCAAAAGCCCGTAGCGGTTTGAGTGCACGGCCGCTCACAAAGTATGCCAGCACGCCGCCAAGGAGTGTGACTCCAGCCGTGATGTACCAGGCTGTCGTGCCAAAAGACTCTTGTGCGTCGTTTACGACGATCGTGACCTCGTCATCGAGGGTCGCTTTCGTTGGGTCGAACGCTTGGGGCGAATCTTCGCCGGCTGCGCTAAGGGCCGAGACGTCGCTGCCGATAGCATCCATGTAGCGCATGCCCGTATAGCCGACCAGGCAGTTCGTCAGCACGCACGCAGCGCACGTGAGCAGTGCCGTCATAATCGTTATGCGCCATTGCAGCGAAAGCCTTTTCATTCGCTATCCTCCATAACGTAGCCCTCTCCAATCCGATTGCGAATCGGGTCGTATCCCAAAGCGATGCGTAGCTTTTTGCGGAGTGACGAGATATGAACGCGGGTCGCGTTGCTAAAGCTGTTCACGCTGCTATCCCAAACGTGCTCGATAAGCTCCTCTTGGCTTACCGGACGCCCCTGATTAAGCATCAGGTATTCCAAGATTCCCGTTTCCTTGCGCGTAAGAGATAAAGTCTCGCTGTCCACGGAAGCGATGCGCGCCTTGGTGTCAAAGCGGAGCTTTCTGCAGGTTAAAACTACGTCGCTTTGTGTAAAGCGTCTGAGGGTAAGGCTGCGGATCCTTGCCGCAAGCTCGTCCAGATGAAACGGCTTGGTGAGGTAATCGTTGGCGCCGGCATCGAGTCCGGCGACTTTATCGGATACTTCGCCACGCGCGGACAGAATCAGCACCTTGGTCTCGCAGTCAGTTTTCCTAAGTTCCCTGAGTACGGTCATGCCGTCGATACGGGGAAGGTTGAGGTCGAGCACCACGAGGTCGAAGGCCTCAACGTCCAGTAGGTCGAGCGCCTCCTGTCCGTCGTGACAGCAGTCGACGCTGTACGCCAAGTTTCGCAAGCTGCGCGCGATTGCATCGCACAGTGCTCGCTCGTCTTCGACGATCAAAATACGCATAACAGTCTCCCTGCACATTCCAAATCGCGCTTAACACGGATTTTATAGTCGATATGGTCCAATGGTCGCGTAACGAAAGGAGTGGTCGAGTTGTTCAAAGCGGTAAAACCCGTGGTACAGGTCGCTTTGTTGATCGTCGGAATTGCCATGGTGTGCTTTGGTGTTATGCGTGGCGAGGCGGATGCCGTGCTGGCCAAAGCGATTAGGCTGTGCTTGGAGTGTATCGGAATTGGATAAAAGAGAAAACACTGCGTCGCATGTTTTGGCCCGATTTCGCGGATTCATTCAGGCGGCGGCGACGCTGGTCACCAATATTCACCTGCCAAACTTTGCCAAAGGAAGCATCTATCAGGGCGCGGGAAAAACAGTCTGCGTACCTGGACTTAATTGCTATTCGTGCCCCGCGGCATCGGGTGCGTGCCCCATCGGGTCGTTCCAGTCGGTGGTAGGTTCATCCAAGTTCAACTTTTCTTACTATGTTACCGGCACGCTCATTTTGCTCGGCGTGCTGCTGGGACGTTTTGTATGCGGCTTTCTGTGCCCGTTTGGCTGGCTGCAGGAGCTGCTTCATAAGATTCCCGGCAAAAAGTTCTCCACGAAAAAGCTCAAGCCGCTCACATACATCAAGTACGTCGTGCTGCTGTTTGCCGTGGTGCTGCTGCCCGTCTTGGTGGTTAACGACGTGGGGATGGGCGATCCGTTCTTTTGTAAGTACATCTGTCCGCAGGGCGTGCTCGAGGGCGCCATTCCGCTGGCCATTGCTAATGCCGGCATTCGATCTGCGTTGGGACATCTCTTTACTTGGAAACTTGCCGTTCTCATTGCCGTGGTAGTGCTGAGCGTTTTGTTCTACCGCCCCTTCTGCAAATGGATTTGTCCACTCGGCGCATTCTATGCGCTCATGAATAAGGTGTCCCTGCTGGGGATTCGGGTCGATGCATACAAATGCGTCTCGTGTGGCAAGTGCTCAAAGGTTTGTCAGATGGACGTTGATGTGGTCCGCGCGCCCAATCATGCCGAATGTGTCCGGTGCGGAAAGTGCATCGGGGCCTGTCCTGTCGATGCCATCAGCTATCGCTATGGCCTGGATGTGTCGGCGGAAAAGCTCCCCTTGACCGCCGATAAAAAGTAAACAAGCTTCGACAAAACGGAGGAATGACTATGAAGCTTTCTAAGATTGCGGCCCTGTTTATGGTGCCGGTATTGGCCTTATGCCTTGCGGCATGTTCGGCGCCCGGTGGCAATGCGAGCGAATCTGCGAGCTCCGACCCTAAGATCGCAGAACTCACTGCGCAGAAGCCGGCCAATGCCGACGAGGCCGCCGAGCTGTATGCGAAGCTCATGCAGAAGGAGAACGAGATCTTTTCGAGTGATAACGCGCTGTGGGAAAAGGTATTCAATGCGGCAAATAAAGACTCGGCAATGATTGAGGATGGCAGCAATTACGGCGATTTTCTGCTCAAGACCATCGACGGCGCCAAGGATGAGTTCACGGCGGATGAGCTTAAGACACTCAAGGCCGGTGCACAGCAGATCAAGGAGATCGAGGACAAGCTCGAGAGCCTGGAGAAGGAGTTCCCCGGCTGTGGAAGCACGCCGAGTGCAGGCGAGAGCGTCGACGCTTCGACCGCTGGCATGACGGCTGGTGCCAATGCTTCGAGCGAGGCGACGAAGTTCCCCAGCTTTACGGGCAAGGACCTGGATGGCAACGACGTGAACAGCGACGAGCTGTTCTCTAAGAACAAGGTCACCGTCATGAACTTCTGGTTCACTACTTGCAAGCCGTGCGTGGGCGAGCTGGGCGATCTTGAGAAACTGAATCAGGAGCTTGCCGAGAAGGGCGGCCAGGTCGTGGGCGTCAATTCCTTTACGCTCGATGGCAACAAGGGCGAGATTGCAGATGCCAAGGACGTGCTGAGCAAGAAGGGCGTGACATATAAGAACATCTGGTTCAAGTCGGATAGCGATGCCGGTAAGTTTACGTCAAATCTGTTCTCGTTCCCGACAACCTACGTTATCGACCAGAACGGCAACATCGTAGGGGATCCAATCGTGGGAGCCATCAGCTCCGCCGAGCAGCGCGCAGCACTCGACAAGCTTATCGACCAGGCGATTGCGAATAGCGAGCAGTAAAAAACGCGTAAAGCATAGCAAGGATCGTGTGTCGCTGTGCGAAGTAGTCCGCTGCCTTTCAAGATAATCTCCACCATACAGAGGTCCCGTTCGGGACCTCTTCTTTTAGGTGCCGTCCCGTTCGTTTTTTGGCGCGGTTCCCTACATTCCTCACTGGTTCCGGCAAAAAATGGGGATAGAGTAGGACAAACGCGTCGAATACGAACGGCGGGGGAGAGCGGGCAAGTGTGCCCGCGTGGGAGAGGTTGCCGTCCATGTTGGAGCTCAAGGGTATTTGCAAAAGGTATGTTACGCAGTCGTTTACGCAGGTGGCGCTCGATAACGTGAGTCTGGCTTTTCGCGATAACGAGTTCGTGGCCATTCTGGGTCCCTCGGGCTCGGGTAAAACCACGATGCTCAACGTTATCGGTGGGCTCGATCATTTCGATTCCGGCGACCTGCTAATCGACGGTATTTCGACCAAGGACTTTCACGATCGCGATTGGGATGCCTACCGCAACAACCGCATCGGCTTTGTGTTCCAAAGCTATAACCTCATTCCGCATCAGACCATTTTGGAAAACGTGGAGCTGGCGCTCACGCTCACGGGCGTGGGACATGCCGAACGCCGCCAGCGTGCGCGCGAGGCGTTGGAGAAAGTCGGCCTGGGCGAGCATGTTAACAAGCGCCCGAGCCAGCTTTCGGGTGGACAGATGCAGCGCGTGGCGATTGCCCGTGCCCTGATCAACGACCCCGAGATCGTGCTGGCAGACGAGCCGACCGGCGCCTTGGATTCTACAACGTCCGTGCAGGTCATGGACTTGCTCAAGGATGTTGCACGCGACCGCCTGGTCATCATGGTCACGCACAATCCCGAGTTGGCATACCAATACGCCACGCGCATCGTTAACCTGGCGGATGGCAAGATTACCGACGATTCCGATCCTTTCGATGTCGCTGACGCCACGCGCCGCGAGGCCAAGCCTACGCGCAAAACCTCGATGAGCTTTGTGACGGCGCTGGGGCTTTCTGCCCGAAACCTTATGACCAAAAAAGGCCGTACGGCCATGACGGCCTTTGCGGGGTCGATTGGCATTATCGGTATCGCGGCGATCTTGGCGCTCTCCAATGGCGTGAACAACTACATCAAAAAGGTCGAGGAGGATACGCTCTCGAGTTACCCGCTTACGATCTCCAAGCAGGACTACGACCTGTCATCCATGATGGGCGGGCAGGGGGCTGTGGACGATGGCTCGCCTGAAAACGTGGATTCGTCCGACGACAGCGCCGGCGGCAAAGCTAAGGGAACCGATAAGATTCCCGTGGTCACGGCCGTAAAGGACATGTTTGCAAGCGTTAAGTCCAACGACATGACGAGCTTTAAGGCGTGGCTCGATGCCGGTGGCGACGGCATCGATAAAGAAGTCAACGCCATCCAGTACGGCTACGGTGTATCGCCGGTTGTCTATCGTGCCGGCAAGGGCGATGAGAAGCCTGTCCGGCTGGTGCCCAACGCCATGACCGAGGCCATGAGCGGAGGTGCGAGTTCGGCGGCAACGGTGAGCATGGAATCCATGGGAACCTCGGTCTTTAACGAGATGATTGACGACCAGAGCCTGCTCGACAGCCAGTACGATGTCGTCGCCGGTCATTGGCCCACGTCTGCCAACGAAGCCGTGATGGTGCTTTCGAGCCGCGGTACGGTGGGCGACTACACGCTCTACAGCATCGGTGCGCTGGATATCAATGAGCTTAACAATCTGGTTAACAGCGCTATGACGGCTGACGGTGGGGTTGAAGCGCCCGAGACCGGTACCGACTTTACCTACGACGATGCGCTGTCCACGACGTTTAAGGTGTTGTCGCCGGCCGATGCGTATCGCAAAAACGAAGAGACCGGCATATGGACCGACATGTCTGGCGACGCCGACTTTATGGCTGCCAAGGTTGCCGACGGTATCGACGTGCACATTGTGGGCGTGGTGCGACCTAACGAGACGGCCAATGCGAGCGCGTTGTCTCCGGGCATTGCCTATACGCATGCGCTGACTCGCCGGCTTATGGAGCGCGCCGCCGATTCGCAGATTGTGCAAGAGCAGCTTGCGCATCCCGAGACGGATGTCTTTACGGGCAAGTCTTTCGATGAACTGCAGGGCGAGGCCAAGCAAGGCGTGGATCTGGGCAGCATGTTTAGTGTGGACGAGGCGGCGCTCAAGAGCGCGTTCTCGTTCGATGCGTCTGCGCTCTCGGGTGTTGCCGGCGGTATGGACCTGTCGGGTCTTGATTTGTCCGGGCTGGATATTGACCTTTCGGGCGTTGGTAAGGACATCGACTTCAGCGACATCATGGCCAAAGCGCCGGCCCCAGATTTCTCGGGTATCTTTGACGGCCTGGAACTCACGCCCGAGCAAATGCAGCAGGTGGGAACGCTAGCCAACCAGCTGTTTGAGGGCTTTTTGCAGTCTGATCAGTTTAAGGCGCTGACACCCGATGATCTTAAGGACGCGTCAAAGCTTGCCGCCGCGTTCTCGGCGTATCTTGAGAATGATGCGGCAGCCCAGCAAATCCTGGCCCAGCTCAAAGCGCTCGGCGGCGATGCCCTGGCCGAGCGCCTGCAGCAGGCGATGACCGACTATGTGCAAAAGCAGCTGGCTCCGTATCTGCAACAGGCAATGGACCAGGTGACCAAGACAATCAGCGACCAGATAGCGACAACGGTATCGTCCCAGCTTAAAGCAGGCGCGGCAGGGCTCATGGGTCAGATGGCGACGCAGATGTCTTCGAGTTTTGCTAGCCTGGCGAGCGCCATGCGCGTGGATGCGAGTGCCTTTGCTCATGCCATTCACTTCAACATGGACGCCGAGGACCTGAGCTCGCTCATGATGAGCTATGCCAAGGCGTCGAAGCTCACCTACGATAACAATCTGACCACGCTGGGCTATGCGGACGAGGCCGACCCCATCTCGGTCAAGATTTTCCCGCGCGACTTTGAGGCTAAGGAGCGCGTACTCGATCACATCGATGCGTACAACAAGCAGGTCAAAGCCGCCGGCCACGATGAGCAGGCGATCTCGTACACCGACTACATGGGCATCATCATGGGTTCGGTGACCGACATCGTGAACACCATCAGCTTGGTGCTCATCGCATTCGTGAGTATTAGCCTGGTGGTGAGCTCCATCATGATCGGCATCATCACGTACATCAGCGTGCTGGAGCGCAAGAAGGAGATTGGCATCCTGCGCGCGATCGGCGCGTCGAAGCGCAACGTGGCCAACGTATTCAATGCCGAGACCTTTATCGAGGGCCTTATCGCCGGCGTCTTTGCCATTGTCGTCGTGGTGGCCGTGAGCTTTCCGGTTAATGCCTGGGCGCTTGCTGCCAAACAGGTGCCCAATCTGATGAGCCTGCCCGTGCAGGATGCGCTGGTGCTCATTGCGATTTCGGTGCTGTTGACGGTCGTTGCCGGCCTGCTGCCCGCCCGCAGCGCGTCCAGGAAGGATCCCGTGGAGGCCCTGCGCTCTGAATAATGTGACAAGGGACGGTCCCTTTGTCACATTGAGCGGCTTGTGAATTCGAGGTCTAATACTTTTCCGAGAAGTGAACGAGTCAAAATGGACCCCCGAAGCGTCGACACTTTTGAGATGCAATTTCCTGCGGTTTTGCCAGCCAAATCCTGCGGTTTTGGCATCAGAGAATGTCGATGCTTCGGGGGTCCAAATACAGCCGTTCACTTCTCGGAAAAGTATTAGACCTCGAGATATAGACGATGTTTGCGAGCGGCAATTAGAGCGTAAGCCTTTAGTTCTTCTTTGCAGAGAGCATGAGCCTAATTTCCGGGTGGGTGTATTCGTCGAACTCTTCCTTGGGCTCGGTGTCAAAGGTGTAGTACGACTTGATAGATTCGTCCTCCGTCTTGATGCTGATTTCTTCATATAGGGATCCGGCTAAAAATGCCTGTTTAAATTCATCCGACAGGCTGCATGGCGTGAGGAGGTCCGGTGTGGCAACGGAAATGTCCAACCCGTTGAGCGGGGCGCAGAGCGTCGCGATATCCTGCTCGGCGCGGGCGAGGTCGTCTGCAGGGCTTGCCTCGGGGTCGATCTGGCTGGTGTAATCGACGTCCGTGAGCATGCCGTCTGCATCAAAAGAAAGGTAGACATAGGCTGCTTGAGCGCCGAGGTCATTATCGCGCAGATAGCCGATAATGCGGTAGCCGTAGTCGTGATACGACTCATATGGGTTGTCTGCCGCGACGCGTTCGCACACGGGCTCCAAGGCATCTTGCGCGATGGCGAGTTGCTCGGCGGCTGCAGCCTTTCTTACCCGAAGCTCGTTATTTCCCTGGACAAACTGTGGGATGTAGATGCCAAGCAGCACAATGGCGGGCACCACTGCGAGAGCTATGACCTGCTTCTTGACGCTTGGAATCGTTACGCCGTATGCGTTTGCCATGGCCTCGGCATTGCTTGAGGTTTCGGCCAGCACGTCTGCCGCCGTGGCGACTGCCTCTACGGCACCGGCGACCTCTGCGGCGCCGCCCAGGTTGCGCGCGAGATCGTTATCACTGTTCTTGAGCAGGCGGCCGGCAGCTTGCGTGGCGAGCACGCCGGCGACCTCCGCGGAGCGGTCTTTGTTGGTTTGGGCTACCGCAAGCCTACTCTGCAGCTCCTTCCACTGTTTGCCCTGCATTCCAAAGCGCGGCGCAAGAGCGCAATAGCAAAAGATGGCGAGTTCGATTGCGGCGAGCGCGATGGCGGTATATATGCCCGCGGGTTGGAATTCCTTTTGGTGGAACGCGATATCGTTGATCATTTGGAGCGGCAACATCAACAGACATGCTACAAACGACATGACGAGTGCGGTCGCTGCGATCTTGGGGCATGTGCAGTATCGCTGGATGCGCTTCTTTTCTTGTTCGGTGAGCTGCTGCATGGGGCCTCGACTCTCATCGTTTTTCGGGGGCGATGCGCACACGCTCTTGAGTATAGATGAGTGGAGGGTGTCTGTTGTTCAGACATGGCGGTCAATAGCGTGGTGTTGGCGGTCGTCGTGATCATGAACGTCGTTTTTGGAGCATGGAGCCGCTGTCATGGGGCGAATGACGCGCAAGGGGGCTGTCGTGGGACAGCCTTTCACTGTTTGTGGACGCCAGCAAATCGAAGGTGAATGGTTTCCCGAGAAGTGAACGACCTATTCTGGACCCCTGAAGCATTCGTACTTTTGGATGCAAAAACCGCAGGATTTGAGCGACAAAACCGCAGGAAATGGCTCTCCAAAAGTGTCGATGCATCGGGAGTCCGATTTCACTCGTTCACTTCGCGGAAAACCATTCGCCTTCGTTGCGTGTGGCGCCGGATGGAAGGACGATTATCGTCAAGCTGCTACCTCTGCCTTGTGAATCATCTGGAGCACAAGGCATAATGCATGTGACAAAGGGGCAGCCCCTTTGCCACATTGATTTGAGAGTAGATGTTGATGATTCTATCGTTGGCCCCCATGGAGGGGATTACCGGGCATGTGTTCCGTCGCGTGCATGCGGAGTGCTTTGGCGCGCTCGATTGTTATTACACGCCGTTTTTGCCGCCGCCGCGGGTGGGAAACCGCTTTGGCGGCAAGGCGTTTAAGGAGATCGATCCTGCCAATAACCAGGGGCTCAACGTAGTGCCTCAGCTGATGTCCAAGAATGCGGACGAGTTTGTGTGGGCGGCACAGGTGCTCGCCGACATGGGCTACCGCGAGGTCAATCTCAACCTTGGCTGCCCCTCGGGTACGGTTGTCGCCAAGGGCAAGGGCTCGGGCTTTCTGCGCAACCTCGACGAGCTCGAGGTGTTCTTGAGCGATGTGTGCGAGCGGTCACCGTTGCCGGTATCGGTCAAGACCAGGCTGGGGCTTGAGAGCGACGACGAATACGAGCGTGTGCTCGATCTGTATTGCCGCATGCCGTTGGCAGGGCTGATCGTGCACCCACGCGTGCAAAAGGACCGCTATACGGGATCGCCGCGCAAGGAGTTTTACGGCGAGACGCTGGAACGCGCGCCGTTCCCCGTAGCCTATAACGGCGACATTTTCGATCTTGAGGATATGGATGCGCTGGTGGAGGCTTATCCCGGCACGCGCCATGTAATGCTGGGACGCGGCCTGCTCGCGAACCCCGCGCTGGCTCGCATGGTTAAGGGCGGCCCTGTTGCCACGGCAGCCGAGCTGCAGCGTTTCCACGACACGCTGTTTGCAGCCTATGCGGACGAAATTGGCGGCAATGCGGTCTTTCGCATGAAGGAGTGGTGGTTCTACGCCAAATGCGCCTTCGCCGACCCCGCTACCGTTCACAAGCTCGTACGCAAGACCAAAAAGGTCGACGAATACCGCGCCGCCGTCGAGCGCGTCTTTCGCGAGCAGCCACTTGCACCCATAGCCCGCTTCCACGGCTAGTTAGTCGTTGGGGACGTTTTTTAACGACTAGTCATTTAAGAACGTCCCCGATGACTACCCGCAAAAACTGTACGCCAGCATCCAAAGATGTCGAAAAATGTCGACTTTGGATGCTGGTGTACATGTTTGGGTCGTATAGGTTGGGGCGAGCCGGTCGCAACGCGAGTGTTAGAGCAGGTTCTTTTGTACCCATGCGATGATGTCGCTCGATTCGTAGAGCGGCTTGCCGTCGATGAACAAGCAGGGAGCCTGGCGCTTTCCGCCGACGGCGATGAGTGTCTGTTCGGCATCGGAATCGGTCGAGATATTGCGCTCGGGGATGGTCGCGCCGTTATCGGCAAGGAAACGCTTGACCTTTAAGCAATACGGGCAGCCGGTCATAACGAATAGCGCGAGCTCGTGATCAGTAGCCATGGGTCTCCAATCGGTTGAAGTTTTGATTGAAATACCCAAAGCCGCCGCGGTCTATGCGCGCGTCAACGACGACTCGATGGCCTGTACCAGAAACGCCGTGGCTCCGGTGCCGCAGGGCTTGTCGTAGTAGTCAACAAAGCGCTGGTCGGCAAGATAGCCGTGGGCGAGGCCCAGATACGCTTCGTTCTGGGGCTCGCATCCCCAGTTGAGAGCAATCCAGCGACGATGCATCGCGACAAGCTTGCGAGCCTCGCTTCCGTCCGCATCGCCGTCGCTCATGGCAATCGAGAGCTGGCCCAGAATAGCGCGTTCAAGTTCCTTCATGTCGTTCCATGTCTCGGGGTCCATGTCCAGCAGCGCTTCGTTTGCTGCATCGATAGCCTCATCGCCATAGCGCGCCCGCGCTTCGGCGCCGTAGCGCTCCTCGTTTTCCTGCACGGTGCGCCAGCGCTCCAGTTGCGGCAGGACGGCGCCCATGAGCGAGACGGCTTCGTCGAGCGACATGCCGGTGTTTTGCGCCAGCCGCGGGGCACAATCCTCGATCATCGCCTCCATCGTGGTCTCGTAGGTGTACTTGCCGTGGTCGTAGCACCACTTGCAGTAATGGTCGGTCGTGGCGCCCGTGGCATCGGTGCCGCAGTCGTCGGGCGTGAGTATCATGCCGCAGCTCTGGCAATAATGCTCGGGCATTTCGAGCAGATGGGACAGAGGCTCGCCGGTTACGGCGGCAATGAGCTTCATCATGTCGATGCCCGGGGTGACCTCGTCGCGCTCCCAACGGCTGACGGCTTGGCGCGTGACAAAGAGTTTGGCGGCGAGCTGCTCTTGGGTAAGGTGATGGGCGCGACGAACAGCGATGAGCTTTTCTGCAAAGGCCATAGCGGCTCCTTTCTGCTGGTTGATGGCTTAAGCATACGCGGCGGCAGGCGCCCTTCCAAGCAACCGTTGGTTGCACGACGGGAGACCGCGGCGAAGAATTGCGCGCTGCGCCCCACGCCCCAATGCCGTACAATGACCGGCATGGAACCTATTGCACGCATACATACCGACCTGCCGCAGAAGTTCGGCATTCCGCGCAACAGCTTTTTGGCGCCCCATCTGCAGGGGCGCATCGTTTTTGAACCGGAATTTGCCTCCAACGCAGCAGTTGAGGGTCTGGATTCCTTCTCTCACTTATGGCTGCTCTGGCGCTTCGAAAACGGCACGCCCGGCGGCACGGCTAAGGACATAGCCGCCGATGCCAAAACGCAGGACAGGTCCGGCACCAACGCAAAATGGTCGAAAACCGTGCGCCCGCCGCGTCTGGGTGGAGCCGAGCGCGTGGGCGTGTTTGCCACACGCAGTCCGTTTCGCCCTAACCCCATCGGTCTCACCTGCGTCAAGCTCGATCGTGTCGAGCTCACCGACGATGGCCCCATCATTCATGTGCTGGGGGCCGACCTGCGTGACGGCACGCCCATCTACGATATCAAGCCCTACATCCCGTTTGCGGACTGCCACCCGGATGCGACCGGCGGCTGGATTGAGGAGGCTCCGTGGCAAGAGCTCGATGTTGAGTTCCCGCAAGCTCTTCAAGACATGGTCCCGCCCGCAAAGCTCCCCGGTCTGGTCGAGGTTCTTCGCCAAGATCCGCGCCGCGCGGGCAGCAAGCACGAGCCAAACCGCGTCTATCACCTGGCCTTTGCTGGGCTCGACATATCTTTTACGGTCGATAAAACCCAGCTAACCGTGGTCGCCGTCAACGACGCGCAAGACTAACCAGCCATTCGTCCGCACCCGTCAAATTAAGCGCCAAACCCCATGCCAAAACCGCCCACGCTGGTGGACAATAACGCCTACCAAAACAATCCACTTTGCACGGGAGTTCAGCATGAAATACGACTTTAGCTCGCTTATCGACCGCCACGGCATGGACTCCATCGCCGTTGATTCTTGGGGTGAGATCCCCGGTATGGCTCCGAACGCACCCGACGAGGGCTTCGACCGCATCCCCATGTGGGTGGCCGACATGAATTTTGCCACGGTGCCCACGGTCCAGGAACACATCATTCAGCGCGCGCAGCATCCCATGTTTGGCTATTTCAATCCGAGCGACGAGTACTTTGACCGCATCATCGAATGGCAGAGCCGCCGCAACGGTGTCGAGGACCTGCTCCCTGAGCATATCGGCTACGAAAACGGCGTGCTGGGCGGTGTCGTGTCGACGTTGCGCGCGTATGTCCAGCCGGGCGATGCGGTGCTGGTCCACAGCCCCACCTACATCGGCTTTACCAAGTCCATCGAGGCCGCGGGCTATCGCATTGTCCACAGCCCACTTAAACTCGACGACCAGGGCGTGTGGCGCATGGACTTTGAGGACATGGAGCGCAAACTCGCCCAAAACCACATTCATGCCGCAGTGTTCTGCTCGCCGCACAATCCCTGCGGCCGCGTA
Organism: Collinsella sp.; assembly: GCA_036550515.1. Taxonomy (GTDB): domain Bacteria; phylum Actinomycetota; class Coriobacteriia; order Coriobacteriales; family Coriobacteriaceae; genus Collinsella. The sequence goes on from JAXKGF010000048.1 coordinate 79,142, forward strand.
TGGGAGCGCGATGAGATCGAGCGCGCCATGGACATCTACCGCCAACACGATTGCGTGGTGATCTCGGACGAGATTTGGTCCGATATCATTCTGCCGGGTCACAAGCATATCCCGACGCAGTCGGTGAGCGAGGATGCCCGCATGCGCACGGTTGCCCTCTATGCGCCGAGCAAGACGTTTAACCTAGCGGGTCTGGTCGGCAGCTACCACATCATCTACAACGAGACGCTGTGCGACCGCATGTGCGCCGTGTCTAACAAGACCCATTACAACGAGATGAATGTCCTTTCGATGCATGCGCTTATCGGTGCCTACCAGCCGCAGGGCTACGAGTGGGTGGACGAGCTCAACCAGGTGCTTGCCGGCAATATCGAGTACTTCTGCACGTATGCAGAAAAACATTGGAAGGGCGTCGCGTTTTCGCGTCCGCAGGGCACGTACATGGTGTTTCTGGACTGCACCGAGTGGTGTCGCGAGCATGGCCGTGATATTCAGTGGCTGCTCGACGAGGGCGCCCGCGTGGGCGTGGGGTATCAGGATGGCCGTCCGTTCCACGGGCCCTGCCACATTCGCGTGAATCTGGCGCTGCCGCTTTCGCGCGTAAAGGAAGCGTGCGACCGCCTAGACCGCTACGTTTTTGGGGTATAGGGGTCGCACGATTCGGGTACCGCGGCTTGCGCCCATGTCGTCAATGTGCGTGGGCGCATAGAGCGCAGAGGGTTGCGAGCGCGTTTTCCCCGTTCGCTACTTTTCTTGAATTTGCTTGCCGCAAAGGTGCTCAATCGTAATTTCATACAGTTGGACGCCTCTGATACTTTGCTTGATTTCCTCTTCGACCTCTTCGGCAGAAGGATAGTACTTGAGGGCAAACTGTCGGACTTTGTCTTCGACAAACGCCGGGTCATCGTTCACGAGGCGGCAACGGCCAAAAACCACGGTGCTCTGAACATAGGGTGCCCAGTCGTCGTCTTTATACCAATCGTTGCCATAGACGGTAAAGCAGACTTTGTCGCTGCGTTTGAGTGCATCGACCTTATGCCCCGCCTTGGCTCCATGAAAGTAAATTTTGTTGTGCTCGGGGTCAAAGTAGTAGTTAACGGGAATGGCGTAAGGATAGCCGTCGTCTCCGTTGACGGCAAAAATGCCGCGTTTGCAATTAACGAGCAGCTCTCGTGCCTCTTGATCGGTGATAGCGCGCTTCTTCCTGCGAAGAGGTCTAAACATCGTGGGCTTCCTTTCTTTCCGCGTGTTGCGTGCACGATGGTGGGCGGTGTGTCTATATCACGATACTAGTTCAGGCTGCGAGTTCGATGGGAACGCCCCGTTTTCCGCAGATTGAAACGTGCTTCGTTTTGTCGTGGGAGGATTGTCCCTCACAACCCGTCGTTTAGAAGCGTTCTTAATGATTGGTTCCGTTTGCAGGGGAGGCGTGGGACAATACCGACCAAAAGCGATTGATTGTCCTGAAGGGGGGGGGTCTCGATGAAAAAGCTGAGGACGCTGGCCGATGTGTTGCGTCAGGCCGGTTTCGTGCGTATCACGGGCCTATTTCTCGTCTTTTATCTTCTGTGTTCAACGGCCGTCTGGCTCTCTGAGCCCACGACCCTAACGTTTGGCGATGGACTTTGGTTTAGCTTTGAGACGGTCTCGACCATCGGCTTTGGTGACATTCCGGCCGAGACACCGGTCGCCCGTGCCATCACGGTCGTCCTGAGCGTTATTAGCATTTTTTACATCGCCATGCTCACGGGCGTGGCGGTGAGCTACTGCAATACGCTCATCAAGATGCGCCAAAAGGACACCATGGCGCGCTTTATGGACGATCTTGAGCGCTTGGAAGAGCTTGACCGCGATGAACTTGCCGATTTGTCGCGACGCGTGCGCGAGTACCGTCATCGGCAGCGCTAAGACGAACGTCGCGCGTCACGATGAGGGGGACTGAACATGAATATCACCGTGTATCTGGGTGCCAGTGCCGGCAACGACCCGGCGTTTCTGCCCGCGGTGCAGGAGCTGGGCGACTGGATTGGCGCCAATGGGCACGCGCTGGTATACGGCGGGTCCAAGTCGGGACTGATGGGCGCGCTCGCCGATAGCGTACTTAATGCCGACGGGCACGTGACGGGTGTGGAGCCGAGCTTTTTTATCGAGGCCGAGTTTCAACATGACGGTATCGACGACCTCATCGTGACGAGCGATATGGCGGAGCGTAAAGCAAAGATGATCGAGCTCGGCGATGCGTTCATTGCCTTTCCCGGCGGCACGGGAACGCTCGAGGAGATTGCCGAGGTTATGTCCGCGGTGTCGTTGGGGCACCTGAGTGCTCCGTGCATCCTGTATAACCTGGACGGTTACTACAACGACCTCAAGGCGCTGCTCGGACACATGATCGATAAGGGCCTATCGAGCCCGCGGCGCCAACAGGGCATCTACTTTGCCGAGGACCTGCACGAGATTGCCTCGATTATCAACGGATGAGCCTTGAGCCTGTCCCGCCGTGCTTCCCGTTGGCGCCGTTTGCAGCGCGGATGGTTGGCTTGTCTGGGCCACATTCGCTCTAAAATAAAACCTATCTTTGTCGATTTTGGCCACGGGAGGACCCGATGGATAGCCTTGCAAAACCCAAAAACCGTGCGCTGTTTTTAGTTAGCGTTGCCGTGACCGGTACGTTCGCAGGCGCCGCGGTCTGGCTGTTCTTTTTTGCGATGGAGCACGGTATCGACTATCTATGGACCGAGATTCCGAACGCGCTGGGCGTTGCTTCGCCCGAGCTTGCCAGCGGCCCGTTTGGCTTTTTGCCGTACCCGTTTTTTGTCTGCCTGCTGGGCGGCTTGGTGATTGGCCTGTACGAAAAGATGACAGGCACCAAGACCGATGACCTCAACCAGGTGATGGCTAAGGTAAAGCAAGACGGGTGCTACCCGTACGACAACCTGGGCAAGCTTTCGCTCGCGGCATTGCTGCCGCTGCTGTTTGGCGGAAGTATTGGACCGGAGGCCGGTCTGACCAGCGTCATCGCGGGCCTGTGCAGCTGGGTCGGCAACCGCATGCGCCGCTTTGGTGCCGAGTTTAGGGAGCTTACGCTGCTGGGTACCCAGGCTGCCCTGACGGCGCTCTTTACCGCGCCTGTCTTTGGCTTTGTGGCTCCGCTCGCCGGTAGCGCCGACAGCCAGGGTGCCAATGATGCTGAGGACCCCGCATCCGGCGAAATCACCATCAAGCTGCCCAAGGCGCAAAAGACGGTGGTCTACGGCATTGCGATTGCCGGCGGTCTGGGCGCCTACCTGCTGCTTGGCCAGCTTGTGGGCGGCGGCATGGGCATGCCCAGATTTGAGTCCGCCGAGGTGGGCAACCTGGAACTTGCCTGGCTCATCCCGCTGGCGTTGGTCGGCACCGTATGCGGCTGGCTGTACTTTGTCTCCGAGCACGCAAGCGAGGCACTGTCCCATGCAATAGGGGAGCGCCCCGTCGCCAAGGCCATGCTGGCCGGTCTGGTACTTGCCGCCTGCGGTACGGCTCTGCCCTTCACCATGTTTGCCGGCGAGACGCAGGCCGACGTGCTCATGGAAACCTATCTGACCATCCCCGCCGGTGTGCTCATCGCGACCGGTCTTGTTAAGGCCATGCTGACCCCCGCCCTCATCAACATGGGCTGGCGCGGCGGCCACTTCTTCCCCGTTATCTTCTCGGGCGTGAGCCTGGGCTACGGCTTTGCTATCCTCACTGGCGCTGATCCGGTCTTTTGCGTCGCCGTCTGCACGGCATCGACGATGGGTGCGGTCATGCGTCAGCCCGTCATGGTTGTGGGCCTGCTGCTCATGTGCTTCCCACTCAAGGGTATCGTCTGCATGATCATCGTCGCAGCCATCGCCGCCGGCATTCCGCTGCCCAAGCCGCTGCGCAAGTAGTACGGTGGCGCACGCCGGGGACATACCGTTTGCCACGGATTTGCGGGAAGGGGCGGCGATCGTGCCCTTCGTGGATTGAGGCTCGCGTGGTTACAGGTCGCGTACTCGATAGACCTTTGTGCTGACGGTGCAGCTGATTGCACATAGTGCGAGCGCCAGTACGGCAATTCCTGCACACAGACAGCCAAGGACGGCGGGATCGGGATTCGCCCCAGCAATCGACATGAGCCAGTTGCTAATGGGGTTGGAGGAGCTCAGCATTGCCATGGCAAGGCATCCGAGCAGGGCAAACAGGCCAACGGATAGGCGCAGCGCCTCCATGTGTCCAAATCGAAAGAACAGCGGCTGTGCCAAAAACACCATCATGAGGGAGATGAGCATCGATGCGGCGGAGGCTATTGTGATTTCAAAGACAGCCTGCCCCGTCGAAGGGACGCCCGCGCTGTTGAAGAGTGGGATGACGACGATGCTCAAAAGCGCGGCGACGCACGCCATGACGGCCGAAAATGCGACAATGCTCAGGTAGCGTGCGCAGATAATGTCTTTGCGCGAGATGGGCAGCGTTGCCCGATAGCGCTCCCATCCGTTTTGATTGTCGAAGCCTGCCAGTGAGCTCATGACCATGATGGGCGACATGGCGCTGACGGCGCAGGCGCCGGCGCTCATGCCGGAATCGCCATCCGACGCGTTGGCAAGGGTTAGCACGACGAATATGAACAGGCCGACACCCGCGATGCTCGGGATGAGCGTGCGAACGATGGCGAGCTCGGACATAAAAGCGCGTTTCATTTCGAAGCCCCTTTCAGTATGAGGCAAAGATAGTCATCAATGGTTGCTCGATCGCAGGGAATCTCAGGGAAGGCCTCGAGCACATCGCGACGGTTGGGCACGAGCACGTCCACGCTATAGGCGTGGTGGGCGGCGCGGGCGCCTTCGACGCAAGCCATAAGCTCGGCGGCCTGCGTCTGGGTGCAGTGGGCGATGCCGGCGCGGTCGGTAATGTCCTCGCGCGGCAGGTCAAACACAATCGAGCCGTTATCGATGCAGATGACGCGGTCGGCGGCGCGATCAAGGTCGGACGTAATATGGCTCGAGAGCAGCACGCTGTGCTGGCCGTCGGAAACAAAGGCGAGCAGCTCGTCGAGCAGTTCCTCGCGCGCCATGGGATCAAGGCCTGCGGTGGCTTCGTCCAAAACGAGCAGCTTGGCATTGTGACTGAGTGCGCAGGCAAGCTGCAACTTCATGCCCATGCCGCGGGAGAGGTCCTTGACCTTTGCCTTGGGATCGAGGCCAAATCGGTTGATGAGTCCGCTGAACGTTTCGCGATTCCACATGGGGTACGCCGGGCCTACGAGTGCCTCAACTTCGGCCACCTTGAGTGTGGAAGGGAAGGGGCATGTGTCCAGCACGAGGCCGACACGAGTGCGCAGACAACGCTGCGCTTCATCGGGCGCGTCGGCGCCACAGCGCTGCCCAAACAGGTGCACCTCGCCGGCATCGAGCTTTATAAGCCCGAGCGCGGCTCGAATCGTCGTGGTTTTGCCGGCGCCGTTGGCACCCACAAAGCCGACAATCTGGCCGGGCTCCACAGCGAGTGTGACATTACGCAGCGAAAAACGGTCGCTCACACGGCGTGAGATACCTTTGAGTTCTAAAAGGTTTTGCATGGTATAGCCTTTCTTGCAGATGGCTACTGCATGGTTTCGGGGGCCACGAGGTCGAGCATTTCGTGCAGCTTGTCGCGCGTGACGCCCAAGGCTTCGGCTTGGCTTGCCGCTTTCGCAAGTAACTCTTCGATATGGCAGAGCTGGTTTTCACGCAAGAGTTCTTGGTTGCCCTCGGCGACAAAGCAGCCCTTGCCCTGCACGGTGCAGATAAAGCCGAGCTGCTCCAGGTCGGCGTAGGCGCGCTTGGTGGTGATGACGCTCACGCCCAGGTCGCTCGCGAGTGCACGGATGCTGGGGAGTTTGGCTCCCGCGGCGAGCGTGCCCGATAAGATCTGAGCTTTGATCTGCGAGGATATCTGTTCGTAGATGGGCTTATCGCTCGAATTGGATAGGATGATGTCCACAGCGGCTCCTTAGCTGATGGGCTACGCGCGTATATAACCGGTAAGCACAGTATATACACTATGCACAGTTCTGCAAGAGGCAAATGTGGAGTAAGCCCGCCGGCGCCGTGCTTACTCCAAAAAAATCTCAATCTGTAACACCTAGGTTCGTTTTGGGCCGCTTGCTGTTACAGATTGAGATGTTATTTGCCCGCTTACCTATTCGTCTTGATCTGTAACAGGTAGAGACCAAAAACCCGTCTCCCTGTTACAGATTGAGACAATCTGCCGCAGAACACCGTAAACAGTCATTCGTCCAGGCCCCAACTGATGAATTTGTCCTGATAGGCGCCCTGTAACGGCATTTCGCGGCTACAATAGGGCGGTTACAACGACGTAATGCACTCAATGCAAGAAAGGATCCGCATGGCAAGCCTGTCGGATGAAATCTCGTCGCGCCGCACATTCGCGATCATCAGCCACCCGGACGCCGGTAAGACCACGCTTACCGAGAAGCTGCTGCTCTATACCGGCAGCATCCAGACCGCCGGCTCGGTCAAGGGCAAGAGCTCGGCCAAGCATGCCGTCTCGGACTGGATGGACATCGAGAAGGAGCGCGGCATTTCCGTCACCTCCTCGGTGCTGCAGTTCACCTACAACGGCGCCTGCGTCAACATCCTCGATACCCCCGGCCACCAGGACTTTTCGGAGGATACCTACCGTACCCTTATGGCCGCCGACGCCGCAGTCATGGTCATCGACGGCGCCAAGGGCGTCGAGGCCCAGACCAAAAAGCTCTTTAAGGTCTGTACGCTGCGCCACATTCCCATCTTCACCTTTGTGAACAAGCTCGACCACGAGGCTCGCGACCCGTTTGAGCTCATGGAAGAGATCGAGAACGTCCTGGGCATCAATACGTATCCCATGAACTGGCCGATCGGCAGTGGCCGCAATTTCCGCGGCGTGTTCGACCGTCAGACCCGTCGCGTTATCGCCTTTGAGGGCGACGGTCACGCCAACGCCACCAAGAAGGTCGCCGAGGTCGAGGCCGAGCTGGGCGACCCTGCCATGGATGAGCTCATCGGCGAGGAGAACCATAAGAACCTGATGGATGACATCGAGCTGCTCGATGGTGCCGGCGACGAGCTCGACTTGGATGCCGTGGCCTGCGGCAAGCTGAGCCCGGCGTTCTTTGGCTCGGCGCTCACCAACTTCGGCGTGGAGCCCTTCCTCAAGGAGTTCCTGCGCCTGGCCCCGACGCCGCGTGCCTATACCGATACGCTCACCAGCGAGCCGGTCGATCCCTGCCGCGACGACTTTAGCGGCTTTGTGTTTAAGATTCAGGCCAACATGGACAAGAACCACCGTGACCGCATCGCCTTTGTGCGCATTTGCTCGGGCAAGTTCGAGCGCGGCATGGACGCCTTCCACGTGCAGGGCAACCGCAAGCTCAAGCTTGCCACGGGCACGTCGATGATGGCCGATGACCGCGCCATTGTAGACGAGGCGTACGCGGGCGATATCGTGGGCCTGTTCGACCCGGGTATCTTTAGCATCGGCGACACCGTGTGCTCCGGCAAGCGCCACGTGCAGTACCCGCAGATCCCGACGTTTGCCCCCGAGATGTTCGCTCGCATTACGCAGGTCGACACGCTCAAGCGCAAGCAGTTCGTCAAGGGTATGGAGGAGCTTGCCCAGGAGGGCGCCATCCAGATCTTCCGCGAGCTGGGTGCCGGCATGGAGAGCGTCATCGTGGGCGTGGTCGGCGTGCTGCAGTTTGAGGTGCTCGAGCGCCGTCTCAAGGCCGAGTATCGTGTTGAGGTTCGTCGCCAGCCGCTGCCCTATACGGACATCCGCTGGATCCAAAACGACCCCGATACCATCGATATCCCGGGTCTTTCGCTCACGCGCGACACGTTGCGCGTCGAGGACATGCGCGGCGGCAAGCTGCTGCTGTTCACGAGCCCGTGGAACGTGGATTGGGCAACCGACCACAACCCCGACCTTATCCTGTCGGAGTTTGGCAACGTAGCCTTTTAACGCATCGGCGCGGTGGTCCTGCGGGGCTGCCGCGCCGTTTGCTTGCCTGATGCCGTGTGAGCGGCTATCATACCCACCGTCGTCTTAAGACCGAGGCGTCCGAGCAGTTCGGGTCCGATATCCTGCTCGTTAAACCTAAAACCAAAGGAGTACATAATGATCAAGAAGGTCATGGAGGACTACAAGGTCCTGTTGCGGAGCATTCCCGCGGCAACGGTTTCGCTGTTTTTCGTGAGCGTTATCATGATGAACCTGCTGGCCAACAAGGAGCTTATCAGCTTGCCGTATCTGGCACTCGATTGCGGGTTTGTGGTGAGCTGGGTTTCGTTTTTGTGCCAGGACATGATCTGCAAGCGCTTTGGCGCCAAGGCATCCATCAAAATCTCTATCCTCGCGCTGCTGGTCAACCTGGCCGTGAGCCTGTGCTTTTGGGCATGCTCGCTCACGCCCGGCATGTGGGGCGCTTACTACGACACGGGCATGATCGAGGTCAACACCGCCCTTAACGCCACCATCGGCGGCACCTGGTACGTGGTGTTGGGCTCTTCGCTGGCAATGCTCGTTTCTGCCGTGGTTAACTCCACGCTCAACCAGTCGCTCGGCCGTATGCTCAAAAAGAATAACTTTGCGAGCTTCGCCTTCCGTTCCTATGTGTCCACGGGTGTTGGCCAGTTTATCGACAACCTGGTCTTTGCCATTGTGGTGAGCCACACGTTCTTTGGTTGGACCTGGGTGCAGGTCCTTATGTGCTCGCTGACGGGTGCCGTTGCCGAGCTGCTGTGCGAGGTCTTCCTGAGCCCCGTGGGCTACAAGGTCGTGCGCGGCTGGGAGCGCGAGAACGTGGGCTCCGAGTACCTCGAGCGCCACGCAACCGCCTAAGGAGCAAGTATGCGGGTTTTGATCACGGGCGCTTCGGGTGGCATCGGAGCCGCGTGCGTGCAGCGCTTTTTGGACGAGGGCCACGAGGTCGTGGGCTTTGATTTGCTGCCGGCGGCGATCGAACACGAACACTACCGCCATCTGATTGTTGATGTCCGCAAGCCGGACGCGTTTCCGGACGACCTTGAACCCCAGGTGATCGTGAACGTTGCCGGTACGCAGGATTCGGCCGACGACATCGCCGCCAACCTGTATGGCACCATCAACGTGACCGAGCGCTACGCCTTTGCGGGGGAGGGGCTTGCCGCCAAGCCGGCACCGGCTATCAAATCTGTGGTCAATGTGGGGTCGGCGAGCGGGCATACGGGATCGGAGTTTCCCGACTATGCCGCCAGCAAGGGCGGCGTTATCGCCTACACCAAGAACCTTGCAAACCGTCTGGCGCCGCAGGCCATCGCCAACAGTGTGGACCCGGGCGGCGTTATCACGCCGCTCAACCGTTGCGTGATGGAAGACGAGCACCTGTGGAACCAGATTATGGAGCTCACGCCGCTTAGGCGCTGGGCCACCGCCCAAGAGATCGCCGAGTGGATCTACTTTGTGGGCGTGACCAACCGGTTTATGACCGGGCAGAGTCTGCTGATCGATGGCGGCGAGGCCGGTCGCACACAATTTATTTGGCCCGAATAGAAAACGCGCCCGATGGGAATGAACTGCCTCCCATTTCTTGGACATGAGAAATGGGAGGCTTTTTATGCGAGTCGACTTGAGGGTGAAGCACGACATCGAGGCCAGGAGGGCGGCGATCGGGCTCTTCGAGCGAGGCC
>JAXKGF010000049.1:0-2664 GCA_036550515.1 Collinsella sp.
ATCTCGAGGTGCAGCTCGCCCATGCCGGCGATGATGGTCTGGCCGGTCTCGTGGTTGGTGGACACCTGGAAGGTCGGGTCCTCCTCGGCGAGCTTGGTCAGAGCCAGGGACATCTTGTCCTGCTCGGCCTTGGTCTTGGGCTCGATGGCAACGTCGATAACGGGCTTGGCGAACTCGATCTTCTCGAGGACGATCTCCTTGCCCTCTTCGCACAGGGTGTCACCGGTGGTGGAGTTCTTGAAGCCGACGCAAGCGACGATGTCGCCGGCGGCAGCGTCGTCACGGTCGATACGCTCGGCGGCGTTCATCTCGAGGATGCGGCCGAGGCGCTCGCGCTGACCGTTGGAAGCGTTGATCACGTAGGAGCCGGACTCGGCACGGCCGGAGTAAACGCGGACGTAGGTGAGCTTACCGACGAACGGATCGGTCATGATCTTGAAGACCAGGCCAGAGAAGGGCTCGTCGAAGGAAGGATGACGCTCGATCTCCTCGCCGGTGTCCGGATCGGTACCGGTAACGGCCTCGACGTCGAGCGGGCTGGGCAGGTAGTCGACGACAGCGTCGAGCAGCTCCTGGACGCCCTTGTTCTTGTAGGCGGAGCCCACGAAGACGAGGTTGAGCTCGTTGGCCAGAACGCCCTTGCGCAGAGCAGCCTTGAGCTCCTCGACGGTGAAGTCCTCCTCCATGAGGATCTTCTCCATGAGCTCGTCGTCAAAGCTGGCAGCAGCGTCGAGGAGCTCCTCGCGCTTGGTGGCAGCGATGTCAGCGAACTCAGCCGGGATCTCGTCCATCGGCTCGGGGTAGGTCATGCCCTTGTCGTCGGCCTTGAAGTCCCATGCGGTCATGGTGACCAGGTCGATGACGCCCCAGAAGTTGTCCTCGGCGCCCATCGGGACCTGAGCGGCCACGGCGTTGGCATCGAGACGATCCTTCATGGTCTCGATAGCGTTGAAGAAGTCAGCGCCCACGCGGTCATACTTGTTGATGAAGGCGATGCGGGGGACGTTGAAGGTAGAAGCCTGACGCCAAACGGTCTCAGACTGGGGCTGAACGCCGGCAACGGCGTCGAAGACGGCGACAGCGCCATCGAGGACGCGCAGGCAGCGCTCGACCTCGGCGGTGAAGTCAACGTGGCCCGGGGTGTCGATGATCTGGATGCGGTAGTCGGTACCGTCCTTCTTCCAGAAACACGTGGTAGCAGCGGAGGTAATGGTTACGCCGCGCTCCTGCTCCTGAACCATCCAGTCCATAGTGGCAGCGCCCTCATGGACCTCACCGATCTTGTGGGTCTTACCGGTGTAGTAAAGAATACGCTCGGTCGTGGTGGTCTTACCGGCATCGATGTGAGCCATGATGCCGATGTTACGGGTATCGGAAAGCTTGTACTTAGGCTTAGCCATGTTAGTTCCTTACCTTAACTTACCAACGATAGTGAGAGAACGCGCGGTTGGCCTCGGCCATCTTGAAGACGTCCTCACGCTTCTTGACGGAAGCGCCCAGGCCGTTGGAAGCGTCGAGGATCTCGTTGGCGAGACGCTCGGCCATGGTCTTCTCCTTGCGAGCGCGGGAGAAGTTGACGATCCAGCGGATACCCAGAGCGGTGGAACGACGGGAGTTGACCTCCATCGGGACCTGATAGGTAGCGCCACCGACACGCTTGGGCTTAACCTCGAGCGTGGGCTTGACGTTGTCCATAGCCTTCTTGAAGGTAGCGAGAGCGTCGCCACCCTCGGACTTCTCGGCAACGATCTCGAAAGCGGTGTAAACGATGCGCTCAGCGGTGGCCTTCTTGCCGTCAAGAAGGACCTTGTTGATGAGCTGAGTCACCAGGCGGTTGTTGTAAACGGCGTCAGGCTGAACCTCACGACGATTAGCTGCTGCACGACGCGGCATGTGAAATCTCCTTAAGTGTCTACCGTGCGGCGCTTAGGCGGCACACGGCGAAAGTATCAAAACGTTATCTGGCTTATTTAGCCTTGGGGCGCTTAGCACCGTACTTGGAACGGGCCTGCATACGGTTCTGGACCGGAGCAGCGTCGTAGGCGCCACGGATGACGTGATAACGGACACCAGGGAGGTCACGGACACGACCGCCGCGGACGAGCACGATGGAGTGCTCCTGCAGGTTGTGGCCCTCACCCGGGATGTAAGCAGTAACTTCGATGCCGTTGACGAGGCGAACACGGGCAACCTTACGAAGAGCCGAGTTCGGCTTCTTGGGGCTCGTGGTGAAGACGCGGGTGCACACGCCGCGCTTCTGGGAGTTGTGCTGCAGAGCAGCGTTCTTGGACTTCTTGGGCACGGAACGACGGCCCTGGCGAACCAGCTGGTTAATAGTAGGCAAAGCGTACTCCTTCTCGAATGATTCCAGCTTTCTGTAAAGTGCAACGGCTTGAATCGAGGGGTCAGCATCCCCCTACGAAACACGCAGTTCGATAGGATACGTGGCGTTAGCTGTGCCGTCAACAGACCACGCCGCCGGGCGTATCCCAAAATGAGCATATTTCCGCAAAGCCTACACAAAAGGAATCCCCTTCTGTGCGCGGGGGCGGATTCCCGGTCCGGGCGGCCCGCTGTTTAAGTTTGCTGCTCTACAGTCCTGCGCAAGACGGAAAGCACATTAAGTGCTTTCCTTTGCGTGCGGAACTCGCGACAAACTTAAAC
>JAXKGF010000050.1:0-8424 GCA_036550515.1 Collinsella sp.
AAGAAGGCCACTTAATGTGGCCTTCGTCTTGCGCAGGACTGTAGAGCAGGGAACTTCGTGCCCCGACGCCCGGGAGGACGTTTCATTTAGAAAGATGGACCGACCGCCGTCAGCGATGGGAGCTACTCCCCCAGCACGGCCTTTTTGGCGGCTGCAGCCATGTTGTCCAGATCTTCCTTGGTGGGGTGATCCTTTGCGGCAAACCAGTTGTCGAGCAGCATCTTAGCGCGGGCGCTATCGGGATCTTGCTCGAGCATTGCCTCGTAGCGCTGCTTGACCGCGGGACCCATCTTGCCCTGGCACATCGCCCAGCCCGCAAGCTCGGCATCATCGACCAGATTTGAGGTCACGCGGTCGATAATCTGCCTGAAGTACTCCTCGCTGGCGCCAAAACCGCAAGTACCAAACAAAAAGACGCGCTTGCCATGCAGGGCGGAAAGCAGCGCAGCAACCGAAGGCGTGCACGCGCCCTTGTCGCACCAAAAACCGACAAGCACCGTGTCGGCCGCGCAGGCTCCCTGCGCCTCGAGCGCAACCTGATCTGCATCCGCATCATCGCTCAGCGCGGCGGCGTGAATAAACTCAACGCCCGCAGTCTGCAGAGCGCGCTTAATCGCGCCCGAAACCATCCTGGTATTACCGCTCTTGCTGTTAACCACCAAAGAGCATGTCATAGTCACGTTGCCTCGTTTCCCCCGAAACTCGAGCCATTAATGCAGTTTATTAGATGAATATCTTAGTACTAACGACGCAGATGTAAACCATCAGCCGTCAATCGGTGGCCCCTACTGGGCAAACTGGCTGCGGTAAAGATCGGCATAGAAGCCGTCTGCCGCCAGCAGCTCGTCGTGCGTGCCGCGCTCGATAATCTGCCCGTCGCGCATCACCAGAATGCAGTCGGCGTTACGAATCGTGCTCAGGCGGTGCGCCACGACAAAGCTTGTGCGGCCAGCCATGAGCTCGTCGAATGCCGCCTGCACCTGCAGCTCGGTACGCGTATCGATGCTCGAGGTCGCCTCGTCCAGCAGCAAGATAGCCGGGTCGGTGAGCATGACGCGCGCGATGCACAGCAGCTGTTTTTGACCCTGGCTAAACGTGCCGCCGTCCTCGCCGATGACCGTATCGTAGCCGCCTGGCAGCTGCACGATAAACTTGTGCGCGTGCGCGCGCTTGGCTGCCTCGACAACCTGTTCGCGCGTGGCATCGGGACAGCCGTAAGCGATGTTTTCCGCCACCGTGCCCTCGAACAGCCAAGTGTCCTGCAGCACCATGCCAAAGGCGCGGCGCAGGCTTGCGCGCGTGTAGTCACGCGAGGAACGGCCATCGACCGCGATGCGCCCAGCATCGATATCGTAAAAGCGCAGTAGCAGGTTGATGAGCGTCGTCTTGCCACAGCCCGTGGGACCGACGAGGGCATAGCGCATACCGGGCTTGGCATCGATGCAGATATCCTGCAGCAGTTTGCGGTCGGGCACATAGCTAAAGTCCACATGCTCAAACGAAACCTCGCCCTTCGGGGCGGCGAGCTCTACGGCGTCCGATGCGTCGGGCTCCTGCTCGCGTGCATCGAGCAGCGCGAACATGCGACGCGCCGAGGCGTACGCGGTCTGGATCTGCGTAATGACGTTGGTAACCTCGTTGAACGGCTTGGTGTACTGGTTGGCATAGGACAGGAAAATCTGCACGCCGCCCACCGTAAGCGCCGCGGGCACGCCCGTGATCACGCCCACGCAGCCGATCACAGCGACCACGGCATAGATGATGTTATTGATAAAGCGCGTGCCGGGGTTGGAGAGCGAACCCATAAACTGCGCGCGCTCACCTGCCGTGTAGAGCTCAGCGTTGAGAGCATCGAAGCGCTGCTGGGCGTGCGGGCCGTAGGCGAAGGCGTCCACGAGCTTTTGCTCACCCACATACTCCTCGATATGACCGCCGAGTTGGCCCTGGATGCGCTGTTGAGCAGTGAAGCTCTTATTGGAAAGCTTGGCGATGGCACCTGCTGCAAAAATGGAAAGCGGCGTGACGAGCACCACCACGAGCGTCATGGCCAGGTTGATGGAGAGCATAAACGCGAGCGTGCCCACGATGGTGATAACGCCGGTAAAGAGCTGCGTAAAGCCCTGCAGCAAACCGTCGCCCACCTGGTCGACGTCGTTGACCACGCGGCTCATAAGGTCGCCGTGGGCATGGCTGTCGATAAAGCTGAGCGGCATGCGGCTGAGCTTGTCGCTCGCCTCCACGCGCATGTCGCACACCGTCTCGTAGGATAGACGGTTGACGCAGTAGCCCTGCAGCCACTGGAAGGCTGCCGCGCCCACCACGACGATTGCGAGCTTGGTAACAAGCGGCAGCAGCGACCCGAAGTCCACCTGCCCGGCGGCAACGATGAGGTCGATGCCCTCGCCGATGAGGATGGGCGTATAGAGTTGCAAGATCACCGAGATGGCGGCGCTCACAAACGACGCCGTAAACGAAATGCGATGCGGACGGACGTAGCCCAGCAGGCGGCGAGTTACCGCGCCTACGGGGTAACGCTCGGGATCGCCGGGCTGGCGCGGACCGTCGCCCAGGTCGTTGAGGTTATCGTTGCCGGACACGTTGGCCGTCATCGTGGCGACCGAACCGGAGGAAGTGTACGGATTCATTTAGCAGCCCTCCTTTGCGCAAGTGGATGCCGGGGCAGCCGGGGCGGACGCGGGCGTCGTGCTCCCCTGCTGACCCTCGAGCTCCTCGCGACGAAGCTGCGACTGGCAAATCTCGCGATAGAGTTGGCAGTTTGCGTACAGCTCGTCGTGCGTACCCAGGCCCGCGACCGAGCCGTGGTCGAGCACGCAGATCATGTCGGCATCGCGCACGGTCGAGACGCGCTGGCTCACGATCACCGTGGTTAGCGGAAGCCCGCCCGCGGCGGCACCGCGCACGCTGCGTTCGCGAATGGCATGGCGAAGCGCCGCGTCGGTCTTAAAGTCGAGCGCCGAGGCAGAATCGTCCATGATCAGAACCTGCGGCGAGCCCACTAAGGCGCGCGCGATAGTCAGACGCTGACGCTGGCCACCGCTAAAATTCTTGCCGCCCGCCTCGACCGGGGCGTCGAGCCCCTGCGGCTTGTTGCGCACGAACTCGCTCGCCTGCGCCATATCGAGCGCTGCCCAAAGATCCTCGTCGGTTGCCGCCTCGTCGCGCCAGGTCAGGTTGCTGCGGATAGTGCCGCTCACCAGCGACGCACGCTGCGGAACAGTCGCAACCACATGGCGCAGCTGGTCGAGCGGCCAAGCGCGCACGTCGGCACCCATCACGCACACGCTGCCGGTGCCCGCATCGTACAGGCGCGGGATAAGCGAGACGAGCGTGGACTTGCCGCTGCCCGTGCCACCGATAATGCCGAGCGTTTTGCCCAGCGGCAGTTCCAGGGTCACGTCATTGACGGCGTTGGCGGCGCCCGCGCCAAAGGAGAAGCTCGCATGGCTCAAGCTCAGCGCGGGGACCGGAACAGCGCCACCCGCCAGTGCGCCCGGCTCGGGCAGCGCAGCCGGCTGGTTGCCCTCGTCGGTAATGCTCGGCACGCAATTGAGCACCTCATTGAGACGCGACGCACTGGCGCTCGCCTTGGTAAAGACCACGACCAGGTTGGCGACATACACGATGGAGGTCAGGGTCTGCGTCATGTAGTTGACGAATGCCATGACCTGGCCCTGCGTGAGCTCGCCCACGTTGACCTGGATGCCGCCCACCCACAGGATGGCGCACACGCCCAGGTTCATCACCAAAAACGTGACGGGGTTGAGGATCGACGAGAGCTTGCCCACCGCGATTGCGACACGCGCCTGGTCATCGGCCGCCTGGGCAAAACGCTCACGTTCGTGACCCTCGCGCACAAACGCCCGGACCACGCGGGCGCCCGAAAGCCCCTCGCGGCAAATGAGCGCGATGCGGTCGAGCTTTGCCTGCAGCTGCTTGTAGTACGGGATGCAGCGCGCCATGACAAACCAAAACACCAGGCCGATGGCGGGCGTGCAAATCAAAAAGATGATGCCGAGCTTAAGGTCGATGGCAAGGGCCGCGACCATGGAACCCACCGCCAAGAAGGGCCAGCGGATGAGCATGCGCACGCCCAGCGCCACAGCAAGCTGCACCTGGTTGACGTCGTTGGTAATGCGCGTGATGAGCGACGGCGTGCCAAAGCGATCGAGCTCAGCATAGCTCAGCTTGTTGATGTGCTGGTAGAGCGCACCGCGAATGTCGGTGCCCATGCCCTGCGAGGTAAGCGCCGCCATCTTTTGGCAGACGAGCGTAAACGAGATGCCGATCACGGCCATGGCGGCGAGCACCATGCCGTAGTGGACGACGGCGCTCACGTCGTGCGCACCGATACCTTTATCAATCATCTGGGCAATCACCAGCGGCGTCAGCAGGTCAAAGATCACTTCAATCAACTTGCACGCAGGGCCAACCACCATATAGCGGCGAAACTTGCCACCAAAACGCCTGAGCAGCTCAATCATAAAAAGGCGCTCCCTATCATCATCTCTCTTCAATCTGATTCATGATAGTACGGAGAACCCTGGAGATGCGTAAGCAACTCGTTACAGAAGAATCTTGGATAGCGGTAAAAACCGCGCAAAAAAGCGCGCTCGATGGATCCGGATGCCCGACAGAGGCTCCTTATGGCTGCTTCCTTCCGGACCTGACCAGATTCGGAACATGTCGTCATCCGAACCCATCGAACGCGCTAGGCGCTCGATATATCTTACCCGCTCCCGCCCGATGGGGCAAGGTAGCTAATTTGGGACGGGGCTTTTTTGACTACTTTTAGATGCGGCCAAGGTCGTAGGCTTGGGCGGCTGCTTCACCGGCGCAGATGAGGTTGGTTGTGGCTTCCTGGGGATCGAGCGCCTGCTCCAGGTCCATGGGCTTGCGACAGATCGGCAAAACCAAGTCAATACCCTGCCCATACACCGCATCCAGGTTGTCAGCACGACCGCCCACGACGGCGACCACCGGCTTGCCATATCGCTTCGCACGACGGGCCACGCCCACCGGCGCCTTACCGGCGGCGGACTGCTCGTCCATATTGCCCTCGCCCGTTATGACCAAGTCGACATCGCGCACACGCTCGTCAAACCCAATCAGATCGAGCACCGTCTCCACGCCCGAGCGTAGCTCCGCACCGAGCGCTAGCAGCGCGGCGCCCAGGCCGCCGGCGGCACCGGCACCGGGTACACCGAGCACCGAGCCAAATGTCCGCGCACCCTCGGGCACGCGCAACAACCCCTGAGCCCGTGCCTCGGCAATCGCCGCGTCGAGCAGGCGACCGTAACCGACCATCCAACTGTCGTATCTACGCAGTGCGTCGGCATCATTCGTCGGTAGGCCCTTCTGCCCACCGAACACCGCTAGGGCACCTCGGCGTCCCACGAGCGGATTCTCGACATCGGAAAGCACCACGACACGCGTGCCATTTAGTGCCCGAAGCGCCGGTGCCAAATCGATATTCGCCACGCGTTCAAGGCCCGCGAGACCGGGGGCGATATTACAGCCACACTCATCGACAAGGTGGGCGCCCAGCGCCTGCAGCATGCCGGCGCCACCGTCATTGGTGGCGCTGCCACCCAAGCCAATATAGATCGTCTTTGCACCCGCGCGAACCGCGCGAAGTATGAGCTCGCCCACGCCATAGGTCGAAGCCGCAAGCGCCGCCGATTCCGTGCAGGGCGAATACCCAATACCCGCCGCCTCGGCCATCTCAATAACAGCCGACTCGTGCTCGCCGTCCACCAGCATCCGGGCAGACACGCGGTCGCCCAAGGGGCCTGCGACTTCACATGCCACGACCTCACCGCCGCACGCGGCAATGGCATCGAGCGTTCCCTCGCCGCCATCCGCCAGCGGCAGCGCGCTTACCTGGGCATCGGGCCACGCGCGGCGCACGCCTTCGGCAACCGCCGCCTCCGCCTGTGCACTCGAAACGCTGCCCTTAAAGGAATCAATCGCCAACAGCACACGACGGGGCCGCCGCTGCACGGGGCCAAAGTCGAGCGTCCCGTCAGCGAGATCCCCAACACCCGCAAGCGCCTCGGCGTGGGCGGCATGTGCTTCAAGATCGGCCCCACAACCGCAGCCAGCACCATCGGTGCCACGCAGCCCACTAAAATAGCCGCTCAGCACCGCGCGGCACTCGTCTGCCAGCACGCCGGCGGTCACATTAAACCGATGATTCAGGCGCGAATCGGCGTTGAGGTCATATAGCGACCCCAGAGCGCCCGCTTTAGCATCGGACGCGCCGTACACGCAGCGCCCCACGCGCGCGTTAACCATAAGCCCCGCGCACATGCAGCAGGGCTCGAGCGTCACGTAGACCGTGCAATCGGAAAGGCGCCAACGACCGAGCGACCGCGCGGCGGCGCATAGGGCCGCAAACTCGGCATGCGCCGAAGGGTCCTGGTCGAGCTCGCGGCGATTATGCGCCCGCGCGACGATCTCGCCCGCGCGCACTACCACGGCACCAATTGGTACCTCGCCCACCGCAGCGGCGGCGCGCGCCTCCGCCAGCGCCTCGCGCATGAACTTCTCATCGATTCCGGTGCTCGTCATCGTTCGCCTTCCCTGTTGCAAACCCAAAACGATGCTATCATTACGACTCACGGAGAGATGGCAGAGCGGTTGAATGCGGCGGTCTTGAAAACCGTTGAGCGCGAGAGCGTTCCGGGGGTTCGAATCCCCCTCTCTCCGCCACTTCTAGTGATGCACCGGCGTCATGGTTCGCTCGAACAGCGCATCGACCACGTCAGCCATCTCGGGTCGACGCTCTAGTACGTGGCCCGATTCCCACCACATGGTAAAGAGCCGAATAATGCCGCCGGCGACAAACTCAGACGTTGTCTCGAGCGATACGGGCGCGAGCGCGTCCTCGTCAAGCGCGCTCATCACGCGCCCGCGTATGGAGCGCGCGATGCGGTCGCAAATCATGCTGGTCAGCATACCCGACATGCTGCTCGCCAAAATGTTATCCATGAGCTGCTCATGCGCCAGAATCAGATCCATGGCATCGGCGAACACTTCGTGGCGAAGCGTGCGTACGTCCTCGGCGCCCTCCGCGCCATCCGCATCGGCCCGCTTTTGCGGCAGGCCCGACATGAGCTCATCGATATAGAAGGCAAAGTAATCGTTTTTGTCGCGGAAGTGCTTGTAGAACGTCGTCCGACGAATCATAGCGCGGTCGCACAGCATGGCAACCGTCACGTCCTCAAACCGATGCTCTTCGAGCAACTCAGTAAAGGCCTCGAACAGGGCCCGATAGGTTTTCTTGATGCGAAGGTCCATATATGTCGCCCTCCTCAAGGAGAAGACAGCACTCACTAATCTGTCGCATATCTTACACCTGTATCGCCCGCCCCCTGGCGAATGGCCTTACCTTGGTGGAAACATAACGCTTACCGGAAAGTTCGGTATCGCCAAAGGTTGCGGGTATACTAGTAGCGTTACACCAACGGCAGCCGGCGGAAGACGCCGCGGCCATTCGAAACGGAGACACCATGATTCCCGTCATCATCGGTATCGTTGTTGTCGTTGTGATTGTCTGCGCCATCGCCGGCATCTACAACAACATGGTCACCAAGCGCAATCGCATCGATAACGCCTGGCAGAACATCGACACGCAGCTGCAGCGCCGCAACGACTTGATCCCTAACCTGGTCGAGACCGTCAAGGGCTACGCCAAACACGAGCAGGACACGCTTGCCGCCGTGGTCAACGCGCGCAACGCCGCCGTGAGCGCCACCACGCCCGAAGCCAAGATGGAAGCCGACAACGTGCTGACCGGCGCCCTGCGCCAGCTCTTCGCCGTGGCCGAGGCTTACCCCGATCTTAAGGCGAACACCAACTTTATGCAGCTCCAGGCCACGCTCGAGGACACCGAGAACAAGGTGAGCTACGCGCGCCAGAGCTACAACGACTGCGTGCTCAGCTACAACAACGCCATCCAGACGTTCCCTGCCGTTATCTTTGCCGGCATCTTCCAGTTTAAGGAGCGCCAGGGCTTCGAGGCCGCCGAAGCCGCCCGCCAGGCACCGACCGTCAAGTTCTAACAGATCCTCAGCGTATCCTTAATCGGGTATATGCATAAACCGCCCCGTCGAATGCATATTTCGACGGGGCGGTTTCCTTTGTCGCAAAGGTCCCCCTCAAGGCGCCGTGCATTTTTGGGAGTATTCAGCATAACCAAGAGTTTCAGGCGCCACGATAAATGCCAAAGACCGCGAATATCCCTGCAAATCAAACGCTGTCAGGTCGCGCGCGCAGACGTGGTGTAAGAGTGTCCTGAGGTCCGTCGCTGCAAGTCCCGATGTTACTCCTTCTTGAGACCGCGCTTCTCGACTATCTCGTCCACTATCTCCCTGGCGCGCCGCCCGAGCGCGCGGCGCCTCC
>JAXKGF010000051.1:0-17652 GCA_036550515.1 Collinsella sp.
AGGTGAGGGGGATCCAGCCCGAGGGGATGTAGGAATGCGATAGGAAAGTCATAGATGCGGGCGTGTTGGCTAAAATGGGTCGGCCGGGATTGGTCAATCTCGGCCGACTATATTTGGCTAAAATAATCCGACGCTAACAGTCATGCGTTCACGCAGGTTTTCGATTGGAGAAATACCGCACGTTTTCATGATATCACGTGCCTTAAAGACCATGAATGGACGGCCATATCGATTCGTTGAAAATGGCACCAACGACGTGTTGGTGGCGGGGGAGTGATGGCGTTAAAGATGTCGAGAATGATTATAGGATTGTTTTAGATGCGGGCATGAAAAAGGGTCGAATCGAAGTGTCTGGCCGGACGCCAATTGTCCGGGAACTGTTTCGATTCGACCGTGTTTCATTTTACATCCGCGGCATGCTCTTATAGATGCCCGGCGATTACCGACCTTCACGACCTCGATAGTCGGGCTATGGACTTAAGATTTCTTGGGCTCCCAGCCGTTTTCGATTGCGGCGGGGTAGACTGCGGCGTAATTAAGCATCCAGCTGCCATCGCCCGCTTTTTGAATAAACCCCTTATCCGTCAAAGAGGTATAGGCCCGGGAGATCGTATTCTTACTTAGGTGGTAGCGCTCCTCAATCCATTTGCTTTTTGCGTAAAAGCCCATGGCTCGTTTGTTTTTGGAAGGATTTCCAAGCTTCCATACTAGGCCGAGGATGAGGCGCTCGGCAGCGACAGTGGTGGCACAACACGCCCAGTCGGGCACCGAAATAAAATTCGCGTTATCCATTTTCCTTCTAATCTCTCGTTGCTCATTAACATCATCGCGATATTTGTCAGAAATTGACGGTAGCTCGCTCATGTTTACCGCCTAGTCAAGGTGGGCGGTACGACCTTCAAGCTGTTTGAAAAGTTCGTAGAATGAGCTTTCAAACATGTAATTAGAGCGATGGACCTGGATGAGCTTGCCGGACTCGCGCATGAATTTGCGTGCAGTGTTCTCGCTCCAGCCAGTGATTTCGCGGATATCGTTAACGCGGAGCAACCGATCGCACTGAGCGGCACCAGTAGGGAAAGTCGGTGTGGACGCCTGGGTGCTAATCTTTGGAGTAGCCATGATGAGCTATCCTTTCAATGAGGGCCCTCCCTGTGCTTGTAAGACGTACCAGGTTCATAAGCACTTGGGGGGCCGGTTTCTATGACTACATGCGTAGTCATCTGACAGCTTTAGCATGTATTAAAACTCATTAGATGTCAATCAAATAAAGCATCTACCTGCGGAAACGGTATTATAGTACCGTAATATTATGAAAAAAACGATGAATGAAAAACATGCTATTTCTCGCTTCTCTGTATATAGGCGTTGATGAAGTCTTCGTAGCCTTTAACTGCTTTTATTTCTGATTGTTGAACGAGGCTTGTATACGTTTTGAGCGTGATATTGGGGTCCGCGTGGCCAAGAATACCTTGCACGCTTCTAACGTCCGATCCGTTCGCCAGCATAAAAGTGCTTACACAATGCCTGAGCTGATGCGGGCAGATGCCCTTATATAGTTTTCCGCCAGTCGAATTGTTCGGCTCATAGATTCCAAGATTGCAGCTAACTGCGAAATCGCGAAACCAATGGTTGAAGATGTAGTTTTTCATGTGACAGACAGTAGGGACCCCTTGCTCGACAGCAATATCGCTAATGATGGGAGTGCTGCCAGTCTGGGACAGCCCCAGAGAGGCCAGGAGCTCTTTTTGTATGGCTGACCATGATTGAAGACGTTCGGCCAAGGTTTCTCCAACGGGGATTTTGCGTTGGCTTTCTTGTGACTTGGGTGCCCTCAGTTCATGATCGTTGGTGTACTGCCTGTCAATTTTCAAGGTTTTATTGGCAGGGTCCCAATCGCGCCATTCGAGGCCCAGCATCTCGCCTTTTCGCATACCCGTATACACTAGTACTAGCGTACCAACAGCTTCGGCGGTGAGCTCAATGTGTTGAAGATGTGTGCATAGGGTAGCTACTTGGTCGATTGTAAGTGATTCTCTTTTGTTGCGTGGTCTGCGAACATGAACGGTAGCGCAGGGGTTTCGGTCAATTATTCTCTTTGCGACTGCATTCGACAGAATCTGACGCAGTTTCGCATTGATTCGTACAAGCTCTGATGGTTTGTATTTTCCCGTACGACGAGCTTCGGCATATGTTTCTTCGATTAGATCGGGAGTTAGCCCCTCAATTGTCTGAAACGCACCGAATAGGTCTTCGATATGCCTGCAATCGTACGCTTCTCTTTCATAGCTCGTTGGCGCAAGCTCGGTGTCCCTATTTTCATGAAAGGCCCAGCAGTAGGACGCAAGCAAAGTGGGCTTTTTAGTTTTAGTGATCGTGCCAGAGGAGTTGATTTCAGCCAGCTTGGCCTGCATTGCAGCCTTAGCTTCTGTTTTAGTCTTGCAACGAACCGTATAAGTTGGGGATCGTTTGTAACGCCCTGTCTTAGGGTCCTTGACCCCAAGGGAAAAATAATGGCGATAGGTGTTAGGTGATCTCTTGTCTTTCCAACACGTGCCTCTTCCGCTAATGAGTGGCTGTTCTGACATCTTTGCACTCCGTTTCTTTGAATAGTTTTCAACAATTCAATGAGTGCAGTTTAGCTAAAGCTGTTAGTAATATGTTTGTAAAAGCGTAGGCGCAGCTACCGGATGCAGAAGACACAAACTGCTATGTTTATCTGCGGTTATATGATGTTCAATGATGCTTGATGAATGGTAGGGGGTAGCATTAAATCATATCTCCTAAAGCGGGTGTCGACGGTTCGAATCCGCCCGGGGGCACCAGAGGAATATCGAGCCCGGTACCGCTACGGTGCCGGGCTCTTCTGGTCTAAAGGCCGGATTCGGACCGTCGACACCCGCGTCACCAATTTCCCGCGGGGGGAGTTTTCGAATCCGCCCGGGGGCACCAGAGGAATATCGGGCTCGGTACCGCTACGGTGCCGGGCTCTTCTGATCTAAAGGCCGGATTCGGACCGTCGACACCCGCGTCACCAATTTCCCCGCGGGGGGAGTTTTCGAATCCGCCCGGGGGCACCAGAGATTTGCCGAGCCCGGTACCGCTACGGTGCCAGGCTCTTTTGGTGTTAGAGCTGCGCCGTTCCATGCTAGCGGGTCGCATCAAAAGCAAAGCGCCCGCTTGCCGGGGGAGCAAGCGGGCGCTTCTGAGCGAATATGTTTGCGGCGTTCGCTGCGCAGATAATAAGCAGCCGGCTAGTTGCTTGTACCGGAATCGTCGCCTGAATCAGTACCAGAGCCAGAAACCGAAACCGTCAGCGTAATCGTGCTGTCGGTGGACTGCTTGCCAGTGGGGGAGACGCCCGTCACGGTGGCGTTTTCGTTGCCACTCACGGGGTTGCCGTTCTGGTCACAGAAGCCAATGTTATAGAAACCGGCGTTGTTGAGCGCGGTGACGGCGGCGGAAATGCTCTTGCCGTACAGGTTGCCCGGAACACTGGCCTTGCCGGACTTCTTGGCAATGACGACGGTAATCGTGGCGCCGGGCTTCTGCTTGCCGCTGGGGTTCCAGCTGATCACGGTGCCCTCGGTAACCGAGTCGTTCTCCTGGTAGCTCACGTCGACGCCAAAGCCTGCCATATCGAGGGCGTTGCGCGCCTGGGCCTCGGTCATGTCGGTCAGGTCGGGGACGGACGTGGTATCCGGGCCGCTCGAGACCTTGTACGAGATGGTCGTGCCCTTCGCGACTTCCTTACCGGCTTCGGTGCCCTGCTCAAAGACCTGGCCCTCATCAGCCTCGTTGGCCTCCTCGGAGGCGTTGCCCTTCAGGCCAACGCTTGCCAGTGCGGCTTCTGCTTGGTCCTTGGTCAGGCCGACAAGTTTGGGAACCTCAACCTTTTCGGAGGGCTTGGGGCCCTTGGAGATTACCAGGTTCACCTTGGTGCCCTTGGTCTTCTTGGTGTTGCCGTTGGGCGTCTGCTCGGCGACCTTGCCCTCGTCGACATCGTCGTTGTAGCTTTGGTCGATGGTGCCGACCTCGAGGCCGGCTTCCTTGATCAGCTCGACGGCAGTCTGCTGGTCCTTGCCCAGCACATCGGGCACGGTGACCTGCTCGCCGCCAAAGAGTCCTGTGGCAAAGGCCACCACGATGCCGATGACGGCAACGGCTGCCACCACGGCGGCGATGATCTTGTTCTTGTTGGATTTGGGCTTTTCGACCTCGTAGGAGCCGGTGGAGCCCGAAACCGAGCTGCGGGCGGTATTTTGGCCGCTCACGCCCGAGACGGGACGCACCATGGCGCGCGTCTGATCGGAAAGCTCGCGAGTCTTGGTGGCGCCCAGCTCACCGGGGGCACCGATGATGCGCGTGGGCTCCGAGACGTTGACGGCACGGCCCGACAGGTAGCTGTTGAGCACCTGACG
The DNA here is from genome assembly GCA_036550515.1 of Collinsella sp. GTDB lineage: Bacteria > Actinomycetota > Coriobacteriia > Coriobacteriales > Coriobacteriaceae > Collinsella. The sequence continues at coordinate 4,419 of JAXKGF010000051.1, forward strand.
CAGCTCGTCGGCGGTCTGGAAGCGGTTTGCCGGGTCCTTCTCCATGCACTTGAGGATGATGCGCTCAAGGTCGGCGTCGACACCGGAGTTGATCTGGCTCGGCGGAATAGGCAGCTCGTTGACCTGCTTGAGTGCGACCGAGATAGCGTCGTCACCGTCAAAGGGGACGCGGCCGGTGGCGCACTCGTACATCACGACGCCCAGCGAGTAGATATCCGAGGTGGGGCCGAGGTCCTGACCACGGGTCTGCTCGGGGCTGACGTAGTGGGCGGTTCCCAGCACGTTGTTGTCTTGCGTGAGGTGGCTGTTCTTGGCGCGCGCGATGCCAAAGTCCATCACCTTGATGTTGCCGTCGGGCAGCACCATGATGTTCTGCGGCTTAATGTCGCGGTGGATGATCTCGTGCTTGTGGGCGACCGAAAGCGCGGAGCTGATCTGCGAGCCGATCTGGGCGACCTTCTTGGGGTCGAGGGCGCCGTGGCTCTTGATGCCGCTCTTAAGGTCGGTGCCGCGCAGGTACTCCATGACGATGTAATAGGTGTCGCCGTCCTTGCCCCAATCGTAGACGCCCACGATATAGGGGGAGGAGAGGCCGGCTGCTGCCTGGGCCTCCTGCTTAAAGCGTGCGGCGAAGGTCGCGTCGCCAGCATACTGCGGCAGCATGATCTTGACGGCTACCGTGCGGTCGAGAACCTGGTCCTGTGCACGGTAGACGGTCGCCATGCCGCCTGTTCCCACCTTATCCTTGAGGAGGTATCTTCCCCCGAGGACCCTCTGTTCCATTCCTGCTCCTAACATAACTATTCGCTCAACGATGTGTGTAGTACCTACGATGTGGCCGCTGGGGCCGTGTGGCGCGTTGCCGCTAACTCTTCGGCCGCGGCGCGCCTCGGGTGTCCGATTCAATCATGGGCATCACGCTCCCTGTGCGGCAAGCGCCGCGGTCAGGACGATACCGGCGATCTTGGCGGCCTTGACGTCATGCTTGTCGAAATCCTCCAAGGCCACCGAGATGGCGACCGTGGGTGAATCGTAAGGTGCAAAGCCAACGAACATCGAGTTGACGTTGGTGCCGCCGGTCTCGGCCGAGCCGGTCTTGCCGGCGACCTTGACGCCGGGGATTTGGGCATCGGTGCCGGTGCCGGACTGGACGACGGCAAGCATGGCCTGCTTGACCTGGTCGGCCGTGGCGGAGCTGACGGCCTGACCAAGCGAGCGGGACTGCGTGGTCTTGACCACGGTTCCGTCCGGGGCGAGTACCTGGGCTACAAAGTACGGGTCCATGACCACGCCGCTGTTAGCGATGGCGGCGGCAATCACGGCGTTTTGCATGACGGTGGTCTGCGGGCCGGGCGTGTGGTCCATGCCGACAGGCTGGCCGGCGCCGGCCCAGGCGGTCTCCCACTCGGTCATGAGCGACGGGTCGGCCATGATGGAGGCCGCGGAGGTCAGGTCCTGGCCGAGCTTTTGGCCGTAGCCAAAGGCGTTGGCAAACTGCACGAGCGTGTTTGCGCCAACTTCGTTTGCCACCTGGCCAAAGACGACGTTGGAGGACACGGCAAAGGCCTGCTGCAGGCTGATGGTGCCGTAGCTCTCGTTGGCATAGTTGGTGACCGGTGCGTTGCCGATATCCATGGAGCGGGGCGCCTGGTAGGTGCTGGTCAGGCTGGCGGTACCGGTCTCGAGTGCCGCGGAAAGCGTAACGACCTTAAACGTGGAGCCCGGCGTGTACAGCGCGTCCATGGCGCGATTGTACATGGAGCCGTCCTCGCCGCCGCCCGTCTGCAGCAGGGCATCGATGTTGGTGTTGTCGTAGGTGGGCGAGCTGGCACATGCGAGCACCGCGCCGGTACGCGGGTCGATGACCACTACAGCGCCCTTAAAGCCCTTGAGTGCCTGCTCGGCCGCCGTCTGGATACGCGAGTCGATGGTGAGCTTGGCGGTGTTGCCCGGCTGGGTCTGGCCCGCGAGCGACGCGATGGCATTGTTCCAGCTGGAGTAGTCCTTAGAACCGGTGAGCGTGTCGTTCATGACGCTCTCGATGGCGGTGGTGCCATACTGCTGGCTCACGTAGCCAACCACGTGAGCTGCCAGGTTACCGTTGGGGTAGGAGCGTACGTAGGTGCCGTCCTCCTGCTGCAGCGACTCGGCCAGCGTCACGCCGTCGGACGTGATGATGGAGCCGCGCTGGATGTACTTGGAGCGGGCGATGGTGTGGTTGTTGGTCGGCATGTCCTGATAGTCCTTGGCCTTAATGACCTGGACATAGGTGAGGTTGCCGATAAGGATGGCGAACAGCGCCGTAAAGGCGAGCACCGCGCGGGTTAGACGGTTGGCAAGAGCAACGCGGCCGAGCACACCGGATTCAGGCGTGTCGAGCAGGCGACGGCGCATGCGCGAGCCGACGGAATGGCTGCCGCTGCCGTAGGAAGACGAGGTGGCAAAGCGCGTGCCCGTCGGGGCGGCGGCAGATGCGACCTGATCATCGGTGATGGCGGCCATGGTGCCGGTGCCGGTAAGCTCGGCCTCGCGTCCGGTCGCCTCGTCACCGGCGCGCAGCAGGAGCGCGACGATGATAAAGCTCGCCAGCAGAGAGGAGCCGCCCTGGCTCATAAAGGGCAGGGTGACGCCGGTCAGCGGGATCAGGCGGGTTACGCCGCCAACGATCAAGAAGGCCTGGAAGCTGATGGCGGCCGTAAGACCGGTGACACTAAAGGCGGCGAGGTCGGATTTAGCGCGGGCAGCCGTGGTGAGGCCACGCACGGCAAAGAGCATAAACAGGATGAGCACGGCGCCGCCGCCCAAAAACCCCATCTCCTCGCCGATAGCCGAGAAGATAAAGTCGGACTCGACGACAGGGATGTTGTTGGCCATGCCGTTGCCGATGCCAACACCGACCAGACCGCCATCGGCAAGCGAGAAGAGCGACTGGACGATCTGGTAGCCCTGGCCCTGGGCGTCCTTAAACGGATCGAGCCAAACCTGGAAACGCACCTGAACGTGAGACAGGAACTTGTAGGCGCCCACGGCTCCAACGGCTAAGAGCGCAAGGCCGATAACGACATACGAAAAGCGCCCCGTGGCAACGTAGAGCATCAGCAAGAAGATGGTGTAGAACAGCACGGCCGAACCCAGGTCGCGTTCGAAGACGACGACGAGCAGGCACACACCCCACACGGCAAACAGCGGCAGCAGCAGTCGCAGGCGAGGGATCTTAAAGCCCAGAATCTTGCGGTTGGAGATGGAGAGCAGCTCGCGGTTCTCGGCCAGGTAGCCGGCCAGGAACAGGACGATAAAGACCTTGACGAACTCGCCGGGCTGGATGGTAAAGCCCGCGATGCGAATCCACAGCTTGGAGCCCGAGATCGTGGTGCCGATAAAGATAGGCAGCATCAGCAGAATGATGCCGATGATGCCAAAGGTGTACTTGTAGCGCATGACCACGTCGAGGTTTTTGACTAGTGCAAGCGTTCCCACCATGAGCGCCACCGAGACAAACAGGATGATGAGCTGTGAGATGGCGAGAGCGGGGGCGAGACGCGTCACGAACGTGATGCCGATGCCCGAAAGTATAAATACGATGGGCAGGATGGCGGGGTCGGCACCGGGCGCCAAGATGCGCACGGCAATGTGGGCCGCGGCAAAGGCGGCAAAGAGGCCAATCGGTACGGCGAGCGTCTCAAAGGAGATGGCAGCGCCCGCGGTGAGGACGTACATCGCATACAGCAGGATGACGGGGAACGCCGAGGCGATGAGCAAGAGCAGCTCGGTGTTGCGGCGACTCATAAGCGGCACTCCCTTTCTAATTCTTATCGGAGGCTTCGGCCTCGGCGGACTGTTCGGCGGTTTTCTCGGAATCTGATTCGGAGGTCGATCCCTGATTGGTGTTGTCGCGAATCGTTTGCGCGTCGATCACCTGGCGGGTCTGCTCCTCGTCGATCTGGTGGCGGTACTTGGATATCGTGTCCTGCGCATCGTCGACACTTGTTTGCGGAATACCCGCCTTGAGGCGGTTTTGCGTGTCTTCGGGCAGGTCGGATAGCTTGATGCTGGTTTCGCTTTCGAGCCAGTGGAGCTTGAGTCCGAGTGGCTTGCCGGGCAGGCCGCGCCAGACGGCGACATTGCCCTGGTAGGTACCCAGGTAGTACGAGCCGGTGACACCCGTGTAGGCCCAGATGCCAGCTGCCAGCACAAAGACGAGGGCCAGGATGGCGGCGATAGTAACGTTGCGGCGACGCACGCGTTGCGCCTCGCGCATGACGCCATCGTCAACCAGGTCAACGACTACTACGGTCACGTTGTCGTGGCCGCCGGCGGCAAGCGCCGCGTCCACTAGGTTGTCGACGCAGATTTGCGCGGTTGAGGACTGCGTGGCGATGTTCTCGATATCGCTATCGGGAATCATGCTCGAAAGGCCGTCGGAGCACAGGATCAGACGGTCACCTTCCTCGATATGCAGAGTGAAGTGGTCGGCATACATAGCGGGGTCCGAGCCCAGCGCGCGGGTGATGACCGAACGGTTGGGGTGGACGCGAGCCTCGTCTGCCGTGATTTCGCCGGCGTCCACGAGCTCCTCCACGTAGGAGTGGTCGCGGGTCACGCGGATGAGCGTGCCCTCGTGGAGCAGGTAGGCGCGAGAGTCACCCACGTGGGCGATGGCGAGCGTGTCGTTTTCGATATAGGCGCAAGTGGCTGTGCAGCCCATGCCGGGCTTGCCCAGGCCATTCAAGGCAGCCTCGATTACGGCGGCGTTGGCGGCCTCGACGGCTGCCGCCAGGCGTGCGGCGTCGGCAGACTGAGGAGCTGTCTTGGCAATGGTCTCGACAGCGATAGAGGAGGCTACCTCGCCGGCGGCGTGACCGCCCATGCCGTCGCATACGCAAAAGAGCGGCGACTGCACCAGGTAGGAATCCTCATTGTGCGGGCGCACACAGCCAACGTCGGAGCGGGCGCCCCACATGAGTTGCGTGGTGGTGCCGGCATCATAGGTCGAGTCGGTCTCGATGCGCTCCTCGGTTAGGGGTTCAAAGCTCATGGTCGAGCCGGGGTCTTTGAGCTTGGCCTCAACGGCGGCAACGTCGATCTCGGCTGTGTCACCGGGAGAGACGGTGTCGGTCTCGGCGTTTGATTCGGAATCGCCGGTGTCCGGGGAGTCGGGCTCCTCGGAAACGCGGGCGGTCGACTCGTCATCTTGCGGGCTGACGTCTATAGACTCGGGCGTCGCAAAGTGCGACGGCGCGGGCGTGTTTTGCGACTGGGCGGCGGGCTCGGCCACGGCATCGGACTCGCTTGCGGGCGCAGGCTGCGGGGTCTTGGGTGCAGGGCCGTCCTCGGGGGATGTCCCCGCCTCGGGCGCCGGCGTAGACGCGGGCGCAACCTCGGATGCCGGGGCTATGGGAAACGCCGGCGCGGCGGGCTCGGGTGCCGCAAACACCGCAGCGCTCTCGTTGATTGCCGCGGCGACGGGCTCTGCAAAGTGAGCCGGCGCTGGGGTTGCTTCGGGCGCTGTGGGCTGTTCCGCAGCATGTGCGCCGATGGGCGCCGCTACGGCATCCTCTTCGTCCTCGTTATCGGCGAGATCCGAAATATCATGCGTTACATGCGAAAGAGGCAGGGAGAACACGGTGTCCTCGGGCTCCACGGGTGTGGAGTCCGCCGGAGCGGCGTGGGCCGGCGCAGCTGCGGCGGCAGCCGGCGCCTCGGTCATAGTTGCGGACTTGTTCTCCTCGTCGATCATCGACGGTTCACCTTCATGACCACGTCGCCAATCTGGACTTCGTCGCCCTCGCGCAGCGTCGCGGGCTCCACGAGCTGGCGGCCGTTGACGAGCGTGCCGTTAAGCGAGTTGAGGTCCTCGATGATGAGCGCCGGGCCCTGCAGCGAAAAGCGCGCATGCGAGGCCGAGACGAACGGTTCGTTGATGCAGATGTCCGAAGATGGCGAGCGACCGACGATGACGGGGCCGAGCATGTCTACGTGGATGCCGCGGATACCGCGCGGACCCTTGTCCACATCAATCGTCCAGATAGCCGAGTCGCGGCGCTGCCCGCGCACAAGTCCCACGCCGGTCTTCATGACGGCGAACAGGAAGATATAGAGCAGGGCGACCAAGACGATGCGGCCTGCAAAAAGGACGATATCGATGTTCATAAGCGACTATCCCCTAAATTCAAAGGTACTCAGGCCAAACGTCAGCAGATCGCCGTTGCGCAGCGGGCAGCGCGTAATGCGGCGGTTGTTGACGAGCGTGCCGTTGGTGGAATTGAGGTCCTCGATCGACCAATCCGAGCCCGTAAAGGTGAGCTGGGCGTGGCGGCGCGACACGTTGGGGTCGCGCAGGGCAATGTCGGAAACTGAGCGCTCGCGACCGATGGTCACCTGTGCGGAGGTGATGCTATGGCTCTCGCCGCTCACGACGTCGACGAGCTGGGCGATCGGGCGCTGCGGGGCGCGAGTGCTCGCCATGTTGGAGGCGATGCCGGCTGCGGCGCCTAGGCCCACGGCGGCACCGGTCGCGGCGGCTCCGCCCATGCCGGCAAGCGCGTCGCGCGAGACGGTCTGCGGCACCGGGATGGGTGCTGCGGCGGGGTCGGGGACGCTAGGCGCGAAGGGGTCTGCCACGGCAAGCGGGTCGGGAGCGGCGGCGCGAGGCGTCGGCTGCTGCTGGGGCATGGCGGCGGGGCGCTGCTGTTGCGGGGCAGCAAACTGCTGCTGGCCGGCGCGCGGGGCGCTGGCGGCACGGCTTGCCGCGGAGTTGTTCTGGCCCAGGCCGTTTTGATAGGCGCGCTCTTCTTCGTACAGGCGGCCGAGCGTGGGGGCATCGACGTTCTCGGCAAAGACCGAGAACTTGCCGGCGCGCAGCTGCGGATCGATCATAAAGCGCACGAGGGGCTCGCCGACAAAGACATAGCGGCGCTTTTCGGCCTGCGCCTTCACAAACTCGCGGACCTCGCGCGAAAGCTCGGGGTAGAACGGGGCGAGCATGGGATCGTCGTCGGCGGCGATAAGGATGGTATAGAGTGCCGGCGCGGTGTTGACGCCGTTGATCACCAGAGTCTGATCCTCCATGTCGCGAGCGGCCTGCTTGGCAAGCTTCTTAAAGGAGAACGGGGCACGGGTGGCACCGAAGATGCCGGCCACGTGGTCCTCGAAGATGTTCAGGAAGTTCACGAAAGATCACTCTCCGTATAGGTTCTTTGGTATCCGAGCGAATATAGGCATATCCCAACGATTATAGAGGATAGGATTCCCGCAACCGCCGCCTTGGCGACGACCGCGGCTGCAAGGCTGGCAATTTCCATATGGTGTGCAAGACAGGACGCCGCTGCGCAGCCGATGCCGGTGACAGCTATGGCGGCGATTGCGGCAAGGTTTGAGCCCTGATCGGCACGCTTGGCATGGGCATTGAGCAGCGCGGATGACGCTGCGGCAGTTGCCGCGACCAGCACAAAGGCAGCCCAAAGGAGCGGGTCTCCCAGCGCTGCGGCAACGTTACCGAGCCCCAGCACGCCTCCGGCTGAAAGCGCGACCGTGGCCAGACGGGCAAAAAGCGCGCCCATGCCCGTTGCCGCGGCGGCGCTTGCCGGGCCGAGCCAAAATGATGCGACGCCGGCGGCGACCCCAGCTGCCAGGAAGGTATTGCCGGTCAGACAGCCAAGCGCGAGTGCACAGGTGAGCGCGGCGCTCGCGGCAGCCTCGGTACGACCCCAGGCGATCCACCAACCGGACATGGCAGCGGCAAAGATCACCGCGACCGGCAACATCGACAGGATGCCCTGCGCCTGCATGGTGGCGTTGGCCATGAGCACCAAAAAACCCACAGCCGAGATGGCCGAGCCGATTTGCGGGGCCAGGCCAGCTGCCGCTCCGATCGCGATGGCGGCGACGATAAGTCCGGGAAGCGCCGCGACGCCAGCCGTCTGCATCAGTAAAAAACTAAAGGTGCCGCACGTTAGCGCCGAGATAGTGCGCATGGTGTAGTCGCGCGCATGGCTCCAGCGCGTGCCCGCCCAGCCGAGTGCGGGGTCGACCTCGATGGCGTCGTCCTCGTAGTGCGACGGCTCGATATCGTCGAGCTCCTGTTCGTCATCCGAAAGTTCGCCAACCATTTGCTCCAGGCTGCGACGGCCTTCGCGCACGCTGCCCAGACCGGCAAGGAGCTGGTCGCAAAATGCCTCGATGCTGTTGGGGCGGTCCTGCGGCATGGGGGAGAGCGCGCTCATGAGCGCGGCCTCGGCTCCCGGGGGAAAGTGTGGTATCAGCTCGCTGGGATAGGTGGCGCCGCCGATGATGCGGCCGAGCGAGTCGGCGGGCGTGGCCGCCATAAAGGGGGTGCTGCCGCACAGGCTCTCGTAAATGACGCAGGCGAGGGCGAAGACGTCGGCGCGCTCGTCGACCGTGCCGGTCTCGATATCGAGCTGCTCGGGTGGCATGTAGCCGATGGTGCCGCCGCGCGAGCCGCCAAAGCCGCCGGCAGACGACAGGCGTGCCATGCCAAAGTCGGTGAGCTTAACGTTGCCCGAGTGGTCGATGAGCACGTTGGCAGGCTTGATGTCCAGGTGGAGCACGCCATTGCTATGGGCGAAGGTGAGCGCCTGGCCCAGCGCGTCGGCAATGGCCGCCGCCTCGTCAAAGGTGAGCGAATGGCCGTCGACTCGATGCAAAAACTCGGCGAGCGACATGCCATCGACATATTCCATAACCAGGTAGGCATAGGCGGTGTCGTGCGTAAAGTCGATAACCTGCACGATATTGGGATGCTGAAGCATGGCGGCGGTATGCGCCTCGCGCAGCACGTCCATGATATCGCTGGCGGGCATGCCGGCGCCGTCTGTGAGGGGGATGCGCTTGATGGCGACGCGACGGCGCAGGTGCGTGTCGCGGCAGATCTCGATGGAGCCAAAACCGCCGGTCGCAAGTGTCTCGAGCGGCTGGTACCGCTTGAGCAGCTCGCGAGAGCTGGTGCCCTCCAAAGGAACGTCCGGCGAGAACCGGGCGGTATGTTGCGAGAAAAGCGGCATGGCCAACCCTCGTGCGTTTAAAGTTCGTTTGCGAGCGGCGGGCGCGGGGCCGAGCCGTTCGCGGTGGCATAGATGCTGCTAGTGTAGCACGCTCGGGTGCATGGGGAGGATAGCGGGATGCGAGGCTGCCTGCCTGGCTTGGCCTTAGCGCTTTTTCTTGTTCTTCTTCTGCTTGCCCTTGGTCTCCTGGGGCTTGTCGCCCTGCTTGGCCTCGGCGGCGGCCTTCTCGGCCTTCATTTTCTTCTTCTTGGTCTCGATGCGGAGTTTTTTGTTGATGCGCGCCTTAAGGAAGGGGCCGAACTGTTCGGCATCGCCACGGACGAAGGTGTCCTTGGGGATCGTCACGCCCTGGTCGGCGAACATGGCCACAAAGATGCGCTCGCCGTCGAGCACGTGGTCGAGCTTGTCAAACGGGAAGAACTGCGACTTGCCGCTCTTGCCCCAAACCATCAGGCCGTCCTCGTTGGCGGCGACGCGGCGATAGCGGCCACCCATTGACTCGTCGGCCTCAACGGCGTCGATAAAGTCGCGGGCGAGGGTGTGGTGCAGGTTTTTGCTCCACCAGGCCAAAAAGGCGCCGAATACGATCAGGACGACGCCAAACTTGATCCAGTTGCCGCCGGCCACCAGCATGCCGATGCCGATGAGCGCGGCAATTGCCGCAGCGACATACAGCGAGCCGCGACGCCTGGGCGAGGCGACCAGACGGGCGAAGTCGGTGACCAGGTCGTTTTCGTACTGGTACTCGTTGAGGTACAGGATGCCGTCGTCGGCTGCGGCCTGCTTCTCGAGCGCGACCTCGACCTGGTCGGCTGCTTCGGAGGGAACGAGGTTGCTCTCTGCGTCTGCCATGCTCTTTGGACTCCTATCGCGGCGGGCTCGCCGTACGGGTTATTATGAATGCAGTATGCCGTGCGACCGCTTGGCCGTCGCGGCAACAAGACTCAGTATACCCGGGGGAGCACCCATGGAATCGTTGTACCGAAAGTATCGCCCGCTCACCTTCGACTCCGTGGTGGGCCAGCAGCATATCGTCTCGACGCTCGAGCACGCCATCACCGAGGGGCGCCTGTCCCACGCCTACCTGTTCTGCGGACCGCGCGGCACGGGCAAGACCACCATGGCGCGCATTCTGGCCAAGGCGCTGCTGTGCCGCAATGCCGAGGCGGCGCGCGCCGAGGGTGCAAGCGGCTGCATGCCCGACGGTACTTGCGAGGAGTGCGAGCTCATTGCCGAGGGCAACCACCCGGATGTCTACGAGCTCGATGCCGCAAGCCGTACCGGCGTGGACAACGTGCGCGAGGAGATCATCAACTCCGTCAACTTTGCCCCGGTGCGCGGCAAGTACAAGATCTATATCATCGACGAGGTCCACATGCTCACGACGGCGGCGTTTAACGCGCTGCTCAAGACGCTTGAGGAGCCGCCGGCACACGTGATCTTTGTGCTGTGCACCACCGACCCGCAAAAGATTCTGGAGACCATCCTCTCGCGCTGCCAGCGCTTCGATTTCCATCGCATCGGCAACGAGGATATCGAGCGTCGCCTGGCATACGTGTGCGAGCAGGAGGGCTTCGATTACGACGATGAGGCGCTGGCTATCGTGGCGCGCCATGCCAAGGGCGGCATGCGCGACGCGTTGTCCACGCTGGAGCAGCTGAGCGTCTTTGGCAACGGTTCTGTGCATGCGGACGACGCCCGCTCGCTTTTAGGTGAGGTTTCGGACCAGATTTTGGGCGAGTTTTCCCGCGCCATTGCCGATCGCGATGTTGCCGAGCTCTATGGACTGATTCGTGCGCAGGTCGAGGAAGGAAACGACCTGCTGGAGCTGACGCGCGACCTGGTGGCGCATGTGCGTGACGTGTACGTTGCCTGCGTTGCCGGTGCCCGTGCCGAGCTGTTTGAGGGCGGCTCCGAGCAGGCCGAGGCGCTTGCTGCCGAGGCCGCTGCCTTTGGCGAGCATCCTGCCGACCGCCTGGCCCGTGTGCTGACGGTGCTCGACGATGCCGCACTGGAGATGAGGGGCGCGAGCGACGTGCGCCTGGTGCTTGAGATTGCCTGCACGCGTCTGGCACGTCCCGAGGCTGATTTAACGATTGAGGCATTGGCCGAGCGCGTGGCACGTCTGGAGGCCATGGTTGCCAACGGCGCCGTGCCGGCGAGCGTGGCCGCTGCTCAGGCCGCCGCGCCTGCAGCATCCGTACCCGCTGCTGCCCAACAGCCGACGCTCATTTCGGGCGCCCGTGCTGCCGCTCCGGCGGCATCCGCTGCCCCCGCTGCTACGTCCGCGCATCAGGGTGGCATGCCTTGGGACCGCGGCGCTGCTGTTCCGGCTGCCCAGCCTGCTCCCCGTTCTGCGTCCGTGTCAGCTTCCAAGTCTGCAGCGCCTGCACCTCAGCCTGCGCCGACTTCGACGCCTCAGCCCGTTGCTGCCCCCGCGCCTGCCACCGCTCCGGCACCTAAGCCCCAGTCCAACAATGCCGCCCAGGTTGCCGCCGCCGGTGCTGCCGAGACGCCCGCGGTCGAGGATGCCGGAGAGCTGCAGCGCAAATGGGCCGAGGTCGTCGAGCGTGTCAAGGCGCGTCAGGCTTCCTACGCAGGGCTTTTGCTCAACGCCCGCGCCACGGCCGACGACGGCTCCAAGCTCACCGTCTCGTTCCCCGCGGGCTCGACCTTTGCCATCAAGATGCTCGGTCGCGCCGATACGCAATCGGTGGTCCTGCCGACGGTCTGCGCAGTCTTCGGTCGTCGTACCGTCGACTATATCTTGGATGGGGGTGGCACGCCGGCTCCTCAACATGAGGAGCATTCTCCATCTGCACGGGCTGCGGCATCTGCGGACCCGCAACCCGTGTCCTCGGCGGCCCCTGCATCCTCGAGCGCCAGCGCGCCGCAGCGGCAAGCGACACCGGTAGCGGCGTCGACCCCGTCGGCGCCTAAGCCCGCGGCGCCCAAACCGGCTGCTCCGACACCCGCGCCCAAGTCGTCTGACCTGGGCAAAGCCCCCTGGCTACGCTCCGACAACCCCGCCGGCGCTCCTGCCACGGGTAAGCTCCCGACCGAGCCCGCGCCCCGAGCGCCCGAGCGCGCGTCCGCTCCCAAGACTCAGCCGTCTGCGCAGGCTGCGCCGTGGGAATCCGAGCAGGTGCCCTACGACGACGCCATGGTCGGCGGCTTCGCTGGCGATGCGAGCGGGGACGATCTGCCTCCGTTCGACGTGCCGGGTGCGGCGTCCGCGCCCAAGTCCGCTGCAACTGCCCCCAAAGAGGAGGACGCTCCTGCAGCTCCCTGGGAGTCCAACCCCGGTGCGGGCAGCCCCTTCGGCCATCAGGGTGCAGCCCCGAGCATTCCGCAGACCGAGGACGAGGCCAAAGCCCTCATCCGCAGCGTCTTCGGTCAGTCCACCATCTTCAAGCCGGTGGAGTAGCTGTACGGGCGGGTATACTGCTCAAGAAGAGATCTCTTTGTCCGGGCGCATCTGTATTTCGGACATGTGTAGTGTGGTGCCGCGTATATCGCATTCGAGCAGACAGGTGCGTGACGGTCGCCCTAGGATGCTGAGGTCGATACGATACGTCGCATGGCTGTCCGTGTACTCGACTTGCTCGGCGTTGAGGGTTGCTCCGATTGTCAAGAAAGCGCCTGGTTCGGCATCGACAATCTTGGAGTCCTTTATCTTGACCTTGAACTCTTGGTAGAGGGACGGGCTGTTGTAGTAAATGGTTCGAGTTCCGTCGGTGCACTCATCGGTCGCTTCCCATTTGACGACGGGCTGGTCCGAGCCGGCTATCAGTAGTTCTGCTCCAAAGGCTATAGCATGGGTGATGATAACCAGTAATGCCCAGCCGACAAAGAGATAGAGAACCACATATGCAACGGGGTGTTTTGAGCGGATGTTTTGGAGCACGTCGGGGGCATTCATGGGGCACCTCCAAATTGCTGTCTGTGACAATCAAATTATACCCTGCCATCATGAGCGCCGCCTCGAGCAGCGGTTCGGCATTTTGTTATCTAGCTGGATGCCTTGATTATCGACTTCATCCGAACACCTCCCACATTCATCCGTACATGTCCGGATGAATGTGGGAACCCGATACCCTGAGGGCCGGACCGGCCGGCCCCGGAAGATCGGAGGACGGCATGTCCAGAAAGAGGAAGAAGGGTTCCGCGAAAGCGGCCCCGAGGGCCTACGGAAGGCTCACGAGGCACGAGCG
>JAXKGF010000052.1:0-63533 GCA_036550515.1 Collinsella sp.
AGGACGGCATAGACCTTCTGGTCATGCCGTCCTCTTTGAATGACAAGTTGTCGCTCTGGCGCCCGCGCAGCGTCGACTGGTCCGCCGTTCGTTAGAACGGCGGAACTGAGGGCAGCGTCGAGCCGTTACGCGGTTTGGTAAAACCGCGTAAATACCTAACTACATCAAGTTGCAAACAGCTGCTGCGAAGGCAACGGGGTCCTCGGGCAGAATGCCCTCGACCAGCAGGGCCTGGTCATAGAGCAAACCGGAGTACTGCTTGATCTTGTCGGCGTCGCCCGCCTTCTGAGCGGCGACGAGCTTGGAAAAGACCGGGTGCTTGGCGTTGAGCTCGAGCACGCGCTGGCTCTTGGGCATACCGTCGGGCGCGCCCTCGGGACCCTTCTGGAGCACCTTCTCCATCTCGAGCGAAAGCGGGCCCTCGGTGGTGATGCACGCGGGAGCATCGGTCAGGCGCGCAGAGACGGCAACCTTCTCGACCTTGTCGCCGAGTGCCTCCTTCATGGCGTTAAAGAGGTCCTCGTTCTCCTTGGTGGCGTCCTCGGCCTCCTTTTTCTCGTCCTCGGTCGCCAGGTCAAGATCACCGGTTGCGACGTTCTTGAGCTCCAGGTGACGATCCTCAACCTCGGGCTCGGCACCATCGGCCACGGCCTTTTCGGCAGCCTCGCGGGCGGCATCGTCCTCGTAGATCTTGGGCATATCGGCGGCAACGTACTCACGCATAGCCTGGAAGGTGAACTCATCCACGTCCTGCGTCAGCAGCAGCACGTCATAGCCGCGGTCGAGCACGCCCTTTACCACGGGCATCTTGGCCAAGCGCTCACGCGAGTCGCCGGCGGCGTAGTAGATGGCCTTCTGATCCTCGGGCATGCCCTTGGCATACTCGGCCAGGGTAATCATCTTCTGTTCCTTGGCAGACCAGAACAGCAACAGATCGGCGAGCTCATCGGCCTTCATGCCATAGCTCGAGTAGATGCCGTACTTAAGACCGCGGCCAAAGTTCTCAAAGAACTTCTCGTAGGCCTCGCGGTCGTTGTCACGCATATCCTCAAGGTCGGCGGTGATCTTCTTTTCCACACGCTTGGCGATGGCCTTGAGCTGACGGTTCTGCTGCAGCGTCTCACGCGAGATGTTGAGCGACACATCGGCGGAATCCACGACGCCGCGGACAAAGTTGTAGTAGTCGGGCAGCAGGTCGTCGCACTTCTCCATGATCAGGACGTTGGAGCTGTAGAGTGCCAGACCCTTCTCGTAATCCTTGCTGTACAGATCGAACGGCGCGCGGCCCGGCACAAACAGCAGGGCATCGTACTCGAGCGTGCCCTCGGCATGGAAGCTGATGGTGCGCGCAGGATCGTCAAAGTCGTGGAACGTGGACTTGTAGAACTCGTCGTAGTCCTTCTGCTCGACATCGGAGCTGCGCTTCTTCCAGATCGGTGTCATGGAATTGACGGTCTCGAGCTCCTGGTAGTCCTCGTACTCGGGCTTGTAATCGTCGCCGGCGTCCTCGGGCTTGGGTTTCTGGCGGCTCTTGGACACCATCATCTGAATCGGGTAGCGCACATAGTTGCTGTACTGCTGAATCAGGCTCTTGAGACCCCACTCGGTCAGGAAGCGATCGTAGGTCTCGGCCTCGCCGTCGGCATCGAGCTTCTCGTTCTCGCGCAGCGTCAGGATGACATCGGTACCGTGCTCGGCGCGCTCACCGTCCTCGATGGTGTAGCCCTCAAGACCGTCGGATTCCCACACATGGGCGACATCCTCGCCATAGGCGCGGCTGACGACCTTCACATGGCTGGCAACCATAAAGGCAGAGTAGAAGCCCACGCCAAACTGGCCGATGATGTCGACATCGGAGCCCTGCTGCTCGGCGTTCTCGGTCTTAAACTCCTCGGAGCCGGAATGGGCGATGGTGCCCAGATTGCGCTCGAGCTCCTCGGCGGTCATGCCAATGCCGTTATCCGAGATGGTAATGGTGCGGGCGTCTTTATCAAAGGAGACGCGAATGGCCAGGTCGCCCTGGTTGATCTTGACGCTCGGATCCTGCAGGCTCTTAAAGTTGAGCTTGTCGACGGCGTCGCTCGCGTTAGAGATAAGCTCGCGCAGGAAGATTTCTTTATTGGTGTAGATGGAGTTGATCATGAGGTCGAGCAGTTTTTTGCTCTCGGTCTTAAATTGACGCATGTGCAGTCCTTTCGCGCTACCCCTGTCCGCAAAAACGGCCCGGTCGCCCGAGCCGCATCGCAGACCTGCTATGTTCAGACTTAGATTTTATAACCCATTAACGCGCATATATACATACGGAATCGAAAAACTGTATGTCTAAGCGCTCCGATGCGCCAATTGCCAAGGAGTGTCCCCGACTGCCGGCAGAAAAGGAACGTCCCTATCTGCCATCTACGCGCTTGGCCATCCAGACATGGGGCTGGCCCTCGTCTTCGTGATCTACCGGGGCAATTTGCGTGTAGCCCGCCTTTGCATAGAGCGGCAACACGTATTCCTGCGCATGCAGCTTAATAAGCTTAGCGCCGGCATCGCGTGCACACGAAGCACTGGCCTCGACGATCGCACTCGCCAGTCCGCGACGACGCATAGCCGGCAGCACGGCGACGCGCCCCATAATGTAGGTCTCCCCCGCCGCAACGCCTTCGTCCATGTCGCATGCCGGCAACACCGGGGCCCCTGCGTCAGCCACGCGCTCAAGCTCTTCGGGAAACACGCGCGAGCAACCGGCAAGCTCGCCGTCTACATAGAGCGTCACATGAATGCAGTTTGGATCCTCGTCGATAGCGTCGAACTCATTCTCGTAGCCCTGCTCGTCCATAAAAACGACGCGGCGCACCAACGCCGCGTCATCAAAGCATCCCGTCTTAAGTTGGATATCCATGGCTGCCCTTTCATTCAATGCGAACGTTAGGGACAGATATTAGCGAAAATGAGCTCCGCGCACACTAAACTTCGCACGAGCCTTCGCCAGGCAGTCGTAATGACCCACGTTATGGGCATCGCTCGCGATGAAGCTGTACAGGTTCTGATCGAACAGGCGCTGTGCCGGCTTTTTCTCGCGACCAAATCGACCGCCGGCAATAAAGTCCGCCGAAGCCTGCAGCTTGCAGCCCATATCGACCAGGCGCTCCGCCACGCTTACATCCTTTTGAACCGCACGATAGCGCTCAGGATGAGCGATGATCACCTGGTAGCCACGGCACTGCAAATCGTAAATCGTGTTCTCGTATTCCTCAAAGTCATACGAATCAGCACGTGTCGAGAGCTCAAGCAAAAACTCGTTTGAGCCATCGAAATGCAGGCGATCGGCCCATTCGATGCCCAAATCCATGAGCTTGGCATGATTGACCTCAAAGCCCATCTGCAAATGCATATCGCCCGCATGCGCGCTAAGCAGTCGATAGGCCTCCCACATTTTTTCGAAGTCAAAATACGGGTCCCGGCAGTGTGGCGTACACACCATGTGCGTAACGCCGACGGCGCGGGCCGCCTCGAGCATTGCCAAGCTTTGCTCGAGGTTCGCCGCGCCGTCGTCAACACCGGGCAGGATATGGCAGTGGATGTCTCTCATATCGCCCTCTTATCTGCGTCGTTGCTATTTCTTAAAACGCTTCGCCTTCGCAGGGGTCCCCGTTGCAGCAGCACCGCCAACAGCAGGGTTAACCCCGGCAACAGCGTTGTTCTGACCCTTGTCTTCGCCATAGTAAGAGTAATAGTAGTCATGGCTCGAGGTCTCACAGCAGTTCATGACCGTGCCAATTACGTTAACCTCGGCCTTGTTGAGCTGGTCGAAGGCGGCAATGATCTCGTTGCGCTTGGCGAAGTCCTCACGGATAACGTAGATGGTGCCGTCGGTAATCGCGGCGACCTCGGCGGCATCAACAAAGGTGCCCACGGGCGGCGTATCGAAAATGACGTACTGGTACTTCTCCTCCAGCGCGGCAACCAGCTTGGCAAAGCGGCGCGAGGCGATAATGTCAGCCGGGTTGGGAATGCGCGGCTCGGCATCGAGGAAGAAGAAGTTGGGCTGGCCGGTTTCGACGACAGCCTCGTCAATCGACATCTGGTCGGAAAGGACGGCGTACAGGCCACCGGAATGACGGAGGCCCAGCAGGTTGGCAAGCGTACGGTGACGCATGTCGCACTCGACGAGAAGGACGCTCTTGCCGCTGGTCGCAATGGCCTGAGCCAGGTTGACCGCAATGGTGGACTTGCCCTCGTTAGGGATGGAGGACGTCAAGGTAATGGACTTGATCGGCGTATCGACACTCGCAAAGCGAATGTTTGCCAGCAGCGTCTTGGCTGCGTTGCTAAAGGCGAGGGTATCGCTGGTTTTCTTTTTACGGGCCATGAATTACTTACCGCCCTTCAAAACGGGGAAACGACCGATAACGGGCACACCGAGCAGTTCGACGGCATCGTCAACGGAGCGGACGCGGGTATTGAGCATGTCGAGCAGCACGACAATTGCAACGGCGACGAACAGGCCGGCCAGAGCGGCGACCGCGATGTAGAGCTTGCGGTTGGGGCCGCTGGGCTGGTTGGGGATCTTTGCCTTATCGATCACGTTGACGGCCTGGGCGGCGTCAACGTCCTGAGCCACGGTAGACACCGAGTTGGCAATGGCGTTGGCGACAGCGGCGGCACCGTCGGGGCTGTCGCCGGTCACGGACAGCGAAATGACACGAGTCGTGGTCTCGCTCGTAACGCTCACCTTGTAATCATCCAAGTTGGAAAGGCCAAGCTCCTTAGCAGCGCCGCTCTTGACGCTGTCGCTATCGAGCAGCGTCGCGATATCGTTGGAGAGCATCTGGCTCGCCGACAGGTCGTTGTAGTAGCTCGTCTGGCTACCATCGGTCTTGGCGAGAATGTACATGCTCGTCGTGGCGGTGTAGGTGTTGTCCATCATGGTAAAGGACACGACGCCCATGGCGATCGCGCAGACCACCGGGAGGGCGATGACCAGCTTAAGGTGCTTTTTAAGCAGCTGGAACAGTTCGAGAAGGGTCATGCAGCTTGCCTTTCATTTCCCTAGTTCATATCGACAAAACTGCTCGTATAATATCGCATCTTCTTGCCATGTCCGAACTCTATACATAAGATACAGCGCTTACACCATTGTTGCGCAACATTAACGCCGCACCGGCAGCCCCGATGCGGCGTGAAATTCACATGTTTGCAGTACCGCTACACGAACTGCTCGTCCTGTTGCACGGGAAACGTCACCGTGATGGTGGTCCCCACCCCCAACTCGCTTGACAGATCGAGCGAGGCGTGATGATACAGGGCGGCATGCTTGACGATGGCCAGACCCAGACCCGTTCCACCGCGCGCTTTAGAACGACTCTTGTCAACGCGATAGAAACGCTCGAACACCTTACCCTGCTCCTCGGGCGCAATGCCAATACCCGTGTCGGCAACCGACAGATACGGGTGCCCGTCGTCGTTGGTTCCGCACCGCAACGTCACCGTACCGCCGGGCCGGTTGTAGCGAATGGCGTTGCTCGCCAGGTTATAGATGAGCTCATCGATCAGGCGCGATACGCCTTCGACGACCACAGGCTTGGTCTCATGGCCTATCGTCACATTTGCCTGACGAGCGACCTGCTCAAGACGCTGCTCGACCGCGTAGATAGCACGCGAAAGCTCAATGGGCTCCGTGGAGCCAATAGGCACCGCCTCGCCATCGCTCGCACGCTCGGCCTCATCCAGGTTCGAAAGCGTGAGGATATCGTTGACGAGCGCCGCCAAACGGCCCGCCTCACGGTAGATGCGGCCGCCAAAGGTGCGCAGATCGTCCTCACCCTCGACCATGCCGTTCGCAATGAGCTCGGCATAGCCTGAGATTGCCGTAAGCGGGGTCTTGAGCTCATGGGTGATATTGGCAGTGAACTCGCGGCGCATGCGGTCGTTGTCCGCCAGCACCGCCATCTGGCGCTTGAGCTCCTGACGTTGCGACTCAATGCGCTCGAGCATGGGAACCATCTCGGCATAAGCATGCTCGTAGCTGCGGCGAGGATGGTCCAGATCGACCTCCTGCAACGGCTCAATGATGGCGCGGGACTCACGACGCGCCAAGAAAAACGAGAGCACCGCACCTGCCGCCGCAATGAGCAGCATCGGCGCCACGAGAGACATCAGAATCGCCGCAACGCCAGGCTGGGCCTGCGCCAAGCGAACAACCTGGCCGTTATTAAGTCGGACGGCTCGGTACAGCATAATCTCGTCGAGCGTGGAGCTTGCACGCTCCGCAGAACCCGAGCCGCTCTCGAAAGCCTTGACGACCTCGGGACGATCGCCGTGATTGGGCAGCATAGAAGGCGATGCCTCGTTGTCGTAAGCAACCGACCCGTCTTTGTTGATCAGCGTGATACGCAAGTCCTCGCGATCGAGACTGCGCAGAAAGGCAATGGGCTCCTGCTGCTCATTGAGGGCAGCGGCAATAAGCTCGGTTTCCTGCGAAAGGTTGGCGCTCGTGGCATCTGCCAGGGTATTTTGCACAAAGAACGCGCCCAACACCGTAAACGCCACGATAACCGCCATAGCGCAGAGAAAAATCGTCGCGAACACGCGATGTGACAGGGTACGTTTTCCCTGGGGGGCTAAGACCACGAGCTACTCCTCCGATGCGCTAGCCGCGCTGTCGGCTCCTTCGGCATCGTCATCGGCCGTAGGCTCGGCCAGACGATAGCCCACGCCGCGCACGGTCTCTATGGCGCTCGCACGCTCGCCGAGCTTTTGGCGGAGCGTCTGCACATGCACGTCGACGGTGCGCGAACCGCCGTCGAAGTCCCAGCCCCATACGCTCTGCAGCAGCGACTCGCGAGTAAAGACCACGCCAGGTTTGCGCATGAGGTACTCGAGCAGGTCGAATTCGCGCAGCGTGAGCTTGAGCGGTTCACCGGCAACAGTCACTTCGCGGTGGCTGGGCGAAAGTACGATATCGCCCACGCTGAGCACATCGCTCGCCTGCTTGACCATGCCGCCGCGGCGCAGCAGCGCACGGCAACGGCTAGCGAGTTCCATAAGCGAGAACGGCTTGGTCAGGTAATCGTCGGCACCGCCATCGAGCGCCATGACCTTGTCGAGCTCGGTGTCCTTGGCGGTGAGCATCATAATGGGCACCGTCGCCGTCAGGCGATCGGCACGCAGGCGACGCATAATCGCCAAGCCGTCGGTATCGGGCAGCATGATGTCGAGCAGCACAGCATCGGGCACCCGTCGCGCCACGGCGGCCTTAAACTCGCCATCGCACGAAAAGCCCTCGGCCTCGATTCCCTGCTTGCGCAGTGCGTAGACCGTCAAATCCCTGATGTTGTCATCGTCCTCGACGTAATAGATCATGTTGAACCCCTCTGCGGCCGGCATGACCGCATCTTAACCCTAAAGGCGCCTGCACTAGATGGTATCAGCCAAAACGGCCCGTCAAATAATCCGCCGTGCGCGGATCGGTCGGGTTTTTGAAGAGCTGAGCGGTGGGCGCATGCTCCACCAGCTCGCCCAGCAAAAAGAACGCAACCGAGTCGGAAATGCGCGCAGCCTGCTGCATGTTGTGCGTAACGACCACCAACGTGCAGGTCTCCTTGAGCTCGCAGGCCAGCTGCTCCACCACCAGCGTCGATACGGGGTCGAGCGCCGAGGTCGGCTCGTCCATCAGCAGAATGTCGGGCTGCACGGCCAGCGCACGGGCGATGCACAGACGCTGCTGCTGGCCGCCCGAAAGACCCAGACCCGATTCCCTGAGCTTGTCCTTGACCTCGTCCCACAGCGCGGCGCGTCGCAGGGAGTCTTCGACCAGCTCGTCGAGCGCGACGCGGTCGCGCACTCCCATGCCGCGAGGACCGTAGGCGACGTTGTCGTAGATGCTCATGTGAAACGGATTGGGGCGTTGGAACACCATACCCACGCGCTGGCGCAAGCGGCAGATATCGTAATCGCCCAGGATATTCTGGCCGTCGAGTGCAATCTTGCCTTCAATGCGGCAATCCTTGATACCGTCGTTCATACGGTTAAAGCAGCGCAGCAGCGTCGACTTTCCGCAGCCCGAAGGCCCGATGAACGAGGTGATCTGCTTGTCACGAATTTTGATGCTCACGTCCTTGAGCGCATGATGGTCGCCGTAAAACAGGTCAAGGCCCTCAACATCGATACGCGTCGGCGAGACGGCAAGGTCCTGCGCCGTGGGGCGAGTCGCATCCCCAACTTCGCGCTCGTGCGCGGCCTCGGCCTGCGCCTCTATGAGTTCCTCAAGCTCCGTAGGCCCCATCGCCGCAGCAGCCGTCATACCGCATACCTCCATATCGATATCAATTCAGCAGTATCGATAGTAGAAATCACGGCTCATACGCACGTGAGCGCATTGTCAAGTGTTTGTAAGGACACGCTGGTTATGCAGCGGGCAGCGCAATGGTAAACACCGTGTGCTCGGGCGTCGATTCGCACGCAATGGTGCCGCTGTGTGCCGCGACAATCTCCTTGGCAATGGCAAGGCCCAGGCCGGCGCCACCGCGATCGGTCGCACGCGCCGCGTCCAGGCGATAGAACTTCTCAAAGATCACCTTGAGTTTAGCCGCCGGAATCGGATCACCCTGATTGATAAAGCGAATTCGCACGCCACCGTCATCTTGGCGTCGGGCCTCGATCGCAATGGTCGATCCTTCGTAGCTATAGGCGATGGCGTTTTTCATGATGTTGTTGAACACGCGAGCCATCTTGTCGCCATCTACGAGCACCGTCAGGTCCTCACGCACATCAACTTGGACATCTTTGTGCTGCTCGTTGAGAATGGGATAGAACTCATCGGCCACCTGCGCCAGCAGCAATCCCAGGTCGACGTAGCCGCGCGTGAGCACAATATCGTGGAAGTCAAAGCGCGTGATATCAAAGAACTCCTCAATAAGCGCGTCGAGTCGGTGCGCCTTGTCGAGCGCCACGCCTGTAAAGTGCGCGCGCTGCTCAACCGGCAGGCCGGGTGCCTCTTGCAACAGCGAGAGGTAGCCCACCACGCTGGCAAGCGGTGTGCGCAGGTCATGCGCCAGGTATGTGACCAAATCGTCCTTGCGGTGCGACTCGTCACGCAGGGCTTGCTGGACTTTGTGCTCGCGGTCGCGCACACGGTTGAGCACACCCTCGACCTCCAGGAAGTCGCCGTCGATGTTGTCCCACGCGTCGGGATGATCGATCAGACGGTCCTGAATACGGGCGGCAAGCACGCGGTCGGAATGCTGCTCACCCTGCTCATAGCCCTGATAGTACAGAGCGCGGCCGCAAAAGAACAGAACGCACACGGCGAGCGCCAAGACAAAGCCAAGCATGTTGAATACAAAGCCGGCATCGAACAGCACCGGTCCCTCAATGCCACCGAGTGCCATGGCACCGATCGCCAGCGTCATGACCCACGCGGCACCGCCGATCACCACGCAACGACGCACGATTTCAAAGCGATCGATCAGCAAGAAGCCGATGAGTAGCACCGCCAAGATACCGGCGATGTTATCAATGCCGATCAGCAGCAGACTCAGCAAAAAGAGCAGCACCGTCGCAAGCGCGCGATTATCGACGACCGCCCTCACGTATTCAAAGAGCCGATCGGGCACCTCGAACAACTGCTTATCGTCTTTTGTCATGTCCATGTCCTCGCAAACAAAGGCGTTATTCGATGATATAGCCGACGCCCCAAACGTTTTTAATAAAACGCGGCTTCTGAGCGTCGTCATCGATCTTTTCGCGCAGGTGACGAATGTGTACCATCACCGTATTGTTGGAGCCGGGCATAAAGTCCTCGTTCCACACCGCGCGGAACAGGTCCTCCACGGGCACTACGCTGCCGTGATGCTCGGCCAGATACAGCAAGATGGAATACTCGATGGGCGTGAGGCGCACCGGCGCACCGTCCACCGTCACGGAGCGAGCGTCACGGTTGATCTCGAGGCCGTCGAGCTGGAGGGTCGGCGACTCGGTCGCCTGCGCGCGGCTGCCGTAGCTGGTGTAGCGGCGCAACTGAGCATGAACGCGCGCGATGAGCTCCAGCGGGCGGAACGGCTTGACCACGTAATCGTCCGCGCCAAGAGAAAGGCCTTCGATCTTATCCTGCTGGGCATCGCGTGCCGTCAACATAATTACGGGATAGGTATGGCCAGCACGGATGGTACGCAGCAGCTCAAAGCCGTCGATATCGGGCAGCATGACATCGAGCAGCGCCAGGTCAAACTCTTGCTCCAGAATTGCCTTGGCCGCATCGGCCCCGCTGTAGGCGATCTGGACGTCAAAGCCCTCCTTTGTAAGGTAGATACCAACCAGGTCGGCGATGGCCTTCTCGTCATCAACTACCAGTATGCGCTCGTTCATGCGTGCTCCTCTCGCGCTCCATTATGCCCGAGGCGGCGCCCGCCACACACAACAAGCGCGGGCGATTAAGTCGACCTTAAGCACCCTTGCGCCCGTTCGAGCACGAATGCGGGCCATGCGCGCTCGCAACGATCGTCGTCGCCGGCAAACGATATACTCTAGTGCCAGAAGAGACCATCCCGTCGAAAGCGAAATCTGTGAAGTCCCTCACCTCTTTTGCAAAGCGCTCCGCCCAGCTTGCCGCCGGCTTTGCCTGCGCCATCGCCCTTGTTGCCGGCGTGCCTGCTGTTGCCGGCGCCCAAGTGCTCACGACCGACGACGTCTGCGACAAGACCGCCGACGTCCGCGGCATCACGACAGAAAACCTGCCCGATATCGAGGCAACGAATGCCCTTGTTATGGGCAAGGACGGCACCGTCTACTATGGACGCGGCGCCGATGAACAGGTCAAGATTGCCTCGATCACCAAGGTCATGACCGCAATCCTGACCGTCGAAAACTGCAAGATGGACGAGAAGGTCACGGTGAGCAACGCTGCCGCCACCGTAGGCAACTCGACTGCCGGCCTGCTCGAAGGCGACGAGCTCACCGTGGAGCAGGCACTACGCGGCCTGATGATCCCCTCGGGCAACGACGCCGCCATCGTGCTTGCCGAGCACGTGGGCAAAAAGATCGACCCCAAGACCAAGGACGCCGTGGCCACCTTTGTAAAGGCCATGAACGAGCGCGCCAAAAAGCTCGGCTGCACCGGTACGGTCTTCGAGAATCCGCACGGCCTGGATTTTGACGAGTGGGCCGGCGACATGCACTCGACCGCACATGATGTGGCGCTGATGATGCGGGAGGCAATGAAGAACGACACGTTCCGCGAAGTCGTGGCGAGCGAGGACTCCTGGATCGAGGTCACAGGCGCCGATGGCTCAGACCATTCGCATTCCATGGACACGCACAACGTTTTGCTCGGTCAGGACGGAAACATTGGCGGCAAGACCGGCACCACCGACGACGCGGGCTATTGCTTTACGAGCGCCTACAACCGCGACGGCGACGAGGTCTACACCGTTATTTTGAACTCCACAACCAACGATCAGCGCTTTACCGATACGGCGACCCTTGCCAACTGGTACTACGGTCACAAGGTGACGGTCGCAATTGCCAATACACAGGAGAAGACCGCCAACGGCAACCCGCTTATGGCGCGCATTGGCCAAACCGACTGGACGGATAAGACGATCGATGCCACGCTCGCCGACCCCGCCGCACAGGCAACAGTGTTCTCACTCGCCGGCGAAGTGACCGAAAAGGTTAGCTACGATGACCTTTCGGGCACGGTGCATGTTGGCGATAAGGTGGGCAGCGTTACGCTTAAGCAGGACGGCACCAAGATTGCCGTCATGGACCTGGTTGCCGACGAGGAAGGAACGGGGCCCAATCCCATCGAGTGGCTGCTCGTGAAGCTCGACCGCCTGGGCCGCCGCATCGACAACCGCCCGCTCACAGCCGAGAGCGAGACCGTAGCCAAGGCTCCTGAGGTGTAGGGCCAAAGCGTTATCACATCGAACCAAATGAGGCGTCCAACGGGGCGCCTCATTTTTTTGAGGGTTCGAATCCCCAGCTAACGTTCTCCATACCAAAAAGGGTCCCTTTCGGAACCCTTCTTTAAAGTCTTACTGGCGGAGAGCTGGGGATTCGAACCCCAGATGCCCTTTTGGGGCATACTCGCTTAGCAGGCGAGCACCTTCGGCCTCTCGGTCAGCTCTCCGTAACAGCCGTTCTATAGTAACCAAACAGTCGAGGATGAGCAAGGGGAAATTTTGGAGCGATTCCAATTTGCCAGTAGACGTCTCACCCAATCATCTCAATCTGTAACAGTTACAGGCCGAATTTTCGTCCAGATGTTACAGATTGAGACAAAGATACGGGGGCAACCCCAGCGGCGGCGTCGATGCCTCCAGTCTTTATTAGTCCGCTCGAACGGTCTCCAACAGATAATCGCGCATGTACGGAATTGCAAACGAAACACAGCCGTAGCCAGCAGGCTCAATCAGTCCCGTATCGATCAAACGTTTGCGATACGACCCGACTTTATTCGCCGGCAATCCCATCTTTTTGGCAATATCACCGTTCGTAATCTCGCCGCCTTCGCATTGCGCCATCGCCGCGAGATATTGGAACTGCCGCTCCGACACCCTGCGCAGCGCGGGGGCAATCACCATGGCATTGAAACTATCAAGAGCCGCCTGGACACCCTTGCGAGCCGCCTCTTCACTCACGCTCTCCGACCCGCTGCGCGCAGCAACCTGCCAAGCGTAATATCCGACCAACTGGACCATAAAGGGATAGCCTGCCGAAGCCTTTGTCAAAAGCTCAGCAACGCCTTCGTCGAGTTCCTTGCCCGCACGCCTCATCGTATCCTCAAACGATCCGCCGACTTCAAAATCTGAAAGCCGCGTGAGTTCGATATGCTTCGCCCTCTGAAGGAACGTCAACGTATCATCCACCACCACGCCATCCACAGAGGTTGGCAAACCAGCGAATGCAAAGGCGACATTCGCCCCTTGGCGAATCAAGAGCTGCATTTCATTACCCAGCTCGCGCATTTCCTCAGTTGAGGCGTCCTGAATCTCATCGAGTGTGATGAGCAAACCACCTCGCTTCGCGGCATCGTACATCGCCTCGCCCAGATGAGAGGCTGACTTCGACAGCTCCACGGAGCCAAGGCTGACTCCTAAAATCGATGGGGAAATCGACATTGATGCAAGACGAACATTTCGCTGCAGAGCCTCGAGAATTCTGTCGCAAAAACCGGCATTTGAGGCAACGTCGACAACCTCGAATCCTTTTTTGCGCGCAAGATCGCCCAATGCGTTGAGGAGCACCGTTTTACCCGTGCCTCGGACACCCGAGATGCGCATGAGTCGATCGGGGGCACCAGGGCCATTCTCAAGAGCCTCGGCAAAGTCATCCAAAACAGCGTCGCGTCCGATAAGCTCAGGTGGATTCATGCCCGCTGTTGGCTTAAAGGGATTAATAGCTTTTGACATTCGACCTCCTCTGCCAGTTTTAACAACTTTAACAAAGTTTAGCAACTTTAGCAGAGTTTAACAGTTTTAGCAGGCTGAGCGATTTTACGTCCGCATCGGTCTTGTCAGGCCTTCTCACCTGGGCCGATACAGATACTTACGTTCAAATTAGCGACAATCCCGCTCGCTATAGTAATTCACATCTTAATTCGTTATAACTTAATTCGTTATACCTTATCTATGCACAGGCGATGAAAATACCACCGATCCCAGCAGCCCTCCGTTTTGTTCAGTATGTTGAACAAAACACACCACTTTTGTTCAGTGCACTGAACAAACGGTATATCCAGCTCTATTCAGGCCGGTTTTGCCGCCCCTACCCCAGCGAGCGGTTGAGGGAGCCGAGCTCATCGTTGCCCATGGTGCGCCACATTTGATAGATGCAGCCGCGCGCCAAGAAAAAGAAGCCGTTATCGACAAGTTGCACGGCGGCATCCGCGAGCTGATTGGTCACGGCGGGCACCGGCGGCAGCTCAAGACCTGCCTTGCGGATGGTCTCGACAGCCTCCTCAAACGTGGGCGGTTTGATGGCGCCCATCTCGTTCATAAGGCCCTGCATTTCCTCCTGCGCACTACCGCCCGACTCCTCGCCGCGCGGCACCAGGCGATAACATGCCAGCGCCAGCTCGAGCTGGTCGCAGTTCCAGTAGGCAAACGCCAGGCGATAGAACAGGTAACCGATCGAAGGCCGGTCGCTGGCAATGCGCAGGCCGTGGCGCGCTACCTCGACAATCTCGTCATAACGCTCCAGGCGTGCTAGCACGTTAATCAGGGCAAAGTGAGACTGCATGGACGAGCGCGCCAAATCGTAGAGACGGCGCACCTCGGGCAGCGCACGCTCAAAGTCCTCTTGTTCGGCGTAAAAGCTGCAAATCTCGTGCTGGGCAAAATACAGCGCATCGGGAGCGCGAAGGATACGCACGGAACGGTCCTCCTCCATCACCGGCAGCACCATGCGCACCAGCTGGTTGTCGCAGAACTGGGTCTGCACTGGGCCCGTCGCCAAAAGCTCAGCAACCGTACACTTGGCTTCCAGCTCCTCGACAAGGCGAGAAAAGCCCTCGAAAGCACCAGCTCGGTCAACTTTGAATTGCTCGCGCAGCTCGACGACACGGGCGACATACGGATCGTTGTCCTCCTCCATGACCTCAAGCTCGTCAGCCGTGTCAGCGAGCAGTAAATCGCGAAGTGCAGGCGGCAATGGACGATGGTCATCGCGTGGTCGGGCGTGAACCTCTGCAGGCTCAATCATGTCCGGCGCATCTGCCTCATATGCCTCGAACAAGCACTTGCAGGGCATGTCGTCCATATCCATGCTCTCAAGATCCTTGGCGACAGAAACGCAATCGGCCAGATAGGCCGCACGGCCAAAGGAATACGTTTTAACAACACGCTCGCCCTGCTCACCGTCGGGAGCCGCAATCTGCACGTAGCAGCGCGTGATGCGAGCGCCCGAAGCAAAGCAAGCCGCCGCGAGTGTAAGCGCAATACGCGCATCGTGCTCAGTGGCCCATGCCGCGCGCTTAGGCTCATCTACCTCGCGCCAAGCGTCATCTTGAGCATCGTATTCGCGCTGGGGCATAGCATCGACAACCGTGCGGCCAAATCGCACCAGCATGATGCCCTCGGCAACGTTCGCTCGATAGGTGTAGTCGAGCCGCGTGACCACGTTGAGTGCTTCTACGATACGTGCAAAACGGGTGCGAACGTCCCACTCGCCACCCGGCTGGCACGCAACCGTCCCCGGCTTGGCCCACGGGTTGTCATTCGACAGCGTTTCGAGCAAGCGAGGAACGTCGTTTGTCGTCTTGCTGATATGCCATAGGTCAAAGAGCGAGCAGCCCTCAAAGCTTGGCGACGAGGCAACGGGGCCCAACCCTGCCCCAATACGCTCAAGGATGCCCGATAGGCGGTTCAGGCGGCACTCGACGGCAAGTAGGGTATCGATCTCGTCCTGGCCCAGCAGGCTACGGTCAAAATTGAGATAAAAGAGCCTCGAGCGATCGATGCGCGCCAGGCTCATTTCGGTTTTGGCCGCGATGGTGCGCAGGCGAGGCAGATTAACTTCGCCCATCAAAGCGGCGGCATAGCGCTCAATGCCACTTGGATTATCTGTATGATCAATGCGGTAGAGCAACGTTTCGATTGCATCGGGCAGCGGCGTGGAATCAAAACCCAGCAGCACCTCAACCGGCTCGGGGAGTTTTACAAGTTTGATCTTGTCGACGGCATTTTTCATGCCCTCGTCAAGGCCGTCACCGTCTGCCGTGCCTAAGACAGCGTTTTCAGAATCGGCGAATATCACGTAACGCAAGAACATCGAGGCCATGAACTCGCCGTAGCGAAGGCTGCGCGTCGAATTCCACGTCTCGCGATCGGATTGTTCGCGCATGGTGCCTTCGGGAGAGCCGATGACTCGCGCCCGGGGGTGCATCGTCCCATCGGTACCCCTGACCGCAATCTCACCGATGTTGGAATCGGACTCGTCAAGAATCAGTTGCATGTCGGGATCGTCGGGCAGCGATACCTCGTTAACGGGACGGTCCACCTTATAGACCTCACCCGAAACACACACGTAGCCCAAAAGCGACACATGGCTTTTGCCGACGAATTCGACGACATAGCATGATTCATGCGGGTCCTCGCCAAAGAGCTTCCAAACCACGCCATACGAGCGTCCCGCAGGCTGCTCGGGCATGGCCGGAAAGCGCTTTTTGGGATCGAGAAACCTGAGCTTGTATGTCGGACGCTCTGCCACGAAATATCACCCTGATCGGTCGTCTAAAGAAAGAGCGCGCCACGGACTCACCGAGGCGCATACTCGAAATCTTACACGAGTCGATGAGAAATAGTCCCCTTTGACCGAGGTTCGAATCCATGCGGTGTTTACGTAAAAGAAAAGCCCCCGTTGCCGGGAGCCTTAATCTCAAATGGTGCGGCGTATAGGATTCGAACCTATGACGTTCTGATTCGTAGTCAGACCCTCTATCCAGCTGAGGTAACGCCGCGACTTGTTGATTATTATGCACATGGACTGAATAATGGTCAAGCGTATTTTCAAAAAAAGTTATCGAATTTGATTTTTACTCATTTGGCGTAATTACGGCCAGTTTGGATCAGCCGTATTTCGATGCTTGCGCTCAAGCGAATCGCTATATAAGAAAAGCTCCCGTTGCCGGGAGCTTTAAAAGTCAATTGGTGCGGCGTATAGGATTCGAACCTATGACGTTCTGATTCGTAGTCAGACCCTCTATCCAGCTGAGGTAACGCCGCGACGCACGGATTATTATGCACGCGAGCCCCCGATGGGTCAAGCGACAATTTGGAAAATTTTTACGAAGCGCTGATTAAGTTGTCATGCGGATCCGCACCGGCTTCGCCCGCCTGCCGGCGGACTCGCCCGCTCGCTACGGACGCTCCGCGTCCGCTTCACGCCCGCGCCTCGACCGAGGTTCGAATCCATGCGGCGTCCGCCTAAAAGAAAAGCCCCCGTTGCCGGAGGCTTTAAGTTCGATTGGTGCGGCGTATAGGATTCCGCGTATCCGCTTGCGCGGATCCGCACCGGCTTCGCCCGCCTGCCGGCGCGCTCGCCCGCTCGCTACGGACGCTTCACGCTCGCGCCTCGACCGAGGTTCGAATCCATGCGGTGCCGGCGTAAAAGAAAAGCCCCCGTTACCGGAGGCTTTAAGTTCGATTGGTGCGGCGTATAGGATTCGAACCTATGACGTTCTGATTCGTAGTCAGACCCTCTATCCAGCTGAGGTAACGCCGCAGCGCAAGACATATAAAACCACTTTAGTTCGTTAGAGTCAAGCAAAATCTCAAACTTTTTTCGCGCGGGCCGCAATTTATCACGCTGCGCCACGAGCATCAGCGCTTCTCGTGCGATCGATTGGCTTTTCGATCACATCGAACCCGGCGCCAAGCTCCCCCAGAAGCGACCGCACCCGTTGGGCACAGTCGTAGTCGGCAAACGAGATGCTCAGCATTCGGGCCACCTGATTAGAAGTTCCAACGCCATAGAAGTGCTCAAGGACAACAAGCGCCTCATGCGCCACAAACGTCTCGACCACATGCGGCGACTCCTCATAGCACCATTGCGTCAATGGTCCCTCACTCGTTTGCCGAACCACCAAGCCACCCATACCCGACGGCTCGCACGTTACCAGCAGGTGCTCCCCGCCCTCATCGCTCTGGAACAAAACAACCCTCTCATCGAACAGCTCCATCACATCCCCTTTCTCTCGCTCTTAGTTAGCAAAAGCATAGCAGGTAAATGCATGTATACAGAACGTTTGTTCGTGTGTTTTCTATCGAGCTGTCCTCACGGTATGGTATAGCCGTACACAAAAAGGGCGCCCCTAAAAGGAGCGCCCTCGCGAATCGCCTATGCAGCTAGCTTACGCGACCGGCTCGATCTTCTCGAGGCCGCCCATGTAGGGACGCAGAACCTCGGGGATCGTGATGGTGCCGTCGGCGTTCTGGTAGTTCTCCAGAATGGCAGCCATGGTACGACCAGCCGGCAGGCCGGAACCGTTAAGGGTGTGCAGGTAGCGCGAACCCTTGAAATTCTCGGGGTCGCGATACTTGATGTTGGCGCGACGGGCCTGGAAGTCGCCGCAATTGGAGCAGGAGCTGATCTCCTTGTAGGCGTTGTAGCTCGGCAGCCAAACCTCGATGTCGTAGGTCTGACGGGCAGAGAAGCCCAGGTCGCCGGTGCACAGGCTAATCACGCGATACGGCAGGCCCAGCTGCTGCAGCAGGTACTCGGCCTCGGCGGTCATGCTCTCGAGCTCCTCGTCGGACTCCTCCGGCTTGGCAAACTTGACCATCTCGACTTTGTCGAACTCGTGCTGGCGAATGATGCCGCGGGTGTCGCGACCAGCGGAACCGGCCTCCTCGCGGAAGCAGGGGGTGAAGGCAGTGTAGCGGCGAGGCAGAGTGTCGGCGTCCAGAACCTCACCGGCATGCAGGTTAGTCAGTACGACCTCGGCGGTAGGGATCAGGAAGTTGTCGCCCGAGACGTGATAGGCGTCGTCCTCGAACTTGGGCAGCTGACCCGTACCGAACATGGTCTGACGCTTGACGACGATGGGCGGCCACCACTCCTTGAAGCCACGGCTCGTGTGCGTGTCCAGGAAGAAGTTAATGAGGGCACGCTCAAGACGGGCGCCGGCGCCACCGAGAACGGTGAAGCGGCTGCCGGAGAGCTTGTTGCCGCGCTCGAAATCGAGGATGTCCAGATCGGTGCCCAGATCCCAGTGCGGCTTAAAGTCGAAGTCGAACTCGCGCGGGGTACCCCAGCGGCGACGCTCGATGTTCTCGTCCTCGTCCTTACCGTACGGGGTAGCCTCGCACGGAATGTTGGGCAGGTGAGACATGAAGTCGTACTGCTCCTGCTCAAGAGCGGTACGGCGCTCGGCCAGACCGTCGATCTTCTCGTTGACGGCGCGCACGGCCTCCTTGGCGGCCTCGGCCTCGTCCTTCTTGCCCTCCTTCATCAGGGCGCCAATCTTCTTGGACTCGGCGTTACGCGTGGCCTGGAGCTCCTCGACCTCGGTGATGACGGCACGGCGCTCGTCGTCGAGTTCAAAGAACTTCTCGCGATCCCAAGACGTCTGGCGATTTGCCATGGCGGTATCGATGGCATCGGGGTTCTCGCGAACAAACTTGATATCAAGCATTAGATCCTCCGGCGATATACATTCCATTTAGGTTGCAACCTTGTACATGTATGGGCAAGTATATACTTATGAGCGTTTACGACCCAACTCAACTACGCAAGAAGGCACCCAATGGACGCAGTTTTTTCCTTTTTGTTTGGCACCCGCACCGGTTTTGCCATCCTTTTCGCCGGCGGCATCCTGCTATTTGCGATTCTTGCCTTTGTGATGGAGAAGCGCACCCATAAGATGTATGTCGACCGCGGCCCCAAGTCCGAGGACGAAGAAGACAGCTTCTGGGACTAACCTGCCAAAAAGGGACAGGTTTATTTTGGTCGGTTTTATCTGGGCAAACGCAAGCGCCCCGCAACTGGAATTGAGCCAGTTGCGGGGCGCTTTTCGTACATGCAACAAAACCGCAGGAAAAAACCTGCCAAAATAAACCTGTCCCTAAATGGCGGGTTTTACTGGAGGGTGGCGTCGATGGCCTTGACCAGAGCGCTGCGCATGCCGGCGTCCTCGAGCGCGACGACGCCCTTGATGGTGGCGCCACCGGGTGAGCATACGGCATCCTTCATCGCCGCAGGATGCTGGCCAGTCGCAAGCTGTAGCTTTGCCGTGCCCAGCACCATCTGGCTCACAATGCGATAGGCATCGGCGCGCGGGATACCGTGCTTGACGGCCGCGTCGCCCAAGGCTTCAATCGCCATGGCGACAAATGCCGGTGCGCAACCGCCCACGGTACCGCCCACAAACAGCAGACTCGTGTCGAGCTCGACGACGGTGCCAAGCTTACCGAGCAGGTCGAGCACCACGGCACGCTGCTCGCCGTTGAGCGTAGAGGACTTCTCGCAGGCGATGACGCCCTCGCCCACCGAAACCGGCGTGTTGGGCACCGTCGAAATATGTGCGACACCCGGCAGGACCTTTTCCCACTTGGCGCTATCCCAAGTCCAGGCGACCGAAAGGACAACCTTGTCGGCAAGGGTGTCCTTGAACGAAGCGAAGACCTTCTCGATCATGTACGGCTTGACCGCAGCAACCACGATATCGGATGCAGCGACAACCTCCGCCGCATCACGACAGGCAACTATCCCACGCGCCTTACAACGCTCGACCAAGGCGTCGTAGTGGCCCGCGCAGGCGCACATATCGCTCGCAGCCACACCGGCGGCGATCCAGCCATCGGCCATAGCGCTCGCCATATTGCCAAAACCGACAAATCCGATCTTCATATCTCATAGTCCTCTCAGACACGCTCTTCAAAACGAAAGCTATTGTCCCACGGCATTGTTTCGTATTGCCGACCTATTTGTGATACGGCTCGCCACGGCTAATCTTGCAGGCGCGGTAGATTTGCTCCAGCAGCACCACGCGCGCCAGGTTATGCGGCAAGGTAATACGTCCAAAGCTGAGCATCTCGTCGGCTCGTGTGCGCACGTCATCGCTCACGCCGTCCGATCCACCAATCACAAAGGCGATGTCGCTGTTACCACGCAGCATAAGATCGTCGAGCCGCGCCGAAAGCTCCTCGCTCAAGCGCTCTTTGCCCTCAATGGCAAGCAGGATCACATGCGCTCGAGGCGGCAGGGCTGCAAGAATCGCCGCCCCCTCCTTGTCGCGTGCGGCATCCACGCCGCCCGCCTTAGCCGGGTCGATATCGGCCACCTCGCGGATATCCACCTTGGCATAGGCACCTAGGCGCTTGGTGTACTCAGCGCACGCGTCCTTCCAAAAGCGCTCCTTGAGCTTACCGACGCAAACGACGGTGTATTTCACGCGCGTCTACTCCTTCGAATCGTTTTGAACTTTGCTGGCGGTCAGCATCTGCTCGAACATCGAGGCCGACTGCGAGAAATCGCTCGGCAGTACGACCGTCGATGTTTTACCCGTGCGAGCGAACTCTGTCATCATCTCGGACCACTGCGTAAACATGAACAGCTGGTTGGCCTCGTCGTTACCGACACCCGTCTCCTGGATGATCTCGAGCGAATCCTTGATGCCCAGCGCGATGGCCTTGCGCTGGTTGGCGATACCCTCGCCCGCTTTTTCCATCGCCTCGGCCTCGGCGGTCGCCTCGGTGACGCGCTTGATGCGGTCGGCCTCGGCGAGCTCCTGCGCAGCAGCGCGCTTGCGCTGGGCGGCGTTGATGTCGTTCATGGAGTTCTCGACCTCGGTCGGCAGCGCGATCTTGGTGATGAGTGTCGACACGAGGGTAAAGCCGTAGGCAGCCATCTGCTCGGACACGGTGGCATTAACGTCCTTGGCGATGTCATCCTTCTTGGCAAAGACCTCATCGAGCGTATAGACGGGGATGGAAGAGCGCAGGGCGTCGGTGATGAAATCACGCATCTGGTCGACGGGCTCCTGCAGCATGTAGTAGCTCTTGTAGATGCCCGAATCTGCCGGGCCGGCGCCCATATCATAGCTCACGTGGTACTGAGCAGAGACCTCAAGGCCGATGGTCACGTTGTCCTGGGTCTTAACGTCGATGCCAAAGCCGTTTTTCATGGTGCGCAGACTCACCGTGGCGGCCTTGCGGTCGATCACGGGCACCTTCATGTGGAAGCCCGCGTTGACGATGCGGTTAAACTTGCCCAGACGCTCGATGATCACGGCATGCTGCTGTTCAACGACATAGCAGGCGCTGGGGAGCAGCAGCAGCAAAATGATGATGGGAAGTAGAAAGCTCGTAAGGGCAGCGATGATACCGGGCAACAGCATGGTCTCTCCTCTGATAGGCACACGTTGGCACTAGGATACCCGCACGAAGCAGCCACGTGACACCAACAGGAGGCCCATAACAAAAAAGCTCCCATTGCTGGGAGCTCTTTCAATCAATGGTGCGGGCGAAAGGACGTCCGCGTATCCGCTTCGCGGATCCGCACCGGCTTCGTCCGCCTGCCGGCGGACTCGCCAGCTCGCTAAAAACGCTCCGCGTTTTCTTTACGCTCGCTCCTTCACAGGTTCAAGTCCCTGCGATGGGCCCATAACAAAAAAGCCCCCATTGCTGGGAGCTCTTTCATTTAATGGTGCGGGCGAAAGGACTTGAACCTTCATGGGGTTGCCCCCATACGGACCTGAACCGTACGCGTCTGCCAATTCCGCCACGCCCGCGTGCAGGAATTAGAATAACGGAGCGCCACCGCGAACGCAAGAACTATTTTTGAAAAAGTTTGCGAGCATTTTCCCAGGCGGCCTGCGCAATCGGTTCAGGATCCTCACCGGTACGATCGACACGGTCATTGACTAGCGTGTTTGCCGTGATGGAAATCATTGCCGGCTCACACTCAAGACCGCGAATCGGCTCCGGCGCCATATACGGGCAATCCGTCTCGAACAAAATGCGATCGAGCGGGGTTGCCGCAAATGCCTCGCGCACGTCGTCGTTGCGCTTAAAGGTGGCCGCGCCGCCATAGGCGATATAGCAGCCCAAACCCACAAAGCGCTCCATTGTGGCGCGATCTTCGCCAAAGCAGTGCAGCACGCAACCGGCCTGAGGCACGCCCACCTCGCGCAGCACGTTGTACGCATCCACGTGCGAGGTGCGCTCCCCATCCGAGTCCTCGTGCCGCAGGTGCAGCTCCACCGGCACATTGCGGCGCACGGCAACTTCGAGTTGGCGCGCCATACAGTCGATCTGCACGCTGTGGGGCGCCGGCGCAATATCGTCGTCGTAATCCATGTGGTAGTCCAGACCGATCTCACCGATACCAGCGCACAAAGGGTCATCGAGCGCAGCAACAACCTGCGCGTGAATGTCGTCGGTATAATCCGGCGCGCCATAGGGGTGAACGCCAGCGAGATACTTGATCTGCGGAATATCCCGCATCGGCAGAATTTCGCGCACGAGCCAGTCGCTATAGTCCGTCACGCTGCGCTTGTCGGCGATGGGGTCGAGCATCGTCACCAGCAGGTCGACGCCCGCAGCCTTGGCGCGCAGGAGCGTCTCGGGCACATCCTTGCCCCAGAACGAAAGCAGATGCGCATGTGTGTCGGCAAGCGGTGCCAAGGGCACGGGACAAGCAACCGTCTTCTTTTTCTTGGTAAACGTCACGCGTTCGGCATTAGGCGTCATGGATTAGCTCCCGGGCCAGACGGACAAAGTCGGCAACATCGAGCGTCTCGGCGCGCGTGGTGGGTGCGATACCGCAAGTCTCAAAGGCGGCATCGAGCACGTCCTTGGCAAAGCCGTTGGCGCTCATGGAATTGCGGATGGTCTTGCGACGCTGAGCAAATGCGGCGTCAATCACGCGGGCCACAAACTCGCGATCGAGTCCTTCGGGCACCACGCCGTCAACACGGTCGATACGCACGACGGCCGAGTCCACGTGCGGTGCCGGCATAAAGCAACGCGGCGGCACCTCAAAGCGACCCGTCACCTGCGCATACAGGCCGAGCTTTGCCGTATAGCCGCCATAGGTCTTATTGCCCGGCACTGCGGCAATGCGATCGGCAACCTCCTTTTGAACCATGACGACGGCGCGCTTGAGCGCGGGCATCGTCTGGAAGAACTGCAGGATGATCGTCGCCGCCACGTTATAGGGCAGGTTCGCGACAAATACCGTCGGCTCACCGCCCGCAACCTGCTCAATCTGCTCCGGCGTCACCCTGAGCGCGTCGCCCATGATAAAGCGGAAGTTGGCGTAGTCAGCGGCATGGGCATCGAGCACCGGCTCGAGCTCGGGGTCGGCCTCGATCGACGTGACGCACGCCGCCTCCTGCAGCAGCGCAAGCGTGAGCGTACCAACGCCCGGACCGACCTCGAGCACGCGCTCATCGCCCGCAAGCTCGGAAAGCTCGCAAATGCGCTCAATTACATGGTTGTCGATCAGGAAGTTCTGGCCCAGGCGATGCTTGGTCGCAAGGCCAAACTCCTCCAGCAGCTCCCTTGTTGCCGTGGGGTTTGCCAAAGGCGAAGTTGTCATAGTTGCCTCCTTAGCATGGTGGCGGCGTCTTGAAACAAAAGGGCATGGACCGTTGCGGCCATGCCCTTACATCTAAACAGCAAATTGCCGATATGGCGCGCGGCGGCTTAGCCCAGACGCGGGAACAGCGGCTCGCCCTTCTCGACGGGCTGACCACCGGCAAGCAAGCCCCAAGCGCAAATGCCCTTGAGGTCGTCGCTCGCGGCCTCGTCCTCGCAGGACAGGCGGCGCAGGACCTCGGCAGAGGTCTGAGGCATGAGCGGCATCAGCAGGTGAGCGGCGATGCGGATGGCCTCGAGCAGGTTGTAGATCACAAATGCCAGCTCGTCAGCCTTGGCCTCGTCCTTGGCAAGCGCCCAAGGCTCGGAGTCCTCGATGTAGTGGTTGGCGGCGTGGATGAGCTCCATGACCTCGTCCTTGGCTCCACCGTAATCGAGCACGTCCATCTTGGCCATGTAGCGCTCGACCAGGCCATCGGCGATCTTTGCCAGCGGGTTGTCGAACGCATCGAACGACGCGGGCTTGGCAGGCGCGCAACCGTCAAAGTACTTGCCGCTCATGTTGAGCGAACGCGAGATAAGGTTGCCCCAGCTGTTGGCCAGGTCGGCGTTGTAGACCTGCTCCATGCGGTCGAAGCTGATGGCACCGTCGGTGCCGGGGACGACGTCGGTCATAAAGTAGTAGCGATAGCCCTCAACGCCCAACATGTCGATAACGTCCTGCGGAGCGATGGCGTTGCCGCGGCTCTTGGACATCTTCTCGGCCTTGCCAGTCTCGGCATTGCGCACGGTCAGGAAGCCGTGGGCAAAGACGTGCTCGGGCAGGGCCTCGCCGATGGCCATGAGCATGGCGGGCCAAATGACGCAGTGGAAGCGGATGATGTCCTTGCCCACGATGTGGAACTGCGCGGGCCAGCGATAGGCCAGCTCGGCACGCGCCTCGTCGGTGTCGACACCGTAGCCGACGGCCGTCATATAGTTGAGCAGCGCATCGAACCACACGTAGGTCACATGACCCTCGTCAAACGGGACCTGAATGCCCCAGTCAAAGCTCGTGCGGCTCACGGAAAGGTCGTTAAGGCCGCCCTCGACAAAGCTACGTACCTCGTTCATGCGGAACGCGGGCTCGACAAAGTCGGGGTGCTCATCATAAAGCTTGAGCAGCTTGTCCTGGAAGGCGGAAAGCTTAAAGAAGTAGGACTCCTCCTGCACGCGCTCAAGCGGACGGTGGCAGTCGGGGCACAGGTGCTGGCCGACGCTGCCGTACTCCTCGTCGCCCTTCTGGACCTGCGTATCGGTGAAGTAGGTCTCGTCAGGCACGCAATACCAGCCGTCGTAGCTGCCCTTATACAGGTAACCGGACTCCTTCATGCGCTCCCACAGGTACTGCACGGCATGATGCTGGCGCGGCTCGGTGGTGCGGATGAAGTCGTCGTTGGAAATCTCGAGCTTGTTCCAAAGCTCCTTGAAGTGGGGAGCCTGGCTGTCAGTCCACTCCTGCGGCGTCATGCCATGCTTGGCTGCGGCCTCGGCGACCTTCTCGCCGTGCTCGTCCATGCCGGTCAGGAACTTAACGTTATAGCCGGCGGAGCGGCGATAACGAGCCTGAACGTCGGCGATGATGGTGGAATAAGCCGTGCCCAGGTGCGGATCGGCGTTGACGTAGTAGATGGGCGTCGTGATAAAGAACGAAGGCTTGCTTTGATCCATGGGGTTTGTCCTCCAGAAAAACGTTGCATACAGGGGATGATTCTAGCGCAAGGGCTGGATATCCTCCATCTATTGCATATCGAGCACCATGGCATAGACATCGCGCTTGCGGCGCGAATACTTCTGAGACAGGCGCTTGGCCACCGCAGAGGCGGGCTCCCCCTCCTCGAGTGCGGCGCGGATATCCTCGCGCAGGGCCTCGTCGGGATCCGCTGCCTCGGCGCCAACCGGCACGATGCCGGCCTCCTCATCCTCGCTCGGCGGCGCGATGACCAGCGCAATCTCGCCCTTTACCTCGCCGCGAGCACGCAGCTCCTCGGCGAGCTGGGCAGCGGGCCCGCGCAAGACCTCCTCGTGCAGCTTGGTGAGTTCGCGGCAGACGGCAACCTCACGCTGAGGAAAGACCTCTGTCACGGCCTCGAGCGTCGCCACGATGCGATGTGGAGACTCGTAGAAGATGAGCGCGCCGGGAACCACGGCAAGGCGCTGCAAACGGCGCACGCGGTCGCCGTGCTTTCGGCCCAAAAAGCCCTCAAAGAAAAAATGCTCGCAGGGAATGCCGGACGAAACGAGCGCCGTGACGCAAGCGGAGGGCCCGGGGATAACTTCGACGGGCACATCGGCCTCACGCGCTGCCTCGACCAGCGCCTGGCCGGGATCGGACACGCTCGGCATGCCGGCGTCCGAGGCAAAAGCGAGGGTCTCCCCCGCCAGCAGACGGTCGACCAGGCCGGCGGCGCGGCTGGCGATTACATTCTCGTCGCAACGGACAAGCGGCTTGGAAATACCCAAATGCATCAGCAGCTTTGACGTCACACGCGTGTCTTCGCAGCAGATGGCATCGGCGGCGGCAAACGCCTCGCCAACGCGCGGGGACAGGTCGCCCAGGTTGCCGATGGGCGTGCCGACCACATAGAGTTTGCCCGTATGGGCGCTGTTTTGCGTCATATCAACCTATTCAATCATGCCGCGCTCGAGCGTGCCGAGCGCCGCGCGGGCGTCCCATGCTGCGATGCGCTTCTCGGTCTTCCACGTTTGGAAGAACCAACCGGCAGCCGGCGCAAACGAAGCTAGCTGGTTGGCGATAAACACGCGCTCGTAGGCATTGCGGCCCTCGGGCGTAACCGACGAGTTGGCAAAGATCGCCGCGCCCGACCATTCGCCCACCAGCACGGGGAACCCAGTCGAAATCGCTTCTTTAAGCTCGCGCTTGTTACGCGAAATCGCCGTCGTCAGCCCGCGGGGACTCGTGATGTCGAGCGCATACTCGTCGCGGTAATGGTACAGGTGAAGGTCCATGTAGACATTCTTGTACTTGGCGCCGCGCATAAAATGCTTCCACTCGCTGGGATGCCCCGACGACGAGAAGACAACGATCTTATCCTCGGGCATATACGAACGGACGAGCTCGTAGGCATCGCGATAGAAATTACGCAGGTAGTGGGCCGGAATGCCATCCGTCATGGTAAAAAGACTCTTGCGGACACTCATCTGCGGCGTATCCAGCAGCTCAATGCCCAGCAGGCTTTCGGCCTCGCCGTAGCGATCGGCCAAGCGCTCGAGCACGTCGAGTGCGACATGACGACCGTTGGTGGACGAATGCCACTCGGCAACAGCCTCCGGCGTGGTGGGCGAATCGTTGGAATCGCCCTGGCCACCGGGCACAGTTGCCAGATCGAGCAGCACGCGGATGTCGTACTTAGCAGCCCACTCAATCGCACGGTCAATGTAGTCGACAACCGAGATGTAGGACGCATCGGACTCCTGCGAACCAAAGGCATACCAGGGCACCGGCAGACGCACAGCATTGAGACCGATCTGCGCCATGCGGCGAAAATCGTCCTCACTCACAAACGTCTCGTAATGACGGCGCATGCGCTCGTTATAGGCGGCGGTGCCCATGGCCTCCTGCAGCTCGGCCGCGTTGGATGCACCGGTCGCCGCGTATAGCGACGGGGTCACCCAAGGCTCGGGAATAAACCAGCCAGAGAGATTAACGCCGAGTATCCTCTCCATCACTGCCCCCTTCGGATCGTGCAGGCCGAACCTGCATCGTATTGCATAGGAAAAGTATCGTTTTGAGTATACCCGCGCGTGAGGACAGACGACCGAACGGTCTATAAAGTGGCGCAAAAGCGGGAGGAATGTCTGGGGCGGGCCCGAGCTAGTGCGCCGAGATGTGCACGCACGTTGGAAGCAAGCGCCGGAAAGCGCATCCCGCCTTCTCGTTCAATAACGGGATGCATTTTCCGCAGAACCCCACAGAAAAAGAAAAGGACCCCTTTGCAGGGGTCCTAGTCAATTCAAAGTGGCGGGGAAGGGAATCGCGTCCGCGCGCTGCGCGGACGGACCGCTGCGGCGCTCGCGCGCCTTGCGAGCTACGCTGGCAAACGCTTGCGCGTTTCCTCAGCTCCGCGCCCTCACGGGGTTCGATTCCATACGGGGGCTACATAAAAGAAAAGGACCCCTTTGCAGGGGTCCTAGTCAATTCAAGGTGGCGGGGAAGGGAATCGAACCCCTGACACGAGGATTTTCAGTCCTCTGCTCTACCAACTGAGCTACCCAGCCATTTGAGGTGTGCCTTGTTTCAAGGCTTGATTAGTATAACCAAGGACACGCTCCGGTCAACCGAGAATTTTAAAAAAGTTTTTGAGCACGACATCAGCCACGATCTCGCTCCTATAGAACGGCACGTCAGAAGCATCAACCGGCCGCAAGAAGTTTTTCACTCAGGGCCGCACGGGCAAACTCACTTGGCGTCATCCCCTCGGCAGCCGCCCGTCGACGAATAGCCTCCTTCATTCCCAGAGGAATCTTGACCGATAGCGTTGCCGTTCCCTCACCTGAGAGTGGAGGCCGTCCATGCACGATTCCGCCAACGGTGTGTTCGCCATCCGGAAACTCTCCGCGCTCGTACGACTCACACCACGCGTCAATCATTTCATCCGTTACAACCTGACCACTAGCGGTCGTATATGTCTCGCCCATCATCGACCCCTTTGCCGAGCTCGCTCGATCTCTTGCCAGAATTTCTTCTGAACCGGAGACAAAGCATGAATAATGAGCCATCCACGAATAAGTTCGACCGCAACGAGCTCCACACTCCGTCCGTCCGGGAGCCATCCAATCGCAAGCCATCTCGGCGGCTCGTCTTCCGACTCGCGACGAATGCACTCGGTAACCGCAAGCCAAGCGCTAAGCACCTGCTTTTCCGTCAGGTGCTTTTTGGCGTTGGGATGAATCTCGACGTCCATGCATCTCCTCCCCCATCTTACCCAATTTCGTATGACGAAATTCCGCTGTCGCCAATTCTTAAGCCGGCACGCGTTGAAGAACAGCGGGCGAAACAATGACTGAAGGGCGCTCGAGTGCCGCCCAGGCACCGGGGCAGGAACACATACGCCAAGGGCAGACGTTTTCGTAGCGCTCGAGGACGTTGCCGCTACGGTCGATAAAAGCGATGTCGATGGGATAGGCCATAAAGCAGGTGTGAACCGAGGAACAGCGCGGAAACGCCATGACAAGCGGCAGTCCGCCGGCGGCAATCGGCCGCCGTCCCAGCATGCCGCGCAGACGCACGGCAAACGACTCCGCCACCACAAACTCGGCAGGCGTCCAACCCAGCCTGTTGAGCGCCCGCGCGTAGGCAATGTAGGATGAGGCCGCGGTCACATAACCACCCCCGGACGCCACGGATCGACCGTCACTGCGCGCTCGTGCGACAACTTTGCCGGTGCCCCCAGCGAAACGCCGGCGATGCTGAGCGAGCTCGGCCACGGCTCGTAGCGCATGGTGCAGGTATAAGTCCTAAACGTGCCGGAAAGCGAAAGCAGACCGCCATCCGATGTCGCCGTACCCTGTTCGCTCGAGACCTCGATCTTCAAGTCATAGCCTTCCATGGCATGTTGAATCTGAGCCTGAACGGTCGCGGAGGCATCGATGGAGCTGTCGTCGCCCTCCCCGCTCGGAGCCACGGCGTGCGCCAGCACGATATCGGGCACCACGCGGTCGAAGCGTGCGACCGCACCGGCAAAGACCATGACGTTGTACACGATGAGCGCCAGAACCAGCAGGACGGGCGTGACCACGGCCATCTCGACCGTCGCCTGGGCGCGTTCCTCGCGCAGGCGCTTGCGGATGTCCATTACGACCCACCGCCCAAGGCACCCGCCAGCGTGGCAACATCGACGGTAAGCGGGATGGAACCGCCGCCGGGTAGCGGAATCTCCGCTAGCGTGAACACCGCGCCGCTGATGGTGCGCTCGACTTGATATTCCAGCGCCTCGCAAAGCGCCTTGGGGTCGGTCACGCCCAGCGGAATACTTCGTAGCTTGTCCTGCGCATTAGAAAGACCTGTGATGTCAGACCCCGGGCTCTTGATGACGTTGGCGGTGTCGGTCAACACCGGCTTTCGCAGGCGCAAGTCGCACGGTTCCAAGCCCAGCGCCGCCACGGACGCCGAAACGGTATCGCCGAGCCACGACGCAATGGAGCCCAGCGCGCCACTGTCCCCTCCCAGGTCATCGATCATCTCATCCATAAGCTCGTCGGCCGAGCCCTGAATGTCTCCGTATCCCACAAGCAGCCGTCCCCAAACATCCATGACGCCATCGAGTACACCGGCAACGCCACCAGAACGCTCCT
The DNA here is from genome assembly GCA_036550515.1 of Collinsella sp. Taxonomy (GTDB): domain Bacteria; phylum Actinomycetota; class Coriobacteriia; order Coriobacteriales; family Coriobacteriaceae; genus Collinsella. The sequence goes on from JAXKGF010000052.1 coordinate 30,381, forward strand.
CCAGCGTCGAGAAAAACCGCGAGAGAACGTTGTTCTGCGCCGTCGCATCATCGGGCGCCAGCACCGCAGCAGAGATCGCGCCGCGATCGCCAAGCCTGACTGCTGTGTTAAACGAAGAGTTGAGCTCATCGGGGCTCGAGATGGCACCTGAAACCGCCAAGGCAACCACGCCGTTGCGACCGGGCGGAGCAATACGCGGGCGCTCGCCCGAAAGCGCTTTAATGGCCTGATCAAACGCATTGCCCGCACGGTCAGCCTCGTCCTCGGTCTGGCGCATGAGCTCAAGCTCTTTGTTGCGGCATTCGACGTAGTCTTCCAGAGCGTCTTTGAATCGATCAAAGTGGTACTCAAAGCCGTTTTCGATAGAAGTCGAAGGAGCCGCAACGGCACCGAGCGACGAAACACCAAAATGGCATCTATTGCATTTGTCCTGCCCGTCATAATCAGCAACCGAGGCTAGCCCGCCTGGTACCCCCTTCTTATAGTTGGGGCAACTCGTTCCGTAATGCAGATACGTCTTGCCATCGATGGCACTGGTTGGCCACGCCGCATCGGTATAGAGCTCCGTCGCTCGCACCTCGTCAGCGTTGCGCGGCAACAGCGGGATATAGGAAGTAACTTCATCTCCGTCCTCGGTTACATATGCACGATTGACCTCTGTACTCGCATAGGTGTAAAACGCCTTGCGCGCCGCTGACTCCGCCTTCGTCTCGACGCTTGAACCCTGCGGTTTTTCGTCTGCCAGGCGTTGACGGTAGTAGGTCTTCGCGCGGTCGAGCGCCACCTGTGGCTCCCACGAAACGCTCGAGGCATAATGCTGGTTCTGCTCACCCAAGAGCTTTGCCAAGCTCCTCGCACGTTCCCACATACATGAACAGCTACCGACCGAAGCCGGAACCGACCCGCCGCAATCCGCAAGCCAGGCGCGTTCTTTTGCTTTCGCCGTCTCCTCCGAGGCTTTCTGCAGCTCATCTGCTGCGCGCTCCAGATCTTTCGATGTGTCTTTAATCGCATCGGTCGAAATCTCGGAACCCTCGAGCGCAACGAAATCCGACTCGGACGTCATGGGCACGGCAAGTGCCGTACCGGTATAGGTCACACCATCGGAGTCCTGCGCCGACACGGCCTGCGTAGCTCGCGCGGCAACCAGATACGGTAGAGCCGTCTCGATTTTCTGCAGGCCCTTGGAGGCACTTTTGGCAAACTTGTTGCGCGTTTTAATGATCTCGATTCCCGTGTCGACCATATCGCCCGCGGCAAGCTCGGCACCCGGAATAAGGATGGCGACCAAGCCGGTACCGATCGTGGCAAACCCCGCCAGGCCCAAACTCAAAATGCTCGCATCCACCACCGTCGCAGCCGTGTGATAGGACGACACCGCATTGGCGCCTGCCAGCGCGCCGCTATCGGCAGCCACTTGGGTGTCCCCCGCGCGCGACATGCTCCATATCGCCGCCGTCGACGAAAACAGCAGCGTGAGCACCACCAAGATGACCACCGCAGAGGAGAGCGTGGTATAGGCACCGTCTTCGATAAACAGGTCGATCCCGGCTCGACCCATAAAGCCGCCTCGCTTGCAGCGAGCACGCGGTCGGCAACGGCACGCAAGCCCCCTCGTCACCTTCAGCAGGCAGCGCTTAATCCCATGCAGCAATCCATGAATCATAGTCTCCCTCCAGCCACTCGGGACGCGATCGATACGAGACGTCGACCTTAAGCTCGACATAGCCGTCTTGGCCTGCGCTACCCATAGCCTGCGCAAACGCACCGATCACGGGCAGCGGTTTAACCTCGCCGGTAACGGAAACGGACGAGACGCCGCCCGCGCCGGCCCGACCAAGCTCGATATCCCACGACAGCGGTCCGCCGGCATGAAAAATCGAAACGTCGGGAACCGCGGCAAGACGGCGGCGGGCGAACTCCTTAATATCCTCGTCATCCCCCACCGTCGTCGTGGTCATAAGCCGCGCGGTCTCGGCGGCGGCAGACTCCATGACAGCGCGCGTGTAGAGCAGGCACACCGGCTGCAGCGCCAACAGGACGAGCGTCAGAAACGTCGGCAGCAGGAATGCCGCCTCGACCGTAGACTGCGCCCGGTCCTCGCGCATGGCATCAATACAGCACGATGTCCTTAGCACCCGCAGCAGCGTCGACAACCGATGTCGAGGCGACGTCGTGAGACGCCGCCCGATCGACCAGCGCCGCCAAGCGCCCATCGGCACCGGCGCGCCAAAGCCCCGCGATCGCCAGCACGATGGAAAGCAGCGCCACCGTGACGATGGCGTATTCGACCGTTGCCTGGGCAGATTCCTCACGCAGGACGTCATGCATTTCACAGTCCCTCCTTTGAGTTCGTTGTCTGCGGGGTCAGGCGGACCACGCGCAGGCGACACGAAGCATCGCCAGTATCCGCGGCAGCCGTCACCATATCGACCCAGCCGCGTCCGTCGCGCACGATGGCGCCCCACACGTTGCCCTTGATGTCGAGATAGCCGCTCAGAGCTAGTTGCGCCGTGGGCACCTCGCGATAGGCACGCAGCATATCCGCCGCCGTTTCGGTCATCGGTCGGCACTCGGACCATGCGAGACGAACAGCGACAGCATTGTTTGCCGATGAACCCGTTGCAGTGCCCGCTCGCTCGTCGAGTGCTTGCAAGAACGTTTGCGTCGTGACGGCGACATTCGCATCGTCCGTGTCTCGCGCATCGTCTTTTTGAGACGTCGCAGCCGAACCCGAGCCCGCATCCGCGGCAACCCCTAAACGTTGTTGCCGTGCTGCGTTAAGCCCCCAAACCGCCACTGCCACCGCCACGACCGCACAGGCGAGCACCAGCAACGCGCCGACGGGACGGGCGCCCTCTACAGGCTGTTGATGCCCTCGCTGATAGCGCTCCATAGATCTTGGACCTTGCCCTTAAATGCGACGATGGCAATGATGGCGATCACCACGAGCACACCGACCAGGATGGCGTACTCGGTGGTACCCTGCGCGCTCTCCTCCCGCAGCAGTTCCTCGGCATGCTGACGAGCGTGAATTGACTGGCAAAACGCCCAGCTCCAGACCTTGCCAGCAACGTCAGTCATCGTATTCATGTATTCCTCCCTACATCATCCCGCCTGCTCCCAGCAGCGGGCCCAATATGGACAGAAGCAACGCCGGCAAGATGAGCGTGCCGGTGGGAATCAGCAGCTTGACCGGCGCGCGCTCGATCTCGCGCTCGACTGCAGCGCGATGGGCCGCGCGAATCTCGCGACTTTGAGCCGCCAGCGTCTCGGCAAGCGGGGCACCGAGGGCAAGCGCCTGCCCCGCTGTAATGGCAAAGGTCTCGAGCGCCCGCACATCCAGGTCGCGCGCGGCCGCCAGAAGCTCGTCCTCGCGCGTCCCCACGCCCACCTGCCACGCCATGCAGGCTCGCTCAAGGCGGAGCGCCAACGTCGATCGGCGATTGGCGCAAAAAACCTCAAGCGCCGCATCGAACGAAAGGCCAGCAGAAAGCCCCAGACGCACCACGTCGATCATCTCGGACACCTCGCCAAGCGACACCTGCGCCGTACCACCCGTGCCGAGCATGCCCTTCAACCGTGTTACCAGGGCATCGGTCACCGAGCGGGCAGCCGCGACAACCAGCAGCGCCTCGCATTTGCAGACCTGGGCGATCTTGCATGCGTCCGCACGCTCCAAACCCGTCACGATAAACACACTGAGCGCGCACAGGCACGCCGCGGCCCCGACCAAGACGCTCATAACTCCACCCGCATAATGCGCCGGATAACGACCAGCGCGACGGCGTTGAGGGCAAGGCCCAACACCACGGCACCGGCACCCGCCGGCGCTGCGAGGCCACGGCGAAAGTCAGCCGAAAGCAGCGCCAGCACCGCGCACATACCCGCCGGCATCGCCGAGACCATGTGTGCCGACATACGAGCCTGCGATGTCTTGACGTCCAGGCGGCGCTTGAGCTCAATGCGCTCTCCCACCATGCTCGACGCCTCGGATAACAGGTCGGCAAGCGGAGCACCGGTTCGCTGCGACACCTTGAGCGCCAAGGTGACAAGCGAAAGGCCGGGGGCATCGATACGGTCGAGCAGGTCATCCAGCGCATCAGTCGCCGAGACGCCGCAGTCGATCGCCGCCGCCACGCGCAAAAACTCGGTATGCACCGGCTCTTGCGCGTGAGTTCCCACAAACCTCATGCCCTGGGCCAGCGAATGGCCCGAGGCGAGTGACATGGAGAGCGCCGTAAAGGCCTCGGGCATGGCTTCTTCCACATCGTGTTGCTCGCGGCGACGGTCGAAGGTGTCGCAAGCGGCGCCTACGCCAAACGGCGCGAGCAGCCCCAGGACAAAGCCGATAGGCGACAGCGATACGATGGTCAGGGCAATGCCGCAGGCGCCACTCGACAGCAGCAAGAATGCCAGTCGCGCCTCGTCATCCTCGATGACAAGGCCAAGGCGATGTGCTGGAACCAGCGCCGCCCAGGAGCGGGCGATCTTTTTTAGCGGGTCGTTATCTACCAGCCCGCGCGGCAGCTTCTCGGCAACCGATTCAAGCGCATGGCTGACCAGCTCCGCCGGCGGCACGCGCGGCGCACGAGGCTCCGCCCCACATGCCACCGCGGCAGAAAGCCCCGTTAAGCCCCCTACAACGAGGGGCACAACGATCTCCATTCGTCCACCTCCTCTTGCGTGAGAGTTCCCGAGCGCAGGCCCTCCGCGATAAACGGAGGCTCGCGATCGAGTGTCCAGGTACGCGTGGCGGCATCGAACGTCACGTAGCGCTCAAGCTCCACGCCGCCCGACGCGCCGCGTCGCACCCCCGAATAGGAGGACACGAAACGCCTGCCGTCCGAATGGCGCTCGGACATCACGATGCCGTCGAGCGCCATGGCGATTTGTTCCTCGATAAGCTCGCTCGGCAGATCGATGCCATAGCGCGCAAGCAGCGTCAAACGCACCACGGTCTCCTGCTCGGTGCCCGCATGAAGCGTGGTGAGCGATCCGTCGTGCCCGGTATTCATGGCCTGCAACATGTCGCAACATTCCGCACCGCGCACCTCGCCCACCACAATACGGTCGGGACGCATACGCAGGGCGTTGGTCACCAAATCGCGAATCGTTACCGCGCCCTCGCCCTCAATTGAAGCCTCGCGCGCCTCCAGGCGAACCACATGCGGGTGATGCGCAAACTTGAGCTCGGCGGAGTCCTCGATCGTCACGATGCGCTCGCCGGTGGATATCTCGCACGATAGCGCGTTGAGCAGCGTGGTCTTGCCCGACCCCGTGCCGCCTGCAACCGCCAAATCCTGGCGCAGCGATACCGCGCACGAAAGCAGCTGTGCATACCAAAGCGGTAGCGACCCCAGGCTCACAAGCTCGTCCAGCGAACAGATGCGGTCCGAGAACTTGCGGATGGTGAGGATCGGCCCATCGATCGCCACAGGCGGGATCACCGCGTTGACGCGATATCCCGTCTTGAGGCGTGCGTTGACGATGGGGCTGCGCTCGTCGATGCGCCTGCCCAGCGGCGAGATGATGCGGTCGATGAGCACGCGGATTTGCTCGTCATCCTCAAACGCATGCTCGATGGGATATAAGACGCCGCCGCGCTCAAAGAAAGCCGATCGGCAGCCGTTGACCATGATCTCGGTGACGGTGTCGTCCTCGATGAGCGGCTGCAGTGGGCCCAGTCCCACCACGTCATCCAAGATCTCGTCGATGATGGTCTCGCGCTCGGGCGTCGCCAGGTCGGTCGGCTCCTCCACGTTGAGCGCTGCCTCCACCGCGGGACGCAATTCCGAGCGGGCGAGCGCCGGATCGATGTATGCGCTGATACGCGCCACCTCGTCATAGCCCATGCGGTCCATCACGGCGCGTTTGGTGCGGCGCTTGACGGCACGGTGGCGCCCCACATCAACAGGCGCTGCCGCCGCGGCCGCACCGGCTTCCTTAATCCTTGTTTGCAAGCTCATCGCAAATCACCCTCGCGCGACCAGGGAAGACGGATACGTGGGCGCTCGGCGCGCGTCGCGCGGTCGGTGACCATGTCACTCCAGGGACCGACGGCGCAGCCCAGCTCCACGAGCATCTCGCGCGTGGCTTCGCGCACGCTGGTGGCAAAAGCGCTGGTCTGGCCCACCGCCTCGTCGGCACGGCCGAACGCCATGAGCGCCGCCAAGTCCTGCCCGCCGTCGGCGATACGAATCTTGGAGCTCAACGCGCAGGTAATCTCAAAGCGCATGGCAACATCCTCGTCAGCGCCGCGCGCGCCAAACCGGTTGAATACGGCGCTCATGCGCGTACGCGGCACGCCCACACGGCTCGCCAGTTCGATAACGCGTGCCGCGGACGTCGCAGACGACACCGACGGATCGCCCACGACCAGGCAGCGGTCGCTTGCCGCCACCGCGGCCGCCACGGCGTCACCCCAAAAGACCGAGGTGTCGACAAGCACCACGTCGGATTCGCGGCGCAAGACGTCGAGCAGCAGTTCCACCGGGCGCGCCATGAGCTCGGCCTGTTCGGGCGCGGCGACCGGCCCCCAAAGCGTGACGCCCGGAGCCACACGCATCGAGGCAGCCACGATGTCCGATTCGGCAAGTGCGCCCGCAACCGATGGCTCGATAAGCGTCGCCATGTCATGCGGGGCATCGGCACCCAACAGGTCGTAGAGGTTTCCAAACATCAAGTCCAAGTCGAGCACGGCAGCACGCAGACCCAGCAGCGACGCCGCATGCGCCATGGTGGCGACGATTGTCGACTTACCGCAACCGCCCGAACCCGAGACGGCGCAGACAACCGGGGCTCGATGCGACGGGGCGGTGGTATCCGCCGGCGGCGCGGGAGCAGGCGACGCGGGCACGGACGGCAATGTTCCCGTCTCCCCGGCAGCGCTCATATGCTGCGCCCAAGCCGGCATGGCAGGCTGCTCGGCCCGCGGGGCCGAGTCTGGAGACTTCACGGTCGCATCGACACGAACATTGTCGTTCCCGGCAAGGCCCTCAACCTCGTCGAGCTCATCGACCAGGCTTACGCCATGCACGTATCCCATATCTACGGCCAAAAGATCCTCGCCATACGGCACCGGCTCTCCGACTTCATCGTATGCAAGGGGATCCCGGGGACACCGACCATGCTCGGCTTCCGCTTTTCCATAATCATCAACACGCGGGCCTCTTGTAGCGCGAGGCGCCCCGGGTTCCCTATCAACAAAAGCATCGGGCTCAATCGTCAGACACCGGTCGTAATCAACCGTTCCCTCGCCCGCGCGCCCGTTGCCGCATATGCTGCGCGCAGCGATAACCTCGGTCGCCCCTGCGCGAAACAGCCCCTCGATATCCGAAGGATCGAGCGTCTCTATCAGTACGACCACGCGGCTCACGCGGCCCTCGGCCGTCAGACGCGCAACGGTCTTTCGCACGTCTTCGGCATCGAACAGGGCCGCCGCGATAATCGCCGCCCCGCGACGCGACGGAAACGCCCGCGCCATGGACACCAGCCCATCCAGGTCGCCCACGCGAAGCACCTGCGCGCCCGCATCGCGGCCCTCGACTTCCCGCTGCAGCAATCCGTAATCACCGCACGCGCAGCATGCAAGCCAGATCGCCTTCATCACTCGTCGCCTCCGCTCTTTTTGCCGCGCACCGTGGCGGGAATCGTCAAACTGACCGTCCCCTTGCCCGAAGCCCCCAGCAATTCCTTAACGTCTTCGGGGTCGGCCGCCAGCGTCACCCATTCGATCTTGCCTTCGCGCGTGGCGCAGGCCTCTTCGCTGGTATCGATCACACGCGCGCCGCACAGCCGATCGGTTACGCCGTCCTTTTGCACGTACACGTCCACGTAGCTGCCCACGCCCGTGGCGCCCCCGACCGAATGTTCGGCATCGACCGCCACCGAAACGGCAACCTTGCCTTTGGGCACCTCGAGCGTGTGGGTTTCGGCCTTGGTGTAGACATCACAAATCACGGCATTTTTAGGGATGCGCGAGGTCGTCACGTCGCCGCGCACCTGGCGCAGCTCGGTCGCCGCATCGCGCGGCAGCAGGCTCGCCAGCCATTCCTGGGTTATGACATTGGTCTCGTCGAGAGTCTCGCCCGCATCGATATCGCGCGCCGCGACGCACACCTCAACGCGGTCGCCGCCGTATTTTGCCAAAGTCTCGGCCTGGACCTGCTCGGCTTGCGAGCGGATCGACGAGCCGTAGACCATGCAGAGCGCCGCGGCAAGCACGCCCGCGACCAGACTGATAGCGATGCGCTTGCTCTTGTTCACGGCCGCTCCTCTCATGGCGGTGCCGGGCAAATGCCCGTACCACCATTGTCTGGGCGACCAGGGCGCAAAGCGGCGCAATCACGATCTTGGTTTTGAGTGTCAAACCAATTGCCGACCAAAAGCTGACCGGCCCGTCAAGCTCGTGGCAAGGTTTTGGTCAGCACGTCGGCAAAACGCACGTTTAAAGACGCATCGGCAATAAAAAAGCCGCCTCCCGTACCATTGGGAGACGGCTGTCATAGCTACATTCAATTACAGATGGACGTCGGGATCGAGCATCTGAGCACTCACACGCATGGATGACGCCAGGTTTTGGAACGTCTCCAGGCGCAGGCTGTCGATCCGCCCGGCGTCCTCGGCCTCGCGAACGGCGCAGCCCGGCTCGTGGGTATGCGTGCAGTCGCCAAACCGGCACGCACGCGACGCCTCGACGATCTCGGGAAACGCACGCGCCAAGCCCCGCTCATGCCCCACGAGCGGCAAACTGCGCAGTCCCGGCGCGTCAGCAATAACGCCGGCTTCGCCCGGCAGCGCCACCATCACGCGCGCGACCGTGGTGTGGCGACCCTGGTCATCGCGCTCACGCACACCGCCGGTAGCCAACGTATCGTGGCCCAACAGCGCGTTGAGCAGCGTCGACTTGCCGGCACCCGATTCACCCAGGATCATGGCGCAGCTCCCGGCGGGAACGCAGGCGCGAACCTCGCCCAGGCCACGGCCCTCGGCAGAGGATGTCACGATTACGCGCACGTCCGGACCCACCAAGCGGTGCACGCGGTCCAGATCGCGCTCGAGCTCATCGGTGTCGCAACGGTCGGCCTTGGTGAGTACCACCACCGGCTCGGCATCGCAGTCGAGTGCCAACACCAGCGAGCGCGCCACGCGGTCGAGCAGCACCTCGCCGGCGCCGAGCGCCTGCACGATCAGAACGCTATCCACGTTGGAGCAAAGCACCTGACGCTCGCCGCGAGCGCGTCCGCGCCAACGCTCAAAACTCGTGCGGCGTGGCAGCACGCACTCGATCACGCCCATGTCATGCCCGGGCGCACGACGCACCGCCACGCGGTCGCCCACGGCGGGCAGCAGAACCTCATCCTCGCCACGCGACTTGGCAAACCCCACAGCATGCTCGGCACGAAAGGTGTCGTCGGCAGTCGCCACCAGCGGAAACCCGCGATCCAGGCGCACCACGGCACCAAGTTGCATCTGCTCGGGCTCCTCGGCCTGAGCACAAAAGTTGTCAAATGCCGCCTGCTGTGCATCATCGATCGGCAGGTCGTCGAATGCCGGAACATCCTGCAGCGCGTCGAGTCCCGGCACGCTTGCCAGCAGCTCCTCGGCAGACGCGGGGGCTTCGGTCGCAAGCTTCCGACGACGATCGCGCTTAGCCCGCGCCCCCGTCGTCTTTTTCTTCGCCTTAGCCTTAGCCTTGCCCACAAGCGCCTCCCAGCACCACAAATCACAACTGAGCAGGTATTTTACCCACAAAAAAGAGCCGGTCGAGCAAACGCTCGACCGGCTCACATACTTTCCCTCAGCCCTTTATCATCCGCACGGGAGAAAAGCCAACAAGGATACCGCAGGGCCCGCCCCGGAAGCCCTTTCTCCCGAACGATCCCGCAGCGCGAAGCGCGAGGACCAGTGAGGGAGAAAGGGCGTGGGGCGGGCCCGGACAGGTACGTTACTCTTTCTCCACAGCGCGCATGATCGCCTTGTAGATCTCCATCAGCGGAATAATCAGGAAGGCAAGGCCCAGGGCGGCAACAACGCCCTTGAGCTCAAGCGTCACGGGGCCAAAGAACATCTCGGCAAGCGTCGGCTGCACGGTAACGATCACCGTCAGCACCAGCGCCAACGCGGCAGAGGCCCACAGCCACTTGTTCTGCTTCTTCATGGTGAACAGCGACGCACGACGGCTGCGCATATTGAAGCAGTGGAAAATCTCGACCATGTTGAGCGTGATGAACGCCATCATCACGCCTTCCTCGTCCGCATTGCCGGCGATCATATCGGCGATGTGGATGTAGCCCATGTCAAAGTACACGCCCACAAAGAAGCTCGCCAGCACCAGCACGGTAATGATCAGGCCCTGGACCACGCAGTCCAGGCCCATATTGCCGGCAAAGACGCCGTCCTTGGCGTTGCGCGGCTTGCGCTTCATGATGTCGCCCTCGGCATCCTCCATGCCTAGCGCGAGCGCGGGGAAGCAGTCAGTGACCAAGTTCACCCACAGCAGCTGCACCGGCTGGAAGATGGTAAAGCCGATGAGCGTGGCGATAAACACCGAGAACACCTCGGCAAGGTTAGCCGAAAGCAGGAACTGGATGACCTTGCGGATGTTGTCGTAGATGCGGCGACCCTCTTCGCAAGCACCGATGATGGTGGCGAAGTTGTCGTCGGCGAGCACCATGTCAGCGACGTTCTTGGTAACGTCGGTGCCGGTGATGCCCATGCCCACGCCGATGTCGGCGCGCTTGATGGACGGGGCGTCGTTGACGCCATCGCCCGTCATGGCCACGATCTGGTCGCGCGACTTCCAAGCCTCGACGATGCGGGTCTTGTGCTCGGGCTGGACGCGGGCGTACACGCCGTAGTCCTCGATGTGTGCGTCGAGCTCCTCGTCGCTCATGCGATCGAGGTCGGCACCGGTGATGGCATGGCTGCGATCGGTGACGATTCCCAGCTGCTTGGCAATGGCAACGGCGGTGTCGATATGGTCGCCCGTGATCATGACGGTGCGAATACCGGCGTCGTGGGCCTCGCGGATGGCGTCGGCGACCTCGGGGCGGACAGGGTCGATCATGCCAGACAGGCCGCAGAAGACCAGGTCGTGCTCGAGCGCAGCGGGGCTGCAGTCGCTCGGGACCTCGGTGTAGGTGCGGCTTGCCAGCGCCAGAACGCGCAGGGCCTCGTCGGCCATGGCCTTGTTGGCGGCCACGAGCTCGGCGCGACGCTCCTCGGTCAGGGGGACGACCTTTTCGCCCTCGTAGATATGGGTGCACAGGCCAATCACCACGTCGGGTGCGCCCTTGGTGTACTGCTCGTACTCGCCATCCAGGGTCTCGACGACCACGGACATCATCTTACGGCCCGAGTCAAACGGGGCCTCGCCCACGCGCGGATGCTCGGCAGTCAGGCCAGTGAGGCCCGCCTTGCCGGCATCGTTGACGAGCGCGCACTCGGTCGGCTCGCCCACGGCCTCGCCCAGCTCCTCGTCCCACTGGGCATCGGAGCAAAGGGCCATACCGGCCAGGAACTTCTCCTTAGGCGCGGCGAGCTCGTGCTTGACGACGGTCATCTTGTTTTGGGTAAGGGTGCCGGTCTTGTCGGAGCAAATAGTCTGCGTGCAGCCGAGCGTCTCGACGGCAGAGAGCTTGCGGATAATCGCCTGGCGCTTGGCCATCTTGGTCACGCCAAGCGACAGCACGATGGTCACGACGGCGACCAGGCCCTCGGGGATGGCGGCGACGGCGAGCGAAACGGCGACCATAAAGGTGTCGAGCAAGGCAGTCGGATCGGTAAGGACGTTGCCCACGCCGTGGCGGAGGATATCGACGCCAAAGATCACGACGCAGATGACGATCACCATAATGGTGAGGATGCGGCTGAGCTCGGCAAGCTTCACCTGCAGCGGCGTAAGCTCTTCCTTGGCCTCGGCCAGGGCACCGGCAATCTTGCCCATCTCGGTATCCATGCCGGTGCCGACCACGACGGCGCGGCCACGGCCGTACACAACGGTGGAACCCATGTAGCACATGTTCTTGCGATCGCCGAGCGGCACGTCATCGGTGCCCGCGGCAAGCTCGATCACGTTGGCGTGCTTCTCTACGGGCACGGACTCGCCGGTGAGTGCGGCCTCTTCGATCTTCATCGTGGCGCTCTCGAGGACGCGGCAGTCGGCCGGGACGGAGTCGCCCGCCTCGAGCATGATCACGTCGCCGGGCACGAGCTCGGCGCTCGGCAGGTGCACGAGCTTGCCGTCGCGCAGTACCTTGGACTGCGCCGCGCTCATCTCCTGCAGGGCCTCGAGGGCCTCCTCGCTCTTGGCTTCCTGGACCACGCCCAGCACCGAGTTGACGATAACGACGAACATGATGATGACGACATCGGCAAAGTCGGGCTCGCCCTTGACCATGCCCGTGAGCGCGCTGATGATGGCGGCAACGATCAGCATGATGACCATGGGGTCGGCCATCTGCTCAAAGAAACGCTTCCACAGCGGCGTCTTCTCGGCTTCCTCGAGCTTGTTAAGGCCTGTCTTGGCGAGGCGCGACGACGCCTCGTCGTTGCTCAGGCCAAGGTGCTCATCGACACCTTGGTCGCTGAGCACCTCCGCCGCAGCGGACAGGTATTCCTTTTGCATATAGAGTCCCCTCCTGGGATTCGGGCCACTCAGCAGATTGATGCCCGATCATAATTCCCAGGAGAAGGGCAAGGGCTCATCAAGGCTGCCGTGCTGAGCGGCAGTTGATAGTGGAGCTATGGTACCCCAAAGCAACGCGTCTAGCCAAAACAATCCATTTGGAAATACGGTCCATAAGCAACGGTGCAGACCGTGTGATGCTCAACATTGATAAAACGTTTTTTCTTCGGCGCATCATCGAACTAAAATATCGCCCAGATAGCAGCGGTTAGAACGGTTGGTAAAGTTTTTGCATATACCGTTTTTCCGCAAAAAATGAACTTCTAATTCGGCATACGGTCGATTTTTTGGGGTATTCGGTCGTCATTTCGTTATAATCATCTCAGTTTTATTTCTTATGGTTTATCTATCAGCGCAAGACGATGTCAGATGGAGGTCTGAATGTACAAGCGCACTAAGATTGTATGCACCATGGGTCCCGCCTGCGATAGCGACGAGACCATCCGCGAGATGATCAAGGCGGGCATGAACGTCGCCCGTTTTAACTTCTCGCACGGCTCCTACGACGAGCACCACGGTCGCATCGAGCGCGTCCGCCGTATTTCCAAGGAGCTCGGCATGCCCGTCGGCATCCTGCTCGACACCAAGGGCCCCGAGGTCCGCACCGGCCTTTTGGTCGATGGCAAGAAGGTTGCCGTCAAGACCGGCGACAAGATCGTCGTCACCGCTCAGCCCACGTCCGAGGATTTCCACGGCACCGCTGAGCACATCTCCCTCGACTACCTGGCTCTGCCCTCCGAGGTCGAGAAGGGCTCCCTCATCCTGATCGATGACGGCCTGGTTGCCCTCGAGGTCGAGTCCGTCGACGGCCAGGACATGACCTGCGTCGTTAAGAACGACGGCCTGATTGGCGAGCGCAAGGGCGTCAACATGCCCAACGTCAACATCTCTCTGCCCGCCATCACCGAGCGCGATCGTCAGGACATCCTCTTTGGCCTGACCGAGAACATCGACTACATCGCCGCTTCCTTCATCCGTGACGGCGAGTCCGTCCGCGGCATCCGCAAGCTTTGCCGCGAGAACGGTGGCGAGCACGTGACGATCTTCCCGAAGATCGAGTGCGCCCTGGGCGTCGAGAACTTCGACGAGATCCTCGAGGCTTCCGATGGCATCATGGTCGCCCGTGGCGACCTGGGCATCGAGATCAAGCCCGAGCTCGTTCCGCACATCCAGAAGGAGATCATCGCCAAGTGCAACGCGGCCTACAAGCCCGTTATCACCGCTACGCAGATGCTCGACTCCATGCAGCAGAACCCGCGCCCGACGCGCGCCGAGGTTGCCGACGTTGCTAACGCCATCTACGACGGCACCGACGCCGTTATGCTGTCCGGCGAGTCCGCTGCCGGTAAGTACCCGGTCGAGGCCGTCAAGATGCAGGCCAGCATTGCTCTCGAGACCGAGAAGTACCTCCCGGCTCACGCTCCGCTCGAGGTTCCGGCCGACGCCCACGGCACCCGCGTCGTCAACAACGTTGTGGGTATGTCCGCTGTGAACATGGCCACCACCGTTGGCGCCAAGTGCATCACCGTGCCGACGACCACCGGTCGCACCGCTCGCCTGATCTCGCACTTCCGTCCCAACATGCCGATCTGCGCGTTCTCCCGCCACGAGTGGGCCGTCCAGCAGATGATCATGTACTGGGGCGTTATCCCGCACCAGGCAGAGATTACCCAGGGCACCGTCAACGGCACGATCGTCAAGGCGATCGAGACCGCTAAGGAGCTCGGCTACGTCAAGACTGGCGATTTGACCGTCGCTACCGCCGGCGATCCCCGTATGAGCGTCCAGCTCGAGGACAAGGTCTCCTCGACCAACGTCGCTTACGTCGCTCAGGTGCGCTAAATCGCACTTGCAAGCAGATTTGCATTGCAAAGGGTCCGGAAGGCTTCGCCTTCCGGACCCTTTTTCTGTGCGCCGATGCCTGCCGCACGGCATGACACGCACCCATTTCTTTACCAAAAGCGCGAAATCCGCCCTCCGAGGCCCAAAAAATAAAGCCCCAAGCGCTAAAAGTGTTCGCCCGGTGGCAAACCCACACCTCACACAGGGCTGATAAATCGTTTTAGCAAGGTCTAAATCGACCGCGTTTTCGGAAGTGCGGGGAAAAATTGCCTACCCCCGAGCACAAGCCCTTTTATTTCAACAAAACCCCTGATAAAGTTGGCTTAAATACCGCTTGTGGTTGACCTGTTTGTCTTTTTCCCCGCACTTCCGAAACCGATAGCTTTTCTAGCCCAAACAACGCTCAAACGATCGGATTGCTATGTCATTTCTTGCCTGCGGACCCACGGCTTTTCAGTACTATCGCATCCCGCCCCAGATACTGGGACTCTATCCGGCAATCCTGCCGCCCAACCATGACCATCGCTTGGTGCATTACTCAAAACAACCAGTATTTAAAGACTTGCTTGGCACACCAGTTTGGAAATTCGTGAGCGAAAGAAAACAGCGCGCGAACGGAAAGCTATTTCATAGCCGTCTGCTGACCCAAGAGCCACCTCCTGGATCATTTAGACAGACTGAGCATGGGTTTGATGTCACATCGCCCGAGTTCACGCTGCTCAACCTCGCTACACAGGTCTCACGCAACCAGCTGCTCATGGCATGCTATGAAATGTGCAGCTCCTTCGCAGTGTTTAAGCCCTGCAAACGTGCACAACAACAGCTTGATGAAGCAATATCGCTTAAGCTCATCCCGCCCGACTGCGGTTGGGAACGCGTTGTCGACACCAAGGGCAACAACACCAACCTTTGGAAGCACCCACCACTCCTCAGCGCGGCGAATATCGCCGCGTTCGCTAAACAGGCCGCAGGCCTACGCGGCATCAAGCAGCTCCGTTGGGCCGCCGAACGCATGACGGGACAGACCGCCTCACCCTTCGAAGTCCAGACCTCCATGCTCGTCTCGCTCCCCCGCGACGAAGGCGGCCTGGGCATCGATATCGCCAACAATGTGCGCATCCCGCTCAGCGACGCCGCACGTTCGCTGTATGACAAAACCTGCTGTTACGCCGATATCCTCATCGAAAGCGCCACCGACAGCATGGGCGTCATTCTGGAATGCCAAGGCCGCTCCGCCCACGGCAGCGAAGCCGCGAGTCTCTCCGATGCCGAGCGCGCCACCGCACTTACAAGCATGGGCTACGATGTCATCCAAATTACCTATGGCCAGATTAAGGATAAGAAGAGCTTCGACCACATAGCCGAGCTCATCCATAAAAAGGCTGGGCTTACCTACGTCCCAAAGACTAAACAGGAGCGCACTGCCGAAGATGTCCTTCGGCAAGAGCTACTTGTCGATTGGGTTGAGCTATTCACTGCCGGGCCGGCCAGCTAGCAGCTAGCGATCAGGGGCAGAGCGGGCACACCGGGTGATGCGACGCGGGCGGTAAAACCCGCCTCGGTTAGCTCGACGACCTCGGTAAACGTTGCGTCAAAGAACGCTTCGCTCAGCAGGCGGTACGGTGGATGATCCGGCTCGCCGGGGTTCTCGCGCACGATCTCGTGCATGACGCCAATGGTCTTGAGCACATAATCTTGCGGAATCGAATACTGACCAAACTGGGCCGCCGCGGTATACAGGCGATCGGTCGCACGCGGGATAGAAACAATGCCGAGCGTCTTGCCAAACCAGTCAAAGTCGCCTTGCTTTTTAATGCGGAATTCCTCGCACGGCTTGCCGCCGTGCGCCTCCAGATACTGATTCACGCGCGTATTCCACACGGTATCGGCCACGAGGTGAGACCAAACACCCAGTGTCAGATCGAGCAACGACTGCGCCACGTCCTCGGGCGCGAGCGAAAGCTCGCTTGCGCCGGGACCGGCAACCGGCTCGGCGTCCTTGTAGCGTTGGGGATAATGCACCCGATTGAGCCGCTCGCGCTCCTCGGCAATCGAGGTCGCGGCAGCCGGCGTACCAACAGGCGCCCCTTTGAGCAGCGGCGCCACATAGGTGTCCCAAAACTCATGCTCGCGCGGCTTAGGGATGGGCTCAGGCTTGGTAAAGTGCGTAATGCGGTACGGGATGGGATCGGCGATGCCAGGGACCATATAGCCCACGAAGATATCCGGAACCACGCAGCCAAACAAAAAGGCATTGCGGTCGCGCACGTTATCGGCAAGCGTGCCAGCACGCGCCAGCAGTCGTTCCGTCTGAGCGATATGAATATTCCAACTTGGCATAGCCACCCCCGTAAAACCCGGATAACTATACCATTCACGGCAAGCCACGCGCGCGGCCGCAGCCCTACTACGCAGCAACTATTCCGCAGTGCCGCTTTCGGTTCCATACGATGCCACGGGTGCCGCGACCACGTGGTGATATCGATCGATATAGATGGCGCGGGCACCCAGGCGTCGCACCAAATCCTGATGATGCGTGCTCATCAAGACCGTCTTACCGGCAGCAACATAGGCCAGTAGAAAGTTGACCACGATGTCGCACGAGTCTTCGTCAAGTCCGTTGGTAGGCTCGTCGAGCACCAGGATATCGGGGTTCATCGACACGATGGCAGCCAGCGCAACGCGCTTCTTTTGCCCGCCCGAAAGCTGATAAGGCGAGGCATCGACCAGATCGGCCACCTGGAACAGCTCCATGGCATCGCGGACGCGGCGCTCGAGCTCGTCTGCCGGCAGCCCCATTTGAGCCGGGCCAAACGCAACTTCCTCGCCGACCGTGGCACAAAAGAGCTGCGCATCGGCGTTTTGGAACACAAAGCCCACGCGCTGATGGAACCGCTGGGCCGTCGCAGAATCCTTGAGATATGCCGCATCGACCGCATGCCCGTCAAACAGATACGTGCCCGCGTCCGCGAGCTCAAGGCCGTTGATAAGGCGCATGATCGTCGTCTTGCCGCAGCCGTTGGGACCCAGCAGGGCAACGAGCTCCCCACGGCCCACCTGCAGCGAAACGCCATCAACCACCGTATGGCCCGCATAGGAAAACACCACGTCGCGAAACTCGATGAGCGGCGTTGTCTCGGCGCCAGCAGCACCGCTCGCGCCCATCGCGTCATTCGTATCGTTTACCAAAACGTCGCCCTTCCCTATTCACATCGACGGATCGACCGCCCGCGCTACAGCACCGCGCACAACACGGCGAGCAGCACCACAACGGCCGCATAAACCGCATCGCGCCAGCCAAAAGAGCTGCGAGCGGGCGTCGGATACGCGCCGGCAAACCCACGGCAGAGCATGGCCTCGTCCATCGCGCGGCTGCATTCCATCGCCTTAATAAAGGTCATGCCCATGATACCCGCGATCGAATCGGTACGCGAAAACCCCTCAGGCGCACGGCCAACGCTGCGCAGCATGACCGATTCGGTCAGATCGTGCGCCGTTCGGCCCAGCACCTCGATGTGCTTGAGCGCCATATCAAACGTAAAGATAACCTCGTCGGGCAGGCGCAGCATCTTGAGCGCCGCCGACATGCGGCTCCACGTGAGGGTCCACGAAACGCCCAGTACCAGCGACACGTTAATGAACGTTTTGAGTGCAATCTTAAGCATGGCACCCGTGGCAGAAGCGCCCAGCAGCAGGGCAGGCAGTGCCAGAACCACGGCAAACCCCGCAGCAGCCAACGCCGGCATAAAGGTAGCGCCCAGCCCGCGTACGGGGCGCACCGCGACCAGCACCAACGTGATCGCCGCCATCAACATGAGGTACAGCGGGCTCTGCGTCAGACACACGCACAGAACGCAGACGAGCATCCCCACCAAACGCACCGGCGCCGAAACGGAAGAAAGGGCGCGGTCGATCATCGACCCGCCCTCGTGTGCGCCGCCGCCCAGGCGAACCCGCTCAAGCAGGCTCGCCAGGTGCAGGACGTTCTGTTGCATTACGCGATGCCGAGCCCCCACGGGCTCATATCGCTCCTCGGCCGCAAGCCAACTAGGCAGCTCGGCTATTGCCATGAGCACCGCTTTCTTTAACCGTCAGCGAGATCAGACGGAATGCGATGGTGAGCACCGCCACGCCAATCACACCGGAAAGGATATACATGGCAGCCTGACCGGCAAAGCCAAGACCCTGCTCCTCGGAATAGGCCTGCAGGTAATCGCCCGTGGGCAGCGCATCGGCAAAGGTCGGGGTATCGAGACCGACCGAAGCCTGCAGGCTGTTGTCACCAGCCTCCTGAACGGCGGTCGCGGCGCCCTCAGCGTCCCACTCACCCCAGGCGTCACCCGTGGCCAGCAGGCCCAGCGGCGTGGCCACGACAAGCACGGCAACCAAGATGAGCGTGGGGACCAGCGAGGTCTTCTTGGCAGCAGCGCCCTCGGACTCCAGCAGGCCGTCGGAAGCCTCGGGGCCGACGATAAAGCTCGGCGCCGTCTTCTTGATAAAGCCGTAGATAGCGGCGGTCGCCACGCCCTCGACCACACCGGCTACCAGCATATGCGGGATCAGCATGGCCGGAATGGAAACGGACAGCGGGAAGGGGCAGTACAGCGGAGCACCCGAGGCGTTGGTGAAGAGCATCGGCTGAATACCAAACTCGATTGCCGCGCACAGGGCCGCCAGGCACAGGCCGACCCAGCCGCTTACGATGGCCGAAACCGAGATGCCCCAGCTCTTGTCGTGCAAACGGCTGTTGAGCGCACGGAACACGATAGCAGCGGCAAACGGCAGCACGAAGGCCATGTTAAAGCAGTTGGCGCCAAAGGACAGGATGCCGCCGTCGCCAAACAGCAGCGCCTGCAGCGCCAGCGCGACCGAGACGGCAATGGCAGCAGCCTCGGGGCCTAGCAGCAGCGCGATGAGCGCGCCACCAACGGCGTGACCAGTGGTACCGCCGGGCAGCGGCACGTTGAACATCATGAGCAAGAAGGAGAATGCGGCGCAGATGCCCAGGAACGCCATGTGCTCGCGATCGAGCGTGGCGCGCACCTTCTTGATGCAGTGAACCCAAACGGGCACCATCGCCACTGCCATGACGGCATCGGTCTGCGGGGACAGATAATTATCTGGAATGTGCATGTACGCCTCCCGGTTGTCGGCGCACGGAATTGCAACGCCGCCTGAATCACCTTGTCAGTGTTACGTATTGTCAGATTCGTAACACGCCGCGGGCTATCATAGCAAAACGGCGCGCTGCCGACAAAGCAGCACGCCGTTATGTAATGCGCGTGTCATATATGCAGGCTCAGCAGTGCCTTATACCGAGCATAGCGGTCACGTAGGACTCGGCGGCAGCCACCGCTGGCCTATACCCAGCGCAGGACCTAGCCGCGGACCTCGCCGTTTACGCCCTTGCACACCTTGGTGACGATCTTCTGGTGCGCTTTTTCGACCTCTTCGCTGGTGAGCGTGTGGTCGTCGGAGCGATACGTAAGCGCAAAGGCCATGGACTTCTTGCCCACGCCCACGCGGACCGGATCGCGGTAGACGTCGAACAGACGCACACCCTCGAGCAACTTGCCGCCGGCGCTGGTAATGCGGCGCTCAAGGTCCTCGCAGGTCACGGAGTTATCGACCACGATAGCAAGGTCGTGCTCAACGGCAGGGTACTGCGAGAACTCGCGGTAGTTCTCCTGGTTGCGGGCGCCCTTGATCAGCTTGTCCAGATCGAGCTCAAAGGCAACGACGACCTCATCGATGCCCATCGCCTCGCGCGCCTCGGGGTGAATCTCGCCGACCCAGCCCAGCACGGTGCCGCCGGACAGAACCTCGGCCGCACGACCCGGCTGCAAGAAAGCGTAGCCCTCGCCCTCGACGGGACGGAAGCGGACCTTCTCGATGCGCAACTGGGCAAGCAGCTCCTCGACAATGCCCTTGCCAAAGAAGAAGCGCAGCTTGCGGTACTTCATGCTCCAGGACTGCTCGCTCCACTGGCCCGAGAGCACACCCGCCACGGACTTGGTCTCCTTGGGCAGGCTGGCGTTCTCGCGACCGTGGAACAGGCTGCCGACCTCGTACAGGTGCACGTTGGGCGTGCCGTGGGCCTCGTTATAGGCCACAGACTGCAGCAGACCCGGCAGCAGTGAGCGGCGCATCTCGGTCTGCTCGGCCACCAGCGGGTTCATGAGCACGACGGGGCAGCCGCGGCCCTCGGTGGACATACCGATCTTCTCCAGGTCGCCCGGGGCGGCAAAGCCAAAGGTCGTGGTCTCGTTGAGGCCACAGGCGCGCAGGATCTCGCCGACCTTGCGGGTGAGCTTCTGCTCGCGGGTCAAGCCGCCGATATGGTTCTTGGCAGCCGGGATGGTCGCCGTCACACGGCCCATGCCCCACAGGCGCAGGACCTCCTCGATCAGATCGATCTCGCGCGGCAGGTCGGGGCGGAAACTCGGCGGAGTGACCATAAAGTCCTCGCCGTCGCGCTCGACGGTGCAGCCCAGGCGGGTGAGCGAGCGCTCGATAAAGTCGGGCTCGATGTCGGCGCCGCAGATGGCATGCACGCGGGCCAGACGCAGCTTAATGCTGTCGATGGTTTTGGGCGCGGGGAAAACGTCGACGTAGCCGGGAGCGACCTCGCCGCCGGCGATCTCCTCGATGAGCGCGCACGTGACGTTGGCGACATCCACGCAACCGGTCTCATCGACCTGGCGTTCAAAGCGAATGGAGGCGTCGGAGATCAGCGACAGGTCGCGGCTGGTGTGCGAGGTGCGACCGGCGTTGAAGCAGGCACTCTCGACCATCACATCGACGGTGTCGTCCTCGATCTCGGAATCCATGCCGCCCATAACGCCGGCCAGCGCCACGGGACGCTCGCCGTCGGTGATGAGGCCCATGCCGGCGTCGAGCGTGCGCTCCTCGCCGTCGAGGGTCGTAAACTTCTCGTCCTGCTGGGCGGCGCGAACCACCACGCGACGATGGCCATCGCGCTCGGCAAAGGTGTCCAGGTCAAAGGCGTGCAGCGGCTGACCGGTGAGCATCATCACATAGTTGGTGATGTCGACGATGTTGTTGTGCGGGCGCACGCCCAGGGCGTTAAGGCGCTTGACCATCCAGTCGGGCGAGGGGCCGACCTTCACGTTGCGCACGATGCGGGCGACATAGCGGTCGCACAGGCCCTCGTCGGCGATCTCGACGGAAAGCTCGTCGTCGGTCGCGCGGCCGGTCTCAGCCTTGATGGCGGGCAGCTCCACGTGGAAATCGCGGTCGAAGATGGCGCCGGTCTCGCGGGCCATGCCGATCATGGACAGGCAGTCGGGGCGGTTGGGCGTGATCTCGCAGTCAAGCACAGTGTCACTCGAGCCCACGTACTCGGCAAACGGCATGCCGCAGGGCGTGTCCTCGGGCAGAATCATGATGCCGGAGTGGTCGCCGCCCAGGCCGAGTTCGCGCGCGGAGCAGTTCATGCCCATGGACACGACGCCGCGAAGCTTGCTCTTCTTGATCTTGACGTCGCCGGGAAGCACGGCGCCGATCATTGCCGTGACGATGTGGTCGCCAGCCTCAAAGTTCTGCGCGCCGCAGACGATCTGCAGCGGGGCGGGGTTGCCGTCGGCGTCGAGATTCTTGTCGCCCACGTCGACCGAGCACACATACATATGGTCGCTATCGGGGTGCGGGGTCTTGGTAAGCACCTTGGCAGTCACCACGTGGTCGAAGGACTCGCCCACGGTGTCGATCGCCTCGACCTCGGTGCCGGTACGAATATATTCGTCCGAAAGGGTCTTGGGATCCTCCGGAATATCGATCATGGTCTTGAGCCAGTCGTAAGAAACACGCATCTAGCTCTCCTTTCATACTGAAAGCCTGCGAAGAGATGCAGGTGGAAACTTCAACTTTGTGAACACTCCTTACAAAGCGAGGGTTGTCCAAGTGCGGCAGATCGGCCCGAAAGAGGAGCGCCGCGTACTTTGGTACGCAAGCGACGAATGAGCGCCGAGGTGCCGTGCTTGGGCAAGCCGCAGCCTAGAACTGATTCAAAAAGCGCATATCGCCAGTCATGAGAGTTCTGAGGTCGGGCAGGTCGTAGCGCAGGGCAGCGACGCGCTCGGCACCAATGCCAAAGGCGAAGCCGGTGTACTTCTCGGGGTCGATGCCGCAGTTAATCAGAACGTTGGGGTCGACCATGCCGCAGCCCAGGATCTCGATCCAGCCGCTGTGCTTGCAGAAGTTGCAACCCTTGCCGCCGCAGACGTGGCAGCTCACGTCCACCTCGCAGGAAGGCTCGGTAAAGGGGAAGAAGTGCGGGCGGTAGCGCGTCTTGCGATCCTCGCCAAACATGCACTTAACAAAGTAGTCGAGCGTGCCCTTAAGATCGCCAAAGGTGATGCCCTCGTCGACGACCAGGCCCTCGATCTGGTTGAACTGCGGCAGGTGGCAGGCGTCGGCCGTGTCGGGGCGGTAGACGGTGCCCGGGCAGATCATGTAGATAGGCGGCTTTTGCGACTCCATGGTGTGGATCTGCACGCCCGAAGTCTGGGTGCGCAGCAGCACGTCGGACTCGCCGTGGGCGTGAGCCTCGGGGTGTGCGACGCTGCCGGGGTTGTTGTCGACCACGTAGAAGGTATCGCGGGCCGAACGGCTCGGGTGATCCATGGGGGCGTTGAGCGCGGTGAAGTTGTAATAGGAGGTGTCGACCATGGGGCCGGACTCGACGGTGTAGCCGATGCCGCAGAAGATGTCCTCGGCCTCCTCGATGATCTGCTTGATCAGGTGCTGGTGACCGATCTGCGGACGGATGCCCGGCAGCGTGATGTCGACGGCCTCGTGCTCGAGTGCGTGCTTGAGGGCGGCGGCCTTCATCTCGGTGGTGCGCTCGTCGAGCATGCCCTCGATCAGCTGGCGCATCTCGTTGGCGCGCTTGCCCATCACGGGACGATCCTCGGGGGCGAGCTTGCCCATCATGCGCATCAGGCCGGTGATGCGGCCCTTGCGACCGAGCAGCTCAACGCGCGCGGCCTCGAGCTTTGCGGCGTCGTCGGCGCCTGCGACGAGCTCCTTGGCCTCTTCCTCGAGTTTGACCAGATCATCAATCAGACTCATGTCTTCCCTTTCGTCTCTCGCGCTCCCCGCTCGCCGAGACGACTGCCGTCGCCTGACGTTGCGAAAACGCGGCCCGGTTCGGTAACAAAAAACCGTCCTCGGGCATGTGCATTGCCCAAGGACGGTTGAATTCCGCGGTACCACCTTGTTTGACCCGGCGGATGTCTGGCCCGCCGTGCCCACTCTGCGCCCCTTATCGCGAGGCTCACGGCTTCCCTACTGGGGCTTCGCCGCCGCTGGCCGCGCGCCCGTTGAGGTCGCTGCTCGGGAGTGAACGCTTGGCCCTTGCCACCGCAGGAAGGCTTGCAGCCCATGACCTTCCCTCTCTTGCCGGCGACGCGGCGGGCAAAACCCTCTCCGTCAACGCATTGGGCTATAGGATACCACATTGTGCGAGCGTATCGCCGCGTTCCGTTTTGTTCGCGCTGGGTACAAAACGGGTAGCTGTGCAAACTGGCCGTGCGCCCAAAGGCGGCGCGGCCTGCGAGATTAAGGATATGGTATGGGAAAGAAACTCGATAAGAAGGCCAAGGCCGCCGTGGCAAAAGCCGCCAAGGGCGTCAAGGCCGACAAGGCCGTCAAGAAGTTCCGCAAGCTCGAGGGCAAGCTGTGGACCCGCGAGTACCTACTCAAGATTGCCGAGTTTGACGGCGCAACCATCGCCCCCGCCAACGGCGCCGCCGCCCGTGCCGATGCCATGGGCACGCTTGCCGGCGAGCACCACAAGCTCCTGACCAGCGAAAAGTCTGTCGAACTTGTGCGCTCGCTGGCACGCGAGACCGTCGCCGGCGGCAAGATCGACGACCCGCAGCTGCTTGACGAGATTCGCGTGCTCGGCCGCGACCAGCGCGAGGCAAGCGTTATTCCCACCGAAGAGGCCGAGGCCTGGACCAGGCTCACCTGCGAGGCAGACGCCGTGTGGCGCAAGGCCAAGACGGCCAATGACTGGGCGAGCTTTGAGCCCTATGTGGACAGAATCGTCGCCCAGCTTAAGCATCAGGCCGAGCTCATGGACCCCAGGCGCGACCCATACGACGTTTGGCTCGACCAGTACGAGCGTGGCCTTTCCACCGAGAGCTTCGACGCGTTTTGCGATGAGGTCAAGGCCACGGTCGTGCCGCTCGTGCACGCCATCGGCGAGCGCGGCCAGCAGCCCGCTGCCGACTTTTTGCACGCCCGCGTGCCCGAGGCCGCCCAGCGCGCCATGAGCTTCGACCTTATGAAGCTCGTCGGCCTGGACCTGGACGACACCACGCTTGCCTTTACCGAGCACCCGTTTAGCGAGGGCTTCTCGGTGGGCGATGCGCGCATCGCGACGCACATCTACGAGAACGACTGCATCTCCAACGTCTACAGCATCATCCACGAGGCGGGACACGCCATGTACGAGCTGGGCGTCAATCCCGCCTACGCGCGCACCTGCCTGGAGGGCGGCACCTCCATGGGCATCCACGAGAGCCAGAGCCGCTTCTTTGAGAACACCGTGGGTCGCAGCCGCGCCTTTATGGGACCGCTGCTCGAGGTGCTGCGCCGTCACGCGCCCGAGGTCTACGGCAGCGTGGACGAGGACACGCTCTACCGCGCCGTGAACATCGCGCAGCCGTCGCTGATCCGCACCGAGGCCGACGAGCTCACCTACCCGCTGCATATTATGGTGCGCTACCAGGTCGAGCGCATGCTGTTTGCCGGCGAGGCCACGGCCAAGGACATCCCCGCGCTTTGGAATCGCTTTATGGATGAGTACCTGGGCATTCCCGTTCCCGACGACACACACGGCTGCCTGCAGGATACGCACTGGAGCGGCGGCTCGTTTGGCTACTTCCCCACCTATGCGCTGGGTAGCGCCTACGATGCCATGTTTGTGCCGGCCATGTGCCGCGACGGCGTTGACCTTAACGGCGCCTGCGCGAGCGGCGATCTGGCGCCCGTCCGAGCCTGGCTGGGCGAGCACATTTGGCAGTGGGGTCGCGCCAAGGACGCGCCGGAGCTCATCGAGGGCGCCTGCGGCATGGCGTTCGATGCCCGCTACTACTGCAGCTACCTGCAGGACAAGTTCACCACGCTGTACGAGTTGTAAGGATTGACCGGCACGCCATCGCCAACGCCATCCATGTTGACGCCGATGTCTTGGCAACGTCAGCGAAAACGGCCCCGAGCGAGCAAGGTGACGTGAAATGAAAGGGCGCTGACCTTCTGGTCGCGCCCTTGAAATTGAGCGTCAGATTGCCGCTTGAGGTCGTTTGCAGCGTCGAGCAGTTACGCGGTTTGGTAAAACCGCGTAACTAAAGGGCTTCCAGCGCTCCCGCGATGCGCTTCATGGCGGCGTCGGCGGCTGCTTGGCCGGGAGCCTCGGCCAGCACGCGAATCACCGACTCGGTTCCGCTCTTGCGCACGAGCACGCGGCCCTCGCCCGCCAGCGCGGCCTCGGCCTCGACAATCGCGGCCTGCACGCCCATGTTCTCGAGCGCGGCATCCTTGTCGGCCACGCGCACGGCAACCTGCGCCTGTGGCAGCAGCTTGCACGGCGCCGCGAGCTGCGAAAGCGTCTCGCGCTCGGCGCGAATCACTTCCATCACGCGAAGCGAGGTCATGATACCGTCACCCGTGCGCTCGATATCGCCAAAGATCGTATGGCCCGTCTGCTCGCCGCCTAGGCTGTAGCCGCCCTCGCGCATCTTGGCGTACACGTGGCGGTCGCCCACGCCACTGGTCACGGCGCTCAGGCCGGCAAGCTCCAGCGACTTGACCAGGCCAAAGTTGCTGGCAATCGTCGGCACCACAGTACCGCCCGAAAGTCGACCGTGCTTGTTCAGGTATACGCCGCACACATACAGAATCTGATCGCCGTCGACCACGCGACCGCGCTCGTCCACCGCCAGGCAGCGATCGGCATCGCCATCGTAGGCAAAGCCCACGTCCAAGCCTTGCTCCACCACGTGGCGCTGCAAGCGCTCGATATGCGTGGACCCGCAGCCAACGTTGATGTTAAAGCCATCGGGTGCGGCGTTAATCACACGCACGTCGGCACCCAGCGCATCAAACACCGGCTTGGCAACCGAAGACGCCGAGCCGTTGGCACAATCGATGCCGATCTTGACACCTTGCAGCGAAAAGTTAGCGCTCGCGATAAGCGAGGCGATGTAGCGGTTACGCCCTTGCATATAGTCGACCGTTGCGCCGATCTGGTTGCCCGTGGCCAGCGGCACCTCGCTCTTGCCATCGATATAGTCCTCGATGAGCTCCAGCACGTCCTCGTCCATCTTGAAGCCGTCGCTGTTAACGAGCTTGATGCCGTTATCGCAAAACGGGTTGTGGCTCGCACTGATCATGATGCCACAGTCAAAGCAACCCTCGACGGTCTGGTGCGCCACGCCCGGCGTGGGGATCACGTGCAGCATATAGGCGTCTGCGCCGCTCGCGACCAGGCCGCTCACCAGTGCAGCCTCGAACATATAGCTCGAACGGCGGGTGTCCTTACCCACGATCACGCGCGCCTTGGCCCCGCGATTGGCGCCGTAATACCAGCCCACAAAGCGGCCAATCTTGTACGCATGCTCCACGGTCAAGCCGACATTTGCCTCACCGCGAAAGCCATCGGTGCCAAAGTACTTCATAAGAGGTCCTTTCCATAGACAAAGGCGCGCCGCCAAAGCAACGCGCCGCCAGCCTATTATCCTTTAAAGCAACCGCAGGGGCTACACCGTGAGGAACATCATCACGATGATCATGGCAAAGCCGATAAGGTCGGTCGGCAAAAACACCGTGCCCAGCATAACGGCGCTGGTGATGGTCGCCGAAACCGGCTCCACAGTTCCGATGAGGCTCGCACGCACCGAGCCGATGTCCTTAACGCCCTGCATATAGAGCATGTAAGCAAAAAACGAGCCGATAACCACGAACACCGCGAGCGCCTCGACGCCGGCAGCGTCGAGCGCCGGCATATGCGCCCAGGGCTGCACGAAGACACACGAGACCACGCCCGCCGCGAGCATTGCCGAGCCCGTGACGATGGGGCTGCCGTATTCGGACAGAATCTTGGCGGGAATCACCGCCATACACGTGGCGCTGACCGCACACATAAGACCTGCTGCCAGGCCAAGCGGCGAGATATTCAAACTGGTGGGGTCGCCGCCGGTGGCGATTAAAAAGGTTCCGCCCAGAGCCAAGCCAATGCCGATGACTTCGCGAGTACGCGGCATGCGGCGATCGGTCACGCAGGTGTAGCCCATGATAATAACGAGCTGCAGGCACTGGAGCACCGTCGCAGTTCCGGCGTTCGTCAGGCGCACGGCCGAAAGATAGCAAAACTGGTTGAACAGCAGGCCAAAGGCGGTAAAGAGCAGCAGCTGCTTACGATCGGCGGGTGTGGTCCAGAGCTTAATCAGGCGCTCGCGGTCGTGCGTAACAACCACGGCCATAAAGAGTAGGCCGGCGAGAATCTGGCGCACGCTCATAAGCCACAAGGTGTCGACGTGATACGTATCGAACAGAAAACTCGCGCTGGTGCCCGAGAAGCCCCAAAACGAACCGCCCACCAGCGTAGCCAAGACGCCCGCGATCAACTTGCGAGTCGAAGCGCTGTTCAGGCGCTCGCGCCAGGCGCGGCGGGTGCTACGGCTGAGCTCATCGGTGCCCTCGGGCACATCAATGTTCGATATATCGGTCATCGGCACCGAAGCCCCTGCGCCTTCGACCTGCTCGACACACTCTTTGCTCATTCCACTCCCCCGAAACAGTCTGGAAGCAATTCGGCTTACCTTACCACGGCGAAGGCACCAGCTGGAGGCTTGTCCGCTTATCGGTAGGACAATTCCTTAGGCGTCTTTCCATAGCTCGATATCGCAATGGCCTTGCATTATGCGACAGCCAAATCGCGGCAGCAGGCTCTTTTGAAATGGATATGACAAAGCCCCCGAATTCCGCAATGTAAGCGATTTTTAAAAATGTTCTTGCCACCGAGTTCAGGCTCCGTTATATTATCCCTTGCGCGCTTGCGCACCCTTGATCGGGCGTTTAGCTCAGGGGGAGAGCGCTTCCCTGACACGGAAGAGGTCAGAAGTTCAAATCTTCTAACGCCCACCAAATGTTCACAGCTCGGAGGCTATGTCTCTGGGCTGTTTTGTTTTATGTCGCCAAATCCGTTGGCAGCTCCAATAACCATTCCAATCGAGGCTGATACCGCCTCTACATAACCGGCAATCATCCCAGCAGACCCCAAGCCGCTTCGATATCGTCGGCAATTACCCCCCCGCCACACCCAAAGTCGCCCAAACAGCCTTGGCGACCGCCCGATCTGGCCTTCACAAGCCTCGCGGCCACATCCGGATAACCTTCCCATAATCAGGTCTAATACTTTTCCCGAGAAGTGAACGACCTAATTTGGCCCCCCGAAGCATCCACACTTTTTGAAGCCAAAACCGCAGGATTCCAATGACAAAACCGCAGGAAATAAGCCCCCAAAAGTGTCGATGTTTCGGGGGTCCGTTTTGACTCGTTCACTTCTCGGGAAAAGTATTAGACCTGACAATAACGCCTTTGGCCCCACGCCCAGCAACCGCCCCTACCAATGTTGACGCGCCTCGATTACGGTTTGCCAAAGCTTAAACCGCTTCGTTTCGACGCGCTTGAGGGCAAAGTATCGCTGCTCCTCGCTCATGGGCTTGTTAAAAACGGGTCGCTTGTTCCGATGCAGCTTCCGTCGGATGCGTTCGCACAGCCGGATGAGCTTGTCGTAGTCATTTGCCTGGTCAGTCGTCACGGTGAAGTGTGCCACGCCGCTCAACAGCTCCAACTCGTTGCGGCGCTCGGCATCCTTGTAAATCTTCTCGCGCCCGTCATGAATGGCATCGCTGTCGTAATCGACCATCGCGGTCAGCACCTCTGGCAGCAGCCCGGCATTTACTTTATCCATGCCCACTTCAACTTTAGCCGTAAGCGTTATATCGGGCGTGCGCTCCAACACGCGAAGCTTGCGATTGCGCCCGTCATTGTATCCATCGCGAATGAAGACTTTCTTGTTAAGTTCGGCCTTGCCCAATGCATACCCGCCGTAGCGCGCAGGCAGCGACATAAACATGCAGAGCCCCGACTCCCTCGGAGAGCGCGACCCCTCGATCACATATGCAAGCAGCGCCTTTGCCTTCGCGAGACCCCTCACCTTGGGGGACTTCTCGATATACGCCGCGATGAGCTCCTTAGTCGTGAGCCTGCCATCGCGCATGCCCGCATCCCTACTTGTTACCCCACCGGAAGCAAGGTTATCCAGCCGGTAATCCGATGTCATCGCATAACCGGCATAGACGGCCGCCGCATCGCCATCGTGCACAGCCTGCAAAAACGCCAGCTCGGGAGAGCACACATACGCATCAAGGTCGCCCATCCAGTGGCCCAGCGAGATAAACGAACCCGCCGGGAGCTCGTTGGTGCATAGATGCGTCTTAACATGTTTGCTCCACCGACGGCCGGCGCGCGACGGCACCAGCAAATCCAGCGTTTCGATCCCCAGGTCATAGTGATCGATAGCCTCCCGCGCTTCTTGGTCCAAGAGCGCACAGGCACCTGCAATCGACACGACCTCCGGCTCCGAATCCCCAAAGCGAGGGTTCGGCATGTGCGCCAACAGCGCCAATGCGGCGTTATGTGAAACGATAAAGTACCTCATGGCGCGAAGATAGCACGCACGCCGGCGGCGGTTGGCGGTCCTGTTAAGTTTCCGGTAAACGACCGGCGGCTTTTCGCCGAGGTGCGTCCAAAATGCTCATTCGCCGATGCCTAAACCGCAATCCGTCAAGCTTTTGGCAAGGTTGCCGCCCAACTGGCCAAAAGCCGACCATCTACTTGCCAATTTATCCAGGGCGCAACCAACCAGTCCGCACCGCGGCTTCTCGACAAAACGCCACAGCGTCCACACCCTGCGGTATCCTTGAGCCACTTACACCCGCAGCACCAAGGAGCCGCCATGCGCACCGAGCTCGTTGTCCCCTTTTCGCACAAAGAAGAAGCCAAAGCGCTGGGCGCCAAATGGGACCGGACCAAGAAGATCTGGTATGTACCCAGCGGCGTCAACCCCGAGCCCTTTGCCGAGTGGCTGCCCGGCGTTGACCGATCCGACCCCTCGGCGCCGTATATATATCTAGTACTGGGCAAGCGCGAGTGCTGGAAGTGTCACAAAGAGACCTCGGTCGCGGCCTTCGGCATTCCCTATCGAACCGGCGACGACGAGAGCGTCGCCATCACGCACGCGCCCAACGAAGCCGGGCACATTGCCATCGACACGGCCAATGCCAACGCGCTCGCCATTGTTCCCGCTCTTGGCTGCGTGCCGGGCGAGATCCGCGACTATCTTTCTAAGCGTTGTGGCTACAAGCCCGTAGGCGCGCGAGCCTCCAAAGCCCCGTCGCTCGGCAACACGTGTACCAGTTGCGACGCGCTGCAAGGCAGCCGCTATCTGTTCGAAGAACCCACGTCCCCGTTTGCCCTCACTGCCATCAACAAGCTGCCGGCACTGGAGTTTGTGCGCGTCGAAGTTGCCGGCGTCTTTGGCATCCCGGCCACACGCACCGACTTTGACCAGGCACTCTTTACCTGGGCACGCGACCATCACACCGAGTTCCATAAGCAGCTCGGTGAGGGGATTTATTTGTAGAAACGGAGAAGCCTTCACAGCCAGCTCCTCCGCATCACCTATCCCTCGTCGCCGGCGTCGTACACGATATCGAGGCCGCAAACAGGGCATTTCTCCGGATACACCGGCATATGAACGCCTGTCCGTTTTCTCACTTCGTCGCTGAGTCTGTCGCGCGCATCGATGAACCGAATGTCGAGACACGGTATTTGCGAGCCGCAGCAAGGGCAGGCGACGACAAACAACCCGTGATCAACCTCTACGCTTGGAAACATATTGTTGTCGATAAGGGCACGCGGCAGTTTTCCGTACTTCCCCATCGCAATATCGCCTCGCCAGCTCATACACGCACCCCTCTCTCTATACAAATCAGGAAGAGCATGCACCGGCGAGCGGGCGCGAGATTGCATCGCCACGCGATCCGATCAAACAACACGATCGTCAAAGAATGCCAAAGCCAAATACGCTAATACGGCAGAATCCCCGCCTTTTCACGCTTCTTTTCCGAGCGATCGAACTCAATGCGATGGGCCTCAAGAAACGCCGTATTGGGTCGCCACTGACGCTCATTCGGCTGCCTTAGCGTCGCACCTGCAAAGGAAGCGTAGTCGGTCTTATCCAGCAGGTACGATCCGCACAGCCGATATTCGCCGCAAACAGGCTCAAACGAAATCAGATGAGCATCAAATAGGGAATGTAAGTCGCGCCGAAGCAGAATGCCATTGCTGGCAACTTGCGATTTAGGGCCCGAGTAATTCTCGATATGTGCAGCCTCCAGAGCTTCGCTGACGCCGCAGTTCGACACCGCGCAACGGCCGTCATAGGCGGCAACGAGCTGCTTGCGGAACCATTGCCGCCCCAGTCGCTCGCGCCTTAACGCATAGCGGACCTTTTCGTCGTCGGTCGAACCCTGCCCGGCAAACTCAATATCGACGGGCATGCGCTTCAGATAACTCATGTCGGGCGCAAAACGAGGGTCCGGCCCGCCTTTATGAACAGGACCGTGTAGAACAAACCATCCGTTTTCAGGCTCGAACCGTTCAACAAACGCAAGGCCGAGCACCTTATAGCCCACCTCGGTTGCAAATATGACTCCGACTGGAACGCCACATTCCATGCAGTTGAGCATTTTCCGGTTATAGTCTTGGTCTCGAAAACCAACGGTACCCGGCGCTTGAACCGAGTACTTAATGACCCACGTACCATCATCCAAATAGAGCGGAGGCACATCGGTGTAGAAGCTCTTTTTAGAGTTATGGACCGAAAGCGCAAAGATCTTATTGGGATCTTGCTTCACCCGATCCTGGCCTGGCCAGAAGATCCCTGAATCCCGCGTTACGGGAAAGAAGTCCGAGCCAATTCTCAAACGATACTGATACTGAGGGCTATCTTCCTTGGTGTGGTGCGGAAGGCTGGTCCAAACGCCGCCGCGCTGCTCCTCACCCAGAAACCACTCCCATGCCTCAACGTATTCAGAAGGAACGAGATTGCAGGCACGGTCATAGCTTGGTCCATCCATCAACGGAACAGCAAGGTCAATGTCGTTCATCGCCAGCACCTACAACCATACGAACACGAGTCATGCCCTTCAATAATATGGCCGAGAGTCAATTATTACGAGATCTCATTCCGCGATCGGCACATCGCTGATGCTCTCGGTTTGCCGCTGGCGCGCCCGCGCCCCACTACCCCACTCCCCTGTATACTGATGTAGCACGTGTTTCGTCCGGGCTTGTTGGGCCGGATTGTTCATGGGAGGGTCTTATGGCTGCTTCGAATCCGCCTTGAACTGCCTCCCATTTCTTGGACATGAGAAATGGGAGGCTTTTTATGCGAGTCGACTTGAGGGTGAAGCACGACATCGAGGCCAGGAGGGCGGCGATCGGGCTCTTCGAGCGAGGCC
>JAXKGF010000053.1:0-7979 GCA_036550515.1 Collinsella sp.
AGCTCGTCGGGCGGCAGGTTGAGGAGCTCGTCGCCGGGACGGTGCAGGCAGACCTTCCTGAGCTTGCCGATCTCGGAAGGCACGTGCAGACCTTTCGTCATGGCCTCCTACCTTTCTTTCGGGCCCCTGTCAGGGCCGATTCGTTAGCGCCCCTCCGTGTGAGGCGTTATTGCTGACGACATATTTATATCCAAAATCAGTTCATACTTCCACCTCGCCCCCGAACGGTTTTATATGAGGGGTGAACGGCATACACATATACTTCACGCATGGCACACTTTGATTTAATAAAGTTTATTTACGTGCTTAAACGCGTTTTCAATCCAGATAGCAAATGGAACTAAACTTTATTAAACCACCCTCAAATTGCATATTTCCAATAAAGCTATGAATAGAATTAGCGATTCATACCGCGTCTCAACCATTTTCATTTTTATTCAGAAAAAAGTTTGTCCTATTCATTTCTGGTAACAAATTACCGTTTACCAGACGCTTGATACCGTTCACCGGAAGCTCAGTATAAGGCCCATCGGATACCGGCTCGCCTTACGGCCTCATTTGTAACAACTTGACTTCTCGGTATAGAAAAACAGACCCGCTCCCCTCTTGGGAAACGGGTCAGTTATCGATAATCGTGGACAGATTTGAGCGGCTTTGAGAGCCGTCGGAATCCTAGCGATCGAACTCCGCCAGTGCCTCGCCCAAAAGCCTCAGACCCTCGCGCAGAACGTCCCCGCTCGCGCAGTAGCCCAGGCGTGCGCCGCAGGGAAGCTCAAAGCGGCTGCCCGGAACCAGCAGCACTCTCCTCTCGGACAGCAGGCGCTTGCAGAACTCCTCGTCATCCTCGGGAATATCAAGCTGGATAAACGAGGTAGACACGCCCTGCGGGGCCGTCCAGGAAACGCGATGCTGCGTATCGATCCAAGCCTGCGCGATATCGCGGTTTCCAAACACGATCTTGCGGTTGCGCTTGAGGATCTTGTCCTTGTGCTTGAGCACATAGGTCGCCAGGGCGTCGTTGAACACGCCGCCGCAAATCATGGTGTAGTCGCGGTACGTGCGAATGCGGTTAGATACCTCTTCGTCTGCCACGACCCAGCCCACGCGTGCCGCAGGCGTCGAATAGGTCTTGGACACCGAGTTGGTGACGATGGCTTTCTCGTACACATCGGCCATCGACAAAAAGTCCTCGGTGTTCTCAAGCGGCAGGTACACCTCGTCGCACAGCACATAGGCACCCACCGAGCGGGCGATCTCGGCAATCTGACCGAGCGTATCGGCATCGAGCACGGTACCGATGGGGTTCGATGCGTTGTTGATGCAGATGAGCTTGGTGGTGGGGCGAACCAGACGCTTGAGCTCCTCGATATCGGGCTTCCAGCCGAGCTCCTCGCAAAGCTCCCAGTACTCGACCTCGGCACCCAGCGTACGCGGGATCTCATAGAGCGGCGCATAGGTGGGCCACTCGGCGATAACGTGGTCGCCGGGCTCGACTACAGCCATAATGGCGTTGAGGTTAGCGCCCGTGCAGCCATTGGTCTGCAGAATGTGATCGGGATTGACCTCGCGACGATATAGCTTGGCAACCTCGGCCTTAAACTCCGGCGAACCCTCGATCCAGCCGTAGTTCATCTTCTCGCGATCCAGGCGCTCGTAGAACATGGCGCCGTCCTGTTCATCGAGCGCGCGAAGCTCGCCCATGGTAAGCGACGAAATCGTCGACTGGGCGATATCCCACGTAGCGCTCTTCTCCCAAACGTTAAGCCACTCCTCAACGCCGATTGCCTTGATATCCATGGCCAAGCTCCTTACAAAAGCAGTCATCCAATCGTGTTGACGTTCCTCATACAAGAATGGGGCGGTGCGAATACCCGCACCGCCCCAATGGGAGACATCTAATGGCAGCTAGATGTATGTATTAAGACCTGTACGGGTCCTTGAAGACCTTAGAGGTCCTCGCGCCAGAAGGGCATGCTCATGCAGCGCGGGCCGCCGCGGCCGCGGGAGAGCTCGGCGGAGGGCACGACGAGAAGGTCCAGGCCCTCCTTGTACAGCACGTCGTTGGTGACGGTGTTGCGGGCGTAGACGCAGATCTTGCCGGGCTCGACGCACAGGGTGTTGGAGCCGTCGTTCCACTGCTCGCGGGAGGCCGCGATCGGGTCGCCGCCGCCGCAGGGGATCAGCTTGACCTGGTCGACGCCGGTGGCGTCCTCCAGGACGTGCTCGAGGGTGTCCTCGATCAGGCGGATGTTCACGTCGCCCGGGTTCTTGCCGGCGGTCAGCTCGTAGACGCGCAGGGTGCCCATGATGGCGGGGTGGATCGTGAACTTATCGACGTCGATCTGGGTGAAGACCGTGTCGAGGTGCATGAAGGCGCGGGAGACCGGGATGTCGAAGGCCAGGATGCGCTCGACCTTGGAGTCGGAGTTCCAGAAGATGTTCTGGGCCATGACGTCGATCGCGGCGGCCTGGGTGCGCTGGGAGATGCCGACGGCGAGGGTCTTCTCGTTGATGTTCAGCACGTCGCCGCCCTCGGTGTGGAACTGGCAGTCGCGGCGGAAGTACAGGGAGACGTCCTTGTAGTCGGGGTGGTACTTGAAGACGTACTTGCCGTACAGGGTCTCGCGGTTGCGGGTGACCGAGTACATGCGGTTGAGGTTGACGCCCTCGCCGACGACCGCGAACGGGTCGCGGGTGAAGTAGAGGTTGGGCATCGGGTCGATGATCAGGTCGGACTCGGACTCGGAGTTGACCAGGGAGTCGAGGGTCGTGGACGCCGTGAGGGGCAGGTCGATCTCGGCCTTGGTCATGCCGGCCATGGTCTTCTTGACGAACTCGAGGTTGTCCTCGATGGAGTCCAGCTTCTCGCGGACGATCTGCGGCATGTGCTGGCCGCGGATGCCGGCCTCGGCGATGTACTGGTCGGTGAACTCGGCGCGGGCGCCGGGGACCTGGTCGAACACCTCTGCGACGAGGTTCTCGAGGTAGAGGACCTCCACGCCCTGGTCCCTCAGGATCTGGGCGAAGGTGTCGTGCTCCTGCTGTGCGACCTCCAGGAACGGGACGTCGTCGAACAGGAGTCGCTCGAGCTCGTCGGGCGGCAGGTTGAGGAGCTCGTCGCCGGGACGGTGCAGGCAGACCTTCCTGAGCTTGCCGATCTCGGAAGGCACGTGCAGACCTTTCGTCATGGCCTCCTACCTTTCTTTCGGGCCTTACTGGCCGAATGTATCAGCGCCCCTCCGTATGGGACGCTGCTTGCTGACAGCTCTAGTTATATCCAAAAACCACCCGCAATTCCACCTCGCCCCCGAACGGTCAGCAAAGTGCGATGAACGGTATATCGCATATTATTCCCCCATGATGCACTTCAGTTCTCTAAAGCAGGTTTTCAAAGGTAATCGTTCTTTTTTCTAAGGAATTGAGCAAGATTGCACAAATAATTTCATGTTTAGGAATTGCATAGCTAAAACTGTTTTCTGCATATATATGTCGTCTGTCCATGATTCAATTTGAATTCGATTATATTCAGCTCGCAATCATTCTTATTCATACATCCTCACCAATTGAGTATGGATATAGATTGTTTTCAAAACGAGTCGGGCAGTTAGTTGCATGCCTTGACGGCGTAAGAAGTAGGTAAAGATACCGTTCGCACAATACGTCCGTGCCACAGGTCGACTAAATTGAGACAATAGTGAATAGTGTTAGGCTACCGTCCCCTGCGGGGACTGAACGGACAGATGCATATGCCGAGCAAAATCGAAAAAAAGCAAGCCGCCGCAAAGCTGCGCAAGCCGCCGCGCGACTTCTCGTACACGCAGAACCGAGAGCTCAGCTGGCTGCGCTTTGACAACCGTGTGCTCGACGAGGCTTTTGATGAGTCTGTGCCGCTGTTCGAGCGCCTTAAGTTCGTCTCGATCTTCGAGTCAAACCTCGATGAGTTCCTCATGGTGCGCGTGGGCAGTCTGTCCGACCTTGCCGAGCTCAAAAAACAGCCTGTCGACAACAAGAGCAATATGACCGCATCCGAACAGGTCGATGCCGTCATGGCAGAGCTGCCCGGGCTCCTTACCCGTTGGGAGTCCATCTTTAAGAACATCGAGGGCGAGCTCGACGCCCTGGGCGTTCACCGCGCCCGCATCGATTCGCTTACGCCCGAGGAGCGCACCTTTGTAACCCGCTACTTCCAGGCCTACGTGTCGCCGGTCATCTCACCGCTGGTGATCGACCCGCGCCACCCCTTCCCCAACCTGCGCAACGGTGCGCTCTATCTGGCTTGTGGCCTAGACGGCGTCACCGACGAGGAGAGCCTGCTGGGCCTTATCGAGATCCCCGCATCGATGAACCGCGTGGTCGAGATTCCCTCGCCCACCGGCACCTATTCCTACATCTTGCTCGAGGACGTCATTCTCGCCTGCCTGGATAGCTGCTTTGGCTCCTATAGGCCGCTGGATCGCGCGCTGATCCGCGTCACCCGCAACGCCGATATCGACCCAGACGGCGAGGGCGTCGAGGAGGAAGAGGATTACCGCCAGCACATGAAGCGCATCCTCAAGAAGCGCCTGCGCCTGCAGCCGGTGGTACTCGCCGTATCGGGCTCGCTCGAGAAGGCAACGCTCAAGACCATCCGCAAGGCGCTCGAGCTTTCGCGCCGCTCGGTTTTTACCTGCGATATCCCGCTCAACCTGGGCTATGTCTTTGGCATCGAGGGCAAAATACCCGAGCATCTACGCAACGAGCTGCTCTTTACGCCGTTTAAGCCGCAGCCCAACCCCACCATCGATATGACCCGCTCCATACGCGAGCAGGTGCTTCAGCACGACAAGCTGCTCTTTTATCCCTATGAGGCCATGAACCCCTTCCTGGATCTGGTGCACGAGGCCGCCTGCGACCCCGAGTGCATCTCGCTGCGTATCACGCTCTACCGCGTGGCCAAGCAGAGCCGCCTGTGCGAGTCGCTGATCGATGCCGCCGAGAACGGCAAAGAGGTCACGGTGCTCATGGAGCTCCGCGCCCGCTTCGACGAGCAGAACAACATCGAGTGGGCCGAGCGTCTGGAAGAGGCAGGCTGCACCGTCATCTACGGCTCCGAGGGCTTTAAGTGCCACTCCAAGATCTGCCAGCTCACCTATCGCGAGGGCATGGCGCTTACACGCCTGACACTGTTGGGCACCGGCAACTTTAACGAGAAGACGGCCAAACTCTACAGCGACTTTATGCTCATGACCGCCCATCCCGGCATCGGCGAGGACGCCAACTTGTTCTTCCGCAACCTGTCGCTGGGCAACCTTCGCGGCGATTACCGCTTCCTGGGCGTGGCGCCGGTCGGCCTGAAGCCGCTCATCATGCGCGGCCTGGATCGCGAGATCAAGCGCGCCCTCGTTGGCGAGCCCGCCCGTGTGTTCTTTAAGCTCAACTCGCTCACCGACCGCGAGGTCATCGACAAGATCGCTGAGGCATCGTGCGCAGGAGTCCGCGTGGATATGATCATCCGCGGCATCTCGTGCCTCAAGCCGGGCGTTCCGGGCAAGACCGAGAATGTGCATGTCCGTTCTATCGTCGGACGCTTTTTGGAGCATGCGCGCGTTTACGCCTTTGGCGTGGACTCGGACATGATCTATCTGAGCTCGGCCGACATGATGACGCGCAACACCGAGCACCGCGTGGAGATCGCCTTCCCCGTGCTCGACCCCACCTGCCGCGCCCTGGTCCATGAGTACATGGGCATGCAGCTGCGCGACAATGTGAAGGCCCGCAGCCTCACGAGCGACGGTACCTGGGTCCCCGTGGAGCGTGCAGAGGGTGAGAAACCCTTCAACTCGCAGGAAGCCCTGCTGGAGCGTGCCTATCGCAACGCCGAGTCCGCTGCGCAGCAGCGCGCACAGGAGAAGGAACGCGTGGCCGAAGAAGCCATTCAGGCCGAGGTTGAACATGGGGCAGTTGCCAAACCGGAAACGGTTGCCGCTCCCCCAGTGAATGAACCCGTGGCTGCCGCAGAGCCCGCCGTGGAGAAAGCGCCCGAGGTTCAGAAGGTCCAGGCGACCGTCATTGAGCCCGAGCCTGCACCTGCACCTCAGCCCGAGCCGCAGGTCACCAAGCCCGCACCCGAGAAGAGCGCCCGCCGCGAGAAGCCCACTGGCAAGACCAAGGCCATCGAGCGCCATCGTCCCGGTCGCGTGCGCATGGGACTGGGCCTGATCGGCCTAGGCCTTAAGACGCTCATTACCGGCAAGACGAAATAGTCGTTTGTAGAAGCAGTTTGTAGAAGCGCCCCGCATTTGAGGAAAGCCTCGGATGCGGGGCGCTTTTCCCTGCTACCATGGTGCGGACAACAACGCGAATGACAGGCAGGGATATGAAGCTCACTATCGAATCGATGACCTACGGAGCCGACGGGCTGGCGCACGCCGACAACGGCAAGGCCGTCTTTGTGCAGGGCGCCGTGGCAGGCGACACCGTCGAGGCCGAGGTCGTACAGGACGGCAAGTCGTTCATGCGCGCCCGCACCACCGAGATTCTGGAGCCAAGCCCCGATCGCATTCAGTCTCCCTGCCCCTTCGTGGGCATCTGCGGCGGCTGCTCGTGGGGCAATCTCTCACGCACGACACAGCTCGCCGCCAAGGAGCAAAACCTGCGTTCCACGCTCGAGCGCATCGGCAAGTTCGCTCCTGAGCAGGTCGATGAGCTGGTGCAGCCCATCCGCCATACCAAGGACGACTGGGGCTACCGCAATAAAATCGAGCTCGAACCGACCGTCGTCAACGGTCGCGTGCGCCTTGGCATGCACGGCGTCGATCCCAGCAAAATCGTGACCGTCGATTCGTGTCCGTTGTTCGACAAACGCTTCCCTAAGGCACTCAAATCGGTCGTCGGCGCGCTCAACTATCTGAGCGGCAGCCACGATCTGGGCCTTGAGCGCGTGGGCATTCGTGCCTCGCGTCGCACCAAGGCGCTCGAGGTCGCACTCTGGACGCCCACGGGTTCCTTCCCGCGCTCGCAGGTCTCCCGCGTGCTGGCGGACGCCGCTCATCCCACGAGCGTGGTGCGTGTGATGAGCAAGGGCGAAAAGAAAGCCCGCCGTGTCTCCAAAGTCGAGATGCTCGCCGGCGAGGGCTCGTGGACCGAGAGTATCGCCGAAGGCCAGATGCGCTTATCTGCCCCGTCGTTTTTCCAGGTCAATACCAAGGGCGCCGAGATTCTGATTGAGCTCGTTATGGACGCCCTCGACCCGCAGGAAGACGAGCTAGCCGTGGACCTGTACTGCGGTGCCGGCACCTTTACCCTACCGCTCGCCCGCCGCTGCGATTTTGTCGCCGCCGTCGAAGCCTATGGCCCGGCCGTGCGCGATCTACGCCGTAACCTCGAGATCAACAAGCTCGATAACGTCGACGTCATCGGCGGCGACGCGGTGCGCGAGTTCCCCGATCAGGACGCCGATGTCCTAGTAGTCGATCCGCCACGCGCGGGCCTCGCGCCCGAGGCGATCGACCTTATCGCCAGCACGAGCGCCCGTGATGTCGCCTACGTGAGCTGCGACCCTGCCACCCTGGCACGCGACCTCAAACGCTTTGTCGAGGAGGGCACCTTCTCTCCCGTCAAGATCACACCGGTCGACCTGTTCCCGCAAACCTTCCACTGCGAAACGGTCGTCCACCTCAAGCGCAACTAACCGCATGACGAGAGCGGGCCCGCGTGCGTAGCTGCACGCGGGCCCGCTTTATTCGGTCGATGCAACGCTGGCAAAAGTCATCGCCGCACTCACGGGCAGCCAGAACAACAGTGGCAGCAGGTAGCGCATCGACTCGGTCGTGTACGACGTCGGCGAGATCCAAAGAACAAGGTTTGCCGCAACGAGCGGCGCTGTTAGCGTCGGATTATTTTAGCCAAATATAGTCGGCCGAGATTGACCAATCCCGGCCGACCCATTTTAGCCAACACGCCCGCATCTATGACTTTCCTATCGCATTCCTACATCCCCT
>JAXKGF010000005.1:0-1820 GCA_036550515.1 Collinsella sp.
ACACTACCGTGACCGCCTGCTATTGGAAGAACAATCATGAACAAGGTATCGGCTACAATAGGAGAAGCACCGAAGCCACGAAGGTGGACGGCACCAGCGTAACCTGGAAGAACGCCGTTGATGCCATGAACACCGCCTTGCAGAACGCAGGCTCAGAGTGGCGTTACGAACTTAAAGGAGCATTGCCTACCTTGAGGAAGCAGTAAACCGTCGGGCGGAAAAGTTCCGCCCACAACGGAAAGAACCAGAGTAATAAAATAACAGATATTATGAGGATAAGATTTTTTGCACTTGCAGCGCTCGCCCTCTTATTGGGCGCCTGCACACAGGACGAAGCGGGCTTCCTGCCGGAAGGGGCGGAAGGCACA
The DNA here is from genome assembly GCA_036550515.1 of Collinsella sp. Classification (GTDB taxonomy): domain Bacteria; phylum Actinomycetota; class Coriobacteriia; order Coriobacteriales; family Coriobacteriaceae; genus Collinsella. The sequence continues at coordinate 369 of JAXKGF010000005.1, forward strand.
CCCATCGTCTTCACTGCCACGGGGCTGAATCCCGTCGCGACAGCCACCGTCGGCACCCGTGCCCCAGCGGACGGCAATTGGGAGGGTGTGCAGAGCGTGGCAGTCCTGATGGACGGCACGGTGAAGGCATACGACGTGACGCTCACCACCGCCGACCCCACCAGCGCCACGCTGACCTCCACCGACCCGCACTACTGGACCAACCGCAAAGACATCACCGTCACAGCGTGGTGGCCCTACACCGCTGGCGAGACAACCCCTTCTGCTGTGAAGGTAAAAGCCAACCAAAGTACCCGGAAAGACTTTGAGGGCAGCGACCTCATCGTAGCCGACGGGCAGACGGTGACCTACGGTAGCCCCACGCTTCGCTTCACCCACCGCACGGCGCGGGTAACTATCGTTCTGACGGACTACACCGAGGGGCTGGCATCCGTGCAGCTGACGGGCCTCTCCACCGAAGGCGACAACCCGGATATAATCGTCCCGTATGACAAGGGTAGCAACACCTACACCGCCATCGTAGCCCCGCAAAGTGTGGCAGCTGGCACGGCCTTCATTACCTGCACCTTCACCAACGGCAAGACCTTCGTTTATAAGATGAAGAATGCTACCGACTGGCAGGCGGGCGGTGAATATACCTACATCGTCTCCCTCGCTGCGGCAAAAGACCTGGGCTATAGCATAGAGAGCGACGGCAGCTACACCGTGACCTCCGCCGATGGCCTGATGAATATAGCCGAATTAGTGAACGGAGGTAAGAGCGACATTAACATTACCCTCGACACAGACATTGACCTCACAGGCAAAGACTGGACACCGATAGGCACAGACTACGACAACTCATACAAAGGCACCTTCGACGGTGGCGGCCATACCATTACGGGGCTGACCTTTACGACAAATGACGAATATGCGGGTCTGTTCGGCTGGCTCAATAGAGCTGGTACGGTGAAGAACGTGGTGATGGAGGGCGTACAGATAACATGCAATCAAATATATGGCGGCAGTATTGGCGGCGTGGTAGGATCTAGCTGGGGCACCATTGAAAACTGCTCGGTGTCGGGCAGCGTCAGCGGCACGGTGTATGTCGGCGGTGTGGTGGGTGTTCAAATAGGCGGTTCCATCACCGGATGCAGTTCCTCTGCCACAGTGAAGGGTATGGTCGATGTCGGCGGCGTGGCAGGTCAGACGAATTCGAGTGCCACCCTGACCGCTTGCTATGCCACGGGCAACGTGATCATAGAAATAAACCCCAAAAAGAATATCGCTGGCGGCAGTCTGGTGGGAATGAACGCAGGAATCAGCCTCCTTGCCTGCTATGCCACGGGCAACGTAACCAGTACGGGTAGTAGCACCGGCAAAGTACATATCGGCGGCTTTTTGGGAAATAACTACACCACCGTGACCGCCTGCTATTGGAAGAACAATCATGAACAAGGCATCGGCTACAAT
>JAXKGF010000054.1:0-8143 GCA_036550515.1 Collinsella sp.
CGCTCGGGCGGCGCGCCAGGGAGATAGTGGACGAGATAGTCGAGAAGCGCGGTCTCAAGAAGGAGTAACATCGGGACTTGCAGCGACGGACCTCAGGACACTCTTACACCACGTCTGCGCGCGCGACCCCGCGACGCCCGGTCATCCCATGCCCTCACAATCTCGGTGTATAAAAAAACGAGGGAAGGCGCACGTCCTTCCCTCGTTGCGGGCAATATGTAGCCGCTCGCCTACATCAGGCGCAGGCTGACGTCCTTGAGCTGGGCGCCGCTAACGGCACTCGGGGCGCCCGACATGAGGTCGGAGCCACTGGCCGTCTTGGGGAACGCCATAACGTCACGGATGGAGTCGGAACCGGTGAGCAGCATGCACACGCGGTCCAGACCCAGAGCGAAACCGCCCATCGGGGGCGCACCAAACTTGAGGGCCTCCATGAGGAAGCCGAACTGAGACTCGGCGCGCTCCTCGGTAAAGCCCAGGAGCTTGAGCATGGACATCTGCATCTCGGCGTTGTGGATACGCATACCGCCACCGCCGGCCTCAAAGCCGTCCATGACAAAGTCGTAGGTGCACGAACCGGCTGCCAGGGGATCGGCCTCGATCTTGGCGATGTCGGTCTCGGTCGGCAGGGTAAAGGGCTGGTGCTCGGCAGCATAGGCCTTGCGATCCTCGTCCCAATGGAACAGCGGGAAGTTGACGACCCACAGGAAGTCGTGACCCTCGCGCTTGATCTCAAGCGCATTGGCCATGTGCGAACGCATACCGCCCAGGATCTCATCAGAGAGCAGGCGCGGGCCGGCGGCGAACATCACAAGGTCGCCGGGCTCGACGTCCATGCGCTCGCGCAGAGCGGCCATCTCCTCGTCCGAGAAGAACTTGACGATGGGGCTGTTGATGGAGCCGTCCTCGCGGAAGGCGATCCAGGCCAGGCCCTTGGCGCCAAACGTGGAGGCCACGCCGGCGAGCTTATCGATCTTGGCACGTGCCCAGGCACCGGCGCCCTTGGCGTTGATGGCCTTGACGACAGAGCCCTCCTCATTTGCGGCGGTCGCAAAGACCTTGAACTTGGAGTTGGCAAAGATGTCGGTCAGGTCGACCAGGTGCATGCCATAGCGGGTATCGGGCTTGTCGGAGCCATAGGTGTCCATGGCATCCCAGTAGTTCATGCGACGCAGCGGCGTGGGCATCTCGACACCCATGCGACCGAAGGCATCGGCAAGAACCTCTTCGAGCGCGCTCATGACATCGTTCTGGTCCACGAAGGACATCTCGATATCGACCTGGGTGAACTCGGGCTGACGGTCGGCACGCAGGTCCTCGTCGCGGAAGCACTTGGCAACCTGGTAGTAGCGCTCAACGCCACCGACCATGAGCAGCTGCTTCAGAAGCTGCGGGGACTGCGGCAGGGCGTAGAAGTTGCCCGGCTGGATGCGGCTGGGAACGATGAAGTCGCGGGCGCCCTCGGGCGTGGACTTGAACAGGGAGGGCGTCTCGACCTCCATGAACTCACGGTTGTGCAGTGCCTCGCGAATGGCAAAGGTAAAGTCGGAGCGCAGCTTGAGGTTGGCCATCATCTCGGGACGGCGGAGGTCCAGATAGCGATAGCGCAGGCGGGTGTCCTCGCTGGTCTCGATGCCGTCCTCGATCTGGAACGGCGGGGTGACGGACGTGTTGAGCACCTCGGCGTGGTCGGTCAGGACCTCGATCTCGCCGGTCGCGAGCTTGGTGTTGGTGGTCTCCTCGCCACGGGAGCGCACGACGCCGTGGATCTTGATGGGCCACTCGGGACGCATGGTCTCGGCGATCTTAAAGGCGTCGCCGTCGGAGTGCTCGGGGTCGAAGGTGAGCTGCGTGATGCCCTCGCGGTCGCGAAGATCGCAGAAGATAAGGCCGCCGTGGTCGCGGCGACGGCTCACCCAACCGGTGAGGGTGACCTCTTCGCCCACGTTCTCGCGGCGAAGCTCGCCGCAGGTACGGGTGTGCATGGAATGCTCGTCGATGGGACGGGTCTGGCTCATACCAGTGATCCTCCTTTATGGATCTGTGCCGCCCCGTGTCGTTCCGGGCGGCGTCGTACAGATTTGCCCAGCCTGCGTAAACCGCGCAGCCAGACATGGCGTTCTATCTTATCGCACCTGTGTCGATGTGCCGCGGAAAAGTAGCTCCTGCCCAAAGACTTGACGGAGACGAAACAATTGACGCGGCCTGACCGTCGCCCAGGCGCGCCGCGTGCGACAATGTGCCCCAATACAACTGCACTCGGAAAGGCCCGCCATGACTGCACGCCTCATCGTTATGGATATCGACTCCACGCTCATCAACCAGGAAGTCATCGACCTGTTGGGCGAGGAAGCCGGCGTGGGAGAGCAAGTTGCACAGATCACCGAACGCGCCATGCGCGGCGAGCTTGACTTTAAGCAGGCGCTCGAGGAGCGCGTGGGGCTGCTTGCCGGCTTGGATGAGAGCGTGTTCGAGCGCACCTTTGAGCGCGTGACGTTTACTCCCGGCGCGCTGGAGCTTATGCGCTCGGCGCACAGCAAGGGCTGGAAGGTCGGCGTGGTGAGCGGCGGCTTCCACGAGGTCGCCGACAAGATCGTGGCCGCCGCGGGCATCGATTTTTGCCTGGCCAACCGTCTGGAAGTCGTGGACGGCAAGCTCACGGGTAAGCTGGCGGCAGACATTGTGACCAAGGAATCCAAGCTCATTCAGCTGCTGGATTGGGCGGTTGAGTGCGGTGTCGACATGGCCCACACCGTCGCGATCGGCGACGGCGCCAATGACATCCCCATGATTCAGGCCGCGGGCACGGGCATCGCGTTTTGCGCCAAGCCCAAGACGCGCGAAGCCGCCCCGTTTGCCATCGACGAACGCAACCTGACACTCGCCATGGATATCATCCTGCGCGACTAGTCGATCCTTCTAACAATAGAATCAGTCTGTCCTATAGTTTCCGAACAATTTTGTCTTAGTGTTCGGAAACATACCCTTTGAGTGCTAGACTTTGCGCCGTCGAAGGGAACATATATGGATAAGCGAGATCTTGAGCAGTTGCTGAGCGATGTTGCCGGCGGAGCAGTCGCCCCGGCAGACGCCCTCACGCGCATCCAGACGGCACCAACCGCCGATCTGGGTTTTGCGCAGCTCGATCTTTCGCGCGGGGTGCGCCAGGGAGCCGGCGAGGTTGTCTACGGTGCCGGTAAAACCGCCGAGCAGATTGCCGCCATTATCAAAGCACTGCGCGATGCCGGTCAGGAGCGCATCCTGGTCACGCGCCTGGATGCCAAAAAGGCAGCCCGCACCTCGGAGCTCCTCGACAACGACATCGACCTGGGATATGTCCCGGACGCGCAGCTCGCCCTCGTGGGCGGCAAGCCCTCCCCCACCGGCAACGGACGCATCGTCGTCGCCTGCGCCGGCACGAGCGACTTGCCCGTCGCCGAAGAAGCCGCGTTGACGGCCGAGTTCTATGGCAACGAGGTCGACCGCCTCTACGACGTAGGCGTCGCCGGCCTGCACCGTCTGCTCGCGCATGCCGAGGAACTTGCCCAGGCACAGGTGGTCATCGCCATCGCCGGCATGGAAGGCGCGCTGGCGAGCGTTGTCGGCGGCCTGGCGAGCTGTCCGGTCATCGCCGTTCCCACCAGCGTGGGCTACGGCGCGAGCTTTGGTGGCGTAGCCGCGCTGCTCGCCATGCTCAACTCCTGCGCCAGCGGCGTTTCGGTCGTCAATATCGACAACGGCTTTGGTGCCGCCTACCAGGCAAGTCTTATCAATCATCTGGGCGCCGGCACACCTCGCGCCCGTTAAGGAGCATTTCATGTCTAACCATCAGCACACGCTTATCATCGACGGCACCTCGGGCATCAGCGGCGATATGACCGTCGCGGCCCTGCTCGACCTGGGCGCCAGCGAGGAACACCTGCGCGAACAGCTCGCCACGCTGCCGGTCGACGGCTTTGAGATTGCCGTTACACGCGTAAACAAGCATGGCATCGACGCCTGCGACTTTGACGTTCAGCTGGCAGAGGAGCTCGAGAACCATGATCACGATATGGCCTGGCTCTACGGCAACGAAGCGGGCACCGAGCACATGCACGAGCATGAGCATCACCATCATGATCATGGCGAGCACGAACACGAGCACACACACAACCACGACCATGAGGCCCACGGTCATGGCCACGAGGGCCATCATCACGCCCACCACCATCACCACCGTTCTTTGGCGGACGTCACCGCCATCATCGATGGCTCGCAGCTAAGCGATGGTGCCAAGCGTCGTGCCCTCGCCATTTTTTCCGTACTCGCCGATGCCGAGGCAAAGGCTCACGGCAAAACGCCCGACACCGTCCTGTTTCACGAGGTGGGCGCCGTCGACTCCATCGTCGACGTCTGCTCTGTCGCCATCTGCCTCGACGACCTTGGTATTGAGGACATCGTGGTCGAGTCGCTCTCCGAGGGTCACGGCACCATCCACTGTGCCCACGGCCTCATGCCCATTCCCGTCCCCGCTGTCGTCAACCTGTGCCAGGCGGGCAATATCGCCCTCACGCCTGCACCGGTCGCCGGCGAGCTCGTGACGCCGACGGGCGCCGCCATCGTCACCGCACTGCGCACGTCCGACCAACTGCCCTCACGCTACCGCATCGAAGCCGTCGGCTACGGCGCCGGCAAACGCCCCTACGAAGGTTGCTCCGGTACGCTCCGCTGCCTGCTCGTTCACGCGGACGCATAGCCATGGATGCCCGCAAGGCAAAAAGCCGCGCTGCCATCGTTACGGCGTTCTCCGAACTGCTGCGCGAAGAGGACTACGGCAAGATCACCGTCGGCGACATCATCGCTCGCGCCCATGTGGGTCGGGCCACGTTCTACGGCCTCTTCAAGAGCAAAGATGACCTGCTCGCTGAGCTCGTGTGCGATATCTGCACCCATGCCCTCGACGATGACGGTACGCCCCTCGACGACCCACTCGTGCAGGTCGAGCATATTCTCAACAATCTATGGGAACGTCGCCAGGGCGTCCGAGCGCTGGTAGCCGGCGCCGGCTCACGCGTCTTCGCCGACTGTCTCCGCAAGACCATCATGACGCGCGCAGCCGAAACCGTCCCTACCGACCCAAACGGCCCCGCCGCCACCATGGACCGCAGCTTCCTACTACACCACATAGCCTCAAGCTTCGTAGGAATGGTCCAATGGTGGGCCTGGCACAACTTCCAAGCAGATAAGGCCGAAGTAGCCAAAGACTACCTCTCAGCCATAAAACCCCTCTTCAGATAGACGCCTCCTCCTAAGGCGTCATCCCTTCCCAAAGTATCGCGCTCATCTCAACGCCCCCAACAGCAAAACGCCCCTCACATCCAAATTCAGATATATGTTGGGTTGCTTGTTCCAACGCGACCAAGATCCCGCAGCTGGCCGCATGGGGTAACTTCCCAGCGCATTCCGCAGGACGCAAAAAGGCTCGCCGCACGAAATGCGCATCGAGCCTTTTTGCATGTCCGAGGACGCGCTGGGAAGTTACCCCATGCGGCCGGCGGACAACTATGTAGCCTTGGACTAGAACATGCCCAAGAAACCGTGCACAAACAGCGCAGCCAGAGCGGCACCGACAAACGGAGCGATGCCAGGAACGAGCAGGCCGTACTTCCAGTTGTTGTCGGCCTTGTTCTTGATCGGCAGCACCTGATAGGCCATGCGAGGACCAAGGTCACGGGCCTGGTTCATGGCGAAGCCGGTGATGCCGCCCATGCCCATACCAACGGCCCAAACGATCAGACCGACGCAGATAGCGAGCATCAAAACGTTCTCGCCAGCGCGGCTAGCAGCAGCAAGGATGGCGCTGATGAACACGAAGGTGCAGATAGCCTCGCAGAAGAAGTTGCGGGCATAGTTGGTGCCCTCGGTGGTGGGGTTGGTCGAGAAGATGTTGCGCTGGGCAACGGGGTCGACGACGCCCTCGGAAGCCTTGAACTCATCGGCATACATAAGCCAAGCGATTACGGCGCCCACAAAGCCGCCGAGCATATCGGCAATCATGAAGGGGATGCAGCTGCTCCACGGCACCAGGCCTACGATGCACTGGGCAAGCACCATGGCCGGGTTCATGCACACGGCGCCGCCAAAGACAAACAGGCAGACCGAGATGCCAAAGGACCAGGTGGTGATGGCAAACATATGGCCGGAACCCTGATACTTGGTGCCCTTGAGCACGGTATCGCAGTGCACGCCCACGCCAAAGATGATCATGAGGGCCGTTGCGCCGAATTCGCAGATGAGTTTGGTAAGCATAAAACCTTATCTTTCTTGTCGGTTATAAACGATTCGTTTAGGCCACGCACTAGTGCTGTGCGACGACAACGCCCAGGCCATCGGGAATGACGGCCACCTTGGCATCGGCACCCTTCATCTCAAAGGCGAGCTTGAGCGCCTCCTCGATAGTGTTGACCGGCGTCATGTGCATATCCTTGAGCATCTGGTGATCGCACAGGTCGGTGACCATGATCACAGGGTGATGCGCCAGGATGCGGGCAAAGATCTGGCTCGTCCACTGGTCGGGCAGGGTCTCGTCCTTAGGACGGTCGATGCAGGCGCGCTCAAACTCTGCCGGATCGTTGTCGGCGATGTTGTGATAGAAGCCCTCGCCACCGTGACCGTCGGCACAACCGGCAACGTCGATGATCACACCGCCCTCGGGAAGCGTGGCCTCGGCAGAGCACATGCCCTTCACGGCCTGGTAGATGTTCTGGTCGAGCGGGTAGCCGCCGTTGGTGGTGATGGCGATCTCGCACTCGACGGGCTCAACGCCGGCAAGGCTCTTCACGAACTCGCAGCCAGCCTCGTGTGCCTTGTGAATGTCGCCGGCAAAGGAGCCGATGACCTCGTGCTTACCGTTGAGCACCACGTTCAGCACAAAGGCAAGGTGAGCCATCTCGGCAGCGGCAAACATGTCCTCGCTCACGTGGTTGTGGCACAGGTTGCCAGCACGCGAATGGAAATCGTTCACAAACTGACCGTTGTGGTTGTACATGATGGTCTTGTAGCTGGCGATGCCAGGCAGGACGGACTTGCGGCTACCAGAGAAACCAGCAAAGAAGTGCGGCTCAATAAAGCCCTCGGCAAGCAGCAGATCGCAATCGACGGCAATCTTGTTGATGATGCACTCGCCGCCAGAAGGCAGGGTGCCGATCTTTTTCATCATGCTGTCGTCAGTCGCGACGTGCATAACGATTTCCTCGTTGGCAACGATCTCCTCGCCGTACTTGTTGACGAGCTCCTCGTGCGTCGACGGACGATGCATACCCGTAGCAACCAGAATGCGAACGCGCGCCTCAGGCGCAGCGGAGTGGATGTGATGCAGCAGAATAGGCATCGTCACACGCGAGGGAACGGGGCGCGTATGGTCGGAGCTAATGATGACGATATCCTTCTTGCCAGCACAAAGCTCCTCGAGCGAAGGCGAGCCATAAGGGTTGGCAAGCGACTCCTCTACCAGCTCTTCCTGCGATTTTGTAGTCTTAAACTCGTTTTGATGACCTTCCATCACACCCGCGAAGTTCTTATCCTCGAGCTCCAGATGCAACGTCTTGTGGTCAAACGGCAGTTCACATTCAAACAATGACGAGCGCCCTCTTCCTTTCAACTGACACACTAGATAAACCGTTGGAAGGATACGCCGCTCACCGAAAAACTCCACCGTCCACCGACTCATTAACACAACGTTCATATTTGACCCACAACAAAACGGCCGCGATCCCAAACAGGACCGCAGCCGCCTGTAAAAGACACTATGGGCAGGATGGTCAACGCAATGCCGAGACGAACGTCCACCCCGATGGCATGCGCGCGTAAGTCATCTTGCATAAATACGTCAACTAATTGCATAAAATGGCGCATGGATTTCTAGCCGTAACAGGGTAGTGCCCTCCGGAGCGTGCATTTTTGCGAGTATTCAGCATCGCGGGATAAGATTTTGGTGCCAAAAATCTTTCAAAAGGTAGATAGTCCTCATGACTCGACCCATCTGGAGGTAGCGCGCAGAGTTGTGGTGTAAGAGGCGGGGCATGCCCCGCCTCTTCTCGTTCTTGAAAGGGAGGGGCCACCGCCTAGAATTCGTCGTTGGAGTAATGAAGGTGACGAATGGAAG
>JAXKGF010000055.1:0-2362 GCA_036550515.1 Collinsella sp.
GAAGCCGGTCGCGGCCGTCGGGATCCCGAGAAGGACGACGAGCGCGCCGATGTTGATTTCGATCATTGTGTCACCTCATAAAAGCCGGAGGGCCGCAGGACGCGGCCCTCCTTGTTGTTGGGCTTACTCCTCGACGTCGTCGAAGTAGCCCATGTCGACGAGATACTTGTGCACGCGGGCCTTCAGCTTCGCGGGGACGTTGTCCTCGGTGATGCGGCCCATGATGATCTCGCCTGCATACAGACGTACCAGCATTTCACGCTCCTCCTTTCCTGCAATTTTTAATAATAGCCACGCGAGGGCCCGGGCGATCATTCGCTCGCCCCTTCCTTCGCGGTGCCAGCGTTTGCGGCTGCCTCGATGGCAGCGATGGCGTCCTCGACCTGCTTGCGCAGCTTCTTCGGGACGTCGTTGATGGTCATGGTGGAGCCTTCGCGGGTCAGCTCCCTGACGTACAGCTCGACGATCTTGCTCATGCTGTTACCTCCCCTCCGTCGCCGTAGACCACGTCGGCCAGCTCCATGATGCAGCCTTTCAGCAGCTCGATGGTGTCAGCCTGCTCGGCGATGGTTTTGTCCTTCTTGGCCTCTGCGGCCTGTTTCTCGTTCAGCTCTTTGATGCTGTCAGCTCTGTGCTTAATCATGCAAAGTTACCTCCGATCGACTGGATGTAGCAGGTCTCCGTAGCAGAGCCGCGGAGCAGCTTGGCCTTAACCTTGACGCCCCACGCTGCGGCCGTCTTGGTCTTGTTTGTGAAGTAGTGCTTCTGGCCGGCTCTGACCTTCTGCGTGATGTCCTCCCACGTCGGGCTCGCGTCGTTGCCGTTGTTGCAGATCCAGACCTGAAGCGTGCAGCCGGCCGGGAAATTGCCCTGAATGTTGACGAGGGCCTTGGTCGGCATGGCGTCGGCCTCCATAGCGAGGGTCTGCTCGAACTCGACGGACGTGACGGCCTTGGTGAAGGTCAGCGTGCGGGTGACGCTGGCGTCCTTGGCGTCGGTCGCCACGATCTTCAGGGTGTGGCTGCCGTTCACGACCTTCAGCCACGCCTCGGAGCCGATCGTCAGCGTGTTGGTATGGCCGAGGGTCACGGTGTAGCTGCGCAGCGTGACGCCGTCCAGCATCTCCACGACGTCGACCTGATGGCCGTCTGCGTCGGTGACGGTGTACTCGTAGGACGGGGCCGCCGTGCTGAAGCTGCCGAGGGCGCCATCCGTGCCGCTGATGACGGGCGGTCGGTTATTGGTGACGGTGCGGGTGGCGCTGGTGGTGTACGCACTCTCCGCGCCGGCGGCGTCGTATGCCTTGACGCGGTACTGCACGCTCGTCCATCCGTAGGTGATGGCGTCGGTGTAGCTGCGCGAGGATCCCTTGTAGATCTGCGCCCATGTGCCGCTCCCGACCTTGCGCTCCAGAACGTAGCCGGAGAGGTTGCCGTCGGGGTCGGTGGAGGCCGCCCACGAGATGCTCAGGTTCTCGCCGCCGAGCACTTCGCTCGGGACAGTGATGGACGACGGCGCTGTGGGCGCCTGATTGTAGATCACTGTATAGCATCCATCCGAGTCGACGGAGTCGGAGATCAGGAGATCAGAGGACAGATTACAAGCGGGGCGCAGGCCGTCGTAGCCGCCGCAGGCGTTGCTCCTGCTCAGAGTGCCATCGGAGAGGACGATGCGGGCGCGGTAGGCCGAGCCGGCATAGGCGTCCCGCAGCCAGTAGTACCACGCGGCACCAGAGCCTGGGTTGCTGGAATAGTTGGAATTGGCGACGCAGGAGGCCGTCACGGTGGCGATGCGGCTGTTGTTGTCGCTGAAGATCGCCAGCTTGCTGCCGCAGACGTGGTCGCCGCTCAGGCCGACCTCAGTGCAGGACAGGGGGAAGATCTTGTCCGTGCAGGTTTCCGTCCCGCCGCCGTCTGTGGAGCTCTTGCCGACCGTGATGGTGGTGTTCAGCAGAGCTGCCCGCTCGTTGGCGGTGAAGGCGTTCAGAAAACCGGCGAGGCCACTGTACGGGTTGACGCCGTTCCAGACGTGGGAGGAGTCCGGCGTCTGGTCTGCGGAGTGCTGCGCGGTGTACCACTGGCCGGCAGCCGCGGGGCTGTTGAGCCACTGGCGTAGGTTCGAGTAGATGTAGCGGTTGTTGCCGTAGTTGCGGCGGTCGCTGTTGCCGTTGCTCGGCTCTGTCGCGTCGAAGCACAGCATCTTGATGATCTGGTTGGTCACGAGCGTGACGCTGTTGGAGGGGTAGCCTGCGTGGTTCTTATCGGCCACGATCCAGATGATCGGGCTGCCGTACAGGCTGCCGAACTTGACCTTCGACTTGTTTGCGAGGTTGCTCAGTTTTTGGGCCATGAGTTGTGTCTCC
>JAXKGF010000056.1:0-5742 GCA_036550515.1 Collinsella sp.
ACGATGACGCGGAACTCGTCGTCAAGGCCGGGGATCGCGAACTCGGCGGTGTCGATGATGTTGATGTCGGTGTCGCCGGTCACGCCGCGGGTCAGGAAGGCGCGGACGCGCTCGTCGAGCTTGCGGTTCTCGTCCTCGCCCATGAACAGGAAGACCGGGACGCCGGGCTCCACGAGCTCGAGGGTGCCGTGGAAGAAGTCGGCCGAGGTGATGTAGCGGGTGCGCTTCCACTGCATCTCCTCCAGGATGCACATCGAGAACAGGATGGTCTCGCCCCACAGGGCGCCGGAGCCGATGAACATGGTGTAGGGGGCCAGGGCGTACTTCTTGGCGAGCTCCTCGGCGCGCGGCTCGAAGCGCTTGCGGATATCGAGCATGTCCTTCCAGATGTCCTTGGTCTGCTCGATAAACAGATCGAACTTGGGGAAGCAGCCGCGGCGGTTGAGCAGGCGCAGGCCGAAGCAGTCGGCGAGGTAGTAGCCCTTCTCGCAGCCGCCCGAACCATGGTCAGAAGCCATGGCGACGCAGTTCTCGGCGCCGACAGCCTGGCCGATGGGGCCCTCGGGCTTGGTCATGGCGTAGACGCGAATGCCCTTTTCCTTCATCTTCTTGACGGCCTCGAGGACCTCGGGGGTAGTGCCGGACTCGGAGGCGGTGAGCACGACGGACTTCTCGGTCATGCGCTTGTGGCCCATGACGTTCCACTCGGCGGCGTGGATCAGGTAGACCTCGAGGTCGCGGTCGCCGAACTTGTTCATGAGGTACTCGAGCTGCATGAGCTCGTCCCAGGTGCCGCCGACGCCCATCAGGAACACGGCGTCGTAGCCCTCGTCGGCGACCTTGTCGGCGAGCGCGGTCATCTTCTTGCCGGTCTCGTAGAGCGCCTTGCCGTCCTCGAGATAGCCCTCCTGGTCGAAATGCATGATCTCGATCTTCTCGGTTTCCTTCATTTGTCTCTCCTTTCTGGGGTTGTTTCCACATCCCCCATGCCAACGGGCATCAAAACCCGCTTACATTCCGTAACACTCAGCCGCTTTGGCCTTAAGCGCATTGACTGACTCTTCGTAGCCCTCTGCCTTGACCTCCATTTGCTTGGAGACGGCATCGAGATACGGGTGCACGTTCCATGACTTCAGACGCTCGGCGATCATGGCCGCAATCGTCTGGAAGAACACAAGATTGGGAATTGCGCTGAGCAGCGGAGCCACCTGAGGCACCGCAACCTCGTGAGCCCTACCCTTGGGATGGGCCGTGAGCAGCACCGTTTTTGCCGTAACGTTCGATAGCGCATCGGCGATATTCGCAAGACGCTCCGACCCCTGCGGATCGTCGACGATAAACACCAGATAGCCCGGAACGATCTGCATTTCGGGACCGTGGACGAACTCCTCGCCTTCGTGATGCATGGCAGGAATCTTGATGGTCTCGCTCAGCTTGAGCGCTGCCTCCTCGGCAACACCATAGTTGGGGCCGTTGCCGACGACCATGGCGGGCATGTGCTCAGAAAGCTCGAGCATGTGATCTTGGACATATGCCTCGGCGGTCTTGCACATCACGGCATTAGCCTGGATAGCCTCGCGCAGGTCATCAAGACGCTGAGCAACGCCCTTGGCGTCAATCGTTCCGCGCGCCTGACCGCCGTAAATACCAAAGAGCACCAGGTACTCAACGAGAACCTCGACGCCCAGAGTCACAAAGTCCACCGACTCGACGCCCACACCGTAGTCAAGAACGATGTCAGCGTGTTCCTTGATGGGTGCCTCGACGTTTGCCGTGAGCGCAACTGCAGCCATATCGTGTGCGCGCATGTAATCGAGCGCCGCAATCGTATTGGTTGAATAGCCGCTCTGCGAGACGGCAATGTTAAGCGCATGCTGTGGATAGGTGTGTTCAAAATCGACGAAGGCCTCGGGCGTCACAACGGACACCTGCATCTGCAGCGCATCTTGCAGGTAATCGCGGGCGCAATCCGCAGCATGGCGCGACGAACCCGAAGCAACGATGCGCAGCGCGTCAAAAGAACCGGACTGGAAAATATCAACGAGCTGCGCTACCAGCTCAGACGAACGCTCGAGGTTCTCTCCCATACGCACATGGGCAAGCTGAACGTAATCGAGCATCTTCATCGTCTCACCTCGTAACAAATCATTAGTATTTGATACCAATCACAGTTACAGGTTACGGCTTTTTGATACCTCTTTGTCGATTAATTTATCCCCTTCGGCGAACGGTCGATTTTGAGCCATGTAAGGTTGTATATACAGCTGACCCAACGATCAAAACTGGTTAGTTTCCCAGCCGTTATTCACAAAATACCAGCTAGTACGTATAGGTGTAGCCGCCCGTATCGCCACGATTGAAGGACTTTACATACTCGATAGCCTGACCGCTCGCGTCATAGCTCACGCATTCCAAAAGCAAAACAAGATCGCCCTGTTCCAGTCCAAGGAGGCCGGCATCTCGTGCGCCCAGTGCCTCGATATCGAGCTTTTCCTGTGCCATGACTGGCTTTCGGCCCAGCATCTCATAGGTCTCGTACAAACTGAAGACCGACACGTCAATATCTTCGATGGTTGGGAACAGCAGGCAGGGAATCAGCGCCGTCTCAATCGATACGGGGCTACCGTTTATGCAGTTCAGGCGTCGAACGGAATAGAGCAGGTCGTCCTCGGCGATGCCAAACAGGTCGGCGTAATATGGCCCCGCATAACGCTTGGAACGCTCGAGAATACGGACGGACGGCTCGCCGCCAGAAGCACGGACCGATTCACGGAAACCGACCGTGCGTTCAAAAAAAGCAGGTACTTTCTGCGCCACAAAGGCACCTTTTCCCCGAACACGGCGAATCTGCCCGCGTCGAACCAGCTCATCGACAGCGCTTCGGATGGTCAAGCGTGTCGTACCAAATTCCTCGGCGAGGTCTTTTTCGGACGGAATCATGGAACCCGTGGGATATGCACCGCGCTCGATACGTTCCTCGATGCAGCGTCGAATGCGCATATAAACCGGGGTGGCATCTACTGTTTCAGCCATTGTTCACCTGCCACGCTCCTCATGCCGTTCTCTTCGCCGTTATCGGCAAAGCGGAACTTTGTGGGCAAAATCACCGATTTGCAATGCTCCACAAAACGCATGTCCTTATCAAATTCGATCGAGCTCTCATAGAACACCGGCGTTCCCTCTTCTTGCTGGAGCAGCTCGGCCTCTTCGACGTTCAAACGCGAGATGGAGATATGCTCACGTCCATGCTCAACGCGCACGCCACCTTCTTTGAGCAAGACATCGTAAAGGCTCTCACACTCAAAATCGTGCTCGGGAAGCGATGGGCACAGGGACAGGTTAACGTGAGCGGTCTCGATTGACGCCGGCTCGCCCTCAATAAGTCGAACGCGCTGCATGCGGAGCAAGGGAGCGCCTACAGCCACCCCAAGCTTGTCGGCAAGCGCCTCATCCGCCTCGATGGTCCCGGTGGAAACCAGACGAGAAGAGGGGTGCAGGCCGGCAGTCCGCACAGCATCGGAAAAGTTATACGTTTCCTGGAAGATGTTCAGCGGCTTGGGAGGACACACATACGTGCCCGATCCGCGACGGCTCTCGAGCGTTCCACACGAGATAAGCCGCGTGATACCGGCACGCAACGCCGTACGCGAAACGCCAATCTCTTCGCACAGCACGCGCTCGGCCGGCAGGCGATCGCCGCCGGCAAGCTGATGGTGCTGGATATACCAAAGAATTCCCTCAACAGCATGATCTTTGGGGGGAATTGCATAAGATTCTCCTGCCATTGCACAGACTCCTCATTCAGAAACGTATGCCGCCAAAATTAGGCCAGCCCTCCCATGGCATCAAATTCTGCCTTGATCTTCTCGGCGACATTCCGATACGACTTATATAGACTTGAATCGCGTTTGACTTCGTCGGTCATAACGGGAATCTCTAATTTGGAAACCTCGTCTTTTCCCGTCTGAACCGCCACAACAACGCCCATACCAAGACACATATTACGCTTGGCAGCATTTATTTTTGCTGCCTTGGCAGGATTTGCCAGGATACGCTGGGCAAATTCCTGTTTAGAGACCGCTTCTTCGGCCTCCGGATCGCCCGCCTCGGCCACTTCGCACTGCAACACGTCCGCATAGTCAAAAATCTTCGGCTCGCCGCCGCGCTGATGCACGGCCCACTTGCGGCGCGTGGCATCCTGGTAGATGGCCGGCAAAAATGTAAACCGCGGCGGGTCCAAAATCGTATCCGTGATGGTAAACACATCGGGATCAAAGGCATCCTGCGGGTTTTTCTTCTTGAACAGCCCCATATCAGCCTCCCGTACTAGCATTAAACAACTCAAGCTGAATATAGCACCAATTTCAAGCCGCTGCCTTACCCTATCGGTGCGCGGCGCCTAAGGCTCGCCCAGCGGAAGAGTTTACAGGCGAGGGCCGGGGTGGTTGGTATAGGTTTTGGAAGTGGGCTTCGCGAACTTCCAAAACCTATACCAACCACCCCGGCCCCGGCAATGTAATCCTGGCTGACCATAGTTGGATGCGCGGTCCACAAGGCGGTATCAGCAAAGTCCCTATTACATAAAAAAGAATCAGCCCCCGCAGATCGAAACGGTCGAGAGGGCCGCCTCCGGGCGGGTTACCTTGCTCCGGGAAGTTCGCGAAGCCCACTTCCCGGAGCAAGGTAACCCGCCCGGAGGCGGCCCCAGCGCGAGGCCGTCCCGCATGCCACCCCGTCCCGAATGCCTACCCGCACAGGGTGGCTACTAGGGGGATGGTCAGGATGGAACAGAGGATCGACAGGAAGGTGCACTGCATCATGGGGCGGGCGTCCTTGCCGTATTGGAGACAGTACAGCGTGCCGTTGCTGCCTACCGGCATTGCCATCTCGAGCACGAGTGTCGTGATAAACATGGGCGTCATGCCCGGCCAAACGCGAGCCACGGCAAGGCACGCCACGGGCACGATAACCAGACGGAATGCCACGGCGACATAGGCTCGCCAGTTGGTGAGCATCTCCAGCGGATGATACTTGGCGATGGACGACCCCATGAGCAGCAGCGCCGCCGGGGTGGTCATGGTGCCCACGATGGAAATCGAATCGCCCAGCACGCCCCAATCGGTCCAACCCGTCAACACGATCACGAGCACAACAAGGCTCGCGATAAGGCCGGGGTTTTTGCAGCAAGCGGCAAGGTTTCGCAGTTGCTTCTTCAGGCCGCCTCGTGTGCCACTAAAGAGCATGACACCGACGGTAAACATAAATATGTTGAGGGGGATGAGCGCAATCGAAGCATAGAGCAGCGCCTGCTTGCCAAGCACCGCCTGAACAACCGGAAACCCGATAAAACCGGCATTTCCAAAGAGCACGGCAAAGCGATACGAACACTCGGTTCCCTTAGGCACACGAAGGACAGCGGTAACGGCAAACGCGATTACGATCGCCACCACATACATGACAATAGACAAACCCATGAGCGAAAACGTATCGGCAACGCTCGGCAGCTGCACATCGTCACCCAGCGCCGACGAAAGCACCAAGCACGGCAACGCCACCTGAAGCAGCAGACGCGAAAGCTCGCGCTCAAACTCAGCCTTCATAAATCCCAGCTTGGAGATACACCACCCCAACAGGATCGGCAAAGAGACCGTCACCATCTGCAACGCCACGCTCGTAAAGCTCATCCACTCCCCCTCTTATCTATCCTACGAGGGCCGGGGTGCCTGCTTTGTTTTGAGAAGT
>JAXKGF010000057.1:0-8398 GCA_036550515.1 Collinsella sp.
AACGAGGGTATGGGGACTCGTTCGGCCAGACGCGCCGCCGCTGTTTGTGATCCGTTTTCCTCCGTCCCCTTCGGATCACGCGACCCCTTGGGGACGGAGGAAAACGGATCATTTCGTAGGCCCGTGGCCGCCTTGGAAACAGAATGATGGTACGAGCATCCATTCGGCTTCCAGGGCGACCACGGACAGAACGGGGCGAACAGCAAAGAGCGACGGACGTCTACTCCCCCGCCACGCTCGCGCGCAGCTTGGCGGCGATGGGCTCGGATGCCAGCAGGAACACGAGCATGACCACGGAGCACGCCAGGCACACAATCCAGGCGCTCGCAAAGGAGCCCGTGGCATCGAACAGCACGCCCGAGACGATGGCGCCGGTAGTGCCCAAGATTGCCTTGAAAGACAAGGGCATAGGCCTTATGGCCATGCCCTCAGGCTTGAAAGGCAAGATTGGGTGCTACCGGTGGTCGGCGATATAGCCCAAAGCGACTGCCGCATAAGCCGCGGCGCCGAGCGGCAGCTCGGCATCGCTAAAGCGTGCCTTGGGATGATGCTGAGCAAAATGCTCGTCCGCATCAGTCACGGCAGCGCCCACGGTAAAGTACGCGCTCGGGATCTCGCTCGAGATCAGCGCGAAGTCCTCGCTCGCCATGGCGTGGAACAGCGGCAGGAAGGCGGCCTTGGGCAGCACCGCGCCCACGTAGCCAAGCGACGCCTGGGTCATGTCGTCATCGAGTACGAGCGGGGGAACATCCGAGAGCGTCTCGATAGTCGCCGGCGTGCGATAGGTCGTGGCAACACCTTTGACGACCTCCGCGATGCGGGTCTTGAGGTGCTCCATGAGCTCGACGTCGAAGCCGCGCAGCGTACCTTCGAGCACGCAGGTATCTGGAATGACGTTGGCCGCTTGGCCACCGGCAAACTTACCCACGGTCAGTGCGACCTCCTTGGCCGCCGGCACCTCGCGGGAGATGAGCTCCTGAAGTGCCAGATGCACGTGCACACCCGCCGTAATGGGGTCGATGCAGATCTCGGGGCTCGAGCCATGACCGCCCTTGCCCTGCAGCGTGATGCGGAAACCGTACACGCCCGAGAGCGCCGGACTGCCGTAAAGCACCAGGCCAAGCGGCGACTGGCTATTGACATGCATGGCAAAGGCGACCTGAGGACGCGGGTTCTGCAGCAGACCGTCGGCGATGGCGGCGCGGGCACCCTCAAAGGTTTCCTCGCCCGGCTGGAACAGCAACTTAACCGTGGCGTTGGCATCAACAAGCTCTGCCTCGCGTGCTTTGAGCATACGAGCCGCACCAAGCAGCGCCGTCGCGTGCATATCGTGTCCGCATGCGTGCATGCAGCCGTTGGTGGATGCAAAGGGCTCGCCGGATTCCTCGGTAACGGGCAGGGCATCCATGTCGCCACGCAGCATAACGACCGTACCGGCCTGCTCATTCGTGCAGACGCCATTTCCCTGGGCCGCGGCGGCACCGGCGCCGACAAGGCCCACAACGCAGGAACCATCGACGAGCGTGGCAAATGGGATGTCCATCTCGGTCAGGCGCGCTTGGATATACGCAGAGGTCTGTGGGAGGCTATTACCCAGCTCGGGCATCTGGTGTAGATCGTGTCGCCACGCAGCGAGCTCGTCTGCAAAAGCCTGAGCTTCTGCAACAAGACCGTCACCGATAGCGGTCTGCGCCGCTGCGGTGGCCTTGGGCGCTGATTGCGGTTGAAGATCGGACAAAGCTGGTGCCATAGATGCCCTCCAGTATCGTTTTTGCAGCAAGCACTTTGATAGCATAAAGTGCAAGGTACTACTTTAAGGGCGAGGCATAAAAAATGCCGCCCCGGGAGGGCGGCGCAACAAGTTGTTTACAATTGCGGGCGCGGCTTTCGACGCAAAAAATCGAAGTGAGTCTCGCTCAAGATAATCGACAGGAAGATAAGCACGAAGCCGGCGAGCAGACGCGAGGTGAGCGCCTCCCCCATCAGCAGCACCGAAAACAACACGCCCGAAGGGGACTCCATCGAAAGGAGCAGCGAGCCCGTCGAAGCCGGGACATGCGCCAGGCCGACGTTTTGGATGAGCAGAGCCACGCATGTGCAGCCCACCGAGAGAAACGCCATCGCAGTGATAAAGCTCGGCGTCCACACGGACAGAGGCGCTTGGGTCTCGAATAGCAGCGACGTTGCCAGGCTCAGCACGCCGTTGCCCACAAACATCCAAAACGTGATGACGTTGATGTCCATTTTGCGACCGTACTTGGCAGTCACCGCCATCTGGATGGCGAAAAAGACCGCACCCGCCAGCGTAATGACATCACCGATGTTGAATTCAACGCTATCGAGCGCCACCAAGCCAATGCCCGCCAAGCACAGCAGCGTCGCGCCCAGGTTATAGCGGGTGAGTTTTTCGCCGCTCAGAAAATAGCTCGCGAACGGCACAACGATGCAATACGTGCCCGTCAAAAAAGCATTCTTGCCCGCCGTGGTGTGCGCCAGACCGACTGTCTGCAGGGCGTAGGCGGCCCACATAAGTGCGCCCATGCCAAGTCCGACGATAAGGTTGCGGGCGTTGAGGTGCGCGATGATGCGCTTGTGGAAGATGAAAAACATGACCAACGCCGCAGGCAGAAAGCGCACGTAGAGCAGTTCGAACACCGGAATGGTGTCGAGCGCGTCCTTCATGGTCGTAAAGGAGTAGCCCCAGACGACTGCCACCGAAAGCAGCAGGACTTTCCAGAACAGCGGCGAGCGAGCGCCGGCGCCGCGGGAGGTGCCGCCCGCGCCCAGGTCCTCGCGAGCAACAGGGCTATCGGGCATCATTTCGATATTGTCAGTGGCATGCTGGGCCATAGGGCATCCTCGCGCTCAATCTGGGCGTGGTGTCCGCACGCGCATGGCTGCGTGCCGCCTCATGGTCAAATAAAAGCAGGGCGCACCGGACCCCCGGCACGCCCCGCTACTGTAGCAACAACCAAGCAGCCCGTGCAATTCACTACGCTAAAGCATCGGGTTGGAAGATCTCGATGTTCCGACGGCGTTTACGTTGCTGAACTAAATCAATTTGGTTGACTCCAGTTTTTCGATGATCCAGTCGTTGGCTTTGATGACCGGGCGGCGGAAGACGACGCCCAGTGCCAGCGACGGAATCAGATAGCTCGCCAGAATGCCTAGCTCAATCCAGTACTCCATGTGGTACGCACCGGCCATGGCGGCATGCATGGCGTTGATGCCGTGGGTGAACGGCAGGAACGGATAGATCGCCTGGAACACGGGGCCGGTCATCTCGATGGGGAACGTGCCGCCCGAACCGCCGACCTGCATGACCAGCAGCACGACGGCGAGCGCCTTGCCGATATCGCCAAACGAAACCGTAAGCGTGTAGACGATATTGGAGAACACGAGACTCGCGACCCAGCCCGCCAGCACAAACTGCAGCGGGTCGTCGCACTGGATGCCAAAGAACAGGATGTCGCCCGCACACACGAGCGTTGCCTGCAGCAGGGCCAGACCGCCAAAGAACAGGTAGCGGCCCAGGTAGATCTCGTGCAGGCGCACGGGGATGAGCTCGTTGATAAGCTCATCGTCAACCGAGACCTTCATCATGGCCGCCAGCACAATCGAGCCCACCCAGAGCGACAGAATCGTGTAGAACGGTGCCATGGCCGAACCGTAGTTGCGGATCGGATAGACCGGCTTGCGATCGAGCGCGACGGGGCCGGAAAGCGACACGGCCAGACCCTCGGGATCATTGCCGATCATCGTCTTGATCGTAGCGAGGTCATCCGACATCAAGGCGCCGTCGAGCTCGTCCTTAAACGCACTGATCTTGTCCGACGCCTCGCCCAGCTGATCAGAAGCCTTGTTGACCAGCTTTGCAGCCTTGGAGAGGCCCTTTACCAGCGAACCGGATGCGTCGGTCAGGCCAGCAACAGCACTATCCAGATCGTTCGAAATACCGTTCAGCGAATCCAAAACGCCCGAGATGGTCTTCTTGAGCTCCTTTGCCTTGGCCGAAAACGTAGAGTCGTAGTCAGTCTTGGCGCCCGAGATACCAGCCTTGGCATCCGCGATTGCCTGATCGACCGCGGCACGCGACTTATTAACCTCTGCCATGCTGTCAGAGAGAGACTTCGCGGTGGCCGTCAAGTCCTTGGCGTTGTTGCGATACTCCACAGCAATCCTGCTCAGCGATGTTGCCACAGACTTGAGGCTGTCCTGGAGTTTTTCGTCAGTCACCTGATCGGCAAAGCTGCGGAGCTGGTCGGCCGTGGCGTCGATATCGTCGGCACGCGTGTTGAGCGCCGCCGCGGCATCGTTGAGCTGGGACACTGTAAGGTAGACATGTTGATTCGCGGCATCAAATGCCTTCGCAAGCTCGGCGGACACGTTGTCAAACGAGCCCGCGCTTCCGTCAATCGCGGCATTGATGGCGTCGTTGGCGTCCTTCAGCGCTTCCTTGGAATCGCTAATACCGCTCTTGACATGCTCCATCAGCTGCTTCGTTGACTCATCGACCGTGCCCGTCTGCTTGAGCATGCCGCTCGCCGACGTCAGCGAATCGGACGTGGAGCTCAAAATGCCCGCAAGCGACGTTGCGCTGGCCTGAACGTCCTGCAGGTCCTGGACCGAATCGCCGAGCGTCGAGGACAGGTTGGCGATAAAGTTGCTGACCTGGTCGGTGCTCATGTAATCGAGCAGGCTGGACACCGTCTTAAGACCGATGCTCGTAATGGTCTCGGTAAAAGTTTTGTTAACCTGGCTCTGGACGGCGCTCGAACCCTTCTCGGTCACGATCTGCGCAATGGCGTTGGCCTTCTGATTCTCGTAGAACTCGATATCGGCATGCTTCACGTCGGTCGAGAAAAGCGTCATCATGTCAGCGCTAAACGTTTTGGGGATAACGACGGCAGCATAGTACGCGCCCGACTTAACGCCCTCGATAGCCTTTTCGCGATTGTTGAGCACAACCCAATCGAAGCTCTCGTTGCCGCGTAGGGTGGCGGTCACGTTTTCGCCCACGTTAACCTCGACGGGGATCAAATCGCTCTCGTAACCCTCATCGGTGTTGACCACGGCGATCTTAAGATTGCCGGTGTTGCCGTACGGATCCCAGCTGCCGGCGATGTTAAACCACGCGTACAGACACGGTACGATAATGAGGCCCATCACGACAACCAAGCCGATCACGGAGCGAGACACGTTTTGGACATCGCGCTTAAACAGATGCAGGATGTTCTTCATTTATGCCTCACCTCCTTTGGAGTGCTTGCCAAGCGCGGTGGTATCTCCATCATTTGTGGCTGTGCTGTCGCTGCCCTGAGATTTATGGTGCGAGCCGATATGCGGCAAGCGGCCCGTGGACTGATCGCCGCCCTTGGCACCACGCTCGCTGGCGTTGAGGCCAAACATGTGGCGGGCGGCAGGAATGGCGGCCGTGTGTTCGCGCATCTCGCGACGCAGGTCCTCATCCGAAAGCGCCGAGATGCGCATCTGGGTATTGAGGCTCGCTCGGATATATTCGATATTGATAAGCCAGCCGCAGATGGCAATAACCGAGATGATCCAAATGACAAGCAGGATGATCTTGCCGTTATTGTCGATATCGAGAACCGTCGACAGGACAAAGAGCAGGACCTGAACGCCCACCACGGCGGCAAAACCGCCCTTGATGTAGTACGGGTAGCGATGTTCAAAGGCGACCGCATGATCGAGCAGTTCGCGACGGTACGAATCGGAATCGAGCATGACGCGCATGGCCGTGCGCAGCGAGTAGCGCTGGCGCGGCAGGTCGTTGGACTCGCAAATCATCATACCGGTCGTGGAGAGCTGTTTATCAAAGAGCAGGTTAAGGTTGAGCAGCAGCGGACGCAGCTGCAGGCCGATAAAGAGCGCCACGATCAAGAACACGCCCAGAATGCACAGGTTAAACAGGTAGTTGAACGAATACATGCCGCCGACCGTCTCGCGCAGCAGATTGATGCCGTAGGTAAAGGGCAGCAGCGGGTGCAGCCACTGGAAGAAGCCGGGCATCATCTCGATGGGGTACATGCCCGACGAACCCGGGATCTGCACGATGACGAGAATGACGCCGATAGCCTTGCCGATATGCTTAAACGTGGTGGACAGCGCATAGATGATATTGACGTAGGTGAACGAAATGGCGATGCCGCCCAGCACGAACAGCAGCGGGCTGACGCACTGCACGCCAATCACCAGATCGCCTACCGTAACGATGATGGCCTGCAACGCGCCCAGGATCACCATGAGCAACCAGCGGCCAAAGTAGCCTTGGCGCGCCGTAAAGCTGCCAACACCTTCACGGTCGACCTCGAGCTTGTAAATGGCGATGAGCACATAGCCGCCCACCCAAAGCGCCAGATTGGTGTAGAAGGGAGCGATGCCCGAGCCAAAGCTCTTGACCGGATAGATTGACTTGGACGTCAACTCAACCGGAGACGCCATGAAATCTGCCACGTCATTGACATCGACGCCCATCAGATCGGCCAGCTCGCCCATGGACTCGGAGGTCTGCAGCGCCGCGATGTCATTGGCGGCGGTTGCAAGCTTGCCCTGGACCTTGGCAAGCGAGGAATCGGTCTGGGACAGCGTGGTCTTGGCCTGGCCGAGCGTAGCGCTAAGCTGCGCCAACGTGCCGCGCGCATTTGCAAGTGTAGGTGTCATACCCGAGACGATACCGGTCAGGTCGCCCGAAACGGCAGCAAAAGAGTCGAGCGCGCTCGAGGCCTTCGGCAGCGCGTTTTGGCCCAAGTCCGTCTGGGCTTGGCCAAGGTTGGTCGCACCGGTATGAATTGCGTTATTGATAGCGTCACTGGCACCCGAAACAGCCGCTGCGTCATTCGCCATGGCGCTCGACTGCGCGGACAGACCGTCCTTGATGCTCTGAAGCTTTTCATTCTGCTCTCGAAGCAAATCGATGGTCGATACAATGCGCGCGTCAATTTCCTCGGAACCTGTCGACGTGTCATTGGCGAGAATCTCCAAGTGCCCGATAACGGCCTTATTGTGGTCGATCGTCGCTTGAAGAGACTCGAGCGAGTTGTCGATACGGGTGGTCGTAGATGTGACCGCGCCCGTCAGCTTGCCGATGGCAGCGTTCGCAGAGGCCGACGTCTTGGTGAGCGCAAGGCTGCCTTCCGAGAGCGCCTTGGAGAGCGAGGTGATGGAGTTGCCCGCCGTGGTGCGAGCTTCGCTCAGCAGGTCGTTGCCCTGGGAGATCGCCTGCGTCAGCGACGGTGCCTGGCCTTGCAAGCCGGCAAGTGCCGCATCAGCCGAGGCGATAGCGCCACTCGTCTTATCGATGGCAGCATTCATATCGCCAATCGAATCGCGCACCTCGCCCAAGGTGTCGGACGCCTCGGACACCGAACTTGCCAGCGAGTCCTGAGTCTGGGTTGCCTTGTCCTTTAAATCGACACCGGCATCCTTGGCGATACCGGCAACAGTCTTGCCTACCGTAGAGACAAATTCCGAGTTGATCTGCTCCTCGATGGTGTTTGCACCGGTATCGGTAACCTTGGGCGCAATGGCGCTCTTCTTCTCATTGACGTAGTACGTGAGCTTGGGCTGATGGTAGTTGCCGTCGAGCATCGAAACCAGGTTATCCGAGAAGTTCTTGGGAATCACGATAGCGGCATAGTACTCGCCGCTCTCGACGCCCTCCTTGGCATCGGCCGTCGAGTCGACGAACGTCCAGCCCAACTGATGATTCTCCTTGAGCTGGTCGACCACTTTGTCGCCAGCGTTGAGCTCACCCACCAAGTCGTTTTGGGTGCCTCGATCGTTGTTGGCGATAGCAATCTTGATGCCTTGGGTGTTTCCATACGGATCCCAGTTTGCCACGATGTTATACCAGGCATACAGCGAGGGAATAACGCACACGCCTAGGGTAACCACCAGGGCGACGGGGTTCACAAGCAGTCGCTTAATGTCGCGCTTAAATATCGCAAAGGACACCTTTGCATTGGATAGTTTGCTGCCGAGACTCACGCTTGGACCATCCATCCTGTCGTTAAATCGAATCGTACTATCGACAACCATTGTAGTAGGCGCTTTAACGTCTCAAAGCACAATGGTGTTGAGTTTTGCGGGTAGCAATATACTACGAAGATGAGTTAACGTACAGATGTACAGTATCCTAAATTTCAGCAGGTCACAAAACCACAACCCGCACAAATTAGCAATTCAAATAGTCATCGGGGACGTTCTTAAACGACTAGTCAAACAAAAACGTCCCCAATGACTACTTAGGACCACGGCAACGTCGATGTTTTGGCAATGCCAGCGAGCGGGCGCCAGAGCGAACAAATTGGCATGAAAAGAGGACGGCATAGACCTTCTGGTCATGCCGTCCTCTTTGAATGACAAGTTGTCGCTCTGG
>JAXKGF010000058.1:0-31399 GCA_036550515.1 Collinsella sp.
ACCGGATGCCGCGCCGGCGTGGGCGGCGATCGGCGACATCACGGCGGGGTGCTGCGTGCCCCCGTCACCGGTCTGGGCGAATGCCGTGAACGGTGAGATGAGGCTCGACCCGGTCATGGCGGCCATGGTCGCCGCGGTGACGGTCAGACGCGCGATCCCCTTCGGAGTGTGAATCTTTTTGTTTGGCAGTGCGGCGAAGTGATCGCCACCGGCAGCGAAATGCTTTCCCTGAGTCATTGCTATTCCATTCCTTTCCCCGCCCTATCCGACTGGGCATCAGAGCTCTTTCCAATAGAGATAATTATGCGCCTTAACTGGGATTGTTGTATATAGTCCGTTGGCATAAATACAACAATCCATAACTCTTTTTGTCATGGATATCTCGCCGCTACAACAATCCTTTGGTCTACGCTGCAAAGAACTCAGATCAGAGTTTGGTTACTCACAAGAGCAATTTGCGAACCGCATTGACATGGACAGGTCTTACTACGCCTCGATAGAGGTCGGGCGAAGAAATGTCAGTCTTTCTAACCTCTCTAAAATTGCCAATGGATTCAACATATCAATTGCTGCACTTATGACTGGTGTCACTGATAAAAAGGATTAGTCCATCATCAGCGAACGCAGTGAGCGTATCAATCGACGGCGTAGCCGGCGGCAAGGTCACGGCACGTGACCGCGCAGCGAGCTCTGCGAGCGAAGGGGACGGCATCGCCGTCCCTATTTCTTTATAAACTATTTCTCTATTAATTGGTTTCACCAAACTGGGTATTACACAAGCTTCTGAGCAGGCTTTTTATCAAATAATTCAAAGCTACCGAATCATCAAAATGGTGAAATTATTTACCCAAAAGAGGGAAGCACATCACCAAAATGGAACCGACTAACAGCTGTTGAAAACTTTTATCCCCAAAATGGTGATTTCCTGTTTTCAGTGGAAAACTCGGGAAGTCATAATATTTACTTACCAGATTTACAAACGAAAGCGGTTCTTAGTCCCAAAACCAGAACAGGTCAGAAGCGAAAATAACTCCTGACCTGCGATTTTCCTGGTGCCCCCGGGCGGATTCGAACCGTCGACACCCGCTTTAGGAGAGCGGTGCTCTATCCCCTGAGCTACGGAGGCATGTTGTACTAGTGTAGCAGATTTGCGCCACTGCCATGCAGCGCATAGCCACTCTTCGAAGTTACGGTGGAACAGCCTTCCGGAAAGCGTGTCCCACTATCCAGACGAGATCTGGGACGGGCTTTCCGGATGGGGCCTCTCTAGGAAACTACGACCCGGAATTTGAGCTCGAAACGGGATATGGTTTCCCAATTGAGCCTGTTCCGGAAACTGCATCCCAGAATAGGCGCTCAAACCGGGATGATATTTCCCCAACGACTAGTTGCCTTTGTGGAAGAGGTTTTTGATAACGGAGGGGATGCTCTTGGCGCCCTTGGCCGTCACATCGATAAAGTCGGGCGAACGCACGAGCTTATCCTCGTCGACGTACTTGCGGACCGCGCGCAACGTCTCTTTGTCATCGCGCGTCGAAAACGTAAAGTGGCCGGTATCCTTGGTAAAGATGGCAAAACGCGTGATCTTCTTGGTGCCGCGCAAAACCTCGGCGGCAATATAGTCGACCTCGTCCCACGGGATTTGAATATAATCCTCGGGATTGCGCTCGTTATAGTACTCAAACGCCTTATTGCCCACCATCACGTTACCGTGGCTGGTAAGCCCCATCAGGCAGGTTGCCGGCGTTGCCAAATCGACCGTGCTGTTCTGAGATTGCGCCATGCGCGCCTCGCCCTCCAAATAAAACAATCGGACCGCATCCAGTGTACCCACCGGGTGCGGTCCGTTTCAATGGCTCAAAAGCCCTTGTCTAGCTACTCTCGGTCTTAAGCCGAAACGTGCTTACATGAAGCCGCAGACGCGACCGATGATGCCGATGGCGAAGAGAGCCAGGATGATGACAATCGGGCTGACCTTCTTCTTGAGGAGCTTGCAGACCAGCAGGGTCAGGCACACGGCGGCAAGGCCGGGGATGAGCTGATCGAGGTTGGCCTGAAGCGTGGTGACCTTCACCTGATCAAGGGCGTTAGCACCGATGGAGTTATACATCGTCAGCGCTTCCTTGACACCCTCAGAACCGGAGGGCAGGTTAGCCCAGTCGATAAAGGCACCAGCAGACTGCGTGACCTTGGAGACGACCGGGGTGAAGGAGATGGACACCCAGCGCTCGACCAGGGCGCCGATGATGAACATACCCAGGATGGAAGCACCCTCGGTGACCTTGCCCATCAGACCGCCGGAGAGGTCCTTGGCGATGGAGGAGCCGACCTTGTAGCCAAACTCCTGCGTGTACCACAGGAAGGCGTAACGGATGATGTTCCACGCGAAGAAGAACAGCAGCGGACCGGCGATGCTGCCGGACAGGGCCAGGGAAGCGCCCAGAGCGCCCAGAATCGGGCGAAGGGTGAACCAGAAGGCGGGGTCGCCGACGCCGGCGAGCGGGCCCATCATACCGACCTTGACGCCCTGAATGGCGACGTCGTCAATCGGGGCACCGTTGGCGCGCTCCTCCTCGAGAGCGAGGGTAACGCCAATGACGGGGGCGGAAACATAGGGGTGGGTGTTATAGAACTCCAGGTGGCGCTTAAGAGCGGCAATCTGGTCATCCTTGCTGGTGTAGAGCTTCTTGATCGCAGGGATCATTGCGAAGCACCAGCCGCCGTTCTGCATACGCTCGTAGTTCCACGAGCCCTGAAGGAACTGATGACGGAAGCAAACCTTCTTGCGGTCAGCCTTGGTGAGCTGAATCTTGTTCTCTGCCATATGTATCACTCCCCTCCTACTCGTAATCGTTCAGAATGTCGCCGAGCGGGTCACCGGAGCCGCCGCCCATGCCGCCACCCTGCTTGGCCAGATCCTTAAGGCCAAGGTAGATGAGGGCAAGGGAGATGCCGATGAGGCCAAGGGCGATCAGCGTGAGCTGAGGGATGGCAGCAAGGACAAAGCCGAGGATGAAGAACGGCCAGGTCTCCTTGGTGGCCATCATGTTGATGACCATGGCGTAACCGACGGAAGCGACCATGCCGCCGCCGACAGCCATGCCGCCGGACAGCCAGTCGGGCATAGCGTTAAGCGCGTTGGTAACGGCCTCGGCCGGGATGATGCACAGAAGTACTGCCGGGATGGCGATACGAAGGCCCTGCATGAGGATGGCAGCGTACTGCCAGCGCTCGATGCCGGAGAAGTCGCCCTTCTCGGCGCAACCGTCCATGGCGTGAGCGATAGCGGTAGCAATGGTACGGCAGATCATGGTCAGGAACAGACCAGCGACCGACAGCGGGACGGCGACGGCGATGGCCGCGGTAACGGCCTTGGCCGAATCAGTGGCGCCGCCGTTGAGGGCGAGCACCATGATGATCGAAGAAGCGACCGAGGCCAGAGCGGCGTCAGGCGCGACGGCGGCGCCGACGTTAGCCCAGCCAAGGGCCATCATCTGGAGCGAACCGCCCAGGAGGATGCCCTCCTGAAGGTGACCGGTTACGAGACCGATAAGCGTGCATGCCACGAGCGGCTGATGGAACTGGAACTCATCCAGAACGCCTTCCATACCGGCAAGCAACGCGACAATCGCAACAAGCAGAATAGTGATTGCAGACATGTATCGGACCCTCCTTTACTATGCTTGAGCGGCCAGTTCGGCCTTAGCTTTCTTCAACATGGCGTCGAGATCCTCGGAAGCATCCGAAGGAACCTTGCGGACCTCGAACTTGACGCCCTTGGCCTTGAGGGCCTCGAGGGTCTTAACGTCGTCATCGCCCATAGCAACGGCGTTGGTGACGACGACCTTGCCCTTGGAGTGAGCCATGGAACCGATGTTGACTTCCTTGATGTCGACGCCGGCCTCGATGGCCTTGAGCAGATCCTGCGGGTTCTCGAAGAGCAGCATGGCCTTGGTGTCACCAAAACGCGTGTCCTTGACGACCTCGGCCATCTTCTTGATAGGCACGACGTTGGCATGGACTCCCGGAGGGGCAGCCTGCTCGATCATGGTCTTGCGGAGCTCGTCGTGAGCAACGCCGTCGGAAACCACGATGATGCGGTTGGGGTTGATCTGCTTGGTCCACGTGGTGGCCACCTGACCATGCAGCAGACGGGTGTCGATACGGACATGGGCAATCTTGATGTGCCCGTCGCCGATGACCGTTCCCGGAGGGATGGCGCCTGCAGGAGCAGCGGCGGCCGCAGCCGGCTTCTTCTCCTCGGGCTCCAGAGACTCGGGCTTGACGCGCACGCCAGCCTTAGCCTCAGTCACGAGATGTTTTGCGATCGCATGTGCAGTGTTCTTTGCGTCAAAGCGCTGCGAATATGCCTCGATGAGCATAGGCAGGTTGACACCGGTGACGATAGCCCAGGAATCGTGGCCCTCGATGAGCCCGCTGATCTGGTTGAACGGCGTGCCGCCCCACAGATCAACGAGGAAGAGCACCTGCTCCTGGTCCTCGAAGGAAGCGACTGCTTCCTCGACCTTGGCACGGAAATCGTCGGGGCCCATGCTCGGCTCGAGCGAGACCACGGCAACAGACGGCTGATCGCCAAAGACCATCGAGCCCGTCTGCTTGATTCCAGCTGCCAAGTCCCCGTGGCTAGCAAGAACAATACTTACCATCACATAACCTCCTTTTTGTCTACGTATTTCCTACACGACATGAAAGGAGTATACCTGTTTGGATTGTGGAATTATAGCTAAATTCGCAAAAGGTTGGATTATTTGTTTAAACGTCTAAGTTTGTTACAAATTGATTACATTACTGTTTTTCGACTCATTACCTGATAAAGCGTCGCTCATCAAGCTATGTATTTTATAGATACAAGCAAGCTGTTCATTAATATCGATATTAAGCAAGTGCGAATGTGCTCGTACTGTCACTATTTTGTTTAAACAGACATGGCTTGACTATTTGCACGACTTATGCTCAACAAAACTACTCAAAAAAGTTGCGGTGAAATAGTTCTTGTTTAAGAGTCAGAAGGCTGGATTTAGGAACTATTTCACCGCAACTTATAGGGAATCCTAGGCGATGTGGAGGGGGTTGGCGGCGTCGACGGCGTCGGGGACGTCGCAGGGGCCGTCGGGGACAGCGTCTGCCGGATCCTCTTCGGGGGTCTCGATCTGTTTGATCATGACCTCTTGGCCCTGCAGCAGGTATGTCTCGCCGCTACCGCAATGGGGACAGGTCTTGCCGTGCTCGACCGTCGCGTAGTCGCGGCCGCACGCCTCGCAATGTGTCACGGCCTCGACGGGCTCCACGATAAGCTCCGCGCCCTGCGCGATAGGCTTTTTATCTGCTGCCCAGCGCCAAGCGTCGAGCAGCAAGTCGGAAACGACGCCCGAGACCTCGCCCAACAGCAACGTCACGCTCGAAACGCGACGCACGCCATGAGCGCGCGCCACATTCTCGACATCGCGAATGATGTGATACACGATTCCGAGCTCGTGCACTTTTAATTCCTTCCGTCGTTCCCGTTATGGCTGCTTACTTGCGACCAAACTTAATCTTGATGGCGCGCTTGAGCGCATACTTGCCGAGGCTCGGGAGCTTTTGCTCGTATTTGACCATCGTTGAGCACTCGGGGCGGTCGCGATCCAGATGGATGGCGTCGAACGCGCACTTGGTGGTGCACAGGCCGCAGCCGATGCACTTGTTAGGGTCGACGATCGAGGCGCCGCAGCCCAGGCAGCGGGCGGTCTCGGCGCGCACCTGCTCCTCGGTAAAGGTCTCAACATACTCGCTAAACGGCGCAGCCTTCTCGCGTTCGCGGTCCACATGCGCAACCTCGCGGCTCGCGTTGTCGTAGCTCTCGAGCACAACGTCGTCGCGGTCGAGCGCGGTGTAGCGGCGCTGATTGCGGCCGATGGTGAGCGTGGAGCCCGGCTGCACAAAGCGATGGATGGACACCGCGGCCTCGTGGCCGGCGGCGATAGCGTCGATGGCAAAGCTGGGGCCGGTGTAGACGTCGCCGCCCACAAAGATGTCGGGTTCGGCGGTCTGGTAAGTCTGGGGATCGGCAAGGGCACCCTGGCCGCGGCCGAGCTCCACCTTGGAGCCAGCCAGCAGGTCGCCCCACACAATGGACTGGCCAATCGACATGACGACACGGTCGGCATCGACACGGCGCAGATCGTTCTCGTCGTACTCGGGCGCAAAACGGCCCTCGTCGTCAAAGACGCGCGTGCAGCGCTTGAAGGTGATACCGCACACACGACCGGCCTCGTCCAGGTGAATCTCCTTGGGGCCCCAGCCGCAGCTGATGTGAGCGCCGTCCTCAACGGCCTCGCGACGCTCCTCCTCGCTGGCGGGCATCTGGGCCTCGCTCTCCAGGCAGAACATCTCAACATGCTCAGAGCCCAGACGGCAGGCGTTGCGGGCAACGTCGATGGCCACGTTGCCGCCGCCCACTACAATGGTGCGGCCGGACAGCGCGTCGATCTTGCCACTGTTGACCTCGCGCAAAAAGTCGACGGCCACGGCCACGTCCTCGGCATCCTCGCCCGGAACGCCGGCAAGGCGGCCGCCCTGGCAGCCAATGGCCACGTAAAAGGCCTTAAAGCCCTGCGCGCGCAGCTCGTCGAGCGTCACATCACGACCGA
This sequence comes from Collinsella sp., assembly GCA_036550515.1. GTDB lineage: Bacteria > Actinomycetota > Coriobacteriia > Coriobacteriales > Coriobacteriaceae > Collinsella. Next base: position 6,651 of record JAXKGF010000058.1, read on the forward strand.
CCTCCACGCCATAGCGGAACTCGGCACCCATCAGGCGAATGATCTCGACCTCGGCCTCGATAACATCCTTCTGCAGCTTAAAGCTGGGAATGCCGTAGGTGAGCATGCCGCCCGGGCGCTCGTTCTTCTCGAACACGACGGGCTTGTAGCCCTTCTCGGCCAGATAGAAAGCGCAGGACAGGCCGGCCGGACCGGCACCGACGATGGCGATCTTCTGGTCGAAGCCGCCGGCACGCGTTGGGGTCACCACGGGCGGGACGTAGCGGGTCGCGGCATCCAGATCGCGCTGGGCGATGAACTTCTTGACCTCGTCGATAGCCACGGCGGCATCCACACGGCCGCGGGTGCAGGCATCCTCACAGCGGCGGTTGCACACACGGCCGCAGATAGCGGGCAGCGGGTTCTCGCGCTTAATGAGTGCTAGGGCCTCGTCATAGCGACCCTGAGCCGCGAGCTTCAAATAGCCCTGAACGGCAACGTGCGCGGGGCAGGCCGTCTTGCAGGGAGCGGTGCCGGACTCATGCGTCTCGATACGGTTGTCGTCGCGGTAGTTGGGCGACCACTTGGTGTGATCCCATTTGGTGGCGTCGGGCAGCTCCTGGCGCGGATACTCAGGCACCTGTCCGCCGGCCTTTTTGCTGCAGAGCTTCTGGCCGAGCTTGACGGCGCCGGCCGGGCACACCTCAACGCAGCGACCGCAGGCAACGCACTTGTCCTTCTCGACCTTGGCGACATAGGCCGAGCGCGACAGGTTGGGCGTGTTGAACAGCTGAGAGGTGCGCAGGGCATAACACACGTTGACGTTGCAGTTGCAGATAGCGAAGATCTTGTTCTCGCCGTCGATATTGGTGATCTGGTGCACAAAGCCGTTGTCCTCGGCCTGGCGCAGGATGTCGTAGACCTCGTCGCGCGTCACGTAATGGCCGCGGTCGGTCTCAACCACATAGTCGGCCATATCGCCCACGGCAATGCACCAGTCGGCGGGGTCGTCGGCGCAGCCCTCACCCATCACGCGACGGCTCGCGCGGCAGCTGCAGGTGCTAGCGGCATATTTGCCATCGTATTTGTCGAGCCAGTGCTCGATATGCTCGATCGGCACCGAGGTGCTCGCGGCGTCGATGGCCTTCTCGACCGGAATGACGTGCATGCCGATGCCGGCGCCTCCGGGCGGCACCATCGGCGTGGCCTTGGACAGCGGTCCCTTGGACGCCTGCTCAAAGAACTTGGCATAGACCGGGTGCTCCTCGAGCTGGCTCACGCGCATGTTGAGGAACTCGGCAGAACCCGGCACCAGCATGGGCAACACCCATTGCTTGGCGCGCTCGGGGTTTTCCCAGTTGTACTCGAGCAGACCCGTGTAGCTCATGTCGTCGAGCATCTTCTCGATCTGGGTCTCGGGCATGCCGGTGAGCTTGGCCATCTCGGGCAGCGTATAGGGACGGCGCATCTTCATCTTGCAGAGCACTTCGGCCTGCTCGTCGGTCGCGGCCTCGGCAAACGACCAGTACTCGTAGCCCAACAGCTCGTCGCGATGCAGCAGACGGTTGGTGCAGTGCTCGCACAGCTTGACGATGGCCTCGCGCGGATGCTCCGGCAGCGGCGGCACGAACTCCGAACCGATGTCGGGCTCGGTGTAGCTAATCCCCGGTCCGTTGAGAATCATGGTTGTCCCTTCTCTTGCCACAGCCCGACGAGGCCGCAGCGCCCCTCTTTTTTTGCAGGCCGGGCATGCCCCATGCCGTTCACCCGCCATTGTTGACATTGTGTCAAAAATAGTATTGACGAATCGTCAACAATATTCAAGACTGTTAGGCGAACGGTCAGGCAAAAGAGGATGAAAGGCGGCAAAACATGGGCAACAACACAGCAGGTACCTCTGTGGTCGATGCCGTCCCCGCATCCGATAGCGCGACAAAGCGCCTGACGGGCGACGAACGCCGTCGCGAGATCCTCGATGCCGTGCGCACCGTAAGCTCCGAGCTGGGCGTGTCCCACCTATCGGTATCGGCCGTGACCAAGCGAGCCGGCTGTACGCGCTCGCTCTTCTACCACTACTTTGCCGATATGGACGCCGCCGTCACCGCTGTTATGGACGAGGCGATCGACGGCTTTATCTCCGAGCTCGAGCAGTGGAATGCCAACCGCACCGTCGGCGATATCGAGGGCGCGCTCGACACTGTCGCGCCGCTCTTTAAGCGTCTGGTCGCCAGCGGCCACGAACTGCCGCACACTCTGACCTCCAACAGCGGCGCACTCTACGGCGGCTTTCTGCACAACGTGGTTCAGCGCGTGGCGCAGTATATCTGCGACACCACCGTGGTGGACTTTGTCGCCCATCACGAGCTACGCATCGACCATGTCTACGAGACGTTCTACACCCTCATCATGGGTCTTTTGATGTATATCCGCACGCACCCCGATGTGCCCGACGAGACGGTCAAGGAAATCATCGCCTCGACACTCCACATCGAGGGCTATACCGCCAAGTATCCGGAGCGCATGCCCCAGAACTGACGACATTTGGCCAAACTGCCCGCGATCAGAAGAGGGGCCGCGGGCGTGTGAAAGGAGAGCAGCATGCTGTTCGATGTTTGGGGTAGCGATACCCTTATCCACTGGGCCGGCTGGGCCATGGTCTTTATTGGCCTCATCGTGCTCAACGAGGTCGGCCGCCGCACCAAGCTGGGCGCGGCAATCATCTTTGGCGTGGCTCCGCTGGCCATGACCATCTACTGCGTCGCCATCGCCATCGGCGTTTCGCAGGGTGCCGAGTGGGCACTCACCAACCCCACCCATGTGTACCAGAACAGCTGGTTCCACTACGCCAAGGTATACGCGGCGCTGGCCGGTTGCTGGGGCTTCATCGCCATTAAGTACCAGTGGGGAAAGATCGGCAAGGCGCATTGGTTCCGCGCGTGGCCGTTTGTGATCGTCGCCATCAACATCTTGATCGCCGTCGTGTCCGACTTCGAGAGCGCCTATCACTTCTTTGTCCTGGGCCAGTCCACTTGGATCACCTCCGAAGGTGCTACGCAGCTGGCCGGCTGGAACAACGTGTTCAACGGCATCGCCGGTCTCATCAACATCTTCTGCATGACCGGTTGGTGGAGCGTCTACGCCTCCGAGGACAAGACCGATATGCTGTGGCCCGACATGACCTGGGTCTACATCATCGCCTACGATATCTGGAACTTCTGCTACACCTACAACTGCCTGCCCACCCACTCCTGGTTCTGCGGCTTTGCGTTGCTGCTGGCGCCCACCGTCGCCGCCTTTATCTGGAACAAGGGCGGCTGGATCCAGAACCGCGCCTTTACGCTGGCCATTTGGTGCATGTTTGCCCAGGTGTTCCCGTACTTCCAGGAGGAGTCCATCTTTGTGACCCACTCCACGCTCGACCCCGGCGCCGCTACCGCGGTCTCGATCGCCGCACTGATCGCCAACGTCGCCGCAATCATCTACATCGCCTACCGCGCTAAGAAGCTCGGCCGCAACCCCTACAAGCAGGATGTCTTTGAGGGCACCAGCGATTGGGAGAAGGCCACTGCTCGCCGCGCCAAGGTCGATTACGCGCACGCCGAGTAACGCGCCTGACGCAAACATCGCTTGAGCACGAAGCGGCATAGCCGGCTCCGCGCAACTCAACGCATTGCAGAGCCCCCGGAATGTGATTCGTTCGCGTTCCGGGGGCTTTTTGCTGCCGCGAGGATGCGACCGAACGATGCGCTCGGGTTAAATCGGATCTTATATTTCGCATGCGCTTTATATGGCTCCATTTTTGGGTACAGTGTTGTCCCGATATTGAGCTTGGGGGATATATGAAAGATGAGACGATGGGCCAAGAGGATGCGGCCCAAGATGCAGAAGCGTGTGCCGAGGCCCTGGAGAGCCTAGACCAGGTCGCGCTGGCCGAGATTGCGTTTGACGATTCGAGCGTTGATGTGCAGCCCGATGATAAGGATGCAGAAGACGATGGCGCCGCGCCCACCGAAGACGAGGCGGGGCACGAGGAATCCGAGTGCAAGGCCGACGACCGGCCCGAATCCGATACGGGCGAGGAAACCGTCTTGCTCGACAGCTTGCCGGCCGAAGATTCGCTGACCCGCGAGCTCCCTGGCTTAGGCTCTGCGCCTGCCGTGGACGAGACCATCGCCATGGGCGATATTCCCCTGCCGTCCGTTCCCTCGGCGCACGAAGCCGAGGTTCGTCATCGTAAAATGCCGCCCAAGCGCCGCAACCTGATGGTTGCCGGCGTTGTGGCCGTCGCGCTCGTCGCCGGCGGCGTAGGCTATGCTGCCTGGAACGGATATCAGCAAGAGCAGGCTGCCGCTGTCGCCGCCAGTGCACACACGATGATGTCGGTGCAGATTGGCGTGCATGCCGCGGGCCTCGACTGCTCAACTGGCTCCAAGATTCCCGTACAGGTGAGCGGGCAGGATTCCGACGGTTCTTCCGTGAGCGAAACGCTCTACGTTGACGAGCATGGTCGTGGCATTAAGCTGCTGCCCGGCGACTATACGCTCTCCATCGCTGGGTCCCCCATCGCAGCCGACGGTACCATTTACACTGTGCCGACCACCAAGGCGCAGGTCACCATTAAGAGCGATGGGCAGGATTTGAGTGCCCAGGCCACCTTTAAGCTCAAGGTGCCTTCGGCCGACACGGTGACTGACGACCAGATCGATGCCGCCGCCAAGTATGCCGAGGAAGGCGGGGTGAACTCCGCCGCGGTCGCAAAGGTGCTCCAGCAGGCGGCAACCGCGCGCCGTGATGCCGCCGTCAACGCTGTGAGCTCCCGCGAGGCACAGGCGGCCCGCGACGCCGATGCTCGACATAAGGCAACGGACCTGTATCAGCTCGATATTCCCGTTGAGTGGTACGGCAAAGTCGCGACTTGGCAAAACGGCAGCACGCTGTGCATCTATCTTGCCGGCGACACGAACACGCCGCTTGTGACGCTTGTCACGGTGCGCGACGGCGAGAGCTTTACGCCCGATGAGGGCGATGCGGTTTTGGGTGCGGCAAACCTTGGCAACGGCTACACCGTCTACGCCAGCGGCCCTGTTTATCCGTACGTGATTCCGCAAACCATCAACGGGCGCACGCAGAACCCCGTGTCGACCTACCCCATGGACACGGCCATTGAGCTTGTCGAGCTCACGACCGGCAACTGCTACACCTATAGCCAGATCAAGAACGTGCTGGTCGGCAAAGACGGCAAGGCTGACGCCGCCACCAAGCTCGAATGCGACTACCTCGCCCAGATTCTGATGCCGAGCATCAAAGCCCAAGACTAGCCGGGCGCATCATGGTGCTCCCCAACCGTGATGAAGGGGCCAGGAGGTCCTGGCCCCACAGATCCGTAGATGATTAGGCAAGGAGCCACTTCCATGCGGGCACAACGTGTACCGCACCGTGCTCGCATGGAATATCGGCCTGCTCATCCATGGTAACGATTGCCGACTCGCCAAGATCGAACTGGGCCATCGAGGCATCAAGCGCGGCAATTTCGCGCTTGCGCGTTTTCTCACTTGCCATACCCACACTCACCTGAATCAGGCTATAAGCCCGCATGAGAAGTGCGTCCCCAGCCACAAAGTCCACCTCATGGCTTTTGCTCTTCTCTTTGATCAGCAGGCGGCAGACCGAGCCGGTCCTCACCGCGGGAGTCCTTCTTCTTAGCGCATTGAACACTGCGGTCTCGAGCCTCTGGCCCTGGTCCAATGCTGATGCGGGAGAGAATGCTCCAAACATCGCAGGGTCGACAGCGTAGACCTTAGACGCAGACCGCATGTTATTTGCCAATGAACGCGTGAACTCCGGCACAGAAAATAACAGGTAGGCATCCTCATAATACTCAAGTAAATCGCTGAGCGAATTACGACTGACGGGTATCTGTCTGCTCTTGAACTCGTTGTACACTTTGTTCACTGACAGCTCTCGTCCCGAAGATGCCATACACCGCGTCAAGAACAGCGATGCCAGGCGAGGGTTCTTGACGTCGTAACGCTCAATGACGTCCATAGCGACCGTTCGCGAAGCATATTCCTGTAGCAGCTGAATCGCGTCTGCTGGCGTCTGCTCAAGCGTCGCGATGAATCCCCCTCGTTCAAGATATCCGATCAGATGATGTCGAAGCAGTGCTGCATCGCTTGGGGAAAAGGTCGCATCTGGCTCGAAAACGCTCCCCGTCTTATACCGAACGTATTCCGAAAAACTCAACGGAAAAAGCTCCCGTATAAGAGAACGACCCCTGAACTCGCTCTTAAGCTCTGAGGACAGCATCTTAGAAGAAGATCCCGTCACATAGACGGTCGCTTTCTCCGTATCGACTACACGCCGCAGAAACGCACCCCATTCGGGAATTTCCTGGATTTCGTCAAAGAAAATGTAAGCGCCCTCGGTTCGAGCAGCAGGATACAGCGCATAGAACGTGTCGAGCACGTCCGCCAGCAGCGATGGCTCATACGGGCGCAAGCGCTCATCCTCAAAATTGAAGTAAAGCATCCGGTCAAGCTCGACGCCCCGGCCCTGAAGCCGCTGCATCTCCTGATACAGGCGATACGTCTTTCCACAACGGCGGGCCCCCACAACCACATTTACGATGTTGTCGCGCTTTGGCTCCTGTGGGTTTTCCAGATCAAGGTCTCGCTCAAAGACCTGCGGAACCCCCTGCTGTTCAAAGTCCTTTATTTTCTGGGCGATCAAGTCGTTGAATGCCATGATTCTCCAATCTTGCTCTCTAGCTAATCAAAATTATACTGATTCTTGATTAATTAGAGAGCAAGATTGTGTGTAGCTTGATTAACACTTAAGCAAGTTTTATCACCGTTATTGCTCCGAAGGATATCGAGTGGCTAAGAGGACAACCGAGCTCGAATGCGACTCCCCGAGCAGTCAATTTGGGACGGGGCTTTTTTGACTGCCCTCCCCTGCAGAAAAATCCCTAACGCAGTTGCGGTGAAATAGGGACTGTTTTTGCTGGTCAAACCGCAAAACAATCCCTATTTCGCCGCAACTTATTGGTGGCCTTTTGGGTGGCACTCAGCGCCACGGGTCGGCTTCGAACATCGGCTCGCGCTCGGGGCGGCGATCGCTGTAGGGATCATAGCCGTCGTCGTCCTCGTTCTCGGCACGGATGTAGGGGTCGCGCGGCTTGGGCGCCGGCTTAGGCGCAGGCTTGGGTGCGGCGGGTGCGGCATCGGTCGCCGGCGCGCTTGTCTTGATCTCGTCTTTCATCTGCATATCTCCTTGCATCGCATCCGTTCAACAACATCGATTGTCGCACGAAAAAGGGCGGCGGACCCAATTGGATCCGCCGCCCTTGGCGTTTAGAAACGGCTGGCAGATTTTAAGGCATGTCCCAAAAATCTACTCGGCATCGGGGACCTCGTAGGTGGCCGCCGGCGTGTTATCGCACACGACGGTAAAGCCGCCGTCCTTATCGACATCGACCGTCACCTGATCGCCCTCGCGCACCGTGCCGTCGATGATGGCGGCGGCGATGGCGTCCACGACCTCGCGCTGGACCAGACGCTTGAGCGGACGGGCACCAAAGACCGGATCCAGGCCGCCCACGGCGAGCATCTGCTTGGCCGCCGGGGTGATGGCAAGCGTCATGCGCTCCTTGGCCAGACGTGCACGGACGTCGGCGAGCTGAATGTCGACGATCTTCTCGATCTGCGCCATACCGAGCGGATGGAACACCACGATATCGTCGATACGGTTGAGGAACTCGGGGCGGAAGGTCTGAGCCATGGCGGCGTCGACCTGATGGCGCATCTCCTCCTCGTCCTTACCGGACAGATCGGCGATGGCCTTGGAACCCACGTTGGACGTCATGATGATAATCGTGTTCTTGAAGGACACCTGGCGACCCTGGCCATCGGTCAGACGGCCGTCATCGAGCACCTGCAACAGCACGTTGAATACATCCGGGTGAGCCTTCTCCATCTCGTCGAGCAAGATCACGGAGTACGGACGACGGCGCACAGCCTCGGTGAGCTGACCGCCCTCGTCGTAACCCACGTATCCCGGGGGCGCACCGATCAGACGCTGGACGCTGAACTTCTCCATATACTCGGACATGTCGATACGCACGAGCGCGCGCTCGTCATCGAACAGGCACTCGGCCAGCGCCTTGGCGAGCTCGGTCTTGCCCACGCCGGTGGGGCCCAGGAAGAAGAAGCTGCCGATGGGCTTGTCCGGATCGGAGAGACCCGCACGGCTGCGGCGCACGGCCGCGGCAACGGCGGAGACAGCCTCATCCTGACCGATGACGCGCTTATGCAGCTCGCCCTCCAGGCCCTTGAGCTTGTCGAGCTCGCCCTGCATCATCTTGGACACGGGCACGCCGGTCCAGGCGCTCACGACCTCGGCGATCTCATCGGAGGTCACCTGCTCGTTGAGGCCCTCGCCGTCCTGCTGCTTTTGCGCCTCGAGCGCGGCCTCGGAATCCTGAATCTGCTGCTGCAGGCCCGGAATCACGGAGTAGCGCAGCTCGGACGCACGACCCAAATCGCCGTTGCGCGTCGCACGCTCCTCCTCGCTCTTGGCCTCGTCAAGCTGGCTCTTAAGCTCCTGCACGTGGTCAATGGCGTTCTTCTGGTTGAGCCAGCCGGCCTTTTGCACGTTGAGTTTTTCCTGGACCTCGGCAATCTCCTGGCGCAGGGCCTCCAGACGCTCCTTGGAGGCGTCATCGGTCTCTTTCATGAGTGCCTGCTCCTCGATCTGCAGCTGGGTGAGCTGACGCGTGGTGGCGTCGATCTCGACCGGCATGCTGTCGAGTTCCATGCGCAGGCGGCTTGCGGCCTCATCGACCAGGTCGATGGCCTTGTCGGGCAGGAAGCGGTCGGCGATGTAGCGATCGGAGAGGTCGGCGGCGGCCACGAGCGCGCTATCGGTGATATGCACGCCGTGGAAGATCTCGTACTTCTCCTTGAGGCCACGCAGAATCGAGATGGTGTCCTCGACGGTAGGCTCGGAGACCATCACGGTCTGGAAACGACGGGCGAGCGCCGCGTCCTTCTCGATGTACTTGCGGTATTCGTCGAGCGTGGTCGCGCCGATCGCGTGCAGATCGCCACGAGCGAGCGCCGGCTTGAGGATGTTGCCGGCGTCCATGGAGCCCTCGGTGGCACCCGCGCCCACAATGGTGTGGAGCTCATCGATGAACAGGATGACCTTGCCTTCCGATTTTTGCACTTCCTTGAGTACGGCCTTCAAGCGGTCCTCGAACTCGCCACGGTACTTGGCGCCGGCGACCAGCGCGCTCATGTCGAGCTCGATGAGGTCGCGGTCGCGCAGGGTGCTCGGCACGTCGCCGGCCACGATACGCTGGGCGATGCCCTCGACGATAGCCGTTTTACCGACGCCCGGCTCACCGATGAGCACGGGGTTGTTCTTGGTGCGACGGGACAGGACCTGGATGGTGCGGCGAATCTCATCGGTACGGCCGATGACCGGGTCGAGCTTGCCGGCGCGGGCAAGGTCGCAGATATTGCGGCCGTACTGTTCCAGCGCCTCAAACTGGGTCTTGTCCTCGGCGGACGTCACGCGGTCATCGCCGCGCAGCTCCTCGTAGACCTGCTCGATGCGCTCCTTGGTGACGCCGGCGTCGCGCAGCACGCGGCCCGCCTCGCCCTTGTCCTCGGCAAGCGCCATCAGCAGATGCTCGGTCACCACAAAGCTGTCGCCCATCTTGGTAGCCTTCTTCTCGGCCTTCTCGATGACGCGAACGAGCTCGTTGGACAGGCCCATCTGCTGGCCCTCGCCCGAAACCTTGGGCGCGCGGTCGATGGCGTCCTGTGTGGAGCGTGCGAGCTGAGCTGGGTCGGCACCGATGCGCTCGATAATCACGGAGATATTGCGCTCGCCGGCACCGAGCAGGGCAGACAGCAGGTGAATCGGCTCCACCGCGCCGGCCTGCGCATCGGCAGCCGTGCTCATGGCGGTCTGCAGCGCCTCGCGCGACGTCATAGCTAGCTTATCGATTCTCATGGAATCACCTCTCTTGGGGCGGCCGCCCTACGGGGCGGCTTCACGTTGTTCGAGAAGTATTGTTGCCAGCTTTGTGCGATCTTATACACAAATCTAAGTCTCTATATATAAGATTTTCTGAGTGATTGAGAGATAGGAAGCAGGCACTCTCACCAGCCGCGGCCTCGTCCCCTTACCATCTCAATCTGTAACATCTAGCGACTGTTTATGGCTCCAGATGTTACAAATCAAGATGAAATGACCAACGGCGCCCGTTTGTCTCAATCTGTAACATCTACTCGGCAAATAGAGCCCTATCTGTTACAAATCGAGACGAACAGAAGACGCCCGAATCGAAAATCTAAATCTGTAACACCAAGCCCACTTTTAGCGGCCAAGATGTTACAGATCGAGACAGACCGAAAACCACCACAAAGAGGACAGGCACCTTTGTGGTGGTCGCGGTCTCTACTCCTTCGCCGAACCCGTACTTCCCGATTCGACGGTCCAGGGCATCTCATCCTCGAACAGCCATGTACGGGCAGACCCACTATCGCGTGCAGTCTGCGGGTCAGGCAAGCAGGTCTGTTTATAGGCATCTTGGATACACTGGCCCATAAAATCGTTGAGCTCGGTCTGGTTGCCCTCCATGACATAGGCGACATCGCCGTCCATGATGTAGATGCCCGGACCCTCATTGCCCTCGTAGCCCGGGTCGTACGAGACATCACATAACTTTGCGCCGTTTGCAGAGTCCAGCTCGATGGAAGAGTGGCATCCGCCAACCATGTCGTTCGCTTTTGCCCGATAGGACGCATATCCGTACCAACGCTTAAATGTTTTGCCCTTGAGTAGCTCGGACGCCCTATCGATCAGGCTTGTATCCGTGGTATAGCGCATGGCCCCAAGCTGAATACGCGGATAATTGCTAATACCCAGCACAGCCGGCTGCTCATCAAAATCAACGGTAATGGCCTCGGGCTTGTCGTCGCCGGTCAGAAGTTCGACAGATTGAGTCACAGGCTTGACCACCGGCTCCGTCACCGCAGCAGGTAGAAATGCCATACCGACAGCGCCCGCGCCAACCACAGCGATCGCAAGCGCCAAGACAATCAATCCAATACGGGCAGAACGGCTCACGGCAAAACACCCCACAATGCAAACCTTCGCCACCTGCACTAATGATACCGCCAGCTAACACTATTACCAAAAGAAGTCGCGCGCTCCTCACCACCACAAAGGGGACAGGCACCTTTGTGGTGGTTTTCGACGCTAACGGTCGACCATCTCGCGCCATGAGATTAAACTTGAATTGTTCTCTGAACATATCCATTTCTGCCTATCCTCAACAGATCTTTGTCTCGAGGAGCGCATATGAAGCCGTCTCATTCCACCGGTCGCAACGTCATCGCCATTCTCGCCATACCCATCGTGATGCTCTTCCTTATCGTCATCACGCCCTTTTCTTTTGGTATCGCCTCGCCCTTCGATCTTTGCGGGATGATCGACGCCGGCTCGCGTGCCACCTCGCTCTCCTTTGTCTGCCGTGGCGTGTTCTACGAATATGCAATTCCCACCGGAAGTTGGCAGTCCAAGTTACCGTTGCTCGGCAAGGTCGACGGATGCTCCCCCTATTTCTGCCTTGAACCTCAGGCGCTAAACTATCTGATCGACGACCAGCCACTCGACTCCATCACCCTCGCCTACGACTACGCACCAAACACCGATGAGCGCCACATGAACCAAGTCCTCGACAAGCTGCTTGGACAGTGCGGGCTCACCGCGGAAGCCGGTCGAACCATCTATAGCAACCGGAAATTAAAGCGAACAGAACTCCGCCGTGTCGGAAAAATCAAAGGGCGAAACGGGGCCGCCTACTGGGATGCCTGGGCAACACGCGACAAGGGCGAATTCGGACACAGCACCTATATGGTCACTGTCTACACCAAAGACGGAATTAAGGACAATGTTGACGATTTCGCGTCATCCAAACTCGGCATCCCCAAAACAACCAAGCCCGCCAGCCCAGATGAAATCCTGTAGAGACGCTCATTAGAATGTCGTTCAGCGAGCACGGCAGCATCGAGCTCGCCCCCCACCACCACGAAAGGGACAGGCCCCTTTGTGGTGGTTTTCGACTCTGGCACTCGACTGTCTCGATCTGTAACATCTAGCGGCCCTTTTCGATCTTAGATGTTACAGATTGAGATGAAATGATCAGCGGCGATCGTTTGTCTCAATCTGTAACAACCGCTCGTCAAATAGGGGCCCAGATGTTACAGGTCGAGACAAACGGGACCACCACAAAGGTGCCTGTCCCCATTGTGGTGGTTTTCGACAAAAAGAAGCCGCCCCATTAACAGAGGCGGCATCAAGCAAGTCTATTTATTAGCGTCCCTCAAGGCCCAACGAGAACGCAAAAATGTAGCCCGGGGCTTACCCTTTCCCGAACGCGACCCTCGCGAAGCGCGTGAGCGGGCGGGAAAGGGTAAGCCCCGGGCGGACAATTAAGTGCGTTACTCGGCAGCGGCCTTGAACTTGTTGTAGTTGATCAGGCAACCGGCCTTGACGACGGCACGCTCCTCTGCCGTCATGTCGGCAATGTAGAGCTCAATCTGCTCAACCGCACCATCGGCGCGCACCACGTAGGCGGCGATGTCCTTCAGGTCGCCATCGAGCGCGGCACGGATACCCGGCACAAAGACGTAGTCGCCCACCTCAAAGTTGGGCTCGGCCTCCATCTGGAAGGGCACCATGCCCCAGTTCATCACGTTGGAGCGATAGCGCTTGGTGGCGTACTCGTGGACGATGTTGGCCAGGCCGCCGATCACGCGCTGGCAGCTCGCGGCCTGCTCGCGGGCGGAACCGTCGCCGGGCTTCTTGGCATAGAGCATGGAGCCGTACTCGGTCGCCTTGGCGTCTGCCGCGACACCCGCGCCGGCCAGTGCCTCAAACACACCGGCAAGCTCGGCATCGAGCGCCGACAGGTCGCCTGCTGCCTCGCCGGCAACGCGGCGCTTTTCCACCGCGTCAACCTCCTTGGAGCGGCCCACGTAGGCAGGATCGCGGCGGCTGAGCGTAAACTCGGCCAGGCCCAGCGGGTTGGAGCGGAAGGAGCTCGTCTCGCCCGAAGGAATGAGCTCGTCGGTCGTGGTGACCGGATCCATGATCTTGGAGCACACCTTGAGCAGGATATCGTCGCCGAGCGGCTCCATCGCGGGCCACGGCTTGATGTTGGGGCCTTCGACCAGCTCGTCGGCAGGCTCCGCCTTGCCAAAGCCCCAGTACACGCGCTTTTTGTACGGCGCGTCGTCAAAGGTGTACTCGCAGGCCTCGTCCCAGGTCTCCTCGGGCAGGTCGGTCGCCGGCGTCAGGATGCCGCCGTTGGCTGCCGTCGCCGCAATGGAGCGGGCATCCATCAGGGCCACGGCGCTCAGCTGGCCGTTGCCCGGCTTGGAACCCTCGCGATTGGGGAAGTTGCGCGTGGTGTGGCGGATCGAAAGGCCGTTGTTGGCAGGCGTGTCGCCGGCACCAAAGCACGGGCCGCAGAATGCCGTGCGCACGATCGAGCCGGCCTCCATAAGGTCGTAGATGTAGCCGCGGCGTGTAAGCTCGAGCGCCACGGGCTGGCTCGTGGGATAGACCGACAGCGAAAACTCGCCGCAGCCGGTGTTGGCGCCCTTAAGCACGCGGGCAGCCTGGACCACGGAGTCGTAGTTGCCGCCCGAGCAGCCGGCGATGACGCCCTGCTGCACGTGCAGCTTGCCGTCGACGATCTTGTCGAGCAGGCTAAAGTGCGTCTTACCCTCGCCGATCTTGGCGGCCTCGAGCTCGACCTCATGCAGGATGTCCTCGAGGTTCTCGTTGAGCTCGTCAATCTCAAAGCCGTTAGAAGGATGGAACGGCAGCGCGATCATGGGCTTGATGCTCGACAGGTCGACCTCGACGCAGCCGTCATAGTAGGCAACATCGGCGGGCTTGAGCTCGCGGTAGTCGTCGCCGCGGCCGTGCATGGTCAGGAACGCGCGCGTGTCCTCATCGGTGGCCCAGATGCTCGACAGGCAGGTGGTCTCGGTGGTCATGACGTCGACGCCGTTGCGGTAGTCGGTCGTCATGCTCGCGATACCCGGACCCACGAACTCCATGACCTTGTTCTTGACGTAGCCCCTGGCAAAGACCGCCTTGATGATGGCGAGCGCCACATCGTGCGGGCCGACGCCGGGACGCGGGGCGCCCGTGAGGTAGATGGCGACGACGCCGGGATAGGCAACGTCGTAGGTGTCGCGCAGCAGCTGCTTGGCCAGCTCGCCGCCGCCCTCGCCTACGGCCATGGTACCCAGGGCGCCGTAGCGGGTGTGCGAGTCGGAGCCCAGAATCATCTTGCCGCAGCCGGCGAAGTTCTCACGCATAAAGGAGTGGATGACGGCGATGTGCGGCGGGACGAAGATGCCGCCGTACTTCTTGGCCGCGGAAAGGCCAAAGACGTGGTCGTCCTCGTTGATGGTGCCTCCCACGGCACACAGCGAGTTATGGCAGTTGGTAAGCACGTAAGGCAGCGGGAACTGCTCCATGCCCGAGGCGCGCGCCGTCTGGATGATGCCGACAAAGGTGATGTCGTGGCTCGCCATGGCGTCGAAGCGAATCTTGAGCGCCTCGGGATTGCCGGACGTATTGTGTGCCTGGAGGATCGAATACGCGATGGTGCCGCGCTTAGCATCCTCGGGCGTCTGCGTAATACCGCGCTCGGCAGCCTCGGCCGCAGGCACAACCTCGCTGCCGCCGCGCAGGTAGATGCCGTCCTCGTACAGCTTAACCATACTGTCTCCCACTCTGCCCGAAAGGCTCGGGCGCATAGCATACATTCGTTCAATATCGTGCCATAGAACAGTTGCGAGTGGGTTGCGAATCTACACGTTCACTTTATCTCAGTAAAGTAAAGGATAAGCCCCCCCTTGCATCACTCTCTTGACAAGGAGTGTCCCAAAGTGCCGGCACAAAAGGAACGTCCCCAAGTGCCAAGTGCCGCAAGAGTGTCCCCCTTGACCACTCATTTAAGAACGTCCCCAATGACTACCGCATCCGGAGCAAGGCAACGCCGCAGGTAGAGGACGGACAGCGAGCGACGTCCAGGGCGAACAAGTTGGCATGAAAAAGGCGAGGCATTGACCTTCTGGTCATGCCTCGCCTTTTGAATGACAAATTGTCGCCTTGGGCGGCGCGCAGCGTCGGCCGGTTACGGCGTTTGGTAAAACGCCGTAACCTAGAGATCCCCACCGGCGCCCAGCAGCTTGCGCATGACCTGTTCGGGGTTAACCGAGCCGTCGCGCGGGGCCAGGGCGGTGATCTTCTTCTGCATCTTGTACTCGTGCAGCTCGTCCTCGAGCTGGCGCACGCGAGCACGGAGCTTTTCGTTCTCGCGCTCGCGCTCCTCAGAACGCTCCTTCATATCGAGGATACGCACCACGCCGGCGAGGTTGATGCCCTCGTCGGTCAGCTGGTTGATGAGCTCCAGGCGCTCGATATCGGCACGCGAATACAGGCGCGTGTTGCCGCCCGAGCGCTGGGGGTTCACCAGGCCCTTGGACTCGTAGACGCGCAGAGTCTGCGGATGCATGCCGGTCAGCTCGGCCGCCACGCTGATCATGTACAGCGGTTTGTTCCTATTGTCCTCGGCCATGCTACCTGACCCCTTTCCGTCTCGTTATCGTCCATCATAAGCCCGCGGGCGCGGGCGTGCGCCACGACCGCCCTAGTATGTCGCCTTGTAACGGTTGACCTTCTCGCGGTAGTCGCGCGTGTCGGCCTCACGCAACTTGGCCATGGCGTCGCGCTCATCATCGGATAGGTTCGTGGGGACCTGCACCTTGATCTCGACAAGCAGTGCACCGGTGCGCCCGCGATGCTTAACGTCGGGCGCGCCCATCTCCTTAAAGCGGAACTTCTTGCCCGTCTGGGTACCCGCGGGCACCTTCAAACGGACCGTCGCACCGCCGGGCGTGGGCACGTCCACCGTGCAGCCGAGCGCCGCCTCGTAGACCGAGACCGGTACCTCCATGGTCACGTCGGCACCCTTGCGCTTAAACAGCGGATGCTCCTCCACGTGCGTGGTTACGACCAGGTCGCCGCGCTCGCCGCCGGCAACGCCATACTCGCCGCGACGTTTATAACGCAGCTTGCCGCCGTCGACCGCGCCTGCAGGCACCGAGACCGTAATGGTCTGCTGCTCGCCCGTCGAGGGAATGCGGTAGGTGACCTTGTGCGTCACACCGCGAAACGCGTCCTCGGCCGTCACATCAACGGTCAGCGACAGGTCGCCGCCCTTGCGAGCACGGCTGCGGCCCGCGCCGGCACCGGCAGCGCCCGCAGCCCCGGCAAAGCCCGAGCCCCAGTCGCTGCCCCAGGCGCCGTTGCCGCTAAAGATGCTATCGAAGATGTCGCCCCAGCCGCTGGCGCCCGCGCCGGCACCGTAGCCGCCGCCATACGCGCCACCCGCGCCCGGCATGCCGCCAAACATGAGCATCTGGTCGTACTCTTTGCGCTTCTTCTCGTCCGAAAGCGTCTCGTAGGCCTCGCTGATCTCCTTAAACTTGGCCTCGTCGCCGCCGGCATCGGGGTGATATTTTTGCGCGAGTTTGCGAAACGCACTCTTGATCTCTTTGTCGGAGGCGCTCTTGGATACGCCCAGGATGTCATAGAAGGTTTTGCCTGCAGCCATCGTAGCTCCTCTCCTGTTACGTCCGCCGCCCATGCAGACGACGGCTCATGCTTTCATATGGCACTAGGCCAGAAAGGGCCCCGGGTGTTGCCCCGGGGCCCTTCTCAATTACTCCTCGGTGCTCTCGGCCGTATCGGCCGTAGCATCCTCGGGCGCCGCTTCGGGCTCCGGTGCGGGGCGCTTCTCGCCACCGTAGGTCACCGTCACCATCGCGGAACGCAGAATGCGGTCCGCCATGCGGTAGCCCTTCTGGTACACGTCGTTGACGGTCTCGTCGTACTGCGATGCGTCCTCGACGCGGCCCACGGCCTGGTGCTCGAGCGGATCGAACGCCTCGCCCTTGGGGTCGATGGGCTCAACGCCCTCGTGCGCAAACACATCGAGCAGCTTGGCATGCACCGCGTCGACACCGTCGACGAACTGCTTAAAGTCGTCGGCAAGCTCCTGGCTGCGGGCATGGTCGATCGCACGCTCGATATCGTCGACCACCGGCAGCAGCGCGGTGACGAGCTTCTCGGTCGCGCGCTCGCGCTCGGCGATACGCTCATTGGCGGTGCGGCGACGGAAGTTCTCCCAGTCGGCCTGCAGACGGGCGGTGCGCTCGGTGGCGTCCTTTGCCTTGTCCTCGGCGGCCTTCTGAGCCTCTGCCGCAGCATCGAGCTCGTTGCGCACGTCGACAAGCTCTTTCTGAGCCTGCTCGAACTTGAGCTTAAAGTCGTTGTCGGCGGCTTCCTCACCGGCGCGGATAGCGGCTTCCACCATCTCGTCCTCGGTCATCGTCGCCTCCTTGTTGGAATCCTCTACTTGGTTCTCGGCAGCCTCGGCGGCCGGGGCCTCGTTGGCCTCGGTATCGTCAACGGCCTCTACGGGAATCTTCACGTCCTTCTCCTCAGAGTCAACGGGGGCGGCACCAACGGCGGCCGCCTCCGTGCGAGCTTTACGAGCGGACATGATTACTTGTCCTCGTCGTCCACAACCTCGTAGTCGGCATCGACGACGTCATCGTCGGCAGGCTGGGCGCCGGCGGCACCGTCGGTCTGCTGCTGAGCGTCGGCGTAGACAACCTGGGCCAGCTCGTAGGCCACGGACTGCAGGGACTCGCCGGCGGCCTTGATGGCCTCGACGTCAGAGCCCTCGAGCGCCTTCTTGGCGTCGGCGATAGCGGCCTCGGCCTTGGACTTCACATCGGCGGAAACCTTGTCGCCCAGCTCGTTGAGGGTCTGCTCGGTGGAGTAGCACAGGCTGTCGGTCTGGTTGCGGACCTCGACCTCTTCCTTCTGCTTCTTGTCCTCCTCGGCATGAGCCTCGGCGTCCTTGACCATACGATCGACTTCGTCGTCGGACAGAGCGGTGGAGCCAGAAATGGTGATCTGCTGCTCCTTGCCGGTGCCCTTGTCCTTAGCGGAGACCTTGACGATGCCGTTGGCGTCGATGTCGAAGGTAACCTCGATCTGCGGCACGCCGCGGCGGGCAGCCGGGATGCCGGTCAGCTGGAACTTACCGAGCGACTTGTTGTCGCGGGCAAGCTCGCGCTCGCCCTGGAGCACGTTGATCTCGACGCTGGTCTGGTTGTCGGCAGCGGTAGAGTAGACCTCGGTCTTGGAGGTCGGGATCGTGGTGTTGCGGTCGATCATCTTGGTCATGATGCCGCCCATGGTCTCGACGCCCAGCGACAGCGGGGTAACGTCGAGCAGCAGGATGCCCTCGACGTCGCCGGTGAGCACGCCGCCCTGGACGGCAGCACCGTCGGCAACGACCTCGTCGGGGTTCACGGACATGTTGGGCTGCTTGCCGGTCATGGTCTTGACGAGCTCCTGGACGGCGGGCATACGGGTGGAGCCGCCGACGAGGATGACCTCGGTCAGATCGGAGAGCTTAAGCTTGGCGTCGCGCAGGGCGTTGGTGACAGGCTGCTTGCAGCGCTCGAGCAGGTCGCGGGTGATCTTCTCGAACTCGGCGCGGGTCAGCATGTAGTTGAGGTGCAGCGGGCCGGACTGGTTCATGGTAATGAACGGCAGGTTGATGGTGGTCTGCTGGGCAGCGGAGAGCTCCTTCTTGGCGTTCTCGGCGGCCTCCTTCAGACGCTGCAGGGCCATGGGGTCCTGACGCAGGTCGACACCGTTCTCCTGCTGGAACTTATCGGCCATCCAGTCGATGACGCGCTGATCCCAGTCGTCGCCGCCCAGGTGGTTGTCGCCCGAGGTGGACAGAACCTCAAACACGCCGTCGGCGAGGTCGAGGATGGAGACGTCGAAGGTGCCGCCGCCCAGGTCGAAGACCAGGATGCGCTGGTCGGTGCCCTGCTTGTCCAGGCCATAGGCAAGAGCAGCAGCGGTCGGCTCGTTGACGATACGCTTGACGTTGAGGCCGGCGATCTTACCGGCGTCCTTGGTGGCCTGACGCTGGGCGTCGTTGAAGTAGGCCGGGACGGTGATGACGGCGTCGGTGACGGTCTCGCCCAGATACTTCTCGGCGTCGGCCTTCATCTTGGCGAGCGTCATGGCGCTCACCTGCTCGGCGGTGTAATCCTTGCCCTCGATGTCGACGACGGCACGGCCACCCTGGCCCTCCTTGACCTCATACGGCACGGTCTTGATCTCGGAGGTGCACTCGGAATACTTGCGGCCCATGAAGCGCTTGATGGAGAACACGGTGTTCTTGGGGTTGGTGACAGCCTGGTTCTTAGCGGCCTTACCCACGACGCGGTCGCCGTCGGCACGGAAGCCCACGACGGACGGGGTGGTGCGGTCGCCCTCGGCGTTCACGATAATGGTCGGAGAACCGCCCTCGAGAACGGCCATAGCGGAGTTAGTAGTACCAAGGTCGATACCAAGAATCTTACTCATTAGAAATTCCCTCTCTCTTTTGCGTTCGCGCCGCCTCGACGATCTGTCGCGCGGCGCTTCGGCTTGTCTTTCAGGATGTAGTGTATCCCCTTATGGGCCGGAATATACAAAATCTAAGTCAATTCATATAAGATTTCTTATCTCTGAGAGTTTAGGTTCTCAAATGAGCAGGTAGATACACTGTTTGAGTTCTCGGCAGATCTATTGAGATCTATGTAGAGATGGCTGAGGTTTGCGTCCGGGGCTGCCTGGGGCTGCCTTGCGGAAAGCTCGTCCCGGTTTGAGCGTGGATTCCGGGACGCAGCTTCCGCCGGGCGGTCCAACCGGAAACTGGGGCCCGTTTTTCGGCAAAATTATGGGATGCGTTTTCCGCTAGCTCGCTCAATCGCCCTATATTTCAAGTCACCTATAGCTAACATTTGCGCAGCTCAACGGCCTCACCTGCATGTTTTTTAGTAAGCCGCGGCATACTCGGCGAACGGTATGAAGATGCCGGTCAGAGGGTATTGCAAACGGTCGCTCCCGTGGTATGTTTTTGCCCGAATCAAACCGACGCGCATCGCCTGTAGCGTCGGTCAACAGAGAGGAAACTACCATGGCTCATCCCGTAATTGATGCCGACGAGTGCATCGCTTGTGGCGTTTGCGTCGACTCCTGCCCCGCTGGCGTTCTGGAGCTCCAGGACGTCGCCACCGTCGCTGACGAGGATTCCTGCGTCGCCTGTGGCGCTTGCCAGGACGCTTGCCCCGCCGGCGCGATCACCGAGATCGTCGAGGAGTAACAACTCCCCCACTTGCACACTCACAAGTACACCGTGCACAAAAAAGGAGGCCTCCGCATCGCCGCGGAGGCCTCCTTTTGCATGTGTGGGCAGCTAATTTGGAGCGGGACCCTTGGCAGTTGCGGTGGAATAGTTCCTGTTTTATGGCTTGGATGCCGATTTTAGGAACTATTTCACCGCAACTTATAGATGCAACGTCGACTAGGACAAATCATCCTCGTAGGGCATTAAATCAGCAAGGTAGCCCTTCTCCTTGAGCATGGTCTCGATCTCGTCGAGGGTTTGCTCGTCGTCTGCCGCAATACGGTGGAAGTGATAACCGCTGGTTACCGTTAGCAGCGGAAAGCTCTTGCCGCTCTCGATATCGTGCAGGTAGCGCTCAACATCGCGACGATTGCGGATGTCCAGGTCGGCCGTGATTTTACCGTACACGCGATGATTGACAATCACGTTGAGCACGGCGCCGCCCGCGTCAACGATGCTCGTGAGCTCATCGCCTGCCTGCTCCACGCCGTGGCGAACCTTGACCAGACGCGTGGGCACAGCCGGACTGCTCGCCGCCTCCTGTAGCACGTAGCCGCGATTGGTGGCGACGATATCGTGCCCGTCGGCGCGCAGCAGGGCGATGTCCTGCACCACGACCTGACGGCTCACGCCCACCTCGCGGGCAAGCGCACTGCCCGAGACAGGATCTTTGGCGCTCTCGAGCACGCCCATGATGGCACGGCGACGCTCGCGGGCGTCCATTATTTACCGTCCAACAGACGCAGGTGCTTAAGCGAGAGGTCGAGAATCGGCGCAGAGTGCGTCAGCGCCCCCGAGCTAATAAAGTCAACGCCCAGGTCGGCGAGCGCGCGGATATTGTTGGCGTCCACGTTGCCCGAGCACTCGGTCTTGGCGCGACCGGCGATAAGCTCGATGGCGGCAGCCATGTCATCGTGGGTCATGTTGTCGAGCATGATGATATCGGCACCGGCCTCCACGGCCTCGCGCACCATATCCAGGCCCTCGCACTCAATCTCGACCGTCGTGGTAAACGACGCATGGGCGCGCGCCATCTCAATCGCGCGTGCCACGCCACCGGCGGCGTCGATGTGGTTGTCCTTGAGCATGACAGCCGTCGACAGGTTATAGCGGTGGTTGCTGCCGCCGCCGATCTCGACTGCGGCCTTCTCGAAGACGCGCATGCCCGGCGTGGTCTTGCGCGTGTCGACGAGCACGGTCTTGGTGCCCTCGAGCGCCGCGGCCATCTGGTGCGTATAGGTAGCGATACCGCTCATGCGCTGCAGGTAGTTGAGCGCCACACGCTCGCCCGAAAGCAGCACGCGCGCATCGCCGCGCACCTGACCCACGTGGTCGCCGGCGTGCACCTCGTCACCGTCGGCGACATCAAACAGCACCGAGCTCTGCGAATCCAGCAGCTCAAAGGTGCGGGCGAACACATCCAAGCCCGCGATGATGCCATCGGCCTTGGCGATAAGCTCCACCGTGGCGGGGCGCGCCGTGGGGCACACGCTCGCCGTGCTCACGTCCTCAAACGTGATGTCCTCGCGCAGAGCCTGCAGAATCAGATCATCGACGACGAGCTTCATGGTAATGGGATTCATGGTCTACTCCTCCACGGCCTGCGTGCCGGCGGCACGGGCCAAATCATCGATTGCAAGGGGGTCGGCGCTCAGGGCGCGGTGACGCCCGTCAAGCGCGGGCTCACCGGCCTGCTCCACGGCCAGCGACTCGCCGATACGCATATACCACGCGGCGCGACGACCCCAGACCAGCGCCTCGAGCAGGCTGTTAGAAGCTAGGCGGTTCTTGCCGTGAACGCCGTTGCAGGCCGTCTCGCCCGCGGCGTAGAGCTCGGGCATCGAGGTGCGACCGTCCTTGTCGACCCACACGCCGCCCATAAAGTAGTGCTGCGTGGGCGTAACGGGAATGGGCTCGTCCAAAATATCGCGGCCGTCCTCCAGGCAGCGCGCGCGGATATTGGTAAAGTGCCCGGTCACCACATCGCGCTCGACGGGGGCAAAGCTCAGCCACTCGTGCTCGGTGCCGTCCTGCTTCATCTGCTCGCGGATGGCGGCGGCGACAACGTCGCGCGGCTGCAACTCGTCGGTAAAACGCTCGCCGGCGGCATTGAGCAAAATCGCGCCCTCGCCGCGGCAGCTCTCGCTAATCAGGAACGTGCGACCCGGCTGCGGCGAGAACAGGCCCGTGGGGTGGATCTGCACGTAGTCCAGGTGCTCCATCGTGATGCCGTGCTCCTGAGCAATGTAGCAAGCGTCACCGGTGAGCTGCGGGTAGTTAGTCGAGTGGTCGTACACGCCACCGATACCGCCCGTTGCCCACAGCGTATGGCGGGCATGGATCTTAAACGGCTTACCGGCATGCACGTCCTCAGCGGCATTTGCCAGCTCGTCGGCGGGGCGAGCTGAATCGTTCTCGTCCACGGCGACGGCGACGACGCCGGTACACACCGTGGCGCCATCGCGCTCGGCGGTCAGGATGTCGGTCATGGCAACGTGTTCGAGAATCTGCACGTTGTCCAGCTTACGGACAGCCTGGAGCAGCTTGGTCGTAATCTCCTTGCCCGTAATATCGGCATGGAAGGCAATGCGCGGGCGGCTGTGCGCGCCCTCGCGGGTAAAGTCGAGGCTGCCGTCGGCCTTGCGCTCAAAATCCACGCCCATGGCCAGCAGGTCGTTGATGACCGAGCGGCTCGAGCGAATCATGATGTCAACGCTCTCGCGGCGGTTCTCGTAGTGGCCGGCATGCATGGTGTCCTCAAAGAAGGCATCGTAGTCAGAGCCCTCGGGCAGTACGCAGATGCCGCCCTGCGCGAGCATCGAATCGCACTCGTCGATGGCACCCTTGGAGAGCATGATTACGCGCGTGCTCGTCGGCAGATTGAGAGCCGCATACAGGCCCGCCACGCCGCAACCGGCAATGACGACGTCACACTCCATATCGGGGTATTGTTTGGTTTCCACAGGAATCCTCTCCCTTGTAATGTGGCATAAGGGACCGCCCCTCATGTCACATCGTTCTAGCGCGCCGCGTACTCGAGCATGCGGTCGAGCGTGAGCTTGGCCTGATCGGCTGCCTCGTCCGACACGCCAATCTGCACCTCGCCCTCGCCCGTCTCCAGGCAGTGCACGAGCTTTTCGAGCGTGATGAGATCCATGTTGACGCAGGTGGGCTGCACCGCAGGGAAGTAGAACTTCTTGCCGGTGCCCTGGCAGCGGCGCTCGAGCTCGTAGAGCACGCCGCGGACCGTCACGATGATGAACTCGCTGGCGTCCGACTCCTCGGCATACTTGATGATGCCGGCAGTGGAGCCGATGTAGTCGGTCTCGGCCAGGACGTCGGCCTTGCACTCGGGGTGCGCCAGTACGAGCGCATCGGGATGTGCCTCCTGCGCGTCAACGATCTGCTCGACGGTGATGATGTGATGACGCGGGCAGTAGCCGTTGTTGAGGATGACGTGCTTTTGGGGCACCTGCTCGGCCACAAAGCGGCCCAGGTTCTGGTCGGGAATGAACAAGATGTGCTGCTGCGGCAGCTCGGAGACGATCTTGACGGCGTTAGAGCTGGTAACGCACACATCACTCCAGCTCTTGATCTCGACCGTCGAGTTAACGTAGCACACCACGGCCAGGTCGTCGCCATACTCGGCGCGCGCCGCGTCGACCGTCTCGCGCTTGACCATGTGCGCCATGGGACAGTCCGCGCCCGGCTCGGGCAGCAGCACGGTCTTGGTGGGATTGAGCAGCTTGGCGCTCTCGCCCATAAACTCCACGCCGCACAGCACGATAGTCTGCTGCGGCAGACTCTTGGCGAGCTTTGCCAGGTAGAAGCTGTCGCCGACGTAATCGGCAACGGCTTGGACCTCGGGCGCCACATAATAGTGCGCCAGGATCACTGCGTCACGTTGGGTTTTTAGCTGATGAATGGCCTCGACGAGCTCTGCGGGTACCAGCGCCGCGCGCTCCGTTGCCGTCGTTGCCGATGCCAGGCCGGCCGCGATATCGCGTGCAAGCTCCGATGCATCCATGTTCGCGCTCTGTGCCATCAAGGCCCCTCTCTTTTGGCGAATCTTGGGGCTTTAGTATGACACCTGGCTTTACAGCTGACAAGACAGCTGTAAAGCCAGGTGTAAAGTTGGAATAAAGATTCAATCTTGGGGCGGGTCCATTTTCGAACTGGCAAGCTGAGGATAGTTGAAAATGGACCCGCCCCAAGATTCGAGCAGCCGTTTTGTCCTAGACCAAGGGGCAGTGGTCAAAAAAGGCCAAATATGAGTACTGTCACCAAATTAGTAGCAGCGATTTTCCGGTCCAGAGCAGCAAAATCGCCTTGTTTGGAGCCCGATCGCGGTAGCGCGCAGAGATGTGGTGTAAGAGGCGGGGCATGCCCCGCCTCTTCTCTTTCT
>JAXKGF010000059.1:0-41572 GCA_036550515.1 Collinsella sp.
CTACAAGACCTACACGCTCGACTGCGCCGAGGAGTCCTACACCGTGAAGGGCCTCTCGAACGGCACTTCCTACAAGTTCCTGGTCCAGGCCTGGAACGGATCGTCCTGGTCGCCCTTCTCCGACGCCGACCTCGTGGCGTGTACAACTTTGGGCACGCCCATTATGGGTAAGTCTGCTGCAACGGTTTCGAGCATGGTTTCTCTATTTAAGTCCACTGGGCATACCTATCCGACTATTTATGCATCGAAAGGTGCAACAACTATTAATGACTTTTGCCAGATAGTATTAGAGGAAGCGAATGCTGAAGGTGTTAAGGCAGAGATCCTGTTTGCCCAAGCAATGCTTGAAACGGGCTGGCTTCAATTTGGCGGCAGCGTAAAAGCAGAACAATGCAATTTTGGTGGCATTGGCGCAATAAATACATCTGCAGCTGGCGTGGCTTTTGATAACGTTCGAATTGGGCTGCGTGCGCAGGTGCAGCATTTGAAGGCGTACGCCTCATCCGAGCCTCTGAATACTGTATGCGTTGACCCCCGTTTTAATAAGGTCGACCGTGGAATCGCTCCGTGTCTCGAAGATCTTGACGGTCGTTGGGCTGTACCGGGTGTGGGCTACGGAAAAAGAATTGCCTTAATTGTAGCAAAGTGTTGTTAACATCTATTATTGGTTTTGTTTCGACTGATTCTAGGAGGGCATATGAAGGGCATTATATTGGCCGGAGGCTCAGGCACTCGCTTGCACCCCATTACCAAGTCTGTTAATAAGCAATTGCTTCCTATTTATGACAAACCGTTGGTTTATTATCCTTTGTCAGTTTTGATGCTCGCAGGAATTCGTGAGGTGCTGCTCATTTCTACACCTAGGGATTTGCCTGCATTTAAGGATTTGTTCGGGGATGGCTCTTTGCTGGGAATGCGGATTTGCTATGCTCAGCAAGATGAGCCCAGGGGTCTAGCGGAGGCCTTTACGATTGGTCGTGAGTTCCTTGCGGGGGAGCCTTGCGCTTTGGTTCTTGGCGATAATATGTTCCATGGTCAGGATTTGACCCGTATTTTATCAAACGCCCGTATGACTGTAGAAAACAAGGGCGGGGCCGTTGTGTTTGGCTACCCTGTTAAAGACGCACGCGCGTTTGGCGTAGTCGAATTTGATGAAGACCATAAGGTTGTTGGAATTGAGGAAAAGCCTAGTGATCCAAAGTCCAATTATGCCGTGCCAGGTCTGTATTTCTATGACGGTCAGGTCTCTGATTTTGCATCCAAGGTTGAGCCGTCATCACGTGGCGAGCTTGAGATAACCAGTATCAATAACGCATATCTTGAGCGTGGGGAGCTTTCTGTCGAGCTTATGGGTCGTGGGATGGCCTGGCTTGATACTGGAACTCCTGCGGGCATGTTAAAGGCGGCTGAGTACGTTGAAGCTGTGCAGAGCCGTCAAGGTTACTTCATTGCATGCATAGAGGAGATAGCCTACCGCCGCAAGTTTATTGATTCCGATCAGCTTCGAACACTTGGTGAGAAGCTGAAAAAGACCGATTATGGTCGTTATTTAATTTCAATTGCAGATGAAGAACAGGTTAATTAGCATGTGCATTCCTTTTGAACCTAAAAATATAATTGTTACAGGTGGCTGTGGCTTTATTGGATCTAACTTCGTTCATTACGTTGTTAATAATCACCCTGAAGTTCATGTCACTGTTCTCGATAAACTTACCTATGCCGGTAATCCGGAGAACATTGCCTCCTTGCCTAAGGATAGGGTTGAGCTTGTCGTCGGTGATATCTGTGATTCGGCATTGCTTGATGAACTAATTCCCGGGCATGATGCAATTGTGCATTATGCCGCGGAATCACATAACGACAATTCGATTAATGATCCCTTTCCGTTCCTACGAACTAATGTTGAGGGAACCTATCGTTTACTGGAATCAGTTCGCAAGTATAATATTCGCTATCATCACGTCTCGACTGATGAGGTATATGGCGATCTTGCCCTAGACGATCCGGCAAGATTTACCGAGCAAACTCCATATCGTCCCAGCTCGCCTTACAGTTCAACAAAAGCTAGCTCGGATATGCTGGTCAGAGCATGGACCCGTACGTACGGTTTACGTACCACCATTTCGAACTGTTCCAATAACTACGGCCCTTATCAACATGTCGAAAAGTTCATTCCAAGGCAAATTACAAACATTATTGATGGAAGACGTCCCAAGCTGTACGGTTCAGGCGAAAACGTACGCGATTGGATTTACACAGAGGACCATTCTTCGGCTGTTTGGGATATTTTAACCAAGGGAAGAATCGGAGAAACCTATCTTATTGGCGCCGATGGTGAGAAGAGCAATATAGAAGTATTGCGTATGATTCTTAGGGCCATGGGCAGGGATGCTGATGATTTTGACTGGGTCGCTGATCGTCCCGGCCATGATCGGCGTTATGCCATCGATAGTTCAAAGCTTCGTAGAGAGCTTGGTTGGAAACCACAGCATACTGATTTCGCCGCTGGTCTGAAAAGAACTATTAAATGGTATGTTGAAAATGAGAGCTGGTGGCGTCAGGCAAAGGCTGCGACCGAGGAGAAATATCAACGTAATGGTCAATAATTCATTAGCTATGTCTAGGTTTCATGCATTTGGAAAGGTTTATGAGTTCTGTCTGAGGCATAAATCGTGCTCCCTATTTTTATTCTATCTATTGCTTCTTACCCTTGTTTCCGTCTTTCTCTACGCTCGATATTTATTTGGGGGTAGTTATCTAATCTATGTAGATTATGGTTCTGACAGCTTTGGCCAGTCTGTACCCTTTTTTCTAAATGCGGCTGATCGATTTTCTCAGTTAAATTTTTCTACCTGGAATGCGTCACAGTTTTTAGGTGGAACGACTGTACAATTATTTAACCCGGAGTACATCGTTTCATGGTTCGGTAGGGATAACTTACCCAGGATGATGTGTATATTCCAGATTGCTAAGATCCTTCTCGCCGGCTCGTTTTTCTACTTGTTTTTGGGTTATTTTAATTGTAGATATCAGACGAAGTTTATATTCGGTTTTGGCATTGCATTCTCGGGCAGGATGCTGGCGCTTTGTGCATGGACTGCCTATACGCTGGAAGTAACTTTGCTCTCGGCATTTCTTTGGGCTGTTGCAAGAGTGCTGCACGATAAAAAGAAATTCGTTGCATTTCCAATTACGCTTGCTTTAATAATCATGACTTTAAGTGTATATGGACTCGTTCTATATACATGTATTTTGGTTATGTTTACAGCTTTTTATTTAGGTTATTTTGGTAAAAGTCAGTGCTACAGGTCCTATATTCATTGCTTTGCAAATTTGGGTTTCCTTTATGTAATGGGCATTGCCATTTCTGCGCCTTCCCTTCTTCCAAATATCTCAACCTATTTAGACAGCGCCCGTGTCTCTAAAGATTCTGGTGGTAACCTAGCGGTTAACTCGATATCCCTTTTATCTAACCCACAAATTCTTGCTGAACAATGGTTGGGCTTCATCTCGAGTACTTCTTTTGGATTTATGAGTGAATGCTCGAGTCCATCTGGTTTTTTGGGCAACGCTTTCTATTCTTCAAGTGTTGCTGCGGTTGTATGCTTGCCTTTTTGCTTTAAGGGTCAGACTGGAGCTCGTCGTTGCTGGCTTTCGGTGCTATTAATTTCCGTGGCCGCTTATGTTTGTCTTGATGTTTTTAGGTTCTTGCTCGGCGGCGGCGCTGTTGGCTCATTTGATTTCCGAATGTCATCGGTTTGGGTTATTTTCGTTCTCGCCTTATGCGGAGCCATCGGCTTTGAAAATCTACTCAATGGGAACAATGCCATTCAAGTATTTGTCTGGATCTGCGCTGCATTCGTGGTCACGATTGTCTCTGCCGCTTTCCTTGAATTTAACGTGAATAAACACGCTCTGCTCTATTTTTCTTTGTTCGCAATTTTGGTATTTTTATTAGTCAGCTTCCTTCGCCATTCGTCTTTCTTTAACTATTTAATTGTTTTCATATCGGTTGCATCTGTATTGTTCGGTGGATATCAGCTTGTTAATGATGTTCCGACAGTCAGTAAACAGCAGTATTGGGATTCCTTCAATACTGATTTGCGCGACACGATTTCCGAATATGCGATAAAACAGCCAGCTAGGATTGATTTTCAAACTCAAATGCTGACCGCTCCTATGGCAAATTCATATATGGGAACTGAATCTTATATTGGAGGGGTTGGCACTTCTTCCGCTGTTACGGAGTTTATGTCTGCTGTTGGCAACGATTATATCGAGCAGCTGGGCTATTCGCGATATACCTATGGCTTTTCTGATATTAGTCTGAACGCGATGCTTGGAGTGGGCTACTCGGTTTACTCAAACCCTGACATTAGCTATATCAGCCCATTTGGTTATACCAATTTAAATAGTGATGGTTATTACCAAGTATATGAGAATCAAAATTCAATTCAGCCGATTTCGTTCTACTCCGCATCAAGTGTAATCAGCGACTCTGATTTCTATAAGTCTGAACGTTCTGATAGAGGAGCGCTTCTTCTGGATGCGTTGGTGTTAGACGATTCTAAGTCTGCTGAAGGTAAAACCATTGTTGAGAAAAATCATGAGGCACTGACTTATGGAGACTGCATCGGATCTTCACCAAACAATGTAACCGTCTCGAAGTCTTCGCAATTTGATATTCAGGATTTCGATGGATGTATCGCATTGAATTTTAAGTTTCATGCGTCGGCTACAACGAGTGGTAGCGTCTCGATCGTTGCAAAGTTTTATAACTCTCAAGATGATTCTGAGGATGTTTTGCCGGTGTATCTCGCTGCTGGCGATGAATCTGTAAGGATTCCATTCAGCAATAATCATTACAACAAGGTTGAGATTTCTATCGTTGGTGTCAACTGTGCCGATGATGCCGAGTTAAGCAATATATGGGTTGAGGCTGTTCCCGATAAATATATTGATCACTATCTAAGTTCTTGTAACGAAAGGAACAAAGCAAATTGTTCGGTGATTTCATTTACCAATGATGAGTTGTCCGTTTCCATTGACGCTCCAAGCGCAGGTTATTTATTTGCACCAATTCCTTATTCTGCTAATTGGAGGGCTTTTGTTGATGGCACTGAGGTGAATAACCATTTAGCAAACTTGGCTTTTACTTCAATTAAAATTGGACACGGAAAACATACTGTCACTCTTAAATATATTGATTCCACCTATCGCTTGGGATTGACTCTGTTCTTTGTGGCTATTGCAATTCTGCTTGCCGTGAAGTTGTTTCCACTTATCGTTTCATATGTACGTAAGGGTAAAGATGCCAACCGAGATTAATCAGCCTGCTCATTCGCTTGGGTTTACCAAAACTATGACGTCATGTGCTAAGGGCCTGGCGCTCATATTGCTTTTTGTTCACCATATTATTCCCAATAATCCGGGGGTTAATTTACCTATTGCTCAGCTATCTATTTCACAGGTATTGGCTACTTCTGCAAAATCATGCGTTTCTATTTTTATGATCCTGTCAGGTTACGGCATCTGTTTTAAATTGAGCAAGACAGATGGGTCTTTTTCCAATATGGCCGCTGCTATTTGCAATCGGTTGCGTAAGTTCTGGTCGTCTTTTATCCCGATGTACTTATTCTCGCTGTTAGTTTCTGTTTGCGTCGGTGTTTCGGTTGTATCAGTTTACGGTAAGGGTTTTGGATTTCTTCTGTTTCTGGTAAAAGACATGTTCGGATTGGCCTCAGAATTCTTTAGCTCACCTACGCTATGTGGAGCGTGGTGGTATTTGGGTGCTGCTATATGCTGCTATGTGCTTGCGCCATTTTTTTATATGGTCATCTCGAAGGGAAAGCTCGCTAACTGCATCCTGCTACTTGTTGCTTATACGCCTTGGCTGGTTTATCTCATCGTTGATGACCCTAATATGCATACCGACAGAGAATTGTTTTATATTTTTGCTTTTGTGTTGGGAATGACTGCATGTAAAAGGGGATTATTTGTTAAGTTTTTGGAGTGCCGTAACACTTATAAATATCCACTTGCCGGCATCGTTCTCCTGGGATTGTGCGTTGCGCGTTTTAAATTGAACTTAATGGTTGATCCGTTTATTGCATTCTGTTTAATCCTTCTGATGACTCAAATCGCAAGAGAAGACTCCCTCTTGGGTAGTTTTTTCAAATATTTGGGCGAGTCAAGTGGAAACGTTTATATGTTTCACGTTTCGATACTTGGTGTTTTGGGTTCTGTGCCATTCGTTAATCACTGGGTGGAGATTATTTTCTCTTTATTTTTGTGTTTGTCTATTAACGCCATGTTAGTTGAAATTCGAAGGAACTTATTTCAATTGATACACAGTTAGATCTTGACCCTCTTGGCATCTCTGAGCTTTATTCTGGTCGATTCGTTTTGAACGACTGGACACCGCCTATTTTATGTTTCCAGTTTTTCATGGATTAGCTTTAGCCAAGCTGCATTATGCTGATTCGTGTTTGCTCTCACTTATGATTAGGAGCGTAGTCTTGTCTCGTTTTTCTATTTGTGTTTCTTCCTATAAAGACGCGGAATACCTGCCTGCCTGCATCGATAGCGTGCTGCATCAGTCTTTTGCTGATTTTGAATTGATTATTGTCGACGACGGCAGTCCTGATAATACTGCTTCAATTCTTAAAGACTACGCCGAGCGCGATAGCCGTGTTAAGCCCATTATTAAATCGCACAACGATGGCGTTCATCTTGGTCGCAAATCTGCTGTCGAACAATGCTCTGGCGATCTCATTATTCTTTTAGATTCTGATGACGAACTTGAGCCCGGCTTTCTTTCAGAGCTCAATGACTACTCTCTTGCTCATCCTGCAGACATCTACCATTTTGGGATTAAGGTTGTAAATGCGGGCGTATCTGAGCAAGAACGTATTGAATTTGAGTCCTATGTTAATCGTGATATTGAGCCTTTGAACGGTTCGGATATCTGTAACGCTGCATTCAGCAGCGAGGCTGGTTATCGCCAAGATTGGCGCATCACACAACGTGCTTATGACGCCCGTTTCTTTAAACGAGCGTTCTCCGATATGACAAACGATAGGATGGGTCGCGCTCAAGACGGTTACGAATGTTTTGTTGCTCTTGCAGAGGCAGATTCTCAGCTTACCTGTAACGATATTGTCGGGCTTAAGTATTATTTGGGTCGCGGAGTTAACTCAGGGTCCAAGATGTCGCCTGACTCTTTCCTGCGAAGCACTCAGGGCTTCTGGAGTTCTGTGACACATATGGCAGAATTCTCCGAGAATTTCAATAAATTTGATTTGTCTATGGCCTTTAGTGGCGGTAAGACAAAGTTGATGGATCTTCTATTTAACGATTGGTTTGTTCGCGTAGATAATTCCAATAAAATCGATGCAGCTAAAAAAGCGGCTTCCGTGGTTGGTGACTTGGAAGTTGCTGAACAAGTTATGCGCCTGACTCGTGATGCAGCTTATGCGGAGTGGGTAAATGACAGTGGCGATGTTTCGGTAGAAACATTAAGGACTTGGTATCGCGAGGCCAAATCAATGGCAGGTACAGATTATTTTGTTTCCAATCGCCTTATGGATTTCGCTGATGCTGCCAAGCTTCATATTTGCGAAGTTGAAGAGAGGGCAAAAAAGCGTTGTTGCGCGAAACAGGATATCCGGATCTTTGTATCAACTCATAAAAGAGTCGATTTGTTCGACAGCGAATTATTCCAGCCTGTTCAGGTCGGTTGTTCATCTCGAAGTGATATTTTCCACTGGGCATTCCAGGATAACGACGGCGAGAATATTTCTGATCAAAACCCTATGTATTGCGAACTGACTACGCAGTATTGGGCTTGGAAGAATACCGACAGCGATTATGTTGGTTTTTGTCACTATCGTCGCTATTTTGATTTTGCTCGAAAACGCCATGAGGAAAATCTTTATGGCGAGGTGATGGACGCTTATATTGATGCTAAATCTCAGGCTGAGTATTGTCTTGACGACGATAGCGTCCGTAAATACGTGAAAGAATTTGACGTGATTACGACCGAGCGTAAGGATATTCGTCCTTACTGCGGGTCTTCTGCAACCATTCGTAAGCAATACGATCTTGCCGACAAATTGTTTGTCGAGGATCTTGATAAAGTCGTTTCCATTCTCGGTAAACAGCATCCTGAGTATCTTGAGGATGCTCAGGCTTTCCTCAAAGGGCACACCGCGCGCTTCTGCAACATGTTCATCATGAAGCGGGCCATTTTTAACGCATATTGCGAGTGGTTATTCCCGATTCTCGAAGAGTTTGTTAATACGACAGACATGTCGAAATACAGCAAGGAAGGCCTGCGCACACCCGGTCACCTTGCTGAAAGGCTCTTGAATATTTATTTGCTTCATCATGAGCGTGTTGGTGAGGGTTGGAAAACTGCCGAGCTGCAATGTGTTCACTTTACTGAGCCAGATTATCATGGCGAACTCGGTCTTCCGCGTCTTTCTGGCGATCCCCGCCCCATAATCCCTGTTGTCTTTGCCTCGGACAATAATTATGTCCCCATGCTTACGACCACAATCTATTCAATGCTTGCAAATGCTTCTACAGACTATCGCTACGATATCGTCGTGCTGCATCGTGATATCAATGGGGAAAACCAAGCTCGTATGAAGAGCTTCTTTGGGGCTTTCCCTCACGCCGGTGTGAGGTTCTGCAGCGTCTCTGCCATCATCGATCGATATGAGCTGACTACAAATAATCCGCATATTAGTGTTGAGACTTATTATCGCTTCCTTATTCAGAAGCTATTGCCTTACTACAATAAAGTCCTTTATCTTGATTCTGATCTTATTGTTAAGGGTGACGTTTCGGAGCTGTATGAAACCGAACTCGGTACTAACCTGCTCGGCGCAACACGGGATATCGATTTCCTAGGCAACTTAAACATGAAAAATGGTGAGCGTTTAAAGTATGCCAAGACGGTACTAGGGATGACTAACCCCTATGATTACTTCCAGGCCGGTGTTCTGCTGCTTAACACGCGTGAAATGCGGAGTCTTCACACGATTGAAGAGTGGCTCGAATTTGCTTCTGACGATCGTTTTATTTATAACGACCAGGATGTGTTGAATGCTCATTGCGAAGGGCGCGTTACCTGGCTTAACTATGACTGGAACGTTATGATTGATTGTGGCAATCGCATCGCAAACGTGTTCAGCTATGCTCCTCACCAGGTTTTTGATGCATTTAATGATTCGCGTAGCCATGAGCGGATTGTGCACTATGCCGGGTTTGAAAAGCCATGGAAGTTCGCTTATTGCGATCGTAGCCAGCTGTATTGGAAGTATGCCCGTGAGACACCTTTCTATGAGAAGCTTCTTGCTTTGCTTGTTGGATCCGGTTCTTCAGCTGACACACCGCTGTTGATGCACGAAAAGGCCGTTTCTGAAACCAGCCCGCTGCGTAAAATAGTTGACCCGTTATGTCCTGTTGGTTCTGCGCGCCGTGAAGTTCTTAAATCAATTGGCAGGGCTGTTCAGGGAAAGAAATAATCGAGCCTGTTTCGAGGCATGGGGCACACGCTCCATGCCTTTCTTTTGACAAAGTATGGGTTAATACCCCTCTTTTAGGGGCCAGTTCATTCTGCAAGCTATGAGAGGATATACTTCTCTCTCGACATGATATTGTTGTTAAGGAGTCGTTTGTGGCGAATAGCATGGATGGCCGCGTTGGTGCAAAGAGTATTCAATCGCACGCGGCCAATGATATTCAAAAGGATTTTTACATCCTAAAACAGCTAGTTACCAAGGATTTTAAGCTGAAATATCGTCGTAGCGTTCTTGGCGTCGCGTGGTCAGTGCTTAATCCTTTGCTTATGATGATCGTGATGGCGGTCGTTTTTTCGACGATTTTTGCCCAGGGCCGAAATGGTTCTATTACGCCAGAGATGTATCCGCTTTACTTAATTGTTGGTAATGTTACTTTTGCCGTTATGTCCGATTCCACATCGCAGGCCATGACGTCGATACTTGCTGCAGCGTCATTGTTAAAGAAGGTCAAAGTCCATCGCTGGGTATTTCCCGTTCAAAAGGCTTTGTTTGCCTTGGTAAATTTTGCTTTTTCGCTTGTTGCGGTTGCCTTAGTCATGTTGTGGTTCCGTGTAGTGCCCACATGGCATCTTGTTTGGCTTCCGGTGTGTCTGATTCTTTTAATGCTGTTTTGCATGGGTATTGGTCTGGCTCTTTCTGCCCTTGCAGTTTTCTTTAGAGATGTGATCCATCTTTGGAGCGTTGTGATTACCGCCTGGACGTACTTTACTCCTATTTTTTGGACTACAGATTTTATTGCCGGAATGCCACATATCCTTAGGGTTCTAATGTATGCGAACCCCATGTATAACTATTTGACTTTCATGCGTGATATCTTCCTGTTTCAGTGCAATCCTTCCACACAGGTATTGGTTTTTTGCGTCCTATGGGCAGTCCTTTCACTGGTTATAGGGTATGCAGTGTTTCATAAGAGCGAGCATAAGTTCATTCTTTATATCTAGGGGAATAGTATGTCTGGAGTTATTCAAGCGGGTGCTATGCCCTCGGTTGACTATGAGAAGAAGCCTCTTTCGGTTGAAGTCAAAGATGTCTCTATGGTCTTTAATATGGCTTCTGAGTCGCTGGGTAGCTTTAAAGAGTATTTTATAAAGCTTGCGAAACACGAACTCTTTTTTGAGGAGTTTAGGGCACTTAAACACATCTCATTCGAAGTTCATCAGGGCGAGGTCGTTGGTCTGGTCGGAACGAACGGATCCGGCAAATCCACTATGCTTAAGATTATTGCTGGCGTTCTTGAGCCGAGCGAAGGCGAGGTCAGGGTTCATGGCAACATCGCTCCGCTTATCGAGCTCGGTGCCGGTTTTGACCCGGAGCTGACGGCTCGCGAGAATATCTACCTTAACGGCTCGCTTCTCGGATATACCAAGGAATTTATCGATGCAAACTTTGACGGGATCATCGATTTTGCTGAGCTTAATGATTTTGTCGATATGCCGCTAAAGAATTTTTCTTCGGGTATGGTGGCGCGTATTGCCTTTGCAATTGCTACGATTACCGAGCCTGATATTTTGATTGTTGATGAAACGCTATCGGTTGGTGATGTGTTCTTCCAGGAAAAGTGCGAAAGGCGAATTCAACATTTTATTGAATCCGGTGATGTTACTGTCCTGTTCGTTTCGCACTCAATGGATCAGGTTGAGCGTATTTGCCAGCGCGCTGTGTGGATCGAGAAAGGCGATCTTCGCATGGACGGTCCCGTTGATGCGGTTTGCAAAGCATACCGCGATCAATTCAATTAGGGTATAATCAATTCTTATCCGCTCCATTAGCTCAGTTGGATAGAGCAGGGGACTTCTAATCCCAAGGTCGACGGTTCGAATCCGCCATGGAGCACCTTGAATAATTAAAGGGGCCGCACTGAATGGCGCGACCCCTTATTTAGTCTCTGTTCCATAAATCTCTTGTGTACACTTTTTGCTGCACGCTATCAAGGATAGGGTCGTAGCGATTGGCAATAATGACATCGCTTAGACTTCTGAATAGCTCTATGTCATTAACAACGGTGCAGCCAAGTAGGTTTGTTTCACTACTGGTGGGCTCATAAATTATGACTTTGATGCTCTTTGCCTTGAGCAGTTCAATGACATCGAGAGTCGAGCTTTGCCTAAAGTTGTCGGACCCGCTTTTCATTGTAAGGCGGAATGCTCCAACGATCTTTGGTTGCATTGCTAGCACTTGATCGGCAATGAATTGTTTACGTGTATTGTTGGAATCGACGATAGCGCGAATTAGATTTTGAGGAACATCTTGAAAATTTGCAAGGAGTTGCTTGGAATCCTTTGGCAGGCAGTAGCCGCCATAGCCGAAGCTGGGGTTGTTGTAATGGGTTCCAATGCGCGGATCAAGGCAAACGCCCTTAATGATTTCGCACGCATTTAGGCCCTTGCTTTTGGCATAGGTGTCGAGCTCGTTGAAGTATGAAACCCTGAGCGCTAGATACGTGTTGGCGAATAGCTTGATAGCTTCTGCCTCGGTTGATCCAGTTATTAGAATTTCTGTCCCGGCGTCCTCGGAGCCCTCGTCCAAAAGGTTGACGAAGGTCTGGGCGGCTTCGCGGTCGGCCTCCTCGTTGATTCCGGCAACGATTCGGCTGGGATGTAAATTGTCTTCAAGTGCGTGGCCTTCGCGCAAAAACTCGGGGGAGAAGATGATCTGGAGCTCGGAATATTTGGCACTGATTTCCTTGGTGTAGCCAACAGGGATGGTGGACTTAATTACTACGGCGGCGTGCGGGTTGATTTTTTTGACCAGATCCAGGACGCTCTCGATGCTCGAGGTGTCGAAGTAGTGCGTGGCATCGTCATAGTTGGTTGGCGTAGCTATGACGATGTAATCAGCTATTTCATATGCTTTCTTTACATCGGTGGTAGCACGTAGCGAAGTCGGGCGATCTGCCAGATATGCCTCGATGAATGCATCCTTGATGGGGGAGATGCCGTTGTTGATGTCCGCTACCCTGTTTTCATTAATGTCGATAGCAATGACATCGTTATGTTTGGAAAGCAGGCATGCGAGTGAAAGGCCTACGTAGCCTAGACCTGCGACGGTAATATTCATGGGTGCCTCCCGGCAAAATTAACGCTCTTAGGCTGGTAGAGGCTGCCATACATAAGACATCGCGGCGTCGAGGTTGAAGCTACTTGTACCGGATGTCGATGGCGACCCCTTCGGTCTTAAAGAGGCTGATTCTCATTAAATTAAATATAGCGGATATTCATTCGGCTGGTCGTGCCATTAATTATCCGCGCTCTCCTCATACACTCTCAGCTCCCACTGCTTACGTTCCACTTTCGCCACGGAATCCAAGATGAAGCCTGTGGCGAGTGACAATCCGCACAGGAACATAAATGCGGCTGCGAGAATCGCGGTAGGGAAGCGAGGCACCAAACCGGTGGCAAGGTATTCTGTGATGAGCGGGACTCCTAGGATAAGACCGATCGCCGCAAAGATAAGCGCGACAAGCGAGAAGAACTTGAGCGGGCGGTAGTCCTTAAAGAGGGTTCCAATCATGGCAATCACTCGAATGCCGTCGCTTACGGTATTGAGCTTGGACTCAGAACCGGCTGGACGGTCTCGATACTCGATGGGGACATCTTTAATGCGCCAACGATGGTCGACGGCGTGGATGGATAGCTCCGTCTCGATCTGGAAGCCTTCAGAGAGCACCGGGAACGTCTTGACGAAGGGCTTGCTCATGGCGCGATAGCCGGTCATGACATCGTCAAAGCTGTATCCGTAGATCCACTTGATCATGCTGCGTACCAGGTTGTTGCCAAAGCCGTGGAAGGCGCGCTTGTTCTCTTCGGCGTATGTACCGTTGGAAAGTCGATCGCCTACGGTCATATCCGCTTCGCCGGCAAGGATGGGGTCGCACAGCGCGCGCGCCGACTCAGCCGGATAGGTGTCGTCTCCATCGACCATAAGGTAACAATCGGCCTCGATATCGCGGAACATTTGGCGGCAGACGTTGCCTTTACCTTGACGCGGTTCGAATTTAACGGTTGCCCCGTGTTCACGTGCGATTTG
The DNA here is from genome assembly GCA_036550515.1 of Collinsella sp. GTDB lineage: Bacteria > Actinomycetota > Coriobacteriia > Coriobacteriales > Coriobacteriaceae > Collinsella. The sequence goes on from JAXKGF010000059.1 coordinate 13,617, forward strand.
TGCAGTGCCGTCAGTCGAGTTGTTGTCGTAGACGTAGACCGTTGCTTCGGGCAGCTCTCGGTGAAAATCATCTACTACCTTTGCAATGGTTAGTGCTTCGTTGTAGCAGGGGATGATAACGGCAATGTTGTTTGAGTTCACATTGATCTCCAAAGTCTGGTTGTTGCCGTTAGAAGTATAGCCGTTGCTTTTTTGTATTGGTTTTAAAGGTCTGAAATAGGATGGGATACATGTATATACCGTGCTATTGTTTAAAGGTGGGCTGAGTATTTGCTCTCATGAGCACCGCCCATTATTCTCTGCATAATTAAAGTCTAAAGTGGTTGGCTATATAATGCTGCTAACTGAGAATTGCGGCACGAATTTCAACTCGATTGGCTACTAGCATAAATCACGGGAGGCTATCGTGAGCTTCGCTAACGCTGCGTTGCAAATTAAGAAACTGAAGATAACCAACTTCCGTAAGTTCGAATCATATTTGATTGAATTCGATCGCCAGCTTACCGTTTTGGTCGGCGACAATGGTACGGGTAAAAGCACGCTTATCGATGCAACCAGCGTTGCGCTGGGGACGTTGTTTCTGAAAATTGAGTACGCCGAAGCTCCGGGCATAGTTCCTGGTGATTCTCGTGGAGCGGTTATCAAACAGGGCGACATGTTCGACGTTCAGTCTCAGTACCCAGTGTCGGTTGAAGCGTCGGGTATTGCGCTGGGGGAAGAGATTGGCTGGCTGCGCTCGCTGAAGAGTGCTAAGGGGCGTACTACGCAAGCCGATGCCGGATGCATGATTGAAGCCGGCAATCGCCTGCAAGAGCTTGTCGGTAAGGGCAACGAAGTCATTCTGCCCGTTCTTGCCCGCTACGGGACTGATCGGCTGTGGAAGCAAACGGCGTCAAAAGATAAAGCAACGCCCAATAGAACGCGCGGTTACGAGGGTGCTCTTCGGGCTTCTGCGAATGAAGCCCGTATGAATGCGTGGTTTAAGTCTCAGTCGATTTGGGAGTGGCAAAATAAGCGAGAGAGCGCATTATTCACCGCGGTAAAGAAGGCGCTCGCGTCTTGCTTTGATGCCACTGTGTCAACCAGGGGCGCCATGGTTGACTATGACGCCGAGCTTAACCAGCTTGTATTTACATACGCCACTGCAGACGGTGTTTATCACCGCGATAGAATGCACTCTATGAGCGATGGCTATCGTGGAACGTTGAGCCTTTTCGCGGACATCGCGTACCGAATGGCAACGCTTAACCCGGCTTTGGGCTCTAGCGTGCTCGAGACGCCTGGCGTTGTTATGATCGATGAAATCGACCTTCATTTGCATCCCCGCTGGCAAGCGCGGATTCTCGAAGACCTTGTTCGCATATTTCCTAACGTTCAATTTATAGTTACAACGCATTCGCCTGTTGTGGTTGCATCGGTGCCCCGTGGTAACATTCGCATTCTTGGTGAGGACACTGCAACGGTGCCTGCTATGGAGACGCGTGGACGCGATGCCGGGGATATTCTCAACACAGTTCTGGGAGCATTCTCTCGACCTGAAGAGGCGGCTCGATTGTTCGATTTGTTCAATTGCGCCGTTGATGAAGAGCGCTTTGGCGACGCCAGGCTTGCGCTCCAAAAGCTTGAGGAGTTTGTGGGCATGGATGATCCCGATGTTGTTGCCGCCAAGACGACCCTTGAGCTTGAGGAGCTGCTGTTGTGATTCCGATCGTTAAGGGAAAAGAGCCTGTGGCGCTTACCAAGGCCAAGAGGGCCATACGCAACACCCCCGATACGACGTTTAATTACACAGCGTTGCGCGGAGAGAGCAAGCGAGAAGTTTTGGAGGCCTTGCTTGCGGAGCAGGGCCATCTCTGCGCTTATTGCACGTGTAGGATCGGCGTTGGTGATCGTCTGGCTACGATTGAGCATTTGATTCCGCAAAATCCTGAGGATTCTGCTCCGGATGGCGAGTTAAGTCTGGATTATCACAACCTAGTTGCCGTTTGTGACGGACGTGGTGGGGCAACGTGTGACAAGCGACGTGGCAACGAGCCCCTTACGGTTGATCCGACCAAGCCTTATACGCTTGATAGCATTTTCTATCATCGCGACGGGCGTATTGATGCTGTTGATGGAAACGTACGGCGAGACCTTGAGGTTACGCTCGGGCTTAACGCGTCGGGTACCAACTTGTGCGGTAATCGTTCCAAAACTATGGAAGCAATTGAAAAATCTATCGATCGAGCTATCAAGCGAAGGGGTGCTGAGGGCAACAGAGCGGTAAAGAAGGCCATTTGTGCAAAGGTCCTCAAGCTGTTTAAAAATCAGGTGGATATGAAAGAAGAGTATTTGGGTGCCAGGTTGTATAAGGCGCGCAAACTCTTCTCAAAGTTTGCTTAGTGTTCTTTTGCTGCTGCGGTGGTGAATGGCTTGCGCCTGACAGCGCGCCGCCCAACCGCGCCAGCGATACCGTCGAGGGGATGCGTGCATCACCCTCGATCCGCGCTCTATCTCGCGGTTCGTCCGCCCCTGGTCGTTGTTGGTGTACAGGACTTCGTGTGCGACGGTGGGAATCTAGGTATGCCAGGGAATCCCGCTCGGCCTCCTTAAGGATTGCCGCGGTCCTTAGGCAGCGCCCGTCCAGCACGGGCTGCAAGACATGTGTTATATGGCGGTCACGTGGCGGCGTAGCGCCCGCGGAACGCCCGTGAGTCGATTCTGCCCACTCGGCGCCTGGGCTGCCAGAGCCCCGCCTATCCCGGACTTGTTCGCCGGAAGCTCGGCGTTAGCCGCCACCTGCGACCTCCTGGCGTTGTAGAAAACCCTAGGCGCGCGGCGCGCGCCGGACCCCGGTGCCCGCGAACATTATTTGCATCGCTTCGTGATATCCTGCAAGGCTTAAACGAGTATTTACTTACTCTAACTTTTTAGTCCATCCTGTTGCATCTATTTCGAATCCGTGGGCTCGAATTATTGAGATTTGAGTTCCTGCGGCAACGTATGCTGCATAGATTTCGTTATATTTCGATGAGCTTTCTTGTCTGTACACACTATTGTATTGATAGACATATCTACGGTTCAAAAGGAAAGGTAATTGCATGGCTGAATTATTTGCATCTTTCTTTAGTGGGGCTTTCGGTTCGTTATTGACCTATTTTGCTGGCAAAAAGACATTGATTCCTTCTGCTAGGGAGGAGCTTGAAGATTTAATTTCACTTGCGAATAAGGCAACTGACACTGAAGTGAAGGATGCTCTATATTTAAGAGCCGCGAAGGTTGCTTCTCATTATGGGAAGCGTTGCTTGTTTGATATCGTGTTATCGATGGTGCATTGTGCGGTGGTTGTAATGTTGTGTATGACAGGGTTTGCGTGCGCTGTCTCCATCTGTGCTGCAGCTTACGCGTTTTACCATTCAGGAGCTGCAGATTCAATTGAAATCGCGGGTTCATGCATTGAGTATTTTTTGTACTTTGGAGCTATTCTTGTTTTTTCGGGCTTTTTAAAGGCAATTGCCTGGATTGGGGCCGAGCGATCGCTGAATAAATAACTTCATTACTAAGGAACATACGTCATCATCTTCGATAGCCTAATAGAATTCAGAGTTTGACGTGACTTTTTCTGTCCGTCTGTTGAGTTGCCTTTTGTTCAACGTGAAGGTATGCGGTCATCTTCTCTGGCCTAGCATTTCAACTAATCCTCGGGCCCTCACCCCATACTCTAAAAAAGTACTTAACACGGCCTTAAAGGCGCCTCGGCTTGCGTTGACAGCGTACAATACGCATGTTTGACTATGGCAAAAGTGGAATTTAAGGGAGGGGGCGCGCCATGGAGGTGCTGGTTGTTGGCAATACCGCGTATGTTGACGACGACTTTTGTGCCAAGGCGTTTCCCGGTGACCATGTTCAGGTTGTAGCTGCCGACGATGCGCAGCGCGAGTCATCGTCCCACAGCTCGTGGAAAGAGCTGCTGCGCCACCTGGACCAGGCTTATGAGTTCGACTGCGTGGTCTACCTCTCCACTTATCTCACTCCGCATACCGAGACCTTTGGCGACATTGAGCTGCTGCGCTCGGTGTTTCGTGCCTGTATGGGCCGACGAGTGCAGCTGCTGTTTGTGGCGGGACCTGCGGGCGCGGAGGGTGCTGGCGGCGCGGCGAGCAATGACGATTTGCTTGATGCCACAGATGTTGCCGCCCAAACGGGTAAGGGCATTATCGCCCGCGCGGCCAACGACCTCTGTCGCTACTACGCCTCGCAAGATGGCATCCAGGCCAAGATCCTACGCACGCCCTATCTGTATACCGCCTCCGCGGCGCTCAACGACCCCTTCTTGGTGCCGCTGTTTGAAGCCTGTTCGACCGGGTCGGTCGCGCTCCAAGGTGCCGCGGACGCGCCGTTTCCCCTGCTGTGCGCGGAGGAGCTGGCGGTGCTGGTGCATCGCGTTTTTGATAGTTGGGATGCGACCTTTGAGACGCTCGATGTTGCAGATGCTTTCCATCGCACAACGGGCAACTTGGGCGGCGCGCTTCAGGGCCTGTTCCCCGGGCTGTCCGTTGCCTATGGAGAGTCTACCGGCTATGCGTTGCCCGCAGGCGATGCCGCTCGCAAACGCTATGGCTGGTTTCAGCGTTACGACCTGCTGCGCGACCTTTCGACCATCCACGCCCGCTGGGCTAACGCCCGCACCAAAAAGGCCAATCCCTTACGTGCGGCCATCGATCGCATCCAGCTGCGCACGCTGCCCATTAAATGCCTGGAGACGGGCTTCGCTTGGGTGCTGTTCGAGGTGCTGGAGCATCTGTTCTCCCAATCTGCCCAGCTCAACGTTCTCGACTATCGTTTGCTCTATGTGGTCCTGATTGGCACGCTCTACGGGCTCGACTTTGGTCTGGTTGCGGCGCTGCTGGCGTCCATTGGTCTGGCCGTGAGCTATTTTGCCCTGTACGGATACACTTTCCAGGGCCTATTCTATGAGCCTTCCAACTGGCTGCCGTTTATTGCGTACTTTGTGGTGGGCGCCGTGTGCGGCTATGTACAGCTGCGCAACAGCGAGGCAATTAAGGCGGAGCGTGACGAGAACGAGCTTGTGCGAAACCGCAACACGTTCCTAACGCGGCTCTATCACGATGCGATTGAGGACAAGCGTGCCTATAAGCGACAGATTGTGGGGCGCCACGACAGCTTTGGCAAGATCTTTGCCGTGACACAGGAGCTCGACGTACTCAACCCGCGCGATATATACCGCAAGTGCTGCGAGCTGCTGGGCGAGATTCTCGAGAACGATTCGGTGACGATCTACCATGTTTCGGGCGGGGCATTTGCGCGCCTGGTAGCGGCGAGCCCGGCGATTTCCAACGATGTGCCGCGCTCGCTCTCGCTCAATGACCTTGCTCCCGTGCTCCAAGGTGCGATCTCGAGTTTGTGGGTGAACCGCGCGCTGACGTCGGGGCTTCCGATGTTTGGCTATGCCATCGAGCGCGATGGAGCCCCCGCCGTGTTGATCTTTGTGCGTCACGTGGCCGAAAGCCAAATGACCCTGTACTACCAAAACCTGTTCCGCATCCTGTGCGGCCTGGTGGAAAGCGCGCTGGGACGCGCCTTCGATTACGAGGCCGTGGCGCAGGATAAGCGCTGCGTTGCCGGCACGTGCGTTCTCGGCCACGATGCCTTTGGCCAGGAACTCGCCGCCGAGCAGGCGCTTGCGGACAACAAGATGGGGAGCTTCTTGCTCCTGCGCGTGGTGCCGGGCATGGAGCCTGTTGGCGAGCTGGTCGGCGCCATTGGATCGACGATTCGCGAGAGTGACGCTGCGGGCTTGGTCGATGGTGACACGCTTTACCTGCTCATGCGTCAGGCGACCGAGGCCGACCTGCCCGTTATTTGTAAACGTATGGCCGCCAAGCACATTACGGTGGAACCCGTCGGCAGCGAGGATGTAGTGGCCCTGCTGCAGCGCATCGCGCCCGCTGGCAACGGTGAGGGGGAGGCCGCTTGATCTCGCTTGTCGTTGCTGCCGTGCTGCTATTAATTCATGCTCTGGTGTGTCTGGTGCTGTGGACGCTTATGAAACTGGGCCTGCTGCCGGTTCGTGGACACATGCTTGCCGTGATGGTGCTCGTACCGCTGTGGGGTCCGTTGCTCGTGGCACTGCTCTCGGTGCGTAGCGCGGTGTTCGGTAACGACCTTAAGGACGCCACGCTGGAGGCGCTGCGCATTAACGATGACATGCATCGCAGCATGCTGGTGCAGGGGCGCGAGGGCGATGATGGCGTGGTGCCGCTCGAGGAAGCACTGATCGTCAACGACCCGGGCGACCGCCGCCGTCTGATGCTTTCCATGCTTACCGAGGATCCGGATGCGTACCTGGCACAGTTGCAGGCAGCAAAACTCAACGACGATGTTGAGGTCGCGCACTATGCCGCGACGGCGGTGGCGCAGATTTCCAAGGAGTCCGACCTTAAGCTGCAGCAGTTGGAGCGCGCGTTTAAGACCGATCCCAGCTCGCATAACCTGGATGCGTATTGCGACTTTTTGGGCGCCTATCTGGACTCGGGTTTGGCAGAGGGCCGTGTGGCGCAGATTCAGCGTCAGCAGTATGCACGCTTGCTCGCGCGTCGTTGCGAGCGTGAGGACGGGCCTGCGCTGCGCATTCGCTATGCCACGGCGCTGGCCGATGCCGGCGAGATTGATAAGGCAGAGGACGTCGCTAGCCAGTTGGTGATCGATGCGTCAGACGAGCAGGACGTGTGGATGCTCTGCTTGCGCTTGGCTGTGATTCGTCGCGATGGGCAGGCTGTACGGCGTGTAATCGACGCGATCGACAAGCAGCATGTGTATTTGAATGCCGAAAATCGCGAGAGGCTGGCATTTTGGCGTGAAGGAGAGGAGGCCCGATGAGCGTGGTTCAGCATATCCGCGACCGTGCGGGCCATTTTCGCTGGATGGGCCTGCTTGTGGTATGGGCGGTCTTTATCGCCATGGCCGCCGTGCTGTTGATCGAGCGTGCCGGCGTGCAGTACAGCGCCGGGCAGCATAAGCTGGGCATGCTCGCTGCCAACGACGCAGTTCCGGCAAGCTCGGCGGTGTTTGGCCAAAAGCCCACGTGCTTGGTTATTACCGACTCGGGCCAAGATGGCGTCGAGGACGTCAAAGAGCAGTTTGACCAGATCCTGCTCGACATGAAAATTGCCCACCGTGATGTGGATATTGCCACCGATGGTGTTGATGCGATTCCTTCCCTTGCATCCTTCGACCGCGTCATTTTACTGATGCCTTCGATCGATGGACTCGGTACGCACCTCTCCGACATCATGAGCTGGGTGAGCGCCGGCGGTTCGCTGATGCTCGCCATGACGCCGGACAATTCGAGCTATCTGCAGGCGATCGGTCCCAAACTGGGCATCGATTCTGCCGGCTATGAATATGCGACGGCGGAGAGCATCGTGCCGAGCGAGGACTTTATGATCGGCGGTGGCCAGCGTTATGAGTTATCGGATCCCTTCGATTCGTCGCTCTCGGTTTCGCTGCGTGAGACGGCCCACGTGTGGGCTAAGACCGGCGACACGGGTACTCCGCTTATTTGGTCGAGCGATTGCGGCAACGGCCGTACCGTGGTGTGCAATATCGGTATCTACAACAAGGTCATGCGCGGTTTCTATGCCGCGGCCGTGAGCCTGTTGGGCGATGCCACGGCCTATCCGGTCATCAATAGCGCGGTGTTTTACCTGGACGATTTCCCGAGCCCCGTTCCCTCGGGCGACGGCACGTACATCAAACGCGACTACGGCCTTTCTATCGCCGATTTTTATGCCAAGGTGTGGTGGCCCGACCTGCAAAAGCTCGCGCAGCAATACGACATTCGCTATACCGGCGTGATGATCGAAAACTACGAGGACGTGGTCAACCAAACCGAGCCCGCGCGCCAGGCCGATACCACGCAGTTCCGCTATTTTGGCGGCATGCTGCTGCAGATGGGCGGTGAGTTGGGCTTTCATGGCTACAACCATCAGCCGCTGGCGCTCTGGGACACCGACTATGGCACGCTGTACGACTACAAGACGTGGAAGAACAAGGAGACGCTTGTCGCGTCTCTCGACGAACTTGTCGCCTTTCAGGACGAGGTGCTGCCCAACGCGCACGGCTCGGTCTACGTGCCGCCGTCGAATATTCTTTCGGCCCGCGCCCGCAAGATTATTGGCGAGGACGTGCCGCGCATTAAGACCATTGCCAGTACGTACTTTGAGGACGGAACCGACCTGCCCTACGTGCAGGAATTTGGCGTGGCGAGCGATGGCATCGTGGAGCAGCCGCGTATCGTTTCGGGCGGCATGGTCGATGACACCTATATGCGTCTGGCCGCGGTGTCCGAGCTCAACATGCACTACGTGAGTACTCACTTTATGCATCCCGATGACCTGCTGGATCCCGATCGCGGCGCTAAGGAGGGCTGGGAGGTCTACAAGGGCGGCCTGACCGACTACCTGGACTGGCTTACCAAGTCTGCGCCCGACCTGCGCCACCAGACGGGTTCGGAATGCTCGGGTGCCATTCAGCGTTTTTCGTCCGTGACGGTGAGCGTGGATACGGGCGATGATGCCTGGACGCTCAGCCTGGGCAACTTTCATGATGAGGCTTGGCTTATGTTCCGCGCCAATAACGGCGAGCCGGGTACGGTGTCCGGTGGCGAGCTGACGCACCTGACGGGCAACCTGTACCTAGTCAAAGCGACGGACAAGACCGTGACGATTGAGCGCAAGGAGGGCGGCGACCGATGAGAATCTGCTTGGTGCTCGAGGGCTGCTATCCCTACGTGCACGGCGGTGTGTCCACCTGGATGCACGGCTACATCGCGGCCATGCCCGAGCATGAGTTTGTGCTGTGGGTGATTGGCGCTCACGCCGAAGACCGTGGCAAGTTTGTCTACGAGCTGCCCGGCAACGTCGTCGAGGTGCACGAGGTGTTTCTGGACGATGCCCTGCGTCTTTCGGGCGAGCAGGAGGAAGTCGATTTTGACGACCGCGAGCGCGAGGCGTTGAGCCGTCTGGTTTCGCTCTCCAATCCGGACTGGGACGTGCTGTTCGACATTTTCCAGCGCCGTCGCGTACATCCGCTCTCATTTTTGCAGAGCCGCACGTTTATGGACATCTTCCGCGACGTGTGCCTGGCCGAGTACCCGTATACGCCTTTCGCCGACGCCTTCCACACCATGCGTTCGATGTTGCTGCCCGTGCTCTATCTGCTGGGCAGCGAGGTTCCGGTGGCCGACGTGTACCACGCCATCTCGACCGGCTACGGCGGCCTGCTTGCGAGTCTTGGCTCGAGCGTTCATAACGCGCCGGCATTGCTGACCGAGCACGGCATCTACACGCGCGAGCGCGAGGAGGAGATCATTCGCGCCGACTGGGTGGTGCCCTCGTTTAAGGACCGCTGGATCCGCTTTTTCTACCTGCTCTCGGAGGAGATCTACCGTCGCGCTTTCCGCGTGACAAGCCTGTTTCACAACGCCCGCAAGACGCAGATCGATATGGGCTGCGATGCGGACAAATGCCTGGTCATCCCCAACGGCATCCAGTTCGACCGCTTTAAGGACATTCCCTTAAAGCCCGATGACGGCTGGGTGGACATTGGCGCGGTGGTGCGCCTGGCGCCCATCAAGGACGTCAAGACCATGATCTACGCCTTCTTTGAGCTGCACGAGCGCCTGCCCAAGGTGCGCCTGCACATTATGGGCGGCGTGGATGACGAGGAATATGGCGCCGAGTGCCATGCGCTGGTGGAGACATTGGGCGTGCGCGACCTGATCTTTACCGGCCGCGTCAACGTGGTCGAGTACATGGAAAAGCTCGACTTTACCATTTTGACGAGCATCTCGGAGGGCCAGCCGTTGAGCGTGTTGGAATCGCTGGGCGCACGTCGCCCCTGCGTGACGACCGAGGTCGGCTGCTGCCGCGAGCTGCTCGAGGGCGCCCCCGGCGACGACTTTGGCGTGGCTGGATTCGTGAGCCCGCCCATGTATCGCAAGGGTCTGGCCGATGCTATGGAGCGCATGTGCGCGAGCCGTGCCCGCCGCCTGGAAATGGGGGAGCGCGGCCAGCGTCGCGTGGCGACCTACTACCTACACGAGCAGATGCTCGCCAACTATCGCGCGCTGTACGACGAGACGGCTCGCGCGTTCAATTTGCCCAAGAAGGAGGTTTAGCCGGTGGCCGGAATCGGTTTTGAGCTCAAGCGCCTGTTTAAGCGCAAGGGCCTGTTTGCCACGATGCGCGCCTATGGCTACGCTGGCATCGTGTGCACGGGCCCCATGCTGCTGGGCGTGCTGCTGCAGGTGGGCATCTTGGTGCTGTGCAGTCTGTGGGGCGTGGGACGCGCCAACCAGGATCTGCTGGTGTGCATGGTGACCTATACGCTGCTAGCCTCGCTCACCCTCACAAGCTTTTTCTCCATGCCGGTCACGCGCTTTTTGGCCGACATGCTCTTTGCCGAGCGCGAAGAAGAGGTCTTGCCCTCGTTTTGGGGCTCCAATGCCATCATGCTCGTTGCGGGCACGGTGCTCTACGGCGTCTTTTTGCTGTTCTCGGGCGCTACGCTGCTTCAGGGGCTGCTGTGCCTGTGGCTGTTCAACATTATGATCGTCAACTGGAACGGCATGAGCTATCTCACGGCCATTAAGGACTACCGGGGTATTCTGTGCAGCTTTGCCGCGGCCATTGGCGTGGCGTGCCTGTGTGCCTTGGCCGCGCTGGTACTGGGGCTGCCGCCGGTCGAGGGCCTGTTGGCGTCAATCGCCCTGGGCTACGGTGTGATGCTCGCCTGGGACGTGGTGCTGCTGTACCGGTATTTTCCTCAGAGCGATCGCAGCCCCTGGCTCTTTTTGCGCTGGCTCGACCAATTTATGCCGCTCGCACTAACCGGTCTGTTTACCAATTTAGGACTCTTTGCGCACCTGGTGATTATTTGGGCAGGGCCCATTGGCGTGCAGGTCAAGGGCTTGTTTTATGGCGCGCCCTACCACGATGTGCCGGCGCTCATCGCGTTTTTGACGATCCTTGTCACGACCGTCAACTTTGTGGTCTCGGTCGAGGTCAACTTCTATCCGCGCTACCGCGACTACTACAGCCTGTTTAACGACGGCGGCGTGGTGGGCGACATCGTGGTGGCCGAGGAGGAAATGCTCGCTACGCTCAACCGGGAGCTGCGGTTTTGCGCGCTCAAGCAGCTGTTTGTGACGGCAGCGGTCATCTCGCTCGAGACTACGGTGCTCTCGGCCCTGCCACTGGGCTTCAACAACCTGATGCACGGGTATTTCCGCACGCTGTGCGTGGGCTATGGCCTGTATGCCGTGGGCAATACGGTGATGCTCATCTTGCTGTACTTTACCGACTACAAGGGCGCCGTGCTTGCCTCCGGGCTGTTCGCGGGCGTGGCGGGGCTGGCGACTATCGTCTCGCTGTTCTTTCCGCAACAGTTTTATGGCTTTGGATTTTTGCTCGGCGCGGCGGTGTTTTTTGTTGTGGCGCTCATGCGGCTCGATACCTATACCGCCAACTTGCCGTATCGTATCCTGAGCCAGCAGCCCATCGTGGCGACCGACAAGACGGGTCGCTTTACGGAGCTGGGCTGCTTGCTCGACCGTGCTGAACAGCGCTATGAGGAGCTGCGTCTAGAGGGCGAGCCGCATGGTGCGTTTGGGCGCACGGTGGTCCGTGTGTATCGCAATCGTTGGGGAGGTCCTGATGACCGATAGGATGATATCGCGTCGCCGCTTGATTGAAGCGGCTGCCGGCACATTGCTGCTTTCGGGCTGCTCTTCGCAGGACGAATCCTCGACAAAAAAGACCAAGAAGCAGGGCAAGATTAAAAAGGCCGATGCGTCTAGCGAGACTAAGCATCTTCGCGACAAGGATGAGCTGTACGAGGTTTACGACGACTCGGGTATCGTATGCATGTACCTGACGGTCTCTCGCGGCAACAGCTCCGAGAATACCGATCATAGCTGGGCCGAGATCAATACGTACTCGGTGTATGACTATGCCGACATGGGCGTGACGCGCTATCAGGTTATGGGCCTGCTGCAGCCTGGCGATGATAAGGGCCCCGTTGCCGGTGAGGTCGGTTATGGTGAAGAGGCTCCCAACGCCACGGTGCAAGTGCGCGGTCAGACGTCGAGTACCTATACGCAAAAGAACTACAAGGTGGAGCTCAAAAAGGGCAAGGGCACGTGGCGTCAGCAGCGCGCGATTGCGCTTAACAAGCATATGGGCGAGGGCATGCGCTTTCGTAACAAGATGGCCTACGATCTGATTCGTGGCATTCCCCAGATGATGGGCCTGCGCACGCAGTTTGTGCACTTATGGGTGTGCGACCAGACCGAAAAATCTAACGACACCTTTGAGGACTACGGACTGTTTACGCAGGTCGAGCAGCTCAACAAGACGGCACTTAAGGCCCACGGTCTGGATAAGAGCGGGCATCTGTATAAGGTGAACAGCTTCGATTTCCATCGCTTCGAAGACACCATCAAGCTGGCGGATGACCCCGACTATAACCAGACGGCGTTTGAGGGCATGCTCGAGATTAAGGGCGATTCGGACCATACCAAGTTGATCGAGATGCTCGATGCGCTCAACGACGATACGCAAAAGATCGACGATGTGCTCGACACCTACTTCGATACCGAGAACCTGGTCTATTGGATGGCGTTTCAGATCTTGACGGGCAATTGCGATACGCAGAACCGTAACTGCTATCTGTACAGCCCGCTTAACTCCAAGGTTTGGTACATCCTGGATTGGGATAATGACGGCATGCTGCGTAAGCTTGAGTTGAGCCTGAAGGGGTTCTCGGACTATGCGAGCTGGGAGCGCGGCGTGAGCAACTACTGGGGCAACGTGCTGTTTAACCGCGCGTTGCGCAGCAAGTCGTTCCGCAGCGAACTCGACCGTGCCGTCAAGGACTTGCGCTCGTATTTGACCGAGGAACGTCTGGCCAAGATGATCAAACATTATCGCGAGGTTACCGAATCCCTGGTCTTTGCTTCGCCCGATATCGACAATCTGCCTGTCACCAAGGATCAATACGAGCAAATCGCTGCGGCGATTCCTTCCGAGATCGAGGAGAACTATAAGAGCTTTCGTGAGAGTTATAAAAAGCCCATGCCGTTCTACATCGGCGTGCCGCAGATCGATAACGGTAAGCTGCGCGTTAACTGGGATGCGTCCTGCGACTTTGAGGCGCGCGACATTCGCTATACCGTGGAGCTTGCGCGCGACTATGCCATAAGCGACGTGGTCTTTAAGGCCGAGGACGTGCTGCTGCCCGAGGTGACCTGCGATGCGCCCGATGCCGGCCAGTATTTTGTGCGCGTGCGCGCCACCAACTCCGACGGCTATACGCAAGATGCGTTTGACTACTATGTGACCGACGATGGCAAACAGTACGGCATGAAGTGTTTTTACGTGCAGGACGGCGGTAAGGTCGTGGAGGACACGTATGAGGAGGGCTAGCGCGCTGCTTGAGCGCCTGGCGGCACCTCCCGTGCGTGCCACGCAGGAGCGTTACCGCCACGAGCTCAAGTACCTCATTAACGAGGGCGAGCACGCCGCGCTGGCCTGTCGCATGGCGCCTGTCTTTAAGCTGGACAAGCATGCGCGAGCGGGCGGTTACACCATTCGCAGCCTGTACTTTGACGACTACTGCAACTCGGCCTACGAGGAAAAAGACGCTGGCATTCTTATGCGCAAAAAGTATCGCGTGCGCATCTATAACGGCAGCGACAAGGTGATTAAGCTCGAGCGCAAAAAGAAGTACGGCAGCTGGATCTACAAGGAGGACGCGCCGCTCACGCGCGACGAGTTTGAGCAGATCCTAGCCGGCGACTACGACTTTTTGCTGCGGAGCCCCCACCAACTCTGCCGTGAGTTCTACATCGAGTGCATCTGCAACATGATGCGCCCGCGGACCATCGTGGACTATGAGCGCGAGCCGTGGGTGATGGACGAGGGCACCGTACGCATCACGTTTGACATGAACGTGCGCGCGGCTGTGGGAAGTTTCGATATCTTTGACGCGACCCTGCCCGCGCTGCCCGTGCTGGAGCCGGGCAAGCTGGTGATGGAGGTTAAGTTTACCGAGTTTTGCCCGCAGCTGGTGCGCGATATGGTACCGCCGGGCGCGGCGGAGCTCACGGCTGTCTCCAAGTACTGCCTGTGTTACGAAAAGACTGCCTACCTGCGCGGATTTAATTACTGGGAATCGGATTTTAAGAACCGAGGGGATATTTAGACCATGAGCACCAGGGACTTTTTCAAGAACTCCGTCTTGGAGGCGTTTGGCCAGGTCGACCCTGCCAAGATCGGTCTGTCGCTGCTCGTGGCGCTCGCCATGGGCATCCTGATCTATTACGTGTACAAGCGCTTTTTTACCGGCGTGGTGTATTCGCGCAGCTTTGCCGTGACGCTCGTGGGCATGTGCGTGCTCACCTGCATGGTCACGCTCGCGATCTCGACGAACGTGGTCATCTCGCTCGGTATGGTCGGTGCTCTGTCTATCGTCCGCTACCGTACGGCGGTCAAGGACCCGCTCGACCTGCTGTATCTGTTTTGGGCTATTACTACGGGCATTACGGCGGGCGCCGGCATGTATGCGCTCGTGGGGCTCACGGCGGTGGTCATCGTGGCGATGATCGCCGGCTTTGCGAGCCACCAGGACAAGGCGCGCGTGTACATGATGGTGATTCACTATACGGGCCTGACCACCGGCGACGATATCGTGCGTGCATTTGGGCGCACCAAGTTTACGGTGAAGTCCAAGACCTTGCGCGGTGACAAGGTGGAGATGGCCGTCGAGGTGTTTTCGGACGGTGTGGATATGCCCTATGCCGACGCCATTCGCGCACTAGACGGCGTGGAGGACCTCACGCTCATCCAGTACAACGGCGAGTACCACGGCTAACTTTGTTCCGGCGTTTTAACAAACGCCGGACCGCTCGACGCTGCTCGGGCATCTGCCGGGCGATCTGCCGCTCAAACCGTCGCTCGCGTACATGAAGTACGCGTCGCTCCTCTTTCGCGGCACCTCGCCACGGCAGCTGCGCGCTCGCTGACGTTTGCTTGACCTGGGCGGGCCGATTTGGTCCGCAGGCCGTCTTCACGGGTATTATGGTGAAAGCGATTTCAATGACAGGGGTGCTCGTGGTAAAGATGAAAGATGTGGCCGAGCTGGCAGGCGTTTCGAGCGCCGCCGTCTCGCGCTACCTCAACGGTGGATATATCTCGGCGGATAAGGCCGAGCGCATTAAGCAAGCGATTGAGCTGACCGGATACGTGCGGTCCAGCCAGGCTCGCGCGCTGCGCACCGGCTCCACCAAGCTCATCGGCGTCATCGTGCCTAAAATCAACTCGGAATCCGTAAGCCGCATTACCGCCGGCATTGGCCAGGTGCTCGGTCGCCGAGGCTACCAGATGCTGCTCGCGAATACTGACAACGTGGCCAAGCGTGAGCTCGAGTATCTCGACCTGTTCCAGAACCACCCGGTCGATGGCATCGTGCTCGTGGCGACCATGATCGCCGACGAACATCGCGCGGCCATTGCGTCTTGCCGTGTGCCCATTGTGCTGATCGGCCAAAACGTCGAGGGCGCGGCGTGCGTCTATCACGACGATTACGAGGCTGCCTTTGAGCTGGGCCAGGCGCTCGCTGGTCGGGTAGATGGCAAGATCGCCTACATTGGAGTTACTGAAGAGGACCGCGCGGCCGGTTATGACCGCCGTCGCGGTTTTGAGGCCGGCTTGCGCGCCGCGGGCAACCCGCTCGATGCCGCCTTGATTCGCCTGGGCTCGTTTACGCTCGACTCGGGCTATGGTGCGGCGCGTGAACTGCTTTCCGTCGACCCCGATGTTTCGTTTATCGCGTGCGCGACCGACACCATGGCGGCGGGCGCGCTGCGTGCCATCGATGAGGTTCGCGGCATGGGCGAGGGTATACACCGCGTGAGCGGTTTTGGCGACAACGCGTTTTTGCGCGCGCTGACGGGCGGCATTCCCACCGTGCATTATGGCTACCTGACCAGTGGCGTCGAGGCGACCAATATGTTGCTCAACACGCTCGATGGCGTGGAGGGGGAGAGCGGTCTCAAGACGCTCAAACTCGGCCATCAACTTATGAATGTTTAGACTCTGGGCACGTCTGCCTGCCTTTGAGTCGCCTGTTTTGCCTCAAAACTACCATTCGCCGGCTTATTCCTACCGTTTACCCTACTATGAAAACGATTACAGACATATGAAACTGAAAACGATTACAGTGTAAGTGTCAAAGATGGCCGGGTGCGAATGCGCCCGTTGGAGGAAAGGGAAGTCATGGACTACCGTAATTCAGCGCAAGAGGTGCTCGACAACATCGGTGGCGCCGGCAACGTTGTTTCGGCCGCGCACTGCGCCACGCGTCTGCGCCTGGTGATTGCCGATAACGCCAAGGTCGACAAGGAGGTCCTCGAGAATATCGACGGCGCTAAGGGCGTCTTTGAGGCCCAGGGCCAGCTCCAGATTATTTTTGGCACTGGCACCGTCAATAAGGTCTACGACGAGTTCATTGCGCTCAGCGGCGTCGAGGCTGCCACCAAGGCCGAGGTCAAGGAGGCCGCGGCGCAGCAGCAGAACATCTTTATGCGTGCCATTAAGGTGCTCGGCGACGTCTTTGTCCCCATCATCCCCGCCATCGTGGCTTCGGGCCTGCTGCTGGGCATTATGAGTGCCCTCAACTTTATGGCCTCCAACGGCTTTATCGCGCTCGACACCAATAACTTTATCTACAAGATTGCCGACCTGGTCTCGGGAACGTCCTTTGGCATCCTGCAGATCCTGATCGGTTACTCCGCCGCTAAGGCCTTTGGAGCCAACCCGTATCTGGGCGCCGTCGTCGGTGGTGCGTTCATCAACTCCTCGTTGCAGAGCGCCTACACGGTTGCCTCCGAGGGCGTGCAGACCATGGTCAACGTCATTCCCGGTATGTACAGCTTTGAGTGGGTCGGTTATCAGGGCCACGTGATCCCCATCGTTATCGCCTGCGCCATCCTCGCCTTCTTGGAGAAGCGCCTCCACAAGGTTGTCCCCGAGATGTTCGACCTCTTTGTGACCCCGCTCGTCTCGGTGTTCGTGACCGTGCTCGTGACTCTCGTTGCCGTCGGCCCCATCTTTGTCTGGGCTGAGAACGCCATCCTCGGTCTGATCCAGGCCCTGCTCACCCTGCCCTTCGGCATCGGTTCCTTTATCGTCGGCCTGTTCTATGCTCCCACGGTCGTTACCGGTATCCACCAGATGTACACCGCCATCGACCTGGGCCAGCTCGCCCAGTACGGCGTGACTTACTGGCTGCCCATCGCCAGTGCCGCCAACATCGCCCAGGGTGGTGCCGCGCTCGCCGTTGCATTTAAGACCCGCGATGCCAAGATCAAGGGTCTGGCGCTTCCTTCGGCCCTGTCCGCCTTCATGGGCATTACCGAGCCTGCCATCTTTGGTGTGAACCTGCGCTTCTTTAAGCCCTTCATCGCCGGCTGCATCGGCGGCGGTTGCGGTGCCCTGGTCTGCGCGCTCACTTCGCTGGCCGCCTCCGGCACGGGCGTTACCGGTATCTTCGGTATCCTGCTGTGCCTGGCCCAGCCCGTGCAGTACGCGATCATGTTTGCGGTCGCCGCGCTGGTTTCCTTTGCTGTCTCGTTTGTCCTGTACAAGGATGAGCCCAAGGCTTCCGAGCAGGCCTAAGAGCTTTTGATTGAGGAACACCCGTGGGCTGTATGCTCGCGGGCGTTTCCCGTATCTGGTGCCGATCTCTGGTGCCTTATAACTTTCGATCCGTTAGGACTTTGATATGTCTAATGCACTTGGTCGCGACCTTGCAAAGCTGGTTGCCGCTGTTGACGCTGCCGCCTCTGAGTGCGGTCATGGCGCGTATGGCCAGCGCTTCCATATTATGCCGCCGGCGGGCTGGCTCAACGACCCCAACGGTCTTTGCCAGGCAGATGGTGTATTTCACGCGCACTTCCAGTATGCCCCGTTTGATGTAAACGGCGGTGTCAAGATGTGGGGCCATGCCACGAGCCGCGACCTTATGAACTGGGAATATGTTGGAGCGCCGCTGCTTCCCGACGAGCCGTTCGACTGCCATGGCGTGTACTCGGGCTCGGCTTTGGTCGAGGACGGTCGTATTCGCGTGCTCTATACCGGCAACGTTAAACTCCCCGATGCCGACGGCGTCTATGACTATGTCAACACCGGTCGTCGCGCCGATACCGTGTATGTCGAGAGCGCCGATGGACAGACGTTTAGCCAAAAGCGCGTGGTGCTGGCGTCGGAGGACTATCCCCAGGATCTGACGTGCCACGTGCGCGATCCCAAGGTGTGGAGCGATGAGGCCGGTCGCTATCACATGGTGCTGGGCGCGCGTCGTCGCGTGGACGGGCCGCGTGTCGAGAGCCGTTTTTGCGCCATGCATGGCGAGGGCGCCGGTCGTGATGTGGGCGAGATCTTGGTGTACGGCTCGGCCGATATGCTGAGCTGGGAGCTCGAGAGCCGTGTGTCTACGCCCGAGCGTTTTGGGTTTATGTGGGAATGCCCCGGCTATATCGAGCTCGATGCGAATGGCGATACCGTTGCATATTTGTCGTTCTCGCCCCAGGGCCTTGAGGGCGGCCGTTGGGACCGCGGCAATGTGTATGCCGCTGGCTACATGCCTGTATCGGGCGACATTACGGGTGGTGACGGTGCCTATGAGCTGGGCGAGTTCCGCCTGTGGGACGCCGGTTTTGACTTCTATGCTCCGCAGGAGTTCACGGCCGAGGATGGTCGCCACATTCTGCTCGGCTGGATGGGCATGCCTGATGAGCCGACCTATGGCAACGCTCCCACCGTGGTGTGTGGCTGGCAGCACTGCATGACGGTACCGCGTGAGCTTACAGCCGGTGCAGGCGGCGTGGTGCTTCAACAGCCGGCGCGCGAGATTGAGCACCATTATGCCTCGGTGCGTGTGGGGGAGGGCTCGTTGGAGGTTGCCGGCGATACCTGCTTTGACGTTGTTGTTGACGGTGTCGACGGCGCGTTTACCGCGATCGTTGATGGCGAGCTGAAGCTGGCGTTTGTGCCCGCCGAGGGCGAACTGCCCGCGCGCTTTGAGATGCGATTTATCGATGAGGGTCGCGCTTCTGCCGGCTGCGGTCGTACTGTGCGCTGGGAGCCCGTCGACGAGGTTCGTAACGTGCGCATTGTTGGCGATGTCTCTTCGGTCGAGGTGTTTGTGAACGATGGCGCGCTCGTGTTTTCGACGCGCATCTATCCCGAGGCCTATGGCGTGACCGTTGACGCTCCGGGTGCGAGCGTGACCTGTCACACGCTCAACATCTAGGTGCGCGATCGCCCATCGGCGCTATACTGCAGCCGTTGCCCACGATGCGGGGAACATCCGCATCGTGGGTTTTTGTTTTGAAGGGACGGTGCCGTATGGGCGTACAGCAGCTAGAAGAGGCCTGGGCTTTGAGGGCCAGCGCGCGTGAGGCGCGTCTTGTTGCGGCCCCGCATGTGCCGGCGGCGCTGTCGCTGTTGGGGATTGTACGTCCCGGTGACCGCCTGGTTGCGTTTGCCGATGACTTTGCCGATGCGTTTGCGCGCGGCTTTGATGCCTGCGACGTTGTGCTCGTGGACCCGCCGTCGGTTGCGGCGTTTGCCGCCGCGTCCGAGGGCTTTGATGCTTCGTTTGATGCCGAGGGTCCGCACCTGTGGTGGTTCGTCAACTCCATCGGCGGGTTTGGTCTGCGTGTGCCCGATCTGCGCGCGCTGGGTCGGGCGGCGCGTGAGGCCCATGCACTGCTCGTCGTTGACAACACGGTGACTTCTATCTTTGGCTGCGATCCTTTGCGTTTGGGTGCCGTGCTGTCGCTCGAGGCACTCGACCGTGCGTGCGCCGGTGAGGCGCCGCGCAAGCTTGTGGCGGCGTCGGTCGCGCGCTCGCAGCTTAAGCGCCATCGCGTGGACGCCGCTGCCGAGTGCGCGCATGCCCTGCTCGAGGGGTGCGGATTGATCGCGCTCGACTTGTCCTCCGATGAGGCTGAAGCTCTAGAGCACGGGCTCGACACGCTCGACACTCGCATGCAGGCGCATTTCGACCGCGCCCGTTCGCTGGCTGAATATTTGGCCGCGAACGAGATGGTGCGCAACGTGCGCTATCCCGGGCTGACCTCGCATCCCGATCACGCCATCGCGACCGGCATCCTGGAGCACGGTTTTGGCCCGGCAGTTGAATTTGACCTTATCGAATGCAGCGCGGGCGAATTCTTCAGCATACTGCCAGACGAATTCCGCACATCGCCCGCCGGCGGCGCAACAACGCGCCTTTCGGCCCCACGCGGCAAGCAGGGGAGCACCATCCGCCTCTTCGCCGGTATCGACAATCCTCTGGTAGTAGCGTCCACCCTAGACAACGCCCTCCGCAACTAGCTAAATCATCCTCGACTCCATAAGTTGCGGTGAAATAGGGATTGATTTACGGCTTTAACCGCATAAACAGTCCCTATTTCACCGCAACTTATGAGAAGGGGTTGTGCAGCTAAAAAAGCCCCGTCCCAAATTAGCTACTCTTTGATGCTGGCGATGAGAGCGTCGGCTTTGGCAGCTATGACCTGGTTTATGTCGGTCTGCAGCTCCTCGTAGACCGCTATGGCTCGCTCGCCGGCGGGGGTGAGGGTGGATCCGCGGGCTCCGTCGCGCTCGATGAGCTTGCAGCCCAGCTGGCCTTCGGCTTCGTTCACAATGCGCCAAGCCTTGGAATACGCCATGCCCATGCTCTTGGCGGCACGGTTGAGCGAGTGCTCGCGGGCAATACCCTGCAGCAGCAAGACGCAGCCGTGACCAAACACGCCCGGCAGATCTTTGTCGCACGCTTGAATGACCAACTTTGCCGTCGTCTTGTACTCCATACGCTCCACGTCTCCCCGCTAAAGTGTTTGCTGGGCAAACGCAAAGCCTGCGTCAAGCCCTCGTGTGCTCTTCTTAAATCATGCATTGTAGCAGTCAAAGTGCGTTAAGATACTTCCCCAGTATTGGGCGCCCAAGGTTGGGCTGGGTCCTACGAGGCCTGCAGCCGACCGGTCGCATGGAAAAAGGAGAAACATGGCTACGTTCTTTCCCGGTGAGTCCCACACGTTTTCGGAGTATCTGCTGGTTCCTGGTTACTCGTCCTCGCAGTGCATCCCCAACAACGTCTCTCTTAAGACGCCGCTGACCCGCTTTAAGCGCGGTGAGAAGCCGGCAATCACCCTGAACATCCCCATGGTTTCCGCCATCATGCAGTCCGTCTCGGGCGTCGACATGGGTGTCGCGCTCGCTACCGAGGGTGGCCTGTCCTTCATCTATGGTTCCCAGAGCGCCGAGTCCGAGGCCGCTATGGTCAAGGCCGTCAAGGATCACAAGGCCGGCTTCGTTCAGTCCGATTCCACGCTGACCCCCGACATGACCATGGAGCAGGTCATCGAGCTCAAGGAGAAGACTGGTCACTCCACCATGCCGGTTACCGACGACGGCACTCCCAAGGGTAAGCTCCTGGGTATCGTCACCAGCCGTGACTATCGCCCCAGCCGCGATGACCACCAGACGAAGGTCTCCGAGTTCATGACCCCGCGTGAGCAGCTCATCGTGGGCGACAAGAACATCAGCCTCAAGGTTGCCAACGACGTCATCTGGGACAACAAGCTCAACGCTCTGCCCATCGTCGACGACAACGATCACCTCATGGGCATTGTCTTCCGCAAGGATTACGACAGCCACAAGACTAACCCCAACGAGCTGCTCGATAACGACAAGCGCTACATGGTCGGCGCCGGTATCAACACCCGCGACTATGCCGAGCGCGTGCCGCTGCTCATCGAGGCCGGCGCTGACGTTCTGTGCATCGACTCCTCCGAGGGCTTCAGCGAGTGGCAGAAGCGCACCATCGAGTGGATCCGCGCTAACTACGGCGAGGACGTCAAGGTCGGTGCCGGCAACGTTGTCGACGCCGAGGGCTTCCGCTTCCTGGCCGACTGCGGTGCCGACTTTATCAAGGTCGGTATCGGCGGCGGTTCCATCTGTATTACCCGTGAGACCAAGGGCATCGGCCGTGGCCAGGCCACCGCGCTGATCGATGTTTGCCGCGCCCGCGACGAGTACTACGAGGAGACCGGCGTCTACGTGCCCGTGTGCTCCGATGGCGGTATCGTCTACGACTACCACATGACGCTCGCCCTTGCCATGGGTGCCGACTTTATGATGCTGGGCCGCTACTTCGCCCGCTTTGACGAGAGCCCGACCGAGCGCGTCAACGTCAACGGCCAGTACATGAAGGAGTACTGGGGCGAGGGTTCCGCGCGTGCCCGCAACTGGCAGCGCTACGACCTGGGCGGCGCCGCGAAGCTCAGCTTCGTCGAGGGCGTCGACTCCTACGTCCCGTACGCCGGCTCCCTCAAGGACGGCGTGGGCGGCACGCTCTACAAGGTTAAGTCCACGATGTGCAACTGCGGTGCCCTCTCGATCCCCGAGCTCCAGGAAAAGGCACGCCTGACCCTGGTGAGCTCCACCTCCATCGTCGAAGGCGGCGCCCACGATGTTGTCGTCAAGGATTCCCAGCAGAGCGTTTCCTATCGATAAGCGGCTTTCCCAAGCACCGCACCTTTCCGTTCAAACCGTCGCTCGCGTACCAAAGTACGCGTCGCTCCTCTTTCACGGCAATCTGCGGCACTTGGAAAACCCGTTCGTGCTAGAACGGGTTTCATACAAAGGTTGAGTTCCAACCACGTTATTTAGATAAAGCGAGATGCCTGCAAGTCGCAGGCATCTCGCTTGTTGTATTTGCTATCATCAGTCAAGTTAACCTTAGGGTCGGTCGGCTTGGCTTTGTTCGCTACAAGTTCCGCACGCAAAGAAGAGCACTTAATGTGCTCTTCGTCTTGCGCAGGACTGTCCGCAGTAGCGAACAAAGCCAAGCCGACCGACCCCAGCTAAGATTAAAGGAGCTGATATGTGCGATTGCACAGATCATAAGGACGAGATCCCTGCCTACGACGCGCAGGCTATTGAGTCCAGGTGGATGAAGGCCTGGGAGGACTCCAACCTCTTTGCCGTCGACACCGACGACAGTAAGCCCAAGAAGTATGTGCTCGAGATGTTCCCGTATCCGTCGGGCGACCTGCACATGGGTCACGCGCGCAACTACACCATCGGCGATGCCATGGCCCGTCAGGCCCGCATGCGCGGCTACGACGTGCTACACCCCATCGGCTTCGATGCCTTTGGCCTGCCCGCCGAGAACGCCGCCATCAAGCACAACACGCAGGCTGCCGCCTGGACGTATAAGAACATGGATCAGGCGCTTTCCACGATGAAGCGCATGGGCTTCTCCTACGATCTGGATCGCATGGTCAAGACCTGCAGCCCCGACTACTATCGCTGGGGTCAGTGGATCTTTGAGAAGCTGTGGGAAAAGGGCCTGGTCTACCGCAAGAAGAACCCGGTCAACTGGTGCCCTAACTGCAAGACTGTTCTGGCCAACGAGCAGGTCACCGAGGGTAAGTGCTGGCGCTGCGGCACCGAGCCCGAGAAGCGCGACCTGGAGCAGTGGTACTTCAAGATTACCGAGTACTCCCAGGAGCTGCTCGACGATCTGGAGAAGCTCCCCGGCTGGCCCGAGCGCGTCAAGCAGATGCAGGCCAACTGGATCGGCCGCTCCGAGGGCGCCGAGGTCGACTTTACCCTGTGCGACAAGGATGGCGAGCCCATCGAGGGTGACGAGGGTAAGATCACCGTCTTCACCACGCGAGCCGACACGCTCTTTGGTGTCTCCTTCTTTGTCCTGGCTCCCGAGTACGCGCGCCTGCACGAGCTCGTCGAGGGCACGGAGTACGAGGAGGCCGTCACCAAGATCGTCGAGGACTCCAAGCATATCTCTGCCGTCGAGCGTGCCCAGGGCACCCTCGAGAAGCACGGTGCCTTTACCGGCCGTTATGTGGTGAACCCCGTCAACGGCGAGAAGGTCCCCGTGTGGGTTGCCGATTATGTCGTTGCCGACTACGGCACCGGCGCCGTCATGGCCGTTCCCTGCGGCGACCAGCGTGACTTTGAGTTCGCCCGCAAGTACGATCTGCCTATTGTGCCGATCATCCTGGACGATGACGACCGCGCTGCCGTCGAGGCCAGCGGCGAGACCATCGATACCTTCCATGCCGAGAACGTCGACTGGGATTGCGCCCACGCTGCCGAGGGCACGCTCGTCCAGTCCGGCAAGTACACCGGCATGCGCGGCGGCAAGCACTCCGAGGGCGAGGCTGCCATCGTGTCCGACCTCGAGGCCATGGGCTGCGGCCGTCGCAAGGTCGAGTTCCGCCTGCGCGACTGGCTCATCAGCCGCCAGCGCTACTGGGGCAACCCCATCCCGGCCATCCATTGCGAGCACTGCGGCATCGTGCCCGTGCCCGAGGACCAGCTGCCGGTGACGCTGCCCGAGAACCTGGACCTGGGTGCCGGCGAGACCCTCGCCGAGTGCAAGGAGTTCTACGAGACCACCTGCCCGGTCTGCGGTCGCCCGGCCAAGCGTGAGACCGATACCATGGACACCTTCACCTGCTCCAGCTGGTATTACCTGCGCTATACCGACCCGCACAACACCGAGCTGCCCTTCTCCCGCGAGGCCGCCGACCGTTGGATGCCCGTCGATAACTACATCGGTGGCATCGAGCACGCCATTTTGCACCTGCTCTACAGCCGCTTCTTTACCAAGGCACTGCGCGACCTGGGCCTGCTGAGCGTTGACGAGCCCTTCACCAATCTGCTGTGCCAGGGTATGGTCAAGGACGAGAACGGCGACACCATGTCCAAGTCCAAGGGCAACGTCGTTCCCCCGAGCTCGGTCATCGAGCCCTACGGCGCCGACACCATGCGTCTGGCGATCCTGTTTATCGCCCCGCCCGAGAAGGACTTCGACTGGGATCCCAAGGCCGTCGAGGGCGCTAACCGCTTCATCAAGCGCGCCTGGCGTATCGTGTGGCAGCTCGTCCAGTCGGGTGACGCCAACGTGGCCTTTGACAAGTCCGCGCTCGACGAGGTCGCGATGAAGCTCTATCGCGAGCGTCACCGCACCATCGCCAAGTGCACCGAGGACTTTGACCGCGGTCAGTTCAACACCGCGATTTCGGCCGTCATGGAGCTCGTCAACGCCGCGAGCGCCTACCTCAACGCCACCGAGGGCGCTGACCGCGACAAGGCCCTGTGCTACGGCGTGGCCAAGGACATCGTGAGCGTCCTTGCCCCCATCTGCCCGTTCTGGGCCGACGAGCTGTGGCACGAGGCACTCGGTTGCGAGGGCAACGCCTACACCGCCGCCTGGCCCGAGTTCGACCTGGCCGAGTCCATCGAGGACACGGTGCAGATCGTCGTACAGGTGCTCGGTAAGGTCCGTGGCCGCATCGACGTCGCCCGCGACGCCTCCAACGAGGAGATGCAGGCTGCCGCCGAGGAAGCCGTTGCCAAGTGGCTTGAGGGCAAGACGGTCGTCAAGGCCATCTGCGTGCCCGGCAAGCTGGTTAACCTGGTGGTCAAGTAAGCGCTGCGCGCATAGTTGACGTGCTATAGGCGAGGGGCGATCCGGCTGGGTCGCCCCTCGTTTTTCATGCACCTGTCCTGGTGCCTACGGTTAATTGTTCTATTCTTGTGGAGAACCTGTGCTCACGCTGACCTGCGGGTTTGTGCTGTGGTTGCACGTTTGTGCAGGTATTGGTATAGTTTGCTTGCAAATGAAGTTGTAATTGAAAGAAGTGGGGTTTCGGCCCCGCTTCTTTTTTGTATGGATGGAGGTGCCGCAATGGTCAAGACCAAGACCGAGCAGGCGATCATCGACGCGCTCGAGGCCGTCGCTCCCCAGCACGATGTCGATATTGTCGACGTTGAGCTCGTGGGCGCCACCAAGGCCCCCTGCGTGCGTGTGCGTATCGAGGGTGCCGAGGGTCAGAGCCTTTCGCTCAACGACGTCACGGCCAATACCAAGTGGGTCGGCGACGTGATCGAGGAGCTCGACCCCATTTCTTCGAGCTACACGCTCGAGGTGTCGAGCCCGGGTATGGCGCGCCCGCTGCGCCGCCCGTGCGACTTTGCCCGCTTTGTGGGCGAGGACTGCGAGCTCACCTCCACCGCCATCGAGGGCCGTCGCAAGTACTCCGGCAAGATTGCCGCCGCGACCGAGACGAACGTGACTCTCGAGCTCGAGGACGGCGAGTCCGTCACCCTTGATTTCTCTGATGTTAAAAAGTGCAAGTTGAAGCCCACCTATGACTTCAAGCCCGCGAAGGAAGGAAAGTAAGATGGCAGCATCCGACATGATGTCCGCCCTGATGGAGCTTTGCCAGGAGAGGCACATCGACCAGCTCTACCTGATCGACCGCCTGGAGCAGTCGCTCGCCAAGAGCTATGCCGAGATCCTGCATCTTGAGTGGGGCGCCAAGGTGACCATCGACCGCACCACCGGCAAGATCTACGTCTACCGTCTGGAGCCGATCGACGATTCCATGGACGAGGAGGGCAACTTCACCGAGTTCGAGGAGATCGACGTCACTCCTAAGAACACGAGCCGTATCGCCGCCCAGCACGCCAAGGCCGAGATCAACGCCATCGTACGCAACTCCGCCCGCGAGCAGATCTACGAGGAGTTCTCCGGCCGCATCGGTGACCTCATCAGCGGTACCGTGCTGCAGTCCACGCCCGACTTCACGATCGTCAAGATTCGCGAGGGCGTCGAGGCCGAGCTTCCGCACTTCGACCAGCGCCGTTACGAGAACGAGCGCAACGAGCGTCCGATGGGCGAGCGCTACCTGCACAACCAGCATATCAAGGCCGTGATCATCGACGTTCGCGACCCCAACTCCAACCTGCAGCCGGTCCGTGGCGAGCACAGCCGTCCGCCGATTGTCATCTCCCGTACCCACCCCGAGCTCATGCGTCGTCTGTTTGAGCAGGAGGTGCCCGAGATCTATGAGGGCACCGTCCAGATCAAGTCGATCGCCCGCGAGCCCGGCCAGCGCTCCAAGGTCGCCGTCCACTCGCTCGACGATCGCCTGGATCCCGTGGGCGCCTGCGTCGGCCCCAAGGGCAGCCGTGTTCGCGCCGTCGTGGGCGAGCTCCGTGGCGAGCGCGTCGACGTCATCCTGTGGGATGCCGATCCGGCCGTCTACGTCGCCAACGCCCTGTCGCCCGCCAAGGTCACCCGCGTCCTCATCGACGAGGAGAAGGCCTACGCCGGCGTGATCGTGCCCGACGACCAGCTTTCGCTCGCCATTGGCAAGGAGGGCCAGAACGCCCGCCTCGCCGCCCGTCTGACCGGCTGGCACATCGACATCAAGTCCGAGACCCTTGCCGCCGACATTCTCAAGAACGTCCCCGTTCACGAGGAGCCCGCCGCCGACCTGATCGGTGACGAGGAGGACGACGACGTCCGTCGCTGCGAGTACGTGTCCGAGGACGGCATCCAGTGCCGCAACCAGGCCCGTCCGGGCTCCCGTTTCTGCGGTGTCCACGACACCGACGCCTTCGATGATGCGGAGGACCTGATCTAGCGCGCGGTCGCGTCGGGCGGGTCCCGGCGCATCTCCCACGCTCGTTCAGTCTCTAGGCACCAAAGGTGCCAGAAAGGGTAGGTGAAGTCATATGGCAAAAGTCCGTGTGTCCACCCTGGCCAAAGAGTTCGGCATGACCTCCAAGGAACTGATGGGTCATCTCGCCGAAATGAAGATTCCCGCTAAGTCCGCTTCCTCCGCTCTGGAGGACGCATACGTCGCCATGGTCCGCAAGCAGCTCGCCTCGGTGATCGAGGCCCGCGCCCAGGAAGTCGAGGCCGCCAAGCTGGCCGAGGAGCAGGCCGCTGCCGCCGAGGAGGCAGCACGCGCTGCCGAGGCAGAGCGCGAGCGCATCGCCGCC
>JAXKGF010000060.1:0-18460 GCA_036550515.1 Collinsella sp.
CCGCAGACTTGTAGCCGTGGCCTCGCTCGAAGAGCCCGATCGCCGCCCTCCTGGCCTCGATGTCGTGCTTCACCCTCAAGTCGACTCGCATAAAAAGCCTCCCATTTCTCATGTCCAAGAAATGGGAGGCAGTTCAGACTAGTCATTGGGGACGTTCTTAAATGACTACCTTACAGCTCCAGCGCCTCGGCGACTTCGGCTGCGCAGGCCAGGGCATCGGCCATGGCGTTCACAACGAGCGAGCTGCCGTTGCGGGCGTCGCCGGCCACATACACCGGCGCGGCATCCGCAGCAACGCCATCCACGCGGGCCGCAAGGTGCGAGCCCTCGGAAGCCATCACGGGCAGTGGGCGGCCCGCCGTAGCAACAGGTACGTCGACGGCATCGAACAGGCTGTGCTCCGGGCCCGTAAAGCCACAGGCGATGAGCACCAGCTGCGCCGACACCTCGTGCTCGGAGCCCGCGACGCGCTCCGGCTTTCCCGCCGACCAGTCCAGATCGACCACGCGCAGGCCCGCGGCCGCGCCCTTCTTGTCCAGCAGCACCTCGAGCGTATCCACGCCCCAAGCACGCATCTCGCCGCCCATGGCAGCGATAGCCTCCTGCTGACCGTAGTCGGTCTTCTTAACGTTGGGCCACTGCGGCCAAGGGTTACTCGCTGCACGTTTATCGGGCGCGGCCGGCAAGAACTCAAACTGACGCACGCTGCGCGCACCCTGACGCACCGCGGTACCCACGCAGTCGTTGCCGGTATCGCCACCGCCAATGACCACGACGTCCAGACCGTGCGCGTTCACCGCGGGCTCGCCACCATCGAGCACCGAGACGGTCGAAGCCGTCAGGTAGTCCACGGCATACACCACGCCCGGAGCATCCACATTCGTAGCCGAAAGACCGCGGGGCGCACGAGCACCGGCAGCCACCACAACGGCGTCAAAGCCATTGAGCTTGGCCGCTACCGCAGGATTCGTAACATCGGCACCCAGCTCAAAGACGATACCCAGCTCGCGCATGAGCGCCACGCGACGCTCGACCACAGACTTCTCGAGCTTCATGTTGGGAATGCCGTACATGAGCAGACCGCCCGGGCGGTCGTCACGCTCAAACACCGTCACGCGGGCGCCGCGACGGGCTAGCTCCCATGCTGCCACCAGACCAGCAGGACCGGAGCCCACCACGGCAACCGTGGGTGCGCCCTCCCCCGCCGGTTCAAACCGACGCGGACCGCCATGTGCCCATTCATGGTCGCTGATCGCACGCTCGTTGTCATGGATCGTCGTGGGCTGGCCGTCGACCGAACCCAGGTTGCACGCGGCCTCGCACAGCGCCGGGCACACGCGACTCGTGAACTCGGGCATGGGCGATGTGAGCGACAGACGCTCGGCAGCCTCGTCCCAGCGGCCGCGGTACACCAGCTCGTTCCACTCGGGAATCAGGTTGTGCAGCGGGCAGCCGCTCGGGCGTGCCTTGCCAAAGCTCGCGCCCATCTGGCAAAACGCCACGCCGCACATCATGCAGCGGCTCGCCTGGGCGCGACGTGCGTCATCATCGAGCTCCACGTACAGCGGATCAAAATCATGGCTGCGCTCCTCCACGGGGCGAAGCTCGTGGGTCACGCGATCGATATCAAGAAAAGCACCGGGCTTACCCATGGCACTTACGCCTCCTTCTTGGTCGAAGCAACAGAGCTGGCAGCCACGGACGCAGCGCCCGCAGCACCGCCCGCAACATCAAAGCGGGCAACGTCGGCAGCGTCGGCGCGACCGGTCACGATGTCAAACGCCAACTCCTCGCCCTGCGCATGCGTCTTGCCCACGGCCTCGGCCGCAGCGACAATCGCCAGCACGCGCTCGTACTCGGTCGGAATGACCTTCACAAAGTGCTTGCTCATCGAGTCGAAGCTGTAGAGCAGCTTAATGCCGCGCGGGCTCTGCGTCGCGTCCACGTGCTCTTGGATGAGCGCACGAATCTGCGCCAGCTCGTCGGCCGTCGGGGCCTTGAGCTCCACGCTCTCATGGTTCACGCGGGCGTCGAGCGTGCCGTATTGGTCAAAGACATAGGCCACGCCGCCCGTCATACCGGCGGCAAAGTTCTGCCCGACCTCGCCCAGGATGAGCGCCAGACCGCCCGTCATGTACTCGCAGCCATGATTGCCGCAGCCCTCGACCACCACGGTGGCACCGGAGTTACGCACGGCAAAACGCTGGCCGGCAAGACCGTTAATGAAGCCGCGGCCGCTCGTAGCACCAAAGAACGCAACGTTGCCCACGATGATGTTCTCGTCGAACTTGTAGGTCGCATGCGGGTTGGGGCGCACCGACACCTCGCCGCCCGAAAGGCCCTTGCCAAAGTAATCGTTGGCGTCGCCGCACACGTTGAGCGTAATGCCGCGCGGCAGGAAGGCGCCAAAGCTCTGACCGGCCGAACCATCGCAATCGACGGTGATGGAGCCGGCGGGCAGACCCTCGGGATGCGCCTTGGTCACCGCGTTGCCCAGGATGGTGCCCACGCAGCGGTTGACGTTGGCGATATCGGCGCGGAAGCGAATCGGACGCAGGTGTGCACGGGCATCGGCCGTATAGGGCACAAACAACGTGGAGTCGAGCGTCTTGTCGAGCTCGCTGTCCGCGGCCATCTGCGGCAGGAAGTGGCGACCGTCGGCACCCGGGATATGGGCACCGAACTCGCAGGTCGCGCTCGCCAGCACGGGCGACAGATCGAGCAAGTTTGCCTTGCGGTTGCCCGGGACCTCGATCTGACGCAAGCACTCGGGATGGCCGACCATCTCGTCTACGGTGCGGAAGCCCAGGCTCGCCATGACCTCGCGCAGCTGCTCGGCAACAAAGAGCATAAAGTGCTCGACGTGCTCGGGCTTACCGCGGAAGCCGTGACGCAGGCGGCAGTTTTGCGTCGCGATGCCGGCCGGGCAGGTGTCCTGCTGGCAGTCGCGCTGCATGAGGCAACCCATGGAGATGAGCGGCATGGTCGCAAAGCCAAACTCCTCGGCACCCAGCAGGCAGGCGACGGCGACGTCGGTGCCGTCCATGAGCTTACCGTCGGCC
This sequence comes from Collinsella sp., assembly GCA_036550515.1. GTDB lineage: Bacteria > Actinomycetota > Coriobacteriia > Coriobacteriales > Coriobacteriaceae > Collinsella. The sequence goes on from JAXKGF010000060.1 coordinate 3,063, forward strand.
TCGAGCACCACGCGAGAGCGCAGGCCGTTTTGCAGCAACGTCTGCTGGGCCTCGGCAAGGCCAAACTCCAGCGGCAGACCCGCATGCCAGATAGAGTCGCGCGCAGCGGCACCCGAGCCGCCATTGTGGCCGCTGATCAAAATCTTGTCGGCGGCACCCTTGGCCACGCCGGTAGCAATGGTGCCGACGCCGGCCTCGCTGACCAGCTTGACCGACACGCGCGCACCGGGATTGGCGTTCTTAAGATCGAAGATAAGCTCCGCCAGGTCCTCGATGGAGTAGATATCGTGGTGCGGCGGAGGCGAGATCAGGCCGATGCCGGGCGTGGACTGACGGACCTCGGCGATCCAGGGGTAGACCTTCTTGCCGGGCAGGTGGCCACCCTCGCCGGGCTTGGCGCCCTGGGCCATCTTGATCTGAATCTCGAAGGCGCTGCACAGGTAGCGGCTCGTCACGCCAAAGCGCGCGCTTGCCACCTGTTTGATGGCGGAGTTCTTGGAGTCACCGTTGGCCAGCGGGGTCTCGCGACGCGGGTCCTCGCCGCCCTCGCCCGAGTTGGAACGACCATGCAGGCGGTTCATGGCGATGGCCATGCACTCGTGTGCCTCTTTGCTGATGGAGCCATACGACATGGCACCGGTGTTAAAGCGGCGGACGATGTTGAGCGCAGGCTCGACCTCGTCGAGTGCCACCGGGGTGCGGCCGCTGGCATCAAAGTCCAGCAGGTCGCGCAGGCGCACGGCACGGCCGGTGCGGTGCAGGCGGGCGCTGTACTCCTTAAAGATGTCGTAGCTGTCCTCGCGGCAGGCGGTCTGCAGCAAGTAGACAGTCTGCGGATCGATGAGGTGATCCTCGCCGCCGAGCGGGCGCCACTTGGTCAGACCCAGCGTGGGTAGCTGATCGGGAGCCGGGCTCTTAAGGATGGCGAGCGCGGCGTCGTAGCGCTCGTTTTGCTCGCGCTCGACGTCCTCGACACCCATACCGCCCACACGGCTCACCGTGCCGGCGAAGTACGCGTTGACGAACTCCGGCGTAAAGCCCACGGCCTCGAAGATCTGCGCCGAATGGTAGCTCTGCACCGTGGAGATGCCCATCTTGGACATGATAGAGACGATGCCGGCGGTCGCAGCCTTGTTGTAGTTAGCGATGCCCTGCTCGGCCGTCACATCCAGGTCGCCGCGTGCCGCCAGATTGCGGATGCACGCATGCGCGTTATACGGATAGATGCCGCTCGCGGAGTAGCCCACCAGCGCCGCAAAGTCGTGCGGGGACACGGCGTCGCCGCACTCCACCACGATGTCGGCAAAGGTACGCACGCCGGCGCGGATCAGGTGGTTGTGCACGCAGCCCACGGCGAGCAGCGACGGCACGGGCACCTCGCCCGCAGCGGCACGATCGCTCAACACCACGATGTTCACGCCGTCGCGGACCGCGGCCTCAACGTCCTCTGCAAGCTGCTTGAGCGCAGCCTGCAGCGCGCCCTCGCCGGCATCGCGGCGGTACACGGCACGGAAACGGCAGGTCTTAAAGCCCACGCGGTCGATGGCGCAGATACGCTCGAACTCCTCCTCGTTGAGCAGCGGGCGCTCCAAGCGAACCAGCTGGCAGGCCGTACGGGAGTCCTCGAGCAGGTTGCCGTGGTTGCCCAGGTAGAGCGTGGTCGAGGTGACCATATGCTCGCGAAGGGCGTCGATGGGCGGGTTCGTGACCTGAGCGAACAGCTGATAGAAGTAGTCGAAGAACGAACGCGTCTTCTTGGACAGGCAGGCCAGCGGCGCGTCGATGCCCATCGAGGCGAGCGGCGCCTTGCCCTGCTGGGCCATGGGACGCACGACCTCATCGACGTCATCCCAGTGATACCCGAGCTTGGCCATGCGCACGGCGGCGGGCACCTCGGCGTCCTCGGCGGGCGTTGCCGCGGCAGGCCTATCGAGCGCGTCGACAGTCAGCGTCTCCTCGGCAATCCAATCACGGTAGGGTTTTTCCTTGGCGTAACGGGCGCGCAGCTCTTCGTTGTAGAAAACGCGGCCGCGGGCAAAATCGACCTCGAGCATCTGGCCCGGTCCCAGGCAGCCGCTCGTCAGGATGTTCTCGGGGCTCACCTCGATGGTGCCCACCTCGCTTGCCAGCATAAAGCGACCGTCGCGCGTCACATAGTAGCGGGCGGGACGCAAGCCGTTACGGTCGAGGGCGGCACCCAGCGTGCGACCGTCGGTAAAGGCGATAGCGGCAGGACCGTCCCACGGCTCCATGAGCATGGACTGGTAGGCATCGTAGGCGCGGCGCTCCTCGCTCAGGCTGTCGTTGTGGTCCCACGGCTCGGGCAGCAGCATGGATGCGGCGCGCGTGAGCGGACGGCCGTTCATGACCAAAAACTCGAGCACGTTGTCCAGAATCGCGGAATCGGAGCCCTCGCGGTTGATGATGGGCATCACGCGCTCAAGATCGTGCTGCAGCACGGGGCTGTACAGGTTGGGCTCGCGGGCGCGGATCCAGTTGACGTTGCCCTTGAGGGTGTTGATCTCGCCGTTGTGGATGATAAAGCGGTTGGGGTGTGCGCGCTCCCAGCTGGGCGTGGTGTTGGTGGAGTAGCGCGAGTGGACGAGCGCCACGGCCGTCTTGACGGCGGCGTCGTTGAGATCGATGAAGAAGCGGCGCATCTGCGTGGCGACCAGCATGCCCTTGTACACGATGGTGCGCGAGCCCATGGAGCACACATAGAAGATCTTGTCGCGCAGGGCAAACTCGGTGTCGGCCTTCTTTTCGATGGTGCGGCGGCACACGTACAGGCGACGCTCGAAGGCATCGCCGGCGGGCGTGTCGTCCGGACGGCCCAGGAAGGCCTGCAGGATAGTGGGCATGCAGGCGCGGGCCGTCTCGCCCAGGTCGTGCGGGTCGACCGGCACCTCGCGCCAAAAGAGCAGCGGCACGCCGGCCTCGGCGCAACCCTCCTCAAACACGCGGCGGGCATCCTCTACGCCCTTGTCGTCCTGCGGGAAGAACAGCATGGCCACGCCATAGTCGCCCTCTGCCGGCAGAATCTGGCCGCACTTTTGAGCCTCTTTACGAAAAAAGTGATGCGGAACCTGGAACAGGATGCCAGCGCCGTCGCCGGTGTTCTTCTCGAGTCCCGTGCCACCGCGGTGCTCCAAGTTGACCAGAATGGACAGCGCATCGTCCAAAATCTGGTGATGGCGCTCACCGTTGATATCGGCAAGCGCGCCGATGCCACATGCATCGTGGTCGAATTCGGGGCGATAAAGGCCCTGCTGCTGAGCGGAATCTGCCTGCATCGCGATCCTCCCCTAGATATTTAGACAGTCAGTTGAATAGGCATACTAGAAGCATCGCCGGCCCGTTGTGTTTCCCGCCCGTTTCGAAACAATCGCGTAACGCACGCCCTACGAGTGGGTGCCGCCGACCTCAAGGACGACAACAAGGGCCCCAGGTTCGGCCTGTAAGCCCACCGTTTCAAACATCTCAATCTGTAACAGTAAGGCCCAATTACGACGACTAACTGTTACAGATTGAGATGTTTTCGAGAGACGGTTCCGAATGTCTCAATCTGTAACACCTAGGTCCAATTTCCATCCCTAGTTGTTACAGATCAAGACATTTCAGCAATCCCCTTCCACCATCCTATTCAAATACAACAATCTTGTTAGTCTTGGTTAACTTTTTAGCCTAAAACGGGTATCCTTTGCGGCGTCAAACAAACGGCACGCAGGAGCGCACCATGCTCAACCATCTCAAACAACACTTTGGCTCCCGACGCACCGGTGGTCACGGAGGCCTAGACATTGCGCGGCATATCGGCCCCGGGCTGCTCGTGACCGTCGGCTTTATCGATCCGGGCAACTGGGCCTCAAATATGGCCGCGGGCTCGCAATTTGGCTACGCGCTGCTGTGGGTGGTCACGCTGTCCACGATTATGCTCATCGTGTTGCAGCACAACGCGGCACACCTGGGTATCGCAACGGGCGCCTGTCTTGCCGAGGCCACGACACGTTACCTTCCCCGCTTCGTTGGGCGCACGGTGCTTGCCAGCGCCTATCTCGCGACCATCGCCACCGCCATGGCCGAAGTCCTGGGCGGTGCGATCGCGCTCCAGATGCTCTTTGGGCTGCCCGTGCGCGCGGGCTGCGTCATCGTGGCGGCAGTATCGATGGCGATGCTCATGACGAACTCCTACAAGCGTGCCGAGCGCTGGATCATCGCCTTCGTGGGCGTGGTAGGACTCTCGTTTTTGGCCGAGCTTGCGCTAGTCAAGGTCGACTGGCCGCAAGTCGCCGCAAGCTGGATCACGCCCAGTATGCCCACTGGCTCTGCCGCGATTATCGTGAGTGTCCTGGGTGCGGTCGTTATGCCCCACAACCTTTTTCTGCACTCCGAGGTCATCCAATCCATGCACTTCGAAGGCCAAGGCGAGCAAGTTATCGAGGAACGTCTGCGCTATGAGCTCTTCGACACGCTCTTTTCGATGGGCGTGGGCTGGGCAATCAACTCGGCCATGGTCATCCTGGCCGCAACGACCTTCTTTGCGCACAGCATTGTCGTAGACGACCTCGCCGTCGCAGCGGCCACGCTCTCCCCCATCTTGGGCCCGGCAAGCTCGACCATCTTTGCCGTGGCGCTGCTGTTTGCGGGCCTCTCGAGTAGTGTGACGGCGGGCATGGCGGCGGGCACCATCACCGCGGGCATGTTCGACGAGGAATACGACATCCACGACCGACATTCCTCGATCGGTGTGGCGGCTTGTTTCGTCGGCGCAGTGGCGGCGTGCTTGGTCGTCCCGAATCCTTTTGAGGGTCTCATTTGGAGTCAGGCGCTGCTGTCGCTTCAACTGCCGATTACGGTCTTTGTGCTCATACGACTCACCAGTTCGCCCAGCGTCATGGGCAAATATGCCAACTCGCGCCCACTTAACGCGTTGCTCGTAGGGATCAGTGCTGTCGTAACGGCGCTCGACGTCGTGCTGTTGACCGGGATGTAATGGAACGGGGGGTCCACCTAGGCAAACGTCTCGATCTGTAACATCTAGACCCGCTTTTGATGTCTAGATGTTACAGATCGAGATCATTCCGAGGGACAGCTCCGTTTGTCTCAATCTGTAACACGTAGACCCCGTTTTTACCGTCAGATGTTACAGATTGAGATTTTGAGAATGATGGTTTTGGTTTGTCTCGATCTGTAACAAGTGGACCCGATTTCCGCTTCTAGATGTTACAGATCGAGACATTTCTTCAGCTCCAACCTTTTGTCTCGATCTGTAACAGATAGACCCGTTTTGAGCCGCCAGATGTTACAGATTGAGACAAACGGTCGGCCGGACTCACGACAGACAGGATCGGCTAACAGCAGCCGTGATCCCTTGGGGACGGAAGAAAAGGGCCCCGGCCGGGATGACCGACCGGGGCCCTTGGACAGAGCTATGTTCGGCTTTCGCCGTGTGCCTGCGAGCTACTCCTCGACAAGCTCAAACTGATCGGGGCCGACGCCGCACACCGGGCACACGTAGTCCTCGGGCAGCTCGGGCGTGTCGACCTCAACCTCGTAACCGCAAACGACGCACACAAACTTATACGTCTTCTTCTCCTCAGCCATGATGTTCTCCTCTCGAACGTGACTGGTGATGTACTTCGCTTATTAGTATATATTCTCAATAATATAATGCAAGTGTTTTTAAAACATTTCTAGCCTTGATACGAGGACGCCTTCGGAGGCGTCTTGCCCTTCAGAACCTTGTGATAGTAGTCGTACGTCAGCGGCGTCTCGTCGCTCAGGCGCTCGGCATCCTCGACCTCGCCGATAAACAGTAGATGCGTGCCCACATCCACAGTATCGATCAAACGGCAGCTAAACAGCGCTGCCGCGTGCTCGGGCACATAGGGCATGCCCAGAGCCGTCTCGCGGGTCTCGTATTTAGCAAACTTGTCATAATCGCTGCTGGTGCGGAACCCAAAGTTACCGATGTAGAGCATATCGGCGGTCTGATCGATCACGGTTAGCGCGAACGCTTTGGCCGATGCGATGACGCCCGAGGTGACGTTGTCCTTGTTCACGGCAACCGAAATGCGCGGCGGTGCGGACGTCACCTGCACCGCCGTGTTGATGACGCAGCCGGCGCGCAGCCCGTCTGCCGTGGCGCTCACCACGTACAGACCGCTCGGCATGGTAAAGAACGCAGTTTTGTCCATAACGATCACTCCCCTAACCTGGGTTGGAACCTCATGGATGTATGTACCCACAAAAAAGGCGGAGCCCATAACGGACACCGCCTTTGAGACATATGTGTCAGAACAGTTAGGGAGGCGGGACAATCGCAGTAGGCCACCTCCCCGCAAGTCATGTGCCTAGCGGTTGCGCTCCTTAAGCGCACGATCGATCTCGCGCTGGACGTCGCGTTTTGCCATGTCTTCGCGCTTGTCGTAGAGCTTTTTGCCGCGGCCCAGGCCCAGCAGCAGCTTTACGCGGCCGTCGGTATTAAAGTAGAGCTCCAACGGCACCAGCGCATAGCCGCGGTTGCGCAGTTTGCCGTCAAGAAAATCGATCTCCTTGCGATGCAGCAGCAGGCGGCGCCGGCGATCGGGATCACGGTTCCACACGCCACCATGGCTGTAAGGGTGAATATGCAACCCCACCAGCCAGCACTCGCCGCCGCGAATCAGCGCAAAAGTGTCAGTGATCTGACAGGCGCGCTCGCGAATCGACTTGACCTCGGTACCGCTCAGTTCAATGCCACATTCGAACGTCTCGTCGATAAAGTACTCGTGATGCGCCGAGCGATTCTTGGAAATGAGCTTGCGTTCGCGCTTACTGGGCATCGCCGGCCTCCTTGACGCCGTCGGCCCCCTTGTCGTCGCCTGCGCGCTTTGCCTTGCGCTCGGCGTTGAGCTCGGCATCGCTCTCGCGCACCAGCTTAATGATCGCCGCGCATGCCTCCTCGCCCACCAGATCGCGGGCACGGACCGTCAGGCGCGTAGCCTCCTGCTTATCACCGTCGCTCGCAGCGTCGGTCGCACACATAATCAGGCAAATGGCAATCTCGGCCGAAGGCGAGGTCGGTACGCCCTGCAACGCCAGCTCGCCCATCACGTGCTCGTCGCTCTCCTCGGCGGCATCGGGATAGGCAGTATGAATCTTGTTGAGCAGGCGTGTCGTATGCGTATCGCCAGGGGCCAAGCGCAGCGCCAGGCGCGCGCAAGCCACGGCCGCCGAGACGTTCTCGGTCTCGGGCTCAAGGAAATACTGGCCCAAGTTGGCGTAGGCGCGGGCGGCGCACTTGCCGTCGCTCGCACGCTCTAACACCGAAAACGAAAGCGAAGCCCACTCCTGCTTGTCCTCGAGGGCGCGGAATAGCTCGGCAAGATCCAGGCGGTAGTTGCAGTTCATGGGGTCCCAGCGCACGGCTTGCATCAAGGCGTTGCGAGCACTCACATAATCCTGCTGGCGAATGTAGGCAAACGCCATGTCGGAATACAGGCGATCAAAGGGCACCTCGACCTGCACCAGCTCGCGCGGATCTTTTTCCACGCGACGGTAGGCCAGACGCTCAAACTTGCTATCGAAGCTAAAGTACTGGCGGTTCTCCTCCGTCTTGCACTCGGCATCGATATACTCCTCGGCGAGCTCAACCAGACGTTCCAACAGCGGCGTCGCCGTTGCCAAGTCTCCCTGCGCCAGGTAATTCTCGGCATACGTAATGTCTTGCAAGCTGATGGGCAGGTCCATGGCCACTCCTCAAACCGGACGAAACGCGACAAATGCCGCGTGTGTGGTGAATACACAAAACCCGGGTCTCTTGCGAGGCCCGGGCGTTCATTTTGTGGTAGCCCGTACCAGATTCGAACTGGTGATCTCCGCCTTGAGAGGGCGGCGTCCTAAACCGCTAGACGAACGGGCCATATGTAGCAAATGCAATGGCTGGGATGGAGGGAGTCGAACCCCCATTGACGGAACCAGAATCCGCTGTCCTGCCATTAGACGACATCCCAATGACTGCATCGCTGCGCTCGGCTGTGCCTTTGCGCAAGAAAGAAATATACGGGAAGTTCTACGGCGGCGCAAGCCCCATTTTTAACTTTTTTGAAAATCGGCCAATTTGCCCCGACCCATGAAGGACCTGTGAAGCCAAACCGCATGCAAGGGGTCAAAATACCGCAAGCGCACCATAGCCACCGTTGGCAGATTGTTGCATCCTGGTCGCCGTCAATAGTGACACAATCAGGACACCAATTATCGCGCGGATATCGAGGCGACATGGATGATGAGCTTGATTACCTATGGGAGACCCTCGGCCTCGAGATAACTGCTATCCCTTGGCCAGATCGGCACAAAATTCATCCCACGCTACGACCCGCCATCACAGTCATGCAGGCAACGTATCGCGGGGCCTCATTTTTGATGATGCGAATGGCATGGCACGCGGCGCTACCCGACCTCAAGCGAGTTCAGGCAAGCCTCGTGGAGCTATCCGGTATTCCCGTCGTGATTTCGGAGACCCATTTGGAGCAACGCCAACGCGACCGTTTGCAAGCACAGCGAATCCCGTTCATCTGCCCCGGCATTCAGGCATATCTACCCTTTATGGACGAAGAGTACTGGAGCGGCAAGCCCAACAAACAGGTAAAGATCTACGACCCGCATAAGTGGGCACAGTTCGAGGACTGACCGGAGCGAACCTGCCGGCGGAAAGCGCATCCCAGAATTTGCGCTCAGAACGAGACACGCTTTCCGCAGTTGTTACAGCAGCGCCTCGGCCCAGGTTGCTTCCTTAAAGCCTGGAATCGCAAAGTCATCGCCCACCAGCAGCGGACGCTTAACCAGCATGCCGTCGGTCGCCAACAGCTCGTAACATTCCTGATCCGTCATCCCTGCATCCAGACGTGCCTTCAGGCCAAGCTCTCGATACTTCATGCCCGACGAATTAAAGAAGCGACGCACCGGCAGCCCCGAACGCGCAATCCAGGTCGCAAGCTCCTCAGCCGAAGGATTGTCTGTAACAATATCGCGATCGATGTACTCAACCCCATGCTCGTCCAACCAGGCCTTGGCCTTTTTACACGTCGAGCATTTGGGATATTCAACAAACAGTACGGTCATGGGGATTCCCTTCTTAGAAAAGACAAGTGTCTGGCAAACAGCGCATCGATGGCCATCTGCGACCGATGCCGATATTGTAGCCAGCGCCGACGTGCAGGCGGTCGTGGTTTTCCATCTTGAGGTTAACGTCTCGCATGGGCGCCAATGGGACACGTCGCGCGCTGAACCAGCACTGACACCAGCAGCACCAGCAGCATGGCGACAACGTAACCCGCGGCATCAAAGCCTAAGTCGATAACGTCGAAATGTCTTCCGGGAACAAAAATCTTATGTACCTGGTCCCCGACGGAGCATACGGCGCAAAAGGCCAGGACGGGCACACACCGCAATCGGGTGAGCAACATGCGCTTATCCAAGCACACCGCCGCCGACGAGGCAAACAGCCCAACAAAGAAGAACTCTACGGTATGGGCGACACGACGGATGTTGATGCCCATCCACATGCGAACGGGGGCAATCGGATCGGGATGGGCGACGGCAGCCGCTGAGCCCGCATCCCCGGCGGCATCTCCCGCCTGGGTCTCCCCCGCAGTCTCGGGCTGCACGCTGGCGCTTTGCCCCTCCACCACGTGCGCGGTAGACTCGCTGAGCGACGATGTCTGCTCCACGCTCTGCTCCGTCAGCATCCAAATACTCGCCAGCGTCACGACAAGCAGGACAACCGATATCCATCCGACTATATGCTTCGCGCGCGCCAAGGGCTAACCTCCGTCTGTTATTGAGCAGCAGCGAGTGTACCCCCAAATGTCACCGTCGCCATAGCGGAATCCCAAATGTTCAAAACAAGGCGCCAGATGGCTGCGGTGTCCCTACTCCGTCTCGCGCATCCAGCGATCGAAGGTCCCCACGCACACACCTAGGCGCTTTGCCGCCTGACTCCGGGTAATATTGCCCGCCTCATAGATATCGCGCACTCGTTCAAATTGCGGAGGGCACGGCTTGCGGGGTCGACCAAAACGCACGCCGCGCGCCCGCGCCGCCGCGATTCCCTCCGCCTGACGACGGTGGATGTTCTCTCGTTCCACCTGCGCCACATAGCTCAACAGCTGTAAAACGATATCGGCGATCAGCGTGCTGGTCACATCCGATCCGCCGCAATCTCTCGCACGCGTATCGAGCAACGGCATATCCAGCACAACGATGGCCGCACCAAGCTCCTTGGTTATACGACGCCATTCCTCGAGTATCTCGCTGTAGTTTCGGCCCAGCCGATCGATGGAAAGTACCACCAACACGTCACCGGAAGCCAAGACATGAAGCAGTTCCCGATACCGAGGGCGATCAAAGTCCTTACCGCTTGCACGGTCGGCAAAGACATTCGCCGGCTCCACGCCATAGGCGCTCAACGCATCCAACTGGCGATTCAAATTTTGATCGCGCGAACTCACCCGTGCATACCCATATACCGTTGCCACAACATCCCCGCTTTCTCGTAAACCTGCCAAAAAGGGACAGGTTTGTTTTGGTAGGTCCTATCTCCCAAAAGCATATGAAGAAGCGGCCGAGCCCATGGCAGGGCAATCAAGAGACGCACAAAGAGGGCGGCCCCGAAAGACCGCCCTCTACACTCTGCCGATACTCACTCCGTGCCGGTTAATGAATGAGCTTAAAGTCCAAATGTCCGCGAGTAGTGTTGACGCGCGAGACCTCGATAATCACGCGCTGGCCCAACTCAAAACGACGCCCCGTGTCGGCACCCGTCAACGTGAGCGCGTCCTCATCAAACTCAAACCACTCGTTACCCAAGCTCTTAATAGAAACCAACCCCTCAACCTGCGTTAGATCGAGACGCACGAATAGTCCCATGCTACTGACCCACGAGACCGTTCCGGCATAGCGCTCGCCCAGGCGGTCCTCGTAGTACTGAGCAATCTTGATTTTTTGCGTCGCATGGCTGGCAGCGTCGGCCGCACGCTCGGCATCGCTGCACGCGCGACAGATTTGCGGCAGGATGCGCGGAAGCGACTCTCGGCCTTTTCCGATCAGCCTCGGCGTACGCACCAAGGCGTCTTTTCCACCCAGCTGCTCGTATGCCAGCTGCAGCTTGAGTACGCGATGCACCACCAGATCGGGATAACGGCGAATGGGGCTTGTAAAGTGGCAGTAGCACGGCGCGGCGAGCGCAAAGTGGCCCTCGTTGCGAGGCTTATACAACGCACGCTGCATACTGCGCAAAAGGAGCGTGTTGACGAGTGGCGCGTTAGCCGTGCCGGCAGCGGCGTCAACCGTCGCTTGCAACTCATCAGGACTTCCCAGGGCAATGCCCGCCGCACGGCGATCATCGATGATACCGAGCTGCGCCAGCGCCGCAGCAGCACCGTGCAGACTGTCGGGGCTGGGGTCATCGTGCACGCGATAGCACGCCTCGATATCGCGGTCGGCCAGCCACTCGGCGACGCACTCGTTAGCCAGCAGCATTGCCTCCTCGATAAGCGAGGTTGCGCAGGAGCGCTCGCGTGCCACAATCTGCACGGGCACGCCGTCCTCATCCAGCAGCGCGCGAATCTCGGCCGTATCAAAGTCGATCGAACCGCGTGCGCGACGTATGCGACGCCGAAGCTCCGCGAGTTCGTTTGCGGCGACCAGGAAATCGGCCAGGTCAACGTTACAGCTGTGAGCAGTGTCCTCGCACGCAAGCCCGCGCTCAAGCGCTTTTTCGCGCGAGGCTTCGGCCGCAGCGACATCCTCCGCAGCGCCCTCCAACACGGAATACTCAACTGCGCCGGCACGCACCAGCAGCGCCTCGGCACCGTCATAGTCCATACGCACACGCGAGCGAATCACACTGGGATAGGGGTCATAGTGGCGCACACGGCCCTGCGCGTCGAGCTCGATGTCGACGGTAAACGCCAGGCGATCCTCGTCGGGGCGCAGGGAACACAGGTCATTAGACAGGCGCTCGGGCAGCATGGGAAGCACGCGGTCGGCAAGGTACACCGACGTCGTGCGATGGCGGGCCTCCAGGTCGATATGCCCGTCCCAGGCAACATAATGCGAAACGTCGGCGATATGCACGCCCAGATTATAGCCGCCCTCGGGCGTGCGCTCGAGCGAGATGGCATCGTCAAAGTCGCGCGCATCAACCGGGTCGATGGTGATGACAAAGCGATCGCGCAGGTCACGACGAAGCGGGTCTTTAAGCGCTGCAGTCACATCGAGCGAAAGCGCCTCTGCCTCTGCCAGCGCCGCCTCGGGATAGCTGTCGGTATAGCCATAGCGCGCCATAACATATTGGACGCCCAGATCGGGCGCATCGTCGCCGCCGATGCGGCGCTCAAGAGTCACCGTGCCCGACTCCAAGCGCGTCGGGTAGGTTAGAATGCGCGCGACGACGACATCGCCAGGACGCACGCCCAGGCGCTCCGCCGAAGTGTCCTCGGGCAAAATAAAGAAATCGGCTTTGAGACGCGAATCGAGCGGCTCGATCACACCAAGCGGGCCGGCCGTCTGATACGTACCCACCACGCTGATGGCGGCACGCTCGATGACGCCCTCAATCACGGCGCGACGCTCACCATGCGGGCTGTTCTTAATGCTCACGGCAACGGTATCGCCATCCATGATCTCGCGCTTGCCGCGGCCCATGACCTTGTAGTCGCCGTTTTCGGTTATGACATAGGCACTGTGCTCATGGAGCTGCACGCGGCCAGTCATGCTTGGACGACGCTCGCTGCGCACCGGCCCGCGTTTATTGCGAGCTCCACGCTTATGTTTGTTATTGCGCCCCATGGCGCCTCCTTACTATCGATAGCCGTTTACACCCCAAGAGTCTACCCAAATGATCCCTAGGAGACGGAGGAAAACGGATCACTTAGGGGGTCGGTCTATTCGAGTGATCCGTTTTCCTCCGTCCCCAGGGGATCAAAAAACGGGCCGCCCCCGAAAAGGGACGACCCGTTGCAGGCAGCATATCCGCAGCGCCTACACGCGCAGATAACGGCGCATGGCGATGGCAGAGCCAAAGAGACCGATGAGCACGCCGACGAGAATCAGCGCAGCGTAGGTCACCAGATAGTACTGCATCGGCAGCGCAAACGACATCCAGCCGACGCTCGCCTGCAGGCGCGGAATCATCAGATTGCGCAGCAGCTCCAAAACACCGATGGAAAGCAGCGAGCCCAGAATGGCCTGCAACACGCCCTCGGTAATGAACGGCCCGCGAATGAAGCCGTTGCTGGCGCCCACCAGGCGCATAATCGCAATCTCGCGACGACGCGCCGTAATGGACAGGCGAATCGTGTTGTTGATAAAGATGAACGCGATAAAGGTCAGCAGGCCGACGAGCACCACGGCGGCGATACGGATGTAGTTGGTCACCTGGAACAGGCGGCTCGCTTCCTCCTGGCCATACAGCACGCTCGCGTTGACGTCGCCGTCGTCCGCGATCTTTTGGAAGTCGGCGTTCTTCTTGAGCTTCTTGGCCGTGCTCTCGACCTGAGACGGATCGTCCATCTCAATCGCAAACGAGGCGGGCAGCGGGTTCTGGCCGTCGAGTGCACTCATGGTGGCGTCGGCGTTGCCCGACATCTTGCTCGTGTACTCGGCCAGCGCGTCGTCCTTATCCTTATAGGTCACGGACTTGACGTTGCTCCACGTCTTGAGCTCGGCCTCAAAGGCCTGGACGTCTGCCTGATCGGCGTCATCGCTAATAAAGGCATTGATGACAACCTGATCCTCGACGGTACCGATCACGGAGTTCAGCATCGCGGAACCCATAATGAACAGGCCGATGATAAACAGCGAAAGGAAGATCGTGATGGCGGCGCCGAGCGAGGTGGTCCAGTTACGGAAGAAGTGGCTGATAGCCTCTTTGAGCGAATAGCCCACGTTAGTTGGTGCCATAGTTGCCGTAACCTCCCCTCTCCTGGTCGCGGATTACGTGGCCGCCCTCGAGGGCGATCACGCGACGGTGCATGCTATCGACCATCTCGCGGTCGTGCGTGGCGACGATCACGGTGGTGCCGGTACGGTTAATGCGCTCGAGCAGCTTCATGATGCCCAGCGAAATCGCGGGGTCGAGGTTGCCCGTGGGCTCGTCGCAAATAAGCAGCGGCGGACGGTTGACCATAGCGCGGGCAACGGCAACACGCTGCTGCTCGCCACCGGACAGCTGATCGGGCAGAGAGTCCATCTGATCGGCCAGACCGACCAGGCGAAGCACCTCGGGCACCTGGCTGCGAATGACGCCCTTGGGCTTGCCGATGCACTGCAGGGCAAACGCCACGTTTTCGTAGGCGGTCTTCTGCGGCAGGAGCTTAAAGTCCTGGAACACGGCACCGATCTGGCGACGCAAGAACGGAACTTTGCGGTTCTTGATCTTCATGAGGTCCTGGCCGGCGACCAAAATGCGGCCGCTCGTCGGCTTGACGTCGCGGTTGAGCGTCGACAGCAGCGTGGTCTTACCCGAGCCGGAGTGACCGACCAGGAAGACAAACTCGCCAGGATAGATCTCGATGTTGATGTCGTCGAGCGCGGGCTTGTTGGGCTGTGCCGGGTAGATTTTGGTGACGTGCTCCATGAGGATGACGGGCTCGACACCGGCCTGCTTGGCCATCTTCTTGCGGCTGGCCTGCGGATCGATGGGCGCAAACACCGACGTAAAGTCGGGATTGTTGAGCGCATTGTCGAGGCTTGCGACCTCGGCGGCCTGATCGCTCTCGACTACGGGAGCCGCGGGCTGCGTAGGATCGGGAATACCGGCAAAAAGGCCGGACTGCGCAGGCTGTGGCGCCGGAGTCGCAGGAGCCATGGGATCGGGAATACCGGCCATGACAGGCTGCGGCGCGACAGCGTCCGCCTGGGGCTGGTCCACGCGAGCGGTCACCTTCTGCACGGGCTCAAAACCCGCGGCCTCGGAAAGCTCGACATCATTGGTGGGATTGTAGGCAAAGGGATCTGATGCCGGCTGTGCCTGATCTGCCGGCTGTGCGGGGATCGGGCTAAACAGCTGATCCTCTGAATCCGGGGTGGCGAAACGAGTGCCCGCGGCGCCTGGCTGCGTCTTGGGGGCGTCATCGCCCGCACCGGAGGTACGGAAGTGGTTACCCACTGGTGCTCCTTATCGTCGTACGTTTAAACTACATGAGCGCTTTGTATTTTAGCAGCATTAGCTTTACTGCACATAAGAAGCATGGCGGGGTTTTGGTCTCACCGGCCGCCCTTGATTATCGACTTCATCCGAACACCTCCCACATTCATCCGTACATGTACGGATGAATGTGGGAACCCGATACCCTGAGGGCCGGACCGGCCGGCCCCGGAAGATCGGAGGACGGCATGTCCAGAAAGAGGAAGAA
>JAXKGF010000061.1:0-60921 GCA_036550515.1 Collinsella sp.
TCCTTCCATTCGTCACCTTCATTACTCCAACGACGAATTCTAGGCGGTGTCCCCTCCCTTTCAAGAAAGAGAAGAGGCGGGGCATGCCCCGCCTCTTACACCACATCTCTGCGCGCTACCAGAGATAATAAACGAATGTGGAATATCTTGGCGCCAAGCAGGCTGTGCGGAACTCAAAAAGGGCTCGTGAGGCGGTAATACGCTGCTACTAAATTGGTGACAGTACTCATATTTGCCGTTTTTTGCACACGGCACCCTGAGACGGGTGCCCCGGAGCTCCCCGTGGGGGAGCTCCGGGCTTCATGGGGGCACGAATAGCCCGCTCCGACCTGCGAAATCTGTACTCGCGATGCGAATAACGCCCCTAACCTTAAACTTTAGCTTGAACTTAGCTATAATGCGCTTCGTTCCTACCAGGCTGTGGTTGCGGACGGACGAAATGCCCGTCCTAGTCCAAGACAGACGCGGTCAAAGGGATCCACGTAAGCGACCGCGTGCGCGCGGCGCGATCATGGCGCGTCCTAGATGTAAGCCGCACCGTCCGTTCTACTTTCTTTGGGGCAATACCGCCTCGCGGGCGAGCGGGCCAGTCGTGAAGGTGGCTGCGGCCTCCCGAGCAAACACCCCGGTGCGCAAGTGTGGGGTCAAATACCAGGTCAGCTGGTGGGAACAACCTGATATTCCGCGCAACGCACGGATCGTATACGACACAGAAGGCAGGGTAGTGGACATGGTGAGGGGCAGCTTGATGCACGCGGCTCGGTTAGGTGCTGGGACCGCAGCGGTCATCGCCGTTTTGGGCCTGAGCGGATGCGCGTTCAACCCGCTGTCTACGTTCACGACTCCCACGATCGACCAGATCGAGTACGAGACCGTCACGCCGGCGGTGTCGGACGATGCCCTGGTCACTCCCGGAACCCTGACGGTCGCCCTCGATACTTCCGATGCGCCGCAGGCCATGCAGGACGCCGACGGCGAGCTCACGGGGTATGCGGTTGACGCCGCCCGCGCCCTCGCAAGCCGCATGGGCCTTAAGGTCGCCTTTGTCGATGCGTCCTCGGCAGGTTCCGCGCTCGGCGACAAAAAGGCCGATATCTTTATCGGCGAGATTACCTCCACGGACGGGGACATTAGCTCGCTCGGCACCTGCCTGTACGATGCCACTTCCGTGTTCGGTAAAACTAGCGATGGTGGGTCGCTAAGCGTTTCCACCGATACCCTTAACACGTCTACTCTGGGCGTTCAGATGTCCTCGGCCTCGCAGGAGGCGCTTGCTAAGCAGAGCATCACCGCCAACCAAAAGACCTACTCCAACATCAACGAGTGCTTTGAGGCGCTTGAGTCCGGCGAGGTCGACTATGTGATCTGCGACTCCACGGCCGGCGGCTACCTTGCACGCCTGATGAGCGAGGTCTCCTATGTCGGTTCGCTCGAGGCGCCCTCGACGCTTGGTGTTGCGGGCCTCTCGTCCAATGACGAACTGTGCCGTGCCGTGAGCGATGCCCTCGACGACATCACGGTCGACGGTACGCTCGAGGCGGTTCACTGCGTCTGGTACGGTCAGATTCCCTACGACCTCACCACTAAGACGGTTTCGGGCGCTAACGTGCAGCCGGGCGACTCTGAGTCCAGTGAGACCACGTCCTCCGGCAGCGAGTCTTTCGATTCCAACAATGAGACCGCATCCTCCGAGGACAAATCGTCCAGCCAGGAAGGCACCATCACTGACGATGACATTAACAAACTCAATAGCTAGTTATTGCCAGGGGTGGTGTCTCCTATACGTTGGAAAGGACACCTCTTCACGGTTTCAACATGCACTGCCGGGCTTCCCCAATAGGGGAGCCCGGCTTTTTCATCCCTATAAAACCAGCAGGTCAAAGCCAATTTTCGGGACCAAATACAAATCTGTCGGCTCCCTCCTATAGCGCACTTTGCCATGGAAAAGTACGAGACTTCGGTATGCGGTATCAAGCAATCGTTATTCGGGTCTTTAGGAATCCGCGTGATTAAATGCACGGCAATGGGTACATAGCCAGTACAGTAAGTCCCCGAGGCAGATTGGAGCCACGTATGGATATCAAGGTTTCTGGACGCAAAACGACGGTAACCGATGCTCTGCGTGCGCATGTGGATGAGAAGATCGGCGAGGCGCTCAAGGTTTTCGATATCGAGCCCATGACGGTCGACGTCGTACTTCGTTATGAGAAGAACCCCTCGAACCCCAACCCGGCAATCGTCGAGGTTACGGTTCGTGCCCGCGGTTCGGTGATTCGCGTTGCCGAGCACGGTGCAGATATGTACGCCGCCATCGACCTCTCCGCCGATAAGGTCACCCGCCAGCTGCGCAAGTTCAAGACCAAGGTCGTGGACAACCGCCAGGGCGGTGCCAGTGCAGCGGATGTCGCACCGGTCGAGCGCGTCGAGGATCTGGCCGACCTGCTGCTGCCCGAGGAGGAGGACGACCTGCTCGTCCGCGAGAAGGTTATCGATGTCACCCCGATGACCGAGGAGCAGGCGCTGGTGCAGACAGATCTGCTGGGCCACGACTTCTACGTGTTCGAGAACGCGACGACTGGCCTCATCAATGTGGTGTATCACCGTAAGAATGGTGGATATGGCATCATCAAGCCCCGCATCGAAACACTTGACGAGTAAAATACGTTAACTTGCATGAGTTAACGGTTGGCGGCCATCCCATGCGGGTGGCCGCCTTTTTACGTAAGGAGTCGCTTTGATGGACAAGGCCGCATCCGCCGGTCATTCGGACCGTTGCCGCATCGTCGTCGATACCTGCTGCGACTTTAGCCCCGAGGTCGCCGCGAACCTCGATGTCGATATCTTGGGCTTCCCCTTCATTATCGATGGCGAGGAGCGCACGGATGACATCTGGTCGAGCATCACACCCAAGGAGTTCTACGATCGCATGCGCGCCGGTGCCCGCGTGTCCACCTCGGCTGTGTCACTCGGTCGCTATATCGAGTTCTTTACCGAGTGCGCCAAAGAGGGCACGCCCACGGTCTACCTGTGCTTTACCTCGGCGCTGTCGTCGAGCTACAACTCCGCGTGCCAGGCGGCAGATGTCGTGCGCGCCGAGTATCCCAACTTTGAGCTCTACGTGGTCGACAACGCTCTGCCCTGCGCGACCGGTGCGCTCTTGGCGCTCGAGGCCGTGCGCCAGCGTTCGGCGGGACTGACCGCCAAGCAGCTGGTCGATTGGGCAAACGAGGCAAAGACCTACGTGCACGGCTACTTTACGCTCGAGAGCTTCGACGCACTGGCTGCCGGCGGCCGCATTCCTCCCGCGGCGGCGCAGCTCACGGCAAAGCTCGACGTCAAGCCCGAGCTCTCCTACGACCTGGCCGGCTCGCTGTCGCTGATCGGCGTCAACCGCGGCCGCAAGAAGGCGCTCAAGTCCATCCTCAAGTCGTTCCGCGAGAACTACGTGCCCGATCGCACCATGCCCATCGCCATCATGACGGCCGATGCCGAAAAGGATGGTGACTGGCTCGAAGCCGCCATCCGCAAGGAGGAGGGTTGCGCCGACGTCACGATCATTCGCGGCTCCGTGGGTCCCACCATCGGCTCGCACGTGGGCCCCGGCATGGTGGGCTGCGCGTTTTGGGGTAAGAACCGCGCCGACAAGGCGTCGCTTTCCGACCGTATCGCCCGCCGCGTGCGCGGTCAGTAGGCAAGCGCTGCGTCCGTAATCGCCCTCGACTCACAGCCCAAACGCTGGCACCGAGTATTCAACCTGGTAACAACACCCAACCCAAAAGGAAAGGTTTCATGGCAAACAAGCTCTCCGTCGCATTCATCGGCACCGGAATTATGGGTGCCCCCATCGCCGGCCACATTCTGGACGCTGGCTATCCCGTCACGGTCAACAACCGCACCAAGTCCAAGGCTGCAGCGCTCGTTGAGCGCGGTGCCGTCTGGGCCGATACGCCGGCAGATGCCGCGGCGAACGCCGACGTCGTCTTTACCATGGTGGGCTATCCCTCCGAGGTCGAGGAGCTCTACCTGGCGGGCGACGGCCTGCTCGCGTGCACTAAGCCCGGCGCGGTCCTGATCGACCTCACCACGAGCTCGCCCGAGCTGGCGCGCGACATTGCCGAGGCCGCCCAGGTTTCCGGCCGCATGGCGTTTGACTGCCCCGTCACCGGCGGCGAGTCGGGTGCTATCGCCGGCACGCTTACGGCTATCGTGGGCGCTACCGAGAACGACATTGCCCCGGTCCGCGATATCCTTTCCACCTTTGCGGCAACCATCTGCTGCTTCGACGGCGCCGGCAAGGGCCAGGCTGCCAAGCTCGCCAACCAGGTGTCGCTGGGCGCCTGCATGGTCGGCATGGCCGATGCGCTGGCGTTTGCCGAGCTGAGCGGCCTCGATCTGGAGAAGACCCGTCAGATGATTCTGGGCGGTACCGGCAAGTCCGGCGCCATGGAGAGTCTGGCGCCCAAGGCGCTCGACGGCGATTACAAGCCCGGCTTTATGGTCGAGCACTTCATCAAGGACCTGCGCTTGGCGCTCGCCTATGCCGACGACCGCGAGCTTGCGCTGCCCGGCGCCGACGTGGCCTTTACGCTCTACGACATGCTCGATGCCATCGGTGGCGCCAAGCTGGGCACCCAGGCCATCACGGTGCTCTACAAGGAGGAGGCCGACGCCATCGCCGCCGGTCTTGACTGGTCGCAGTATCGTCCCGAGGAGCATGGTGCTCACGAGGAAGGCTGCGGTTGCGGCGAACATGGCGACGACCACGAGTGCGGTTGTGGCCACCACCATGGCGAGGACCACGAGTGCTGCGGCGGCCACGGCCATGACGACGGCCACGAGTGCTGCTGCGGCCACCATCACGGGGAGTAGCGCCCATGAGCTGGACGTTCGTGGTGCTTGCGCTGGTGCTCTTTCTCTTTGCGATCTACATCGGCTTTTTGTGCGGCCAGTGGGCGTGCGAAAAGCGCGTCATCACCAAGCGTGACTACTGGATTGCCAACTTTGCAGGAGCGGCGGCAGTCATCCTGCTGACCTGGGTGTTCTCGCTGTTCCCGCTAGTGCAGTTTGCGCCGATCGGCTGGCTCGGCGGCTTTATCGCCGGCCTTAAAATGAGCTTTGGCGAATCCGTCGGCCCGTGGCGCAAGCACGACGAGGTCTTTAACGTCAACAAGGCTCACCGCGCCGCCGCCGACGCGGGCGACGCCGAGGAGCGCCGCCGCGCGCGTCGCAATGGCGCGGCCGACCGACAGCTCATCTCGGTCACCGATGACAGCAAAGGTGCTGGCAAGCACGCTAAGAAATAGTAAAAAGAGGTAACTATGGCAGAAAACAAAGACGAACAGCTCACCGACGAGGAGCTGGCACAGCTCCAGCTGGCAGAGGAGAACGAGAACGCCGTCGACCGCCTGGTCAAGGAGCTCGGCTGCCCCACGCGCCGTATCCGCCAGTTTGCCGCCCGCGTGCTGCACCTGCTTGCCGAGCGCGATCCGCAGCGCGTCGTGCCCTGTGTGCCCGCGCTGATCGAGGCGCTCGATCGCCCCGAGGCTCAGACCCGCTGGGAGGCCCTCGATGCCCTGACGGCGCTCGCCACCACTTGCCCCGAGCAGCTGGGCGATGCCTTTGAGGGCGCCGAGACCGCGCTGTTCGACGAGATTTCCTCCACGCTGCGCTATGCCGCCTTCCGCCTGCTGTGCGTGTGGGGCGCCACGAGCGTCGAGCGTTCGCGCGAGGCTTGGCCCATCCTGGACGAGGCCATCCAGTGCTACCACGGCGACCTTGAGTATCGCGATATGCTCGGTTGCCTGTACGAGTTTGGCCAGGGCGAGATCGACGCCGAGGTCGCCGAGAAGCTTGCGCTGCGCCTTAAGTTCGACGCCGAGAACGGCAAGGGCAGCTATCTCAAGGCCCGTTCGAGCGAGATTTGCGAAATGCTTGTTAAACGTTTTGGCCTGGATCTCTCCAAAAAGAAGAAGCGTGCTAGCGTTAAAAAATCTGACGACGCCGAAGACGAGGAGTAACAGATTATGGCGCACGATGTAGTCCTGATTCCCGGTGACGGTATCGGTCCCGAGATTACGCAGGCCATGCGCCGCGTGGTCGAGGCCACCGGTGTCCAGATCAACTGGAACGTCCAGGAGGCAGGTGCCGGCGTCATGGACGAGTTTGGCACGCCGCTGCCCCAGCACGTGCTCGATGCGGTCGCCGAGACCAAGGTTGCCATCAAGGGCCCCATCACCACGCCGGTCGGCACGGGTTTCCGCAGCGTTAACGTGGCCCTGCGCAAGCATTTTGACCTGTACGCCTGCGTGCGCCCTTGCCTGTCGCAGCCGGGCGACGGCTCGCGCTTCCGCGACGTCGACCTGGTCATCGTGCGTGAGAACACCGAGGACCTCTACGCCGGGATCGAGTTCGATGAGGGCGCTGCCGAGGTCGAGGAGCTCTCACAGCTTGTCGAGCGCTCGGGTCAGAAGACCTTCGCCGCCGATTCCGCCATCTCAATTAAGCCCATCTCCATCGCCAAGAGCCGCCGCATTGTGGAGTACGCCTTTGAGTACGCCCGCCGTTGCGGCCGCAAAAAGGTGACGGCCGTACACAAGGCAAACATCATGAAAGCGACTGACGGCCTGTTCCTGCGCGTTGCGCGCGAGGTGGCCGCCAACTATCCCGAAATCGAGTTCAACGACAAGATCGTCGACGCCACCTGCATGGGTCTGGTCCAGAACCCCAACGACTTCGATGTCCTGGTGCTGCCCAACCTGTACGGCGACATCGTGAGCGACCTGTGCGCCGGCCTGGTGGGCGGCTTAGGCATGGCCCCCGGCTCCAACATCGGTGCCGACTGCGCCATCTTCGAGGCAACGCACGGCTCTGCGCCCGATATCGCTGGTCAGGATATCGCCAACCCCACGGCCGAGATTCTCTCTGCTGCGATGATGCTCGATCACCTGGGCGAGAACGACGCTGCCAATCGCATTCGCGCCGCCGTCTCTGCCACGCTCGACGAGGGCGAGCAGGTTACCGGTGACGTGCGTCGTGCCCAGACCGGCTCCGTCGAGGGGGCCGTGGGCACGCAGGCCTTTGCCGATGCCGTTATCGCGCACCTGGCCTAAGGTAGGCACGTTGCAAACGCCTAAATTGTACTTAAGTGTTTGCGTATAACCTAAGAATCAATACGCCCGGCGCTCTGTCGGGCGTATCCTATTGAGGACTATGTTTCCTAACAAGGAGTAACCGATATGGGTCTGATTCAAAAGAAGGACGAGAAGGACGAGATCGACGGTATCCAGATCATCGAGCGCGGCGAAGGCCCCGACGGTGACGAGGACGAGAAGATCGACCTGGTCGCCGGTACGTCTGCCGAGCACATTGCTGCCGGTACGACGGCCGAGGAGGAGGACGCCCGTCTGGAGGCTCAGATTGCCGTGGATGCCGCTGACGAGAATCTGATGCCCGAGGCCCAGGATGAGGACGACGATATCCTGGGTTCCGATGAAGACGATCGCGTATCCAAGCACAAGAAGACGATGATTGCCGCCTTTGTGGTTGCAGTCGTGATCGCTGCGGTGGTCGGCTTCTTTATCGGCAATGGCGGCTTTGGCGGCAAGGGTGTCGGCTCGGCGACCCTGACCGAGGACCAGCTCGATTCGACCGTGGCAAGCTATAGCTACAACGGCAAGAAGAGTGATATCACCGCGCGCGAGGCCATCGAGAGCCAGTACAGCCTCGATACCGTCAAGAATAGTGATGGCAACTACACCGCTCCTTCTGCCGACGTCATCCTGTCCTACGTGCGCAACAAGATCCTGCTCGATGCTGCCGAGGACGAGGGCATTACCGTCTCTTCTAAGGAGATGAAGCAGTACGCCGAGGATTCCATCGGCACTTCGGACTACAAGACCATGGCCACGCAGTATGGCGTGTCCAAGGACCAGGCCAAGCAGATCGTCCGCCAGTCCGCGACGCTGCAGAAGCTCTACAAGAAGAAGGTGGGTGATAGCTCCGCAAGCATGCCGACCGCTCCGACCGAGCCTTCTGACGGCAACGAGGAGACCGCGAGCAAGGATTACGCCGACTACATCATCAACCTTGCGGGCGATGAGTGGGATAGCTCGAAGGGTACCTGGAAGGACGAGAACGGCGCCTACGCTAAGGCCTTTGCCGACGATGCCTTTACGGCCGATAGCGCTACCTATAAGCAGGCCATGACCGCCTACTACACTGCTTACCAGCAGTACTCTTCGCAGGCTTCGAGCGCCAGCTCCAAGTGGACCGAGTATGCTAACGGCCTCTACGCCAAGGCCAACATCAGCATCTACGGCCTGTTTGCGTAAAGAGTCGCACGGCTCATCGAGCATCTAGCCGATAGACAGCAGAAAGTCCGCCAGTACGGAAGTCGTTCTGGCGGACTTTTTGCGTTGAGGGCGTGATTGGCGGCTTAATTATGGCTATTCATCTTTAAGTCCAAAAAGGTTATCGGCTTCATCGTCAGGCATATATTCCAGTACATCGCCCGGTTGGCAGTCGAGTGCCCGGCATATCGCGTCAAGAGTTGAAAAACGTATGGCAGAAACCTTGCCCGTCTTAATGCGTGACATATTGACCTGGGAGATGCCCACGCGTCCCGCAAGCTCTTTGGATGAGATCTTGCGTTCGGCGAGCATGCGGTCAAGCCGCAGAATAATCATGGATTCCCCCTAGAGCAACTCGTCATCTTGTTTTTGCAGGATATACCCGTAGCGGAAGATGCTGGCAATCAGGCAAATAATCAGGCCCGCAAAGAGCATGGAGGGCTCGAATAACTGGCC
The DNA here is from genome assembly GCA_036550515.1 of Collinsella sp. Lineage (GTDB taxonomy): Bacteria > Actinomycetota > Coriobacteriia > Coriobacteriales > Coriobacteriaceae > Collinsella. The sequence goes on from JAXKGF010000061.1 coordinate 8,805, forward strand.
GGCGAACGCATCCGTAAAGCTGCCGCCAAATCCTGAGAGTATCATTCCCGTGATTACGGCACCAAGAAGCCTCACGGCAACGCCGCCGATAAGGAATAAATGTCCTACTCGACGAAGTGTCTGGTTACATTCAAGGTCAAAGGGCCTGCCTTCCTTTTCAATGTTTAAGAAAAGCCTGCGCACGCTTAGCGCGATGGTAAGCGCGAGGCATGTCATCAAGAGGCTCCCTATGGCAGTGTGACCATCGTGTGCGACGAGCATAAGTGGGGTCTGCGCATCGGTACCGACGATAGCCAGGCACGGCCCTTCGCCGCCTTGAAGTTCTACGGATTGGAGACACGACCCTTGGGAGAGGCTAGGCAATACGAGTAGAAGGTCAATCGCAATGACTGCGAGAAGTCCCAGAGCGAGCGCCACGGTGGTGCAGATTGTGGCCCATTTGCAGATGCGAGTGAGCTTCCTCAGATCGGCTATTGCCTGTTCACGGTCGATGGCTTCATTCGATTTGGATACGTTCCAGCGGATCATAGCTCCTCCAACCAATGTCTTGGATGATACTTGTATCTCATATCATATTTAATGATAAACGATAAACAATTACAGATTAGAGTAAGTAATGTTTGTGAGACGAATAGCGAGAGCTATGGCTCATTTTGGGTGTCGGAGTTTGGCGCGCGGGGGATGAGGACAAATGTCAAAACTTCCCTTGATCGCGCAAGCGCTCCATTGTGTTTCCCTAATTCATCTGGGAAAACGACTGCAAACGATTGCAAGTAACCGGTGAACGGTCGAAAACTACCGTTCACCGATAATCTCAAAACTGGTTCTAACTGGTATTAAGTCAAAAAGACCAATTCACATATCTTCACAATGACCTGCAATTTTTCTACACGCTATTTTTAGCCGCCCTGCGTTGTTTAGACACAGGAAAAGATCCGATCTTTTGCCAAAGCATTTCGGAACGGTTTCAAAACCGCAGGTAGAAGTGTTAACGACCGGTAAACGGTCGATTTATCACCGTGAGCGGTGCAAAAACGTTTTACCGTATGAATCAACGAAAGCGACCTCTTCTGGGGTGATATAGTGACAACAACACGTCACGTGGTTACTACCAGTTTAGAAACCACTGGTCTTCAAAGTACGCTTTCTAAGAAGCTTTAAGGGCGAGCGCCCGCTGGCTTCCGAAAATCATCGGACTCAGATCGTATACACCTTCGGAAGGGAAATTTGAATGGTTGGCTTTATTCTTACCGGTCATGGACAGTTCGCACCCGGCCTCGCAAGCGCTATCGCTATGGTTGCTGGCGACCAGCCCGCTTTTACCGTCGTTCCTTTTGAGGGCGACCAGGCTGCTTCCTACGGTGAGGATCTCCGCGCCGCTATTACCGCCATGCGCGAGGAGTGCGATGGCGTGCTCGTCTTTACCGACCTGCTTGGTGGCACCCCGTTCAACCAGGCGATGATGATTGCCCAGGATGTCGACAACGTCGAGGTTCTGACCGGCACCAACCTTCCCATGGTTATTGAGCTTCTGTTCCTCCGCGGCAACGCCACGCTCGCCGAGCTTGGCGAGCAGGCCGTGACCGTTGGCCAGACGGGCATCACCGCCCAGACGGTCGCATCCGTTGCCGGCTCCGACGAAGAGGATATCTTCGGCGACGAGGACGGCATCTAATGGCCGATTTCGGAGCCAACGTCCTGAGCTCCTCGGTCGCCCTTTTAGGCCTGCTTGTCATCATGGGCTTGATTTACACCATCTGGTCGCAAATCAACATGAAGAAGAAGCAGAAGTACTTCAAGGAGCTGCACACCGAGCTCAAGCCGGGTCAAGAGGTTCTTTTCGCCGGCGGTATCTACGGAACCGTCAAAGGCATCGAAGGCGAGAAGGTCCAGATCAAAGTCCGATCCGGAGCCGTCGTAGATGTTTCGCGTTACGCGATTCAGGAGATCAAGTAACTGTCGTCAGCAAATAACGAAAGGAAGCTGATCAACATGGCAGAACCCAACATTCTTCTTACCCGCATCGATAACCGACTGGTTCATGGTCAGGTTGCCACCCAGTGGAACTCCACCCTGGGCTCCAACCTCATCCTCGTCGCCAACGACGACGTGGCGTCCAACACCATGCGCCAGAACCTCATGAAGATGGCCGCTCCCGCCGGCGTCGCTACGCGTTTCTTCTCTCTGCAGAAGACCATCGACGTCATTGGCAAGGCGAGCCCGCGCCAGAAGATCTTCATCGTGGCCGAAACACCGGAAGACGTGCTTACGCTCGTCAAGGGCGGTGTGCCTATAAAGAAGGTAAACATCGGCAACATGCACATGTCGGAAGGAAAGCGCCAAGTCGCCACCTCCGTCGCAGTTAACGACGAGGATGTCGCTGCGTTTAAAGAGCTGCAGGAATTGGGGGTGGAGTTGGAGATCAGGCGCGTTCCGAGCACGCCTGTTGAGGACACGAGCAAGCTCTTCTCGTAATCCTCGTGATCCACGTTGTCAGGAGTGAAACCCTGACGTTCTGTACGTGAAATCCAAAGTGCGTACATACATTTTGAAAGGAGGAGCAAGATGGAATACTCGATCATCCAGATCGCTCTGGTCTTCGTCGTCACGTTCATCGCGGCAATCGACCAGTTTGACTTTCTCGAGTCTCTCTATCAGCCCATCGTCACCGGCGCCGTCATCGGTCTTATCCTTGGCGACCTCAACACCGGTCTTCTCGTGGGTGGTACCTATCAGCTCATGACGATCGGCAACATGCCGATCGGAGGCGCTCAGCCGCCTAACGCCGTCATCGGCGGCATCATGGCAGCCATTCTCGCTATCGCCACGGGCCTCGAGCCCAACGCGGCAGTCGGCCTCGCCATTCCGTTCGCTCTGCTTGGCCAGCTTGGCGTTACCCTGGTCTTCACGCTTATGTCCCCGCTTATGTCCACGGCCGATAACATGGCTCACAACGCGGACACCAAGGGCATCGAGCGCCTGAACTACTTCGCCATGGCTCTGCTCGGCCTGATCTTCGCTGTCGTCGTCACCCTGTTCTTCATCGCTGGCGCTACCATTGGTCAGACCATCGCTTCCGCCATCCCGACTTGGCTGCAGACCGGTCTGTCCGCTGCAGGCGGCATGATGCGCTTCGTCGGCTTCGCCGTCCTGCTCAAGGTTATGATGAACCGCGATATGTGGGGCTTCTTCCTCATGGGCTTTGGCCTCGCGCTCATCACCGTTGCCAACGATTCGCTGGCAACCCCTGCTCTGCTCATCCTCGCTCTCATCGGCTTCGGCATCGCTTTCTGGGACTTCCAGCAGCAGACCGAGCTGAAGGGTGCAGCTGTTTCTGACGGAGGTGACTTCGAAGATGGCATCTAATGAGTATGTGATCCCGGAGCACTACGAGGATCTCACTCCTGCTCCGCAGCTCGACCAGAAGACCCTCAACAAGATGGCTTGGCGCTCCTGCTTCTTGCAGGCATCGTTCAACTACGAGCGCATGCAGGCCGCTGGCTGGCTCTACTCCATCATCCCCGGTCTGGAGAAGATCCACACCAACAAGAACGACCTCGCGGCTTCCATGAGCCACAACCTGGAGTTCTTCAACACCCACCCGTTCCTTGTCACCTTTGTTATGGGCATCGTGCTTTCGCTCGAGCAGAACAAGGTTGACATCCCCACGATCCGCGCCGTCCGCGTCGCCGCAATGGGCCCGCTCGGTGGTATCGGTGACGCCCTGTTCTGGCTGACGCTCGTGCCTATCACGGCCGGCATCACCTCCAACATGGCCATCAACGGCAACGCCGCTGCACCGATCATCTTCCTGGTGATCTTCAACGTCGTCCAGTTCGCTCTGCGCTTCTGGCTCATGAACTGGTCCTACAAGCTTGGCACCAGCGCTATTGACGCTCTGACTGCCAACATGCAGGCCTTCACGCGTGCCGCTTCCATCATGGGCGTCTTCGTCGTCGGTTGCCTGGTCGTCACCATGGGTGGCACCCAGATCAACCTCCAGATCCCCAACGGCACCACCCGTGGCCTCTCCGCTACTACCGTGATCGTCTCCGAGAAGGAGGCCGAGAACTTCACCGGTATGGAGGGCATCGATACCGAGACCGCTGAGGCCGGTACCATCGCCATGACCGATGAGGACGGCAACGCCCTCACCGCTTCCGATGCCGACGGCAACGCTGTCGAGTGCGGCGTCACCGATCTGGGCAACGGCATGGAGTCCGTTACCTACGGCACCGTTACCGAGGATCCGGTCAACTTCTCTGTTGCCGACACCCTCAACACCATCGTCCCGAAGCTCGTCCCGCTTATGCTTACGCTGCTGCTTTACTACATGTTCGCTAAGCACAGCTGGACCCCGACCAAGGGCATTCTCCTGCTCTTCGTCCTTGGCATCCTGGGCGCTGGCCCGCTTGGTCTCTGGCCGAGCATCTGGTAAGGCTCTAGCTTGAGGGGTGTGTCCCTACGCGGCTCACACCCCGACCCCTTAAGCCATGTGTATGTTAAAAGCCGCGTGCTCGAAAGAGCGCGCGGCTTTTGTTTTCTTGATGATTCGGGTGTGGCAGTCAGATAATGCTAAACACCCTGGGTAGTAGCTAAATTCGAGCAAAAGGGAGGATAGGATGGCGATCGGAGCGCGTAAGCAACCGCTGTACGATCAGCTGGTCGATATTCTGACCGAAAAGATTGACCATGAATATCGCGCCGGTGACATGATTCCTTCCGAGCGCGAACTTTCGGAGCGCTATGGTCTCTCGCGCACTACGGTACGCCTGGCTCTGCAGGAACTGGAGCGTTTAGGACTGGTGGTTCGGCAGCACGGTCGCGGTACCTTTGTGACCGACCGTTCGGCAAAGGCAACCAATCTTATGCAGTCCTACAGCTTTACTGAGCAGATGCGCGCGATGGGTCGCGACCCCGAGACCACGATTCTCGAGTTTTGCGAGATGGAGGCCGATAAGAATCTGGCCGAGCATATGGGATTGCGTATCGGCGATCGCATTTTTAAGCTCAAGCGCCTTCGATCTGCCGACAACATGCCCATGATGGTCGAACGCAGCTATCTACCGGTTCGTCAATTTCTGTCCCTAAAGCGACCGCTACTGGAGCGTAAGCCGCTTTACGATGTGATTGAGCAAGACTTTCAGCAAAAGATACGCGTGGCCGAAGAGGAGTTCTATGCGAGCATAGCCCGTCCCACCGATGCTCACCTTTTGGGAATTGTCGAGGGCTCGCCTGTGCTCGATTTGGTCAGGACTACGTATAACGAGTCAAACGAGGTTGTGGAGTATACACTCTCGGTTGCTCGTGCCGATCAGTTTAAATACAAGGTTTACCACCAGCGTAGCGACTAGTGTTCGTATCGTTTCCATATGATGATTCTTTGCATTTAACTGGTTACTACCAGATAACCAACCGAAGTGTATAATTGCACGTCAGAGGATTACTTCTAGAGAGAGGTATTAGAAATGTTCGAGAAGAGTGTCGAGGAGCTCACCGAGCTCGGCGCCCAGATCACCACGGCCGAGATTGCTCAGCAGCCCGAGCTTTGGCGTGATACGCTCAACATCTATCGCGAGAACAAGGAGGCCATCGAGGCCTTCCTGGCCGAGGCTCGCGCCATGGGCGAGGGCCGTCTGTCCGTTGTCTTCACCGGTGCCGGTACGTCCGACTACGTCGGCGATACCTGCGCCCCGTACCTGCGTCACGCTGGCAACACTGATCTCTACGACTTCAAGCCCATCGCCACGACCGACATCGTGAGCGCCCCGCGCGACTTCCTGCGCGCCGAGGATCCCACGCTCGTGGTTTCCTTTGCCCGCTCTGGCAACAGCCCCGAGAGCCTTGCCGCCGTTGCCGTTGCCAAGGAGCTCGTCCACAACGTTAAGTTCCTCAACATCACCTGCGCTCCCGAGGGCAAGCTCGCCGTCGAGTCTGCCGATGATCCCAACGCGCTGACGCTGCTCATTCCGCGCGCCAACGACAAGGGCTTCGCCATGACCGGTTCTTATTCCTGCATGACCCTGCTCTCCACCCTTATTTTCGACACTGCCTCTGACGAGCAGAAGGCCGAGTGGGTCGAGACCATCGCCAAGATGGGCGAGGAGGTCATCTCCCGTGAGCCCGAGATCGCCGATTACCTGGCTGGCGACTTCAACCGCGTGACCTACTTGGGTTCTGGCTCCTTCGGTGGCCTTGCCCAGGAGAGCCAGCTCAAGATCCTCGAGCTCGCTCACGGTCTGGTCGCCACTTCTTACGACACTTCCATGGGCTATCGTCACGGACCCAAGTCCTTCGTCGACGATAAGACGCTCGTCTTCGTGTTCGTCAACAACGACGCCTACACCCGTCAGTACGACATCGACATCCTCAACGAGATCGGTGGCGACAAGATCGCTCAGCACACCGTCGCCGTTCAGCAGGAAGGTGCCACCGTCTATGAGGGTGAGTCCTTCACCTTTAAGGGCTACGAGGCACTTCCCGAGGGTTACCTTGCTCTGCCGTTCGTGATGTTTGCCCAGGCTATCAGCCTGCTCAACTCCGTGCGCGTGGGCAACACGCCCGATACGCCGAGCCCCACCGGCACGGTCAACCGCGTGGTTAAGGGCGTGACGATTCACCCCTTCACCGCTTAATCGCGTCCCCCTGTAAGGGCGCCCGTCCGCTCATAACGGCGGGCGGGCGCTATTTGTTTTTACATGAGCTGGGTATAAGCAACACCACAGTCAACTGCTTTAGAAGCAAGGAGTGCATATGAGCACGTACGCAATTAAGGCTGACAAGTTCTTCTTGCCGGCAGGTCCGCAACTGGGCGGCTATCTTATGGTCGAGGATGGCGTCTTTGGCGCTTGGCAGGCCGACGAGCCCTCTTGCGAGATTAAGGACTACACGGGATCGTGGATTGCACCGGGCATGGTCGATACTCACATCCATGGCTTCTACAACCACTCAACTACCGATAACGATCCCGAGGGCATCGATATCAGCTCGACCGAGCTCGCCCGTCGCGGTACCACCAGCTGGCTGCCCACGACGTTCACCGATGCCGTTGAGCAGATCAAGGACGCCTGCGCCGCTATCGCCCAGGCGGACGAGGGTCGCGGCCCCGACTTCTGCGGTGCACGCATTCAGGGCATCTACTTGGAGGGCCCCTTCTTTACCATGAAGCACGTGGGCGCGCAGAATCCCGCTTACCTGATCGATCCCTCCGAGGAGGTTTTCGATCAGTGGCAGGAGGCTGCCGGTGGGCGTATCGTCAAGAGCGCTATGGCCGCTGAGCGCGACGGCGCCGCTGCCTACGCTGCTGCCCTGAACGCCAAAGGTGTCGTGACCAGCATTGGCCACTCCGATGCCACCTACGATGAGTGCGTCGCTGCGATCAACGCCGGTGCCAGCTGCTTTACGCACACCTACAACGGCCAGCGCGGTCTGCATCACCGCGAGCCCGGTGTCGTGGGTGCTGCCATGTCCACGCCCGAGACCTACGCCGAGATCATCTGTGACGGCAAGCACGTAAACCCTGCCGCCATCAAGGCGCTGCTGCAGGCAAAGGGCTGGCAGCACACGGTGCTTATCACTGACTGCCTGGGTTGCGGCGGCATGCCCGAGGGCAGCTACACCAGTGGTGGCATGGACGTCATCATGAAGGACAACCTGTGCTGGCTCGCCGACGGCAAGAGCATCGCCGGCTCGGTGCTCACGCTTGCCCAGGGTGTCAAGAACATCGTCGACTGGGGCATCGCCAGCGCCGATATCGCCATTCGCATGGCAACCGAGGTGCCGGCACGCTCTGCACACATCGAGGATAAGTGCGGCAGCATCATGCCGGGTCGCGACGCCGACTTTGTCGTGTTCGACCATGAGCTCACCCTCGTCGAGACGTATGTTGGCGGCCAGAGCGTCGGCAACGCCTTTACCGAGTAACGATAGAAAAAGACGGCGGGCCCGAATCTGCTCGGACCCGCCGTATGGGTTAAACGCTCAAAAGCACCTTAACAGTTACAGCTTGTTAGCGATCTTCTTTGCCGTGCGCTTGACGCCGGCCACCAGGCCTCCTGCAGGATGCTCCTTCTCGTATGCTAGGCGCTTCTCGCGCTTGGCGTACTCTTCGACGATGATGTCGCAATACTCGTCTTCGATCTTGTCGAAGAAGTCGACGGCGCCCTTAATTTCCTCAGCGGTTGGGTGTCCCTTTTGCACACCGCCGGTGAGTTTGAACGGACCCCACGTATCAAAGCCGGGGCAGCCGTAGACACCCATAAAGATGGCCTGCCTCATGCGGCAGATGCCATCGATATCCTTGCCGTACCACTTGTTTTTGCCACCGTAGGTCATAAGGCCAAACACCTTGTCCTGCGGCTGCAGCACGTTAGTGAGCACGCGTGCCATGTCCTTGTCGATCTCGGAGTAATAGATGCCCGTGGCGACGCCGATTAGATGATATTCGTGCAGGTTGGGGTACTCGTTTTTGCCGAGTGACTTCACGTCGAGGGTATCGATCTCGGGGTGCGCCTCGACGATGGCGTCCACGAGCTTTTTCGTATTGCCGTGATGGCGCGAGGCGTAGAGGATGATGGTTCGCATAAGAAGGCCTTTCAGCTGTAATTGCATCAATGTCTGTATGGTACCCCGTTACATGGCGGGGATACCGGACGCATCGATGAACGTGCGGGTTTGTCCTTTGGTCAGGGTCGAGACGGGTTCTTGCGAGCAAAAAGCAGTTGTTCGAAAGGATGGATAATGGAATACGCTCTTTCCAACGATTCGATTTCTATCAAGGTTTCCACGGCCGGCGGCTCGTTTACCTCGATTGAGGCTGACGGACGCGAGTATTTGTGGCAGGGCGATCCCGCCGTGTGGTCCGGCCAGGCACCGATTTGCTTCCCGATTTGCGGAGGCTTGCGCGACAACAGCGCCATGACGTTTGCCGGGCATCATGTAAAGCTCGCTCGCCATGGGTTTGCGCGCAAACAGGAGTGGAAGCTGCTGAGCCAGAGCGAGAACGAGCTGGCGATGTGCCTGGCTTCGGAGGATAACGCCGCGCTGCTGAGCGATTATCCGTACCCGTTTAAGCTTGTCGCCCGCTATACGCTCGAGGACGCTGCTGTGCGCGTCTCCTATGAGGTGACCAACGAGGGCACCGAGGACATGCCGTTCTTTATTGGCGGTCATCCCGGATTTAGGTGTCCGCTCGATGAGGGCGAGGCCTATACGGACTACGAGTTGCGCTTTGAGAAGGACGAGGCTGCGGAGCTCTGCACCGCCGTCCCCTCGACTGGCTTGATCGACGTGACCAATCGCTCCAAGAACCCCATGGTGGGAAAGACGCTGCCTCTGTCACATGAGCTCTTCGATTTTGCGGAGACCATCTTTGACGTGCTCGAGAGCCGTCAGGTCACGCTTTCCAAAAAGGGCGAGGACAAGGGCGTCCGCCTGAGCTTTGAGGGCTTCCCATATCTCATTGTGTGGAGCAAGCCAGAGGGCGATTTTGTGGCGGTTGAGCCCTGGGGCGGCCTTTCGACCTGCTCCGATGAGGACGACGTACTTGAGCATAAGCGCGGCTGCCTTGTCGCCAAGCCCAAGGAGACCGTCGTTCGCTCGTTCACGATTGAGATTCTGTAATTCCGTTTTGTCGACTCGTATCGCGAGGCACAAGGAGCCTGCGAGATAAGGAGCTAAAAATGATCCTCACCGTTACGATGAACCCGTCTGTCGATACGCGCTATCAGCTCGATGAGCTCGTTATCGACGACGTCAACCGTGTGACGCCCGAAAAGACCGCTGGCGGCAAGGGCCTCAACGTGGCCCGTGTGCTGGGTCAGCTGGGCGACGACGTTGTGGCAACAGGTCTGCTCGGCGGCCACATGGGCGCCTACATGGCTGAGCTCATGGACGCCAACGGTATTAACAACGACTTTGTGCCCATCAAGGGCGAGACTCGCATTTGCCTCAACATCCTCCACGCCGGCAACCAGACCGAGCTGCTCGAGAGTGGCCCGGCAATTGCCCCCGAGGAACTCGATGCCTTTACCGCCAAGTTTACTGAGCTTGCGGGCAAGGCCGACGTCGTCACCATTTCGGGTTCTCTGCCCCGCGGTGTCGAGGCAGACTACTATGCCAAGATCACGGGCATTGCCGAGAACGCCGGCGCCAAGGTGCTGCTCGATACCTCAGGTGCTTCGCTCGAGGCCGCCCTTAAGTCCGAAATTAAGCCCGAGCTGGTCAAGCCTAACCTGACCGAGATCAACGGCCTTCTGGGCACGAGCTTTACCACCGACGATGTGGACGAGCTCCGCGCCGCGCTCGCTTCTGACGCCCGCTTCTCCGATATCCCCTGGGTCGTCGTGTCCATGGGCGCTGCCGGCTCCGTTGGCTTCCACAATGGCCGTGCGTTCCGCGCAAAGACGCCCGATATCCCTGCCGTTAACGCCACGGGCTCTGGTGACTCCACTATCGCTGGCTTCGCGCATGCCATTGCTGCTGGCGCAGACGACGAGACGGTGCTGCGTACCGCCAACACCTGCGGGCAAGCTCAATGCCATGGATCCCATGACTGGCCATCTGGTCATGGACCGTTGGGACGAGGTCTACAACGGCGTTGTCGTGACCGAGCTGTAAGGGCTTGGGCGTCGGCCCCGGCATCGATTGCTAGCTCATGTCGACGACAAGTGCGATAGCATTATGTCGGGGCGCGACGCCGACGTTGTCGTGTTCAATCCCGACCTTACCCTGGTCGAGACGTATGTGGGTGGCAACAGCGTCGGTAACGCGTTTGCCGAGTAGCCGCCAAAGAAACGATCCGAGAGGGGATTTAGATGATTTACGGTGCATTGGGCGATATCGAGGAGTACCGCGGAATGCTCAAGGGCCTCGACGTGTTGATCGACTGGCTCGAGGAGAACGATCCGGCGGAGCTCGAGGTCGGCAGCCATCCGATTCTGGGCGACAAGGTCTTTGCGAACGTCATGGCTCCCACGACGCGTCCCGAGGCCGACGCTCATTATGAGACGCATCAGCGCTATCACGATGTGCAGATCGATGTTGAGGGTCGCGAGGCCTTTAAGGTCGCTACGGGCAGCCTGACGCTGGTCCAGGAGTTCGACGAGAAGGACGACTACGACCTGGTCGATTCCGACGCCTCGATCGCCGGCGATCTGGCCGATGACAAGTTTGCTCTGTTTGTTGCCGGCGAGCCTCACATGCCCACGCTCGAGTTCCCGGGCGATGGCGCGCAGCCGGTCAAGAAGATCTGCTTTAAGCTGCTTGCAGATGCTTACTGGGAGGAGTAGCGAGCTACTCGGCTGAGTTGTTCGTATGCTGGCGTGATTCCCCCAGGGAAATCATGCTAGTACCCCGCCAACCGTGTTTCCCTAGGGGAATTACGGTTGGCGGGGCTTTCTGTTTTTTCGTCAACTCGGTGGACTTCGGGTTTAATGCTTAGGGGCGGGGATTTACCAAAGTGAAATTTTAATGAAAAGAAACCCAGCTGCAACAATTGCCCTGGTGAGGGCTCGAATTGGCCATATAGATCTAAAGTAGTCACGATATACAAATGTCGAGAGACGTTGGGGATATAGATGAAAAGAACTAAGGGTTTTCTTTTGTTGGTAATGATGCTGCTCGGACTGTTCTGCCTGGGTGGCCCTTCTTGGGCCGAGGCTGCCTGTCCTGAAGGTGAGCCTCAGCAGTCTTATACGGGCAGCCTGCTGATAACTGCCAAGGAGGGCGATGCCGACTCTCAGTCTGGGGTAAATCCCCTTGCCACTTTTGAGGGGGACGGCGGAACGGTCAAGCTTGACCATATTGGTAGCGGGATTTTGAGGTGGTAAGTTCTTCCGGACAAAATTGCGAACGATCCCTTCTCTTTTGCTGGAACGATATATCTGTACAAGGTTGTGAGCGGAAAACAAAAATACGTCGATTGCTATCCGACGAACGGGTCTGGAATTGCATTCACCGGCATTTCGGGGCAGATTGATACACATGTACGAAAGGGAACCTATGTGGTGCGTTGGGTTGGAGCTGCTGCGGGCCCGATATGGCTTGCGGTCTTGCGCCCCGATGTCCAAATAGGTTTCTCTCTCTAGACGGGAAGTTGCTCATGGACGCCATATATGACGGAGATGACTGGGTCGATCATTATACTTGGCGCCTGGTCGGCTCGGATGACAATGGGGATGTGGTGTTTGATGGACTATGTCCAAAGCATCTCCATCCTTTTGTCTCGTCGTTAATTGAGAGTTCTGCTCGTGTTGCCCCCTACAGCTCGGCATCGCTTCATGATACGGACGTTTTGAAGACCATAAGGGAGTCAATTGACGATGGCACGATGAGCGGCCCGCTGTTTTCTCGGCTTGTGGGGCTAGATGAGATTGACTCGAAACGACTGCTTGCGGGCGAAAAGGTGGAACTCACTTATCGGTCGATGATTTCAATCCTGCGGCTAGCCGATGTTCTTCGCAAATAAATGAGCAGGAAGCGATCGACGTGGCGATGCTTGGGTTGGCGCACACGCACTCAAATCGGCAACAAAAAAGCCGCCCGAAGGCGGCTATCTTGTGCAATGGAGCCAGCGACCGGGCTCGAACCGGTGACCCCCGCTTTACGAGAGCGGTGCTCTACCAACTGAGCTACGCTGGCGGCCATGTGGTGACGCAACTGAGGCGTCAACGGCTGTCTATGATACGGGACATCGCACATCCGCGCAAGTGTTCTGACGGCTTTTCTCACTTTAAATGCACTAATATTGGAGACGTGATGTCTGCGGCGTTCATTTGGCGCTTGACCTGCTGTTGAGTTGGTGGCCGACGTCCCGCTCGTATGGGTCTCAAGCAGAATGGGGCAGTGATGGCTCAACCCAAGATTCTTCTCACACGCATCGATGATCGGTTTATTTACGGGCAAGACATTGAGCTGTGGAATGAGGCGGTTGGTTCCAACCTCGTCCTGATCGTTAACGACGAGATTGCGGCGGATTCGCGCAAGTGGGCGCCTATGAGGGTCGCGGCGCCCGAGGGCGTGTGGACACGGTTTTTCTCGGTGCAAAGGACCATCGACATCATCCATACCGCAACGCCGCGTCAATGGATTCTGATCATGGTGGCCTCACCCGCCGATGCACTCGCGCTGGTTAAGGGTGGTGTGCCGATTACCAAGATCAGCATTGGCCATATGCAGGCAGGGGAGGGCAAGCGTCCTGCAACGCCCGCAGTTGCCGTAGACGACGCAGATGTCGCTGCTCTCAGAGAACTGCAAAAGCTCGGAGTAGAGCTGGAGATCCGCTACCTCCCCAGCTCCAACCCCGACCCCGTCGGCAATCTGTTCAACTGACCCCTTGGGGACGGAGGAAAATGGATCATTTTTGTCCTTGCGAGGGACGCGTGCGATGCCGCCTGCAAAAAACTATGCCCATTTACTACGTTTGATCGGCTATCGCCGAGCATGTCGAATCTGAGAAAAACAAAACCGCAGGTAGACGGCTCGCGAATTTAACAAAAACCGGTGCATGGTCGAGCATTCCGGGCTAAACGTAGTAAATGGGCGTAGTTTTGATATGTCACTCATACAGTCACAGCGAAAATGAGCCCAAAAGATGAAAAACGCCCGTCGGCGGTGTGCCGGCGGGCGCTGTTGTGCGATATGTTGCGCTGTGGGCTTAGTGCCTCATAAAATGGTATTCGATCACATTGCTGTAGGGATGACCCGGGCCCACAATGCCCTGCGGGAACAGCGGCTGGTGCGGTGTGTCGGGGTACATCTCTGCCTCGAGGGCAAAGCCGGCACCACAGCCATAGTTGGCGTCGTCCTTGGCGTGCTCGTCGTCCAGCCAGTTGCCGGTGTAGAGCTGTACGCCCGGGGCGGTGGTGTAGTAGTCCAGCTCACGACCGGTCCACATCTCCTCGACGTGCATTGCGCGGCGCAGGTTGCGGCCGTACTGATAGCCATCGATGCACAGGCAGTGGTCGTAGCCACGGGCCTGCTTAATCTGCGGGTCATCGGCTTCCATGCCGGGAGCGACGGGGCGCAGCTCGCGGAAGTCAAACGGAGTTCCCTCGACCGGAGCGATCTCGCCGGTGGGAATGTTCTGGTCGTCAATGGGCAGGTAGTGGGCAGCGTTGGCAACAAAGAAGTGCTCGCAGTCCATGCCGGCGTTATGGCCGGCAAGGTTAAAGTATGTGTGGTTGGTCATGGACACGTAGGTGGCGCGGTCGCTCTCGCAGCCATACTCGACACGAAAGACGCCGGTGCGCGTCACGGTAAACACGGCCGTAAAGGTGCGGTTGCCGGGGAGACCCAGCTCGCCATCCTCAAGTGAGGTGGTCATGCGCACGGCGTTGTGGACCTCGTCGAGTTCAACATCCCATACGCGCTTGTGCAGACCATGCTCAAGATCGCTGTGCAGGTTGTTGACGCCCTCGTTGGCGGGCATATGCCAGTCCGTGCCGGCGATGGTGATCGTGGCACCCGCAGTGCGGTTGGCCACAGGTCCGATGGTCGCGCCAAAGCAGGCGGGGTTGTCAAAGTAATCCTCGAGCTTATCGAAGCCCAGCACCACATCGCGCACGTTGCCGGGGATGTCGGGCACGTCAATGCCCAACACGGTGGCGCCATAGTCCATAATGCGAACGCAGATCTCGGGCCCGTTGAGGGTGTAGCGATGAACGGGGGTACCGCACGGCGCGGTGCCGAAAAGCTCGGAAGTGATCATTTGGTTCCTAACATCGAGGTATTTCGGACAAACTGTAGCGCGAACAGGCGAGATTATCACTACACCCCACTAAAGCAGGGGGTATTTTTCTCAAAAAAGTGATGATTGGAGCTGTGCGGGCGTTCATTTCTGACGCGCGCGAGTCTGATACAATTTGTTCGTTATTGTTTGAATTGACGTGAGCGTGGAACAGCGAGGACTCATCGTGATTAAAGCGGAGCGACAGGATAAGGTTCGGCAGCTGCTCGAGGAACAGGGAACGGTCTCGGTCAAGGAGATTTCGGATGCGTTAGGTGTCTCGGATATGACGATCCGCCGTGACCTTGAGGAGCTTGCGAGCCTGGGCGAGATCGAGCGCGTGCACGGCGGAGCCCGCAGTGCACAGGGCCGTCCACACGCTATGCTGCGCCATGAGTATTCGCACAGCGAAAAGCGCACGAAGCATGCCGAGGAAAAGTTGCAGATTGCGCGCCGTTCTGTGGAGCTTATCGAGGAAGGCTCGACCATCTTTTTGGGCACGGGCACCACGGTTGAGCAGATGGCCTCGATGCTGCCGGCGTTTCGCCTGCGCATTGTGACCAATTCGCTTTCGGTGTTTAACCTGCTCGAGGCGCGCGAAGACTGCGAACTGTGCCTGGTAGGCGGCGTGTACCGCCGCCGCACTGCCGCCTTTGTGGGCCCCACGGCCGAGGATACCTTGCGTGCGCTGGGCATCGATGCAGCCTTTATCGGTGCCAACGGCATTTTGGACGGCGACGTGTCCACGTCTAACATGGAAGAGGGCCGCATCCAGCAGCTCGCTTTTAGCAAGGCCGACTCGCGCTATCTGATCGCCGACTCCAGCAAGATCGGCAAGCGCGACTTCTACACCTTCTGCCGCTTGGACAGTCTGGACGCCGTGGTGTGCGAGCCGGGTATTGCCGCCGATGACCGTGCCGCCATCGAGGAGCACGCGCAGGTCATTTGCTAGCTAGCGCAGCAGGAGGACTTTTGCCCTTGCCAGCGCGGGGTTACCGCTTCACAATGACGCGCAAATAATTTTGGGCAACAAGGATGAGGCTATTCTGGGATATGACTAGACTCCGTATTTCGTCTTTATGTCCATTGAGAATGAATCGTAGTCTTCATAGAGCCCTTCTCTGCTTTCATCCTCGGCGTGGTTTACACGTTCAAGGAGCTTATCCTTTGGAGCCTCTTTTGTTATTGCGGCCTTGCCATCGGGTATTGCGGATTGCAAGAATAGTTCTAGAGCATGGGCGTCTTTGAGTATGTAGCCCGTCGAACGACCCGCTCCTGTTTTTTCGATTGCGCTGCAACTAACAAGCTGACCGAGGGTTCGTTTAACGGTTACCTCGCTGATATCGGGGCAGTTGGACCGAATGTCGGATTTCTTAATGACGCCGGGTCTCTGTTGAAATAGAACGGTGATGCGCGCTTGCTTCGACATGGGACGAGTGCTTGATTCAATTAAGGTACGCTGCTCGAGCTGTCGGTAGGCGGCCAGGGTTGTTCCGAGCATGAAACGGATAAAGGGTACTTCGGTGTTTTGATTTTCATTCCATCCAGTGGAGCTTGCAGCGAGAGCGTTGTAGTAAAGCGCTTTGTTGTCTTCAATAAGTCGTTCGATGCTGATGTAACGCGCAACGTCGTATCCAGTCTTTTCGAGCAGCAGCGTTGTAAGGAGCCGACTCATCCTGCCATTGCCATCGTTGAAGGGATGAATGCTAACAAAATCGAAGATAAAGCGGAGCGATATAAGGAGGGGATCGCAAACTTGGCGAGATAAAGCATCGTTGAGGGACTGGCAGGCTTCTTTAATAAGTCCCGGGGTTGCTAGAGCCGAAGGGGGCCTAAAGCGCACAAATCGATTACCTTGATCGTCAATGGAGACGATTTCGTTATCGCCATCTTTCCAATGGCCTCCATACGAGATTGCCGTGTGCGCCATGAGGTCACGATGCAACTGCAGAATGACCGATGGCGTTACGGGAATGGAATCGTGTTGCTCGTGAATAAGCGACAGCACATCTCGGTATCCAGCGATTTCTTCCTCTGCGCGGGAGCTTGGCTTGGCGGAATACGCCATGATCGCTTTGAGCCTTTTTTGGGTGGTAACAATTCCTTCAAGTCCGTTGGAGGATCGGGTGCTTTGGATCTTAGCCTCCTCCATTAGGGACGATAGAAGCTCGGGTTTGACTTGACTCAGAGCAAGCTGACGGCCTTTATGCTCGCGTATCGAGAGGAGGAGGTTGGTGATTGGAGTTGCCTCGAGTTCCGCTGGGACTGTGGTGTAATCGAACTGGCGCATGCGGCTCCTTTCGGTATCACGAACACACTTTCGATATCATAATACCATTAAATGATACCGAAAGTATGTTCGTGATACCGAAAACTAGAAACCATGCTTCATAACTGCTTGGAAAGTTCGGATTCGACTATCTTATTGTCTTGATCTGTAACATCTAGACGGTCAAAAGTGGTCTACATGTTACAGATTTAGATATTTCTGCTCGGGCGTTCTGTTTGTCTCGATTTGTAACAACTAGGGCC
This sequence comes from Collinsella sp., assembly GCA_036550515.1. Taxonomy (GTDB): domain Bacteria; phylum Actinomycetota; class Coriobacteriia; order Coriobacteriales; family Coriobacteriaceae; genus Collinsella. Next base: position 26,062 of record JAXKGF010000061.1, read on the forward strand.
GAAATACTCGGCTAGATGTTACAAATCGAGACAAACGGCCCGCTCAGGTCCGACCAAAAAACAAAAAGGCCGCATGCGAACCCGTGGAGGGATTCGTATGCGGCCGACAGGGGGTATGCGGCAAAAGTTAGGCCATAAGCAGGCCGGTCTCCGAGACGTTCTTGTACCAGTACGCGCTCGCCTTGGGATAGCGCTTCTGGGTCTCAAAGTCGATGTAGAACAGGCCATAGCGCTTGTTATAGCCGTTGGTCCAGGAGAACTGGTCCTGCAGCGACCACACAAAGTAGCCGTCGACGTTCACGCCGCCGTCGATTGCCTTGAGGATCCATGCGAGATGCTGACGCATGTAGTCGATGCGAGGGGCGTCGTCGATAAAGCCGTCCTCAAAGTCGTCCTTATAGCCCATGCCGTTCTCGGTGATGTAGATCTTCTTGTAGTTGGGGTAATCGTTCTTAATGCGGAGCAGCAGGTCGTAGAGGCCCTCGGGATAGATGATCCAGTCCCAATCGGTGGTGGGTACGCCTTCGCGCACGCATGACTCGCCCACGCCCTTGAGGAACCAGCGCGAGGAGCCCTTGTCGCCGGTGCCATTGTGGTTGATGTCGTTTTCGCCCTCGGCGGCACGCAGGAACTGGCACTTGTAGGTGTTGACGCCCAGGCAATCGTTGTAGGGGAGCGCGGCGGTCAGCGCGGCGATGTCCTCGTCGCGGACGTCGAGCTCGCCGCCGGCGATATGGGCCAGCTTGGTCGCAGCCTCCATGGTGTCGGCTGCATAGTGGCCGCGGAAGGTGGCGTCGAGTACCCAGCGGTTGTTGATGACGTCGGCCATGCGAGCTGCCTCGCAGTCGGCAGCGCTGTTGGGATCGAGGGGATACTTGGGCTCTAGGTTCTGGACAATGCCGATCTCGCCCTCAAAGCCGCCCTCATGGAAGGCGACGACAGCCTTGGCGTGGGCCACCATCATGTTGTGCATAAGCTGGAAGGCCTTGTCCAGACGATACTTCTCGCCGTGCGGCCAGTTGCCGACGATAAAGCTGCCCTCGGCGGTCGCGGGAATCTCATTAAAGGTGAACCAGTGCTTGACCTCGGTGAACTCGGCAAAGCAGAACTTGGCGTACTCGACAAAGGCGTCGACCGTCGTGCGCGTCAGGAAGCCCTCGCCGCCGTTCTGGTAAAAGGCCTCGGGCGTATCGAAGTGATCGAGCGTGACATAGGGGATAACGCCAGCTTTGTTGCAGGTGGCGAAAAGCTCGTGATAGAAGGCGACGCCCTCGGGGTTGATCTCGCCAGTGCCGTTGGGGAAGATGCGGCTCCAAGCGATGGAGACGCGGATACCGTTGATGCCGAAGCGCTGGCACAGGTCGATATCGACCGGATACTTGTTGTAGAAATCGCTTGCGGGGTCGGGGGAGAAGCGACCCTGAGCAGCCAGGAAATCGTCCCAGGGCACTTTGCCCTTGCCGTGCGTACGGGTCTCGCCCTCAACCTGGTAAGCAGCGGTGGCGCCGCCAAACACAAAGCCGTCGGGGAACTGCATGGGGTTGGTCATGAGTCATCCTTTCTGTGGGATACGAATAGGGGGAGGTGCCCGAACTGGGGATCCGGGCACCAACAGAGGGAGGAACTAGTCGAGGTTCTCGCGGAGCCACTTGATGGCGCCAGCGGGGTCGCGAGTAAGGTCGATATATTCCTTACCGCGCGGGGCGAGCAGCTTAATGCCCAGGCGATCGGTGTCGGCCTTCATGTCGTTGTAGTAGCTACGGACCTGCGGGGCAAGCACGATAACGTCGTACTGATCCATGATGGCAGTGTGCTGGCCATAGGCGCCTGCGGAGGAAGCGATGTTCTCTCCGGTCTGTGCAGCACCTTCCTTGATGGCGTTGGCAAGCATGGCAGAGGTGCCGGCGCCGGCGCACAGGACGAGGACCTTCAGACCGTCGACATCCTTCTTAGCGGATGCGTTGGCTGCGGGCTCGGGCTGATCGGCGACAGGCTCGCTGTCGGCGGCAGCGGCGGTCGGCTCGACGGAAGCGGTAGCCTGCTCGACAGCGGGCGCAGGGGCGTTGGCGGCGATGGTGGCAGCACCATCGGACTCAAGACCCAGCTCGGCGGCGCGCTCGGCCTCCTGGTCGCAGAGCAGCTTATCGTATGCCTTCAAGAACGGCAGGTAAATGATGGCGTCCAGCAAGATGATAATCGCGACAAACACCAGGGCGATAAGCTGGAAGTTTGTGGTGATGAAGATGCCGATGGGGGCAGGGGTAGCCCAAGGCACCACGAAGGAGAAGCCGTTCATGCCCACGTTGTCGATAAAGAACTTGGCAACGCTTACGTTGACGCAGCCGGCGGCAACAAAGGGAATGAGCATGTAGGGGTTAAGGATCATCGGCGCGCCAAAGAGCAGCGGTTCGTTGACGGCGAAGGCAACAGGAACAATCGAGGCCTTACCGACGGCTTTGAGCTGCTTGGACTTCATAAAGAGAATCAGCAGAAGCGGCACGATGAACGTGGCGCCGGTGCCGCCGAACTCACCCACGAGCGACATGTTGAAGGTGAGGGAATGGGCGGGGTGACCACCGGCCAGCAGAACCTGCAGGTTCTCGGCCTGGTTGGCAAGACGGATGGGGTCGATGCCCGGCTGGACAATCGAGGGGCCGTGGACGCCGATGAACCAGAAGAACGCGGTGGCTGCCTGGATAAGGATAAGGCCAGGATAGGTCTCTGCCGCAGTGAAGAGCGGGGAGAGCAGCTTGATGAGCAGCTCGGAGAACGGAACGCCCATGAGGTTGCGCACGACGACATCGATGATGCCGCAGATGATGACGGCGCCACCGAAGGGGATAATGTCGCGGAAGTTCTGAGCGATGGCGCCCGGGACCTCCTTGGGCAGCTTAATGGTCAGATCGCGCGAGACGCAGAACTTATAAACCCAAACGGTAATGAACGCGGCGATATAGGCCGAGAACAGACCGCGCGTACCCATGCTGGTGCAATCGAAGACAGAAAGCTCGGAGCCGTTGAACTTGGTGGTGAACTGCGTAACAGCGAGCAGCAGCATGCTGCACTGGGCGGCAACCATGGTGGAGCCGTCGTTGAGCACCTTGCCGGCGGGCATGCGACGGTTCATGGAAGCCGTGAAGTTCTTGGCGGTGGTGCCGGCAACCATGATGCCCATGACGCCCATGGTGAAGTTGTACAGCTTGTTGCACCAGTCGATGAGCGGCTGGGGCAGCGTGATGCCAACTACGCCGGGAAGGGTGGCGATCAGCAGGAAGATCGAAGAGGTAAGGACGATGGGCATGCACCCAAGGAATCCGTCCTTGATGGCCTGGAGGTAGATGTTCCTCGAGATCTTCTCAAAGAACGGTTGATGCTTTTCGAGCATCTTTACGATGGCGTCCATAGAGCTCCTTTGCTACTTGATGCGCGATGCATGTGGATGGAACTGGTCGTCGATGGATGATCAGGACTGCCCGGAAACCTTCCTGCTTAAGGAAGGCATTGCGAAATGACAACGTTGTCATTTCGTTAATGACAACGTAAGACATTTTTGGAAGAGCAACAAGGATTTACAGGTGAACGGTCGATATCGTCCGATAAACGGCTGATTTATCAGTCAGGCAGGTAGTGTATGCTAGAACACAAAAAAACAAGCGATAGAGAACCGAGTGGAGAAGCAGTGGCAACGATGGACAAGAAAAATGTCTCAATGAATGATGTGGCAGTTGCCGCGGGCGTTTCTCTCAAGACGGTGTCGCGCGTAATCAACGAGCCCGAAAGCGTGCGAGAGTCGACGCGCGATAGGGTCCATTCTGCAATGGAGGCGCTCGGGTTTCGAACCAACTTTGCCGCGCGTTCACTCAAGTTGGGCCGTTACGGGTGCATCGGCGTGGTGCTGTTCCACTTGTCGGGCGGTGCCGTGGACATGATTGACGGTATTGCCGATGCCGCCGAAGAGCGAGGCTTTGCGCTCACGATGATTAAGAAGTGCGGAGGTGAGAAGATGACTCTTGCCGATGCGGCGCGTAGGATGTCGCAGCTGCCTGTTGATGGCATGATCTTCAACCTGCGTCAGATGGTCGATGACTTTGATACCTTTGAGGCGCCGAAAGACCTCAAGACGGTGATTATCACACCGATGGAACATCCTACCTGCTCTACCGTCAGTGACGACCAAGAGGGCGGCGCGCGCATGGCGTGCGAGTACTTCTTGAACCACGGGCACAAGAACGTGTACTTCGTCTCTGGTAAGAAAGAATCACTGTCGAGCCAGTGCCGTATGAAAGGTTGGCGAGCGGCACTCGAGGCACGTGGCATTGAGCCGCCCGAGCCTCTGCAAGGCGATTGGAATGCGGATAGTGGCTATGCCGCGGGCCTTGTGCTTGCCGATAAGCCCGATTGCACGGCGGTCCTCGCTGCTAACGACTGCATGGCAAACGGCGTGATGATGGCTCTACGTGACAAAGGGCTCAATGTGCCCGACGACGTGTCCGTGATCGGCTTCGACGATGAGCTCTACAAGACGATTCCCAACTCGATTCTGACGTCGGTGAAGTTTCGCCACCGCGAACTGGGCATCCGTGCGCTTAACGAGGTCGTCGCAGGTCTGGAAGCCCCGAGCTCCAGAAGCCGTACGCTCGTCTCGGGCGTGTTGGTCGAGCGTTCCAGCGTAAAGGATCTGCGGGCGTAGACGTGCTCGGCCTGCTCGTCTAAATCTGTAACAGGTGGGACCCGAAAACTCGGCTAGATGTTACAGATTTAGACAATTCGGCCCGGCTTATTCCGTTTGTCTCGATCTGTAACAGTTAGGAGTGAAATGACCAGCCAGGTGTTACAGATCTAGATTGATTGGATTGACCCATCTGTTTGTCTCGATCTGTAACATCTAAGCGGTCAAAAGCGGTCTACATGTTACAGATTGAGATTTTTGGCTTGGCCTGTGCGTTCACCTCGATCTGTAACAGCTGGGACCCAAAAACTCGGCTAGATGTTACAGATTAAGATGAACAGGAGGACGGGTGCGGTCTAAACAAAATGGCCCGCGCATCACGCATCGATGCACGGGCCATTTTTTTTCTGCGAGCGGCAGGTGGCGTCAGCGTCTTATGCCTCGAGGTTTTCCTCGATCCAGGCGACGGCACCCTTGGGATCCTTAGTGAGGTCGATGTACTGTTTGCCCTTGGGCGACAGCAGCGTGATGCCCAGGCGGTCGGTGTCGGCCTTCATCTCGTTGTAATAGGTGCGAACCTGCGGAGCCAGGACGATGACGTTGTACTGGTCCATGATGGCGTAGTGGCTGCCGTAGGCACCGGCGTTGGCGGTAATGTCGATGCCCAGCTCGTCGGCGCCTTCCTTAAGCGCGTTGGCGAGCAGTGCAGAGGTGCCGGCGCCAGCGCACAGAACCAGAACCCTCAGATCCTTGCCCTTAAGGGCGGACGGAGCTGCGGAGGCCTCAGTGGCAGAAGCGGTCTCGACAACAGGAGCCTCAACGGCGGGGGCGGCAGCGGTCTTGACGGCCTTGGTCTCCTCGGCCTCTTCTTCGGCCAGGGTCTCGGCCTCCTGCTTGCACAGGACGTTGTCGTAGGCCTTGCAGAACGGGTAGTAGATTAAGAAGTCAACGACCAGCAGGACGACAACCAGGACCAGAGAGATCGGCTGGAAGTTGGTGTCGATGAAGGTGCCGATCGGTCCGGGGAGTGCCCACGGCATGGCATAGATAAAGCCGTTCATGCCCAAAAAGTCGATGAAGAACTTACCAATGAGGACGTTGGCCACGGGGGCAAACAGGAACGGGATCAGGAAGTACGGGTTGAGGATGATGGGCGCGGCGAACAGCAGCGGTTCGTTGACGGCGAACATCACGGGTACGACAGAGGCTTTGCCGACGGCCTTGAGCTGCTTGGAGCGCATAAAGAGCAGGAAGATGATCGGGACAATGAACGTGGCGCCGGTGCCGCCGAGTTCGCCGATGTAGTTACCGAAGTTCTCGGTCAGGGCGAGGGCGGGGTGACCGCCGGCCTGCAGCGTGGCGAGGTTGGTGGTGATGTTGCCAAACAGCGCGGCGTTGAGGGCAGGCTTAACGACCGAGGGGCCGTGGATGCCCATGAACCAGAACAGCGGGATCATGAACCAGATGAGGGCGAGGCCGGCGTAGGAATCGGCAGCGGCGAACAGCGGGCTCACCAGCGTGGAGATGACGTTGGCAAACGGGACGGCCAAGCAGGTGCGGCAGATAACGTCGATGACGGCGACAAACAGGATGGAGAAGCTGAAGGCGAAGATGTCGCGGAAGTTCTGGGCGATGGCGCCGGGGACTTCTTTGGGCAGCTTGATGGTGATGTCTCGCTTAATGCAGAAGGCATAGATGTTGACCGTGGCAAATGCGGCGACAAAGGAGCTCAGTAGGCCCTTGGTGCCCATGTTGTCGGTAAAGAACACCGAGACATCGGCGCCGTCGATCTTGGCACTCGTCTGGGTAACGGCCAAGATGAGCATAGCGCACATGGCGGCGACCATGGTGCTCGTGGCGTTGATGGCCTTGCCGGCAGGCATGCGGCGGTTCTTGGAGCCGGTCAGCGCGCTTGCGGTGGTGCCGGCGACCATGATGCCCACGACGCCCATCGTGAAGTTGTAAACCTTGTTGCAGAAGTTCACGACGTCGACGTTCCACCAGTCGGGCAGCGTAAAGCCGCCGACCGTGGCGACAACGCCCGGCAGGGTCGAAATAAGCAGGAAGACAGAAGAAGACAGGATGATGGGCATTGCTGCCAAAAAGCCGTCTTTAATGGCCTGAAGGTAGATGTTCTTAGAGACCTTGTCGAAGTACGGCTGACCTTTCTCCAAGAACTTAACGATCGATTCCATAGTTCACGCTCCTCTTTGCATGAAATCTTAATGGCATGGACGTTGAAAACCTATATGGTCTCCCGCTTGCTAAAAGCCCGGGTGCAGGCGGGGTCGGTCCCAGGGGGAGAGAGGGGAGCGGCTGGGTTTGTATCGCATAGGGCCGCTCCCCTCTCGGGGGAAAGCGAGGCGATGCGCTACTGCGCGTCCGCCATAGTGTCGGCGAGCTCCTTGTACCAGAGTGCCGACTGCTTGATGTAGCGTTTTTGCGTGTCGAAGTCGATGTAGAACAGGCCGTAGCGCTTGTTATAGCCGTTGGCCCACGAGAACTGGTCCTGCAGGCTCCAGATAAAGTAGCCCTGGACGTCGACGCCCTCGGCGCGCGCCCGGAGCACCTTCTCCATGTGCTGGTCGACAAAGTCGATGCGCTCGGGATCGGCGACGATGCCGTTTGCGTCGGGCTCGGGGTCCTTGTGGCCCAGGCCGTTTTCGGTGATATAGATGACGGGGAGGTTGGGATAGGTGGCGCTGATGTGCTTGAGCGTGTCGTAGAGGCCTTGCGGGTAGATGAGCCAATCCCAGTCGGTGGTGGGGATACCCGGCATATCGACCTGCTGCCCGACGCCCTTAAACTTAAAGTACGAGGTGCCCTTGTCTCCGGTGCCGTTAAAGCTGTTGGTGGACTCGCCATCGTAGGCGGCGATAAACGCCGACTGATAGTAGTTGAGGCCGAACATATCGTTGCGGGGCGCCGCCTTGGCGAGCTCCTCCATGTCGCTGTCCTCAACCGTAAGCGTGGCGTTGTTGGCACGCAGAATCTCGTTGATGAGTGAGAGGGTGCGCGCGGAGTAGTGACCCAGGAAGGCGCCGTCCATGATGAAGTCGGTGTAGAAGGCGTTGTACAGGTCAGCGGCGTGCTGGTCGGCGGGCGAGTCTGTGGCAGGATATGCCGGCGTCAGGACGTTGACCATGCCAATGCGTCCGCCCAGGTGCTCGGTCTCGTCAAGATCCTTATACAGGTTGACGGCGCGGGCGTGGGCAACGAGCTCGTTGTGCTGGCTCTGGATGCCGCTCGTCACATCAAAGTGATGGTTGGGCGGGAAGTTGCCTTGGATGTATTGGGAGTGCGAGAGGCTGATGAGCTCGTTGATGGTGAACCAATTCTTGACCTCGCGGAACTCGCGGAAGCAGAACTCGGCATAGCGCACATAGGCGTCGACGGTCTTGCGGTTGAGCCAGTCGCCCTGGTTGAACAGGGCGGCGGGGGAGTCAAAGTGATGCAGGGACACATAGGGCTCGACGCCATACTTTTTGCAGCAGGCGAACAGCTCGTGGTAGTGCTTAACGCCCTCGGCGAGGGGCTCGGCATCGTCGCCGTTGGGGAAGATGCGGGTCCAGGCGATGGACACACGGATGGCGTTGAGTCCATGCTCGGCAGAAAGGCGGATATCCTCCTCGTAGCGGTTGTAGAAATCACTGGCCGGGTCGGGCAAAAAGCGACCCTGGGCGACAAGGTAATCGTCCCACATGGTCTTACCCTTGCCTGCCACCTTCGTGGAACCTTCCGTTTGGTACGCGGCGGTTGCGGCGCCCCAAACAAAGCCCTTCGGCAGCTGCTGTACGCGGTTTAGCAAAGACATATGCATACACCCTCTCGTCTTGCTGTTCGATATTGTGCGTTTGCGCTCAGGAGGCTCCCTGGTTAGCGTTCAGCGGTGAAAAAGCCCGATAAACACTATCTTAAAATGATTAGAACCAAAATGAGCACGTGAACATTTGACAATGAGCACGTTAACATCCGGCTGGGATGTATAGAAACAAAACAACTTCAAACAGCCGCGAACGGTTGTATTTGTTCGGTACGCGGTTTTGATTGACAGAAGTTTTCATGTTGTGGTAAATGGCTCGGGTATCATGAGCACGTTATCGATGTATGTACGATGCGCCATGGGCGCGGGGAATAGTTGGGAAGCAGGTTAGCGTGGAAGGCATGGCTCAGCAGACAAGGAATGGTCATTCGGCGAGCGCGGCAGAGGTTGCGGCGCTCGCTGGCGTGAGCCGCCAGACTGTGTCTCGCGTGGTCAACGGTATGCCCAACGTGACGGAAAAGACGCGCAAGCGTGTGCTGGCCGCCATGGAAGAGCTGGGCTTTCGTCCCAATTTTGCTGGAGCGGCGTTGCGCGGCGGGTCGTATCGTTCTATTGGCCTGTGCATGTACAACATCACACGTGTCGGTAACCTGGCGACGCTCGAGGGTATCATGCAAGCGGCGCGCGAGCACGATTTTGCCGTCACTATGATCGAGATGGGCGGCGACAAGCCCTATACACTTGCCGATGCCTCGCGCCGCATGGTCGAGCGACCCGTCGACGGCATGATTCTCAGCATGAACCGCATGGCTCCCGATTTTGAGGAGTTTGTTCCCCAGCCGGGAGTGCGAACGGTCATCCTGTCCATGTATGCGCATCCGCGCTGCACGACGATCGACTCCGACCAGTATGGTTCGTGCGAGCTGTTGACCAATTATCTGCTGGAACATGGTCACTCGAATATGCGGTTTGTGGCGGGTCCGGAAAACTCGATTTCCTCGCGTTTTCGTGAGGCCGGTTGGCGCGATACGCTGGGTCGTGCTCATGTCGATGCCGCTCCGATGCTGCGTGGCGATTGGAGTGCGGACAGTGGGTACGCCATGGGCGAGCGGATTGCGGCCGAGGTGCTTGCCGGCGGGTCGCAGGCGCCGACTGCCGTGCTTGCGGCAAATGACCAGATGGCGCTGGGCGTTATCGCCGCGCTCGAGAACGCGGGCCTGTCCGTGCCCGACGACGTGAGCGTGGTTGGTATCGACGACGCACTCGAGGGACTTGTTCCTCACAATCGACTGACGACGCTGCGATTTGATTTGCGCGGTGTCGGTAAGCTTGCGTTTGAGGCGGCGATTGGAGAGAGCTCGTCTATCGAGGCGATTCATGTGCCGAGTACGCTGGTCGAACGCTCGACTGTTAGGGACATACGGGGTTAGGTCCTACTCCGTTTGTCTCGATTTGTAACAGGTAGACGGTCAAAAGCGGGCTACCTGTTACAGATTTAGATTCTTCGGAAAGAGCAATCCTGTTCGTCTCAATCTGTAACAGCTAGGACCAAAAAACTCGGCTAGATGTTACAGATCGAGACAAACGGCTCCCGACCAGCCCAAAAACAAAAAGACCGGGGGCGGCGCGCCGTGTGACGTGCCACCCCCGGCTGAGAAATGGGGACAGGTTATGTGGGCGGGTAACCCCGCAAGCCGCTAGTCCAGACGACGGGTCTGCGCTACGTGCTTGTACCAGTAGGCGCTTGCCTTGGGCGTGCGCTTCTGGGTTTCAAAGTCAACGTAGAAGAAGCCATAGCGCTTGTTGTATCCGTTGGTCCAGGAGAACTGGTCCTGCAGGCTCCACAGGAAGTAGCCGCCCACGTTGACGCCCACCTCCATAGCCTTGAGCAGCCAACGCAGGTGCTGCTCGATGTAGTCGATGCGCGGCTGGTCGTCCACAAAGCCGTCTTTGTAGGGATCCTTGTAGCCCATGCCGTTTTCGGTAATGAAGATCTGCTTATAGTTGGGGTAGCGCTGCTTAATGTAGACGAGCAGATCGAACAGGCCCTCGGGATAGATGATCCAGTCCCAGTCGGTGGTGGGGATGCCAGGCTTGTTCACATGCTCGCCAATACCCTTAACGCGCCAGCGGCCGGTGCCCTTCTCGCCCGTACCGTTGTGGTGCAGGTCGTTCTCGCCATCGTAAGCCTTCAAGAAGCGGCACTGGTAGTTGTTGACGCCCAGGTAGTCGTTGTAGAGCGCGGCCTCGCGCATAATCTCGAGGTCCTCGTCCAGGATCTCGATGGTGCCGCCCGAGACGGCAGCCAGACGGTTGGCGCACTCGAGGGTGTCGGGCGCGTAGTCGCCACGGAAGGTGGCGTCGAGCAAGAACTGGTTCTGCAGCACGTGCTCGTTGTTGGCGGCTTTGATGTCGGCGGGGTCGTTCTCGTTGAGCGGATACTTAAACTCCAACGACTGAATGACGCCGATCTTGCCCTTAAAACCGCCGTTGTGGAAGGCCAGTACGGCCTTGGCGTGGGCGAGCATCATGTTGTGCTCGCACTGGAAAGCCTCGGCCAGATGCGCCTTGACGCCGCCGGGGAAGGTGCCCTCGATGTAGGTGTTGGAGGCATCGGCCCAAATCTCGTTAAAGGTGAACCAATAGGTCACCTGGTCGGCGTACTCCTTAAAGCAGAAGGTGGCAAAGTCCACAAAGGCGTCGATGGTCTCGCGGTTGAGGAAGTCGCCCTTCTCAAAGAGGGGAAGCGGCGTGTCAAAGTGATGCAGCGTGACAAACGGCTCAACGTGATGCTTGTGACATTCGGCGAAAAGGTCGTGATAGAACTGGACGCCCTCGGGGTTAATCTCACCGGTGCCGTTGGGGAAGATGCGGCTCCAGGCGATGGAGAGGCGAATGCCGTTGATACCAAACTCCTCGCACAGCTTCAGGTCGACGGGGTACTGGTTGTAGAAGTCCGAAGCGGGATCGGGGGAAAAGCGCCCCTGGGCCTCCAGGAAGTCGTCCCAGGCAACCTTGCCCTTACCGTGAGTGCGGGTCTCGCCCTCTACCTGGTAGGCAGCAGTGGCGCCGCCAAAGACAAAGCCCTCGGGAAACTGCGCAGGCGGGTTAGTGACGCTAGCAGGGTTAACGGACATGATGATCCAATCGTCTAAATCGAAGGGCCAGCCGGTCTTGGATGGTCGGCTGGCCCTGAGCGTTACTTACTTCGAAAGCTGCTCGGAGACGAAGGCGAGAGACTTATCGCCGTTCTGGGAGAGCTCGATGTACTGCTTACCGCGGCAGGCGACGCACTTGTTGCCCACGCGCTCGCAGTCTTTCTGCAGGTCGGCCAGGTAGCTGGCGGCCTGCGGGGCCAGGACGACCAGGTCAAAGTCGGGGAGCATGTCAACGTGGTTGCCATAGGCCTCGGCAGCGGTCTCAAGATTGATGCCGCGCTCCTTGGCGGCCTTGGCCAGCGCGTTGGCGAGCAGACCCGAGGTTCCGCCGCCCTGGCAGAGCACGAGCACGCGCTTGCCGTTGAGGTCGCTGGCGGTCGTTGCCTCGGCAGCGGGTGCTGCGGGAACGGCGGGGGCGTCGGACTTCACGGCCTCGGCAGCAGCGCCGGCGGCAACGCTCTTGGCGTCAGCCTTGCCCTGGAAGGCGTCGTTGAGCTTGGCGGCCTTCTCGGCGTTCTTGGCGGCGAGCTCCTCCTGGGAGATCTCGGCCTCCTCGGCGCACTTCTGGGCGTCATAGGCACGGAAGAAAGGGTAGTACAGAACGAAGTCGACGACCAGGATAAGGGCGAGCATCACAAAGGCGAGCGGCTGGAAGCCCAGGCCCATGATGGTGCCGATGGGGCCGGGGACGGTCCAAGGCAGGGTGTACATAAAGCCGTTCATGCCCAAGAAGTCGATAAAGATCTTGAGGATCCAGATGTTGGCGATCGGGGCAAAGACAAACGGGACAAAGAAGACGGGGTTGAGCACGATGGGCGCGGCGAACAGCAGCGGCTCGTTGACGGCAAAGCAGACGGGGACGATGGCGGCCTTACCGACGGCGCGCATCTCCTGAGACTTGGCCAGGAAGCAGAACATAAAGACCAGGACGAGCGTGGCGCCGGTGCCGCCCATGCAGACGACGAAGTACTGGGCACCCTGGGTCAGGACAGCGGAAGCGTGCTGGCCAGCCTGGAACGCAGCTAGGTTGTCGGTCATGTTGGCAACGAGGGCGGCGGCGATGGCGGGCTCGACGATCGAGGGGCCGTGGACGCCGACGAACCAGAAGAGGCTCATGGCGCCGTAAATCACAGCGAGGCCGATATAGCCGTCGGCAGCGGTGAACAGGGGCTGGAACACCTGGATGACGCCCTGGGCAAAGCAGAAGCCAAAAGCAGCGCGGAAGACGATGTCAAAAACCCAAAAGACGGTGATGCAGACGGAGAAGGGGATGATGTCCTTAAAGGTCTGCGAGATGTTGGGCGGAACCTGCTCGGGCATCTTGACGGTGATGTTGCGCTTAATGAAGAACTTGTAGATGATGCCGGTCACAAACGCAGCGATGAAGGCGGTCAGCAGGCCCTTGGAACCAAGGTAGGTGGTGTTGAAACCGCCGGCAGCGTCCGTGGCGATCGTGTCGCTCGAAAGGAGCAAGAAGCCGATGATGGCCGCGCACATGCATGAGATAAAGTTAATCTGGTTATTCTTGGGCAGGTCGCGGTTCTGAGCGTCGGCGAAGTGCTTGGCCGTGGTGGCGGCGCAGGCGATGGCCAGGATGCCCATGGAGTAGTTGTAGCACTTCCACAGAGCGTTGTTGATGTCATCGGGCCAGTAGAAACCCCAGATGTTGGGGACCGAGGCTACCAGGCAGAAGATGGACGAGAAGATGATGATGGGGATGACGGAGATAAAGCCGTCGCGGATCGCCTTGAGGTACTTGTTGCGGGCGATCGCGTTGAAAAAGGGCTGGCCCTTTTCGATGATGGCGATGAGTTGCTCCATGCAATGCTCCTAAGAGTCGGTGGGTTAGCAACGATGGTAGCTTTTGACTTTCGGTTGCCAAAATGTTGACGTTGCCATTTTGTGACACAAAAAAAGAAGCGAACCGGTGGTTCCTGTGCCTGCGAACCGTCGATTCCTTACGCGTAAACGTTTGAGCCGCCCGGTGGCTCTGTGTTTGCACAATGGCAACGTTAACATTTGGTCGACAAAAGCCGTTTGGGGAAGCAAAAATGTCGGTGAACGGTAGGTTTTGGGTGGTGAGCGTATGGTGGGGGAGGCGTTGGATATACTTGAAGGCGGTAAAAATGACTGCGCAAGGTGCCATCAATGGCATCGTTGACATAGAAAGATCGACCTATGGCCGCTGTTAAAAAATCGGTATCCGTTAAGGATGTGGCGCGTCTCGCGGGCGTCTCGGAGCAGACGGTCTCGCGCACCGTGCACGATTCGCCCAGCGTGCGCCCCGAGACCAAGGAACGCGTGCGTGCCGCCATGCGCGAGCTGGGGTATCGCCCAAACTTTGCCGGTCGATCGCTGCGCCGCGGTAAGTTTAAGACCGTCGGCGTCGCCATGTTCAACATTACCGGCACCGGCAACCTCGACCGTATGGAGGGCTTTGCCGCCGCGGCCGACAAACACGGCTATGCCATCACCCTCACTAAAGTAGACGGGCATCCGTATACCCTCGAGAGCGCATCGTCACGCATGAGCGCACTGCCAGTGGACGGTATGGTTGTGATCATGAATCGCATGCCGGCGGACTTTGGCACCTTCGAGCCGCTACCTGGCATGCAGACGGTGCTCGTTACCATGCTGGAGCACCCGCTCTGTTCAACGGTCGATAACGACCAGTTCGATTGCTCGCGTCAAGTTGTCGAGTACTTGCTGGGGCGGGGGCACAAGACTGTGCACTTTATCTCATGCCCCGAGCGCTCGCTTTCGGGCATGCGGCGCGAGGAAGGCTGGCGCGAGACATTGCGCGCGCATGGCATTGAGCCACCGCAGCTCGTGCGCGGCGACTGGACGGCGCAGAGTGGATATGCCGCAGGCCAGGCTTTGGCGGATGATCCGACCTGTACCGCCATTTATGCCTCCAACGATGCCATGGCATATGGCTGCATCCGTGGGCTCGAGTCGCGCGGGAAGTGCGTGCCCCAGGACGTGAGCGTGGTGGGTGTTGATGGCAGCCTGGGCGATATCGTGCCCGATTGTCGCCTGACCACGGTGCGCTTTGACAACAAGCGCGTCGGCATGTGGGCGGTCGACAAGATTGCCGGCGCCGAGGGCGTTGAACCCGGTGTGGAGCACATGCTGTTTCCGGGCGTACTCGTCGAGGGCGATACGGTGCGCGATTGGCGCTAGGGCACGGGCCTGTTTGGGTTTCCGCTAATTGTGTTCGATATTGTTCAGATTGGTTTAAAAACCGTTCACGGGCGAAAACTGACCGTTCATAGCTTGAAATTACGTTTTGCGCTGTTCTTTTTTGTTTGAATGTTAATGTTTCTGCCATACAGAACGCAGCGCGTATGCCCGGACGCGATGCTCTCCATTGGTTCATATGTGAAAGGAACGCAATATGGCAACCAAAGAAGAAATCTCGATGGTTGGATTCGAGATTGTCGCATACGCAGGTGACGCCCAGACCGATCTGCTTGCAGCGCTCGATGCTGCTCGCGAGGGTGACTTTGAGAAGGCCGAGCAGCTGCACAAGGATGCCAGCGATGCGCTCATCGGTGCCCACGACACGCAGACCAAGCTGCTTTCGCAGGAGGCCGGCGGTGGCGAGATGGAGATGACCTTCATCATGGCCCATGCTCAGGATACTCTCATGACCACTATGATTTTGGAGAAGCAGGCCCGCTTCACCATCGATGCCTACAAGCGTATCGCCGAGCTCGAGGCCAAGCTCGCCTAACGAGCCCTCACAACCAAGTCCCCTTCCAAAAGCCCTGCCGCTACCCGCGGCAGGGCTTTTTCTGCTCTCCTTCAAGTTGCGGTGAAATAGGGGCTGAATAGGGGCCGGCGGGCGCAAAACAATCCCTATTCCACCGCAACTCATCCCGAGATAGTCATTGGGGGCGTTCTTAAACGACTAGTCATTGGGGACAGTCTTGGTGCGCTCCGTTGGTCCTCCCGTTCGATTTTTGCTCGGTGGGTATACTTCCTTTCGTATTAAACGCCGGAATGAGGAGGTATCCAAATGCCGGATAACGGGTCAATACAAAAAAGAGACGCGCACGAGATGGCTCATGGGCGTCCTGTCCAGATAACCGAGCACACGACGGTAACCGAGCTGCAGCCCAGCCTGTCCGATGTCGTGTGCGCAAACAAAAAACTGCAGATCGGTATCATCGTTGCGCTCGTGGTGCTGGCGTTGCTGTCGGGCTTTGTAGCTCGTCCGCATTTCGCCGATACCAAAACTTGGGACTCCACCATCGAGGTCATCGATCAAAAGAAGGGCAATGTTTTGGCGCTCACGACCTCGTGCGTGGCGCTGTCTGCGGGCATTACCGCACTGCCGGGTGATACGGGAACGCCGGTTGCCGAGCAGCTCGCGCAGCTTTCAGGCAACCTTGGTATCGTGCTTGCCGTGCTATACCTAGAGAAATATCTGCTCACGATTTTGTGGTCGGTTGGCCTGGGCATCTTAATCCCGTTTGCGTTAGTGCTCTTTGCGGTGTCGCTCGGCATTCACGGGCGCTGGAGCACGAGCGCTGTCCTGCGCCGTGTGGCGACACGCGTGCTGGTGGTTGCCGTGATCGGCATGGCACTCGTGCCTGCGAGCGTATGGGTGTCGCAGAAGGTCGATGAAACGTATCGCGTAAGTATTGAGCAAGCTGAGCAAAAGGCTGCGGACGCAGCCGACACCACGGACAAGTCAGCCGAGACCAGCTCAAAATCGAACAAGAAAAAATCCGAGGCCACGGAGTCCAAAAACGTGCTCGAGCAGTTGACCGATGGGGCATCGAGCCTTGTTACGTCGGTAACCAGCGGTGCCAAGCAGATGACCGACGAGATCGTGCAGCAGGTGACCGACCTCATCGAAGGCGTCATCGTAATGATCGTGACCTCGTGTGTGATTCCTCTACTGGTGCTCGCGGCGTTCCTATGGCTAGGACACGTGCTGCTGGGGATCGATATCTCCGGTCCCGCGAACTATCTGACGGGTCGTTTCATGAGCGGTCCGTCCAAACATGCCAAGAAGAGCGGGCAGTCTGAGTAGGCGGCAAAGCGATCTTTGGAAGATCAACCGTGAGAAGGGCGGTCGAGACACGTTCTCGGCCGCCCTTTTGTTTGTTGAACACATGGTCGCTACGTCCGCGCCGGGTCCAAACGGTCAGCAATCACCTGTGAACGGTATTTGCTCAAAAAAGAACAAAGATAAACAAATAGTTGTTGCAGTTTATGTTCGAATGTGTTCAAATAAACACGAACAGTGAAGAACCGCACGTTCAGATGCCCGGACCTGAACGCGATTCAACACTTCCAAACAGGAACTACGCACCTGCGTATCTCTCAAGGAGGATGTCATGAGGGTTGTAATCGCTTCCGATGCCGACGGTATGTCGATGAAGGAGTCCATCAAGGAGATGCTCATCGCCGACGGTCACGAGGTCGTCGACTATTCCGAGACCCCTGCCGCGGACTTTGTCGATTCCGCGACCGCCGTTGCCAAGGACCTGCTGGAGCACAAGGATTCCCAGGGCTTTGCATTCGATAAGTACGGCGTCGGCTCCTATATGGCCGCCGTCAAGATCAAGGGCATGGTCGTCGCCAACATTTCCGACGAGCGTTCCGCTTACATGACCCGCGAGCACAACGGCTCGCGCATGGTCACCATGGGCCCGGGCGTTGTGGGCACCGAGGTCGCCAAGAAGATCGCCCGCGAGTTCCTGCGTGCACAGTACGCCGGCGGCCGTCACCAGATCCGTGTCGACATGCTCAACAAGATGGCCTAACGAGAGCCACCGAGAACTCGAACTTCTACCTCAACTTGTGAATTCAGACGAAAGGACGTTCTGATGAAGAAGACCATCGCAATCGGTTGCGACCATATCGTTACGGACGAGAAGATCTATCTGGCCGACCGCCTGGAGCAGGCTGGCTACAAGGTGCTCGACTGCGGCACCTACAGCCACACCCGTACGCACTATCCCATCTATGGCAAGGCCGTGGGCGAGGCTGTTGCCAGCGGCAAGGCCGACTTTGGCGTGGCCCTGTGCGGCACCGGCATCGGCATCACCAACGCCGTCAACAAGGTCCCCGGCGCCCGCTGCGCCCTGGTCCGCGACATGACCTCTGCCCTGTATGCCCGTCGCGAGCTCAACGCCAACATCGTGGGCTTTGGCGGCAAGATCACCGGCGAGTTCCTGATGGCCGATATCATGCTTGCCTTCCTGGAGGAGCCCTACGAGAAGACCCCCGAGCACGACGCCCTGATTGCCAAGATCGATGCCTGCAACAAGGCCGACGCCGAGGCTCAGGCTGACCCGCACTTCTTTGACGAGTTCCTCGAGAAGTGGGACCGGGGCGAATACCACGACTAAGGGGCTCCGGCGTTCTACCGAACGCCGGACCGGCCGACGCTGCGAAGCCATCTGGCGGGCAATCTGCCGTTCAGCTTCGGCGGCATGACCAGAAGGTCAATGCCGCCTCGCTTCACGGCACCTTGCCTCGCCAGCTGACTTCTCGCTGACGTTGGGGGTACCTGTGGGGTTACCGCTGTTGTTGCGAAACTTTCTGGTTCAGTAAGCTGCTCCGATAACACGTTTGCTTGCTGAGCTTGTGGGCTTCGTTTTGGCGGGACCCAGTATTCTGCAGCTTTTCAATTGACGGCTCGCGTTTCTGTGATGGGGCGCGGGCCGGTTTTCTATCAGCCCTATTGACTTGGCGGGCTGTCGTAAGAAAGGGAAGGCTCCTATGGAGTTTGTTCTTGATAACGGTTCTATCCGCGTAGCACTGAGCACGGCGGGCGGGTCGTTCACTTCTATTGCGGCCAACGGCCGTGAGTACCTGTGGCAGGGTGATCCGGCGGTCTGGTCGGGTCAGGCACCCATTTGTTTCCCGATCTGCGGTGGCCTTCGTGACGGTCACGCAATGACCATGGGCGGCCGCGAGGTCAAGCTCGCCCGCCACGGCTTTGCTCGCAAGCAGGAGTGGAAGCTCGAGGAGCAGAGCGACAACATGGTTGCGCTGAGCTTAAGCTCTGCCGACCATGCTGAGTTGCTCGAGCAGTACCCGTATCCGTTTAAGATCGTTGCTCGTTACACGATCGATTCGGAAAAGGTGGCCGTGTCGTACGAGGTGACCAATGAGGGCACCGAGGACATGCCGTTCTTTGTGGTCGGTCACCCCGGCTTTAAGTGCCCGCTCGACGAGGGCGAGTCTTATGACGATTATGAGCTTCGTTTTGAGCAGCGTGAGGCCACCGAGCTCTGTACTGCCGTTCCCTCGACGGGCCTGATTGATGTTGAGCATCGCAGCAAGAACCCGATGGTTGGCCATGACCTGCCGCTGACCCACGAACTCTTTGACTTCGCGGAGACCATCTTTGACGTGCTCGAGAGCCGCGTGGTTACGCTGACCAAGAAGACCGAGGACAAGGGCGTGCGCCTGACGTTCCCCGATATGCCGTACCTGATTGTGTGGAGCAAGCCCGAGGGCGACTTTGTGGCTGTTGAACCGTGGGGTGGTCTGTCCACCTGCTCCGACGAGGACGATATTCTGGAGCACAAGCGTGGCTGCCTGGTGGCCAAGCCGGGAGAGACCGTCACTCGCGGCTTTGAGATCGAGATTCTTTAACGAGTTATCGTATGTTTGGGGCGGGTTATGCCGCCCCGGAACAGGAGTTCAACATGATTCTGACCGTTACCATGAACCCGTCGATTGATACGCGCTATCAGCTCGACAAGCTGATCATCGACGATGTTAACCGTGTGACGCCCGAAAAGACCGCTGGCGGCAAGGGCCTCAACGTGAGCCGCGTGCTGCTGCAGCTGGGCGATGACGTGCTCGCGACCGGTCTACTCGGTGGCCATATGGGTGCCTATATGGCCGAGCTCATGGATGCCGACGGCGTCAAGAACGACTTTGTGCCCATCGCCGGTGAGACGCGCATTTGCTTGAATATTCTGCACGAGGGCAATCAGACCGAGCTGCTGGAGAGCGGCCCGCAGATCGCCCCGGCCGAGCTCGAGGCCTTTACGGCCAAGTTTGCCGAGCTTGCAGCGAAGGCGGACGTTGTGACGCTTTCGGGCTCGCTGCCGCGTGGCGTCGATGCCGGCTACTATGCCGAGCTCGTCAAGATCGCCGAGGAGGCGGGCGCCAAGGTGCTGCTCGATACCTCGGGTGCATCGCTGGAGGCCGCGCTGGAGTCCGACGCTAAGCCTGAGCTCGTAAAGCCCAACCTGACCGAGATTAACGGCCTGCTGGGTACGTCCTTTACGACCGATGATGTCGATGCCCTGCGCGAGGCGCTTGCCGCCGATGACCGTTTTGCCGGTATCCCCTGGGTTGTCGTTTCGATGGGCGCTGCCGGTTCGGTGGGCTTCCATGAGGGCCGCGCGTTCCGCGCCAAGACGCCCGCGATTGCGGCTGTGAACGCGACGGGTTCCGGCGACTCGACCATCGCCGGCTTTGCGCATGCCATTGCTGCTGGTGCCGACGACGTCACGGTGCTCAAGACCGCCAATACCTGCGGCAAGCTCAACGCCATGGATCCCAAGACCGGCCACCTGGTCATGGACTGCTGGGACGAGGTCTACAACAGCGTTGTCGTGACTGAACTGTAGGGTTACGGCGTTTTACCAAACGCCGTAACCTGCCGACGCTGCGCGGGCCGCATTTGGACAATCTGACGTTCAACTTCAAGGGCGCGACCAGAAGGTCTGCGCCCTTTCGTTTCACGTCACCTTGTCTCAAATGCGGCCCGCTCGCTACCGTTGCCAAAACATCGGTGTTGCCTTGCTTCGGGAATGCGGCAGATGGGGACGTTTCTTTTCTGCCGGCAGTTTGGGACACTCCTTACGGGGCACCCCTCCACAGCGCCTATGCCAGCTTGTCGATTTGCCCAATCTCCCAGAGCGGAATGTTGACGAGCGTGCCCTCGTCTCTATATGCCGCTAACGATGTTCTCACGCAGCGCTCGAGCTTGAACTTCTCGCAGGCAATCCTCAGGCTCTTTGCTTTGAGATTCTCTGCTGCCTTGACCTCGAGCGGAAGCACGGTCCCCGCATGGTCGATGGCAAAGTCAGTCTCTGCATTGCCGGAGGAGGATGACCAATACGCGGGAGTTTTGCCTTGGAGCAAAAGCTCCTGTGCGACGTATTGCTCGGTCAGCGAGCCTTTGAACTCCGTAAAAACAGCGGGCCCGTTCAGAACAATGGCTGGCGTGAGGCCGGAGAGTGCTCCGAGGATGCCGGTGTCGATGCAGAACAGCTTGAAGCCCGAGAGATCCTCGTAGCTTGTGAGCGGTGCTCTTAGGGCGGAAACACGTGGTACCTTATGAACGATTCCATAGTCCATGAGCCACTGGAGGCTTTCCTCAAAATCGCGTGCGCGCGCCCCGGGACGAAGCGCGCCGTAGACGAACTTCCTGTTTTCCTTTGCGAGCTGGCCGGGAAGGGATTTCCAAACCAGCCTCATGCGCTCGACGATGCGGGCTGGCGCATGCTTGCCAAAATCGGATTCATAAGCTTCGATGATTTGCTGCTGAAGCCTGCGGGCCTCGATGAAATCGTGGGAGGCGGCGAAAGCGGAGACAACTTCTGGCATGCCACCGACAACGAGGTATTCCTTGAGCAGGCGCTCGAGCTTTTCGGAAACATTCGCCAGCAGGTCCATGTCTGCGGCAAGGATGGCATCTGCGAGCGGATCGCCATCGACGGCACGAACGAACTCGACAAACCCCATGGGGCGCATGGTAAGCTGGTCGATCTTGCCGACGGGGAACGACTCGTTTTCGCGTCGGAGCGCGAGCCCCATATAGGAGCCGGCTGCCATGATATGGTATTCCGGTGCCAGCTCGTTGAAGTATTTGAGCGAGGTGATGCCACGCGGTGCCTCTTGGATTTCGTCGAAGATGATGAGCGTGTCTGTCGGCGTTATGGTCTGGCCGCGCAGGAGCTCTATCTGGGAGATGATGCGTTTGGGGTCAAGGCTTCCGTCGAACAGCGAACGTGCGCCCGGTTCGAGCATAAAGTCAAAACGGATGACGTTTTGATACTGCTGGCCTGCGAATTCGTTGAGAAGCCAGGTTTTTCCCGTCTGGCGGGCCCCCTTAAGCAGGAGGGGCTTGCGGTTTGCCCTAGATTTCCAAGCGATGAGTTCGTCCATTAGCTGTCGCTGCATACTGCCCCCTAACGATCATGGTTAGTATAAGACCGTCTTGGTCTTTCCATCGAATAATGTGGGAGTAAACCACGTTTTTCCATCGAATAATGTGGGAGGTAACCACGTTTTTCCATCGAATAATGTGGGGTTTAGGTCGGCACCTGGGGCGCTCCTTCTCTGCCGGCAGTTTGGAACACTCCTTGTTTTGGTGCAAATTAGCTACCCCTGCATCAGAAAACGGCGCCCGCCGGCGATGTTGCCGGCGGGCGCCGTTGTCGTGTAGGTGGCTATGTCGTGGGGGCTGCCGTTGAGCGTCCGGGTCTGTGCTCTACAGCGAGTCGATAAAGCGCTGCTGGGCGGCACGTCCTGCCTCGTCCCACTTAAAGACGCCGGCGTTGTCGAGCACGTGGCCAAACACCACGCCGACCTCCTCGTGCAGGATATCGATGGCGTTGTCGGCCGTAAGCTCGTCGGCGCGGCGGGCAAAGACGTCCTTGGCCCATGCGGCGTGGCTGCGGCAAAGGTCGTCGCCCTCGAGCGCGCCAGCAAGGTCGTAGCTGGCATCGGCTTTGGCCGCCAGCAAGTGCTCGCGGACAGCGCCAAGCTCGGGAACCAGGCGCGGCGGCAGAATGGCCAGGCCCATGACCTCAATCAAGCCGATGTTCTCTTTCTTAATGTGGTGGTACTCAGCATGCGGGTGGAAAACGCCCAGCGGATGCTCGTCGGTCGTGATGTTGCAGCGAAGCGCCAGGTAGGCCTCGTAAATCTCGCCGCCGGCATTGCCGCGGGAGTCGACGCGGCGGATGACGGGCGTCACGGTGTTGTGCGTCACGCCATCGGCCGTGTGCGCGATGACGCCCACAGACTCATCGGTCCACTCGCGCCAGGCGAGGATAATCTTCTCGGCAGCGTCGAGCAGCTGGGCGCGGTCATGCGAGCGCAGGCGCAGCACCGAGAGCGGCCACTGCAGCACGGTACCGGTGACCTGGTCAAAGCCGGGCACGCTAAACTGCGAGACCTCGGCGGCATGCATCATGGGGAACTCGTGCGCACCGCCCTGGAAGTGGTCGTGCGACAGAATCGAGCCGCCCACGATGGGCAGGTCGGCGTTGGAGCCAATAAAGTAGTGCGGGAACAGGTCGACAAAGTCGAGCAGGCAGGTCAGGCCCTTGCGGTCGACGTGCATCGGGCGATGCTCGGAGCTCATGGCAATGCAGTGCTCGTTAAAGTACGCGTACGGGCTGTACTGGAAGCCCCAGCGCTCGCCGTCGAGCTGGATGGGAATAACGCGCAGGTTCTGACGGGCGGGATGAGCGCCGCCGTCGGCTGCGGCGGAGCGTCCGGGGTAGCCCTCGTTCTCGATGCAGAGCTGACAGGCGGGATACTTCTCGCCCGTGTTTTTGGCGGCACCGGCTGCGGCAATATCGCGCGGGTCCTTTTCGGGCTTTGACAGGTTGATAGTGATCTCCAGGTCACCCCAGTTGGTGGGGGTGTTCCATTTGATATTGCGCGCGATGGCGGCGCGGCGCACGTAGCCGGCGTCGCAGCACAGACCGTAGAACCAGTCGGTCGCGGCGCGGGGCTCGTTGACGCCCATGCGGCCGTCGAACTCCTCGTTTACAACCGAAGGCCTCGGCATCAGCGCGCCCATGATGCGCATGGCGATGCGGTCGCGGCCCGACGCCGTGTCCTCGGCGGCGCCGTTGGCAACGGCGGCCTCGGCAAGCGCGGCGAGCGTGCCCTCCAGGTCAAAGTCGGGCAGGGTATCGGGGTGCAAGAGCGAGAGTTTCTCAACTTGGAGTGCCCAAGTCATGTCGAGTGCGGGGCCCGTGGCGCCGATGCACTCCAAAATGGTGTTGTATGCCCAGATGCGATCGTCCTGGCCGATCATCGATCGGTGGATAGCGTACTCGATCAGGTTCTGCGCGGCCTCGCGCACGTCAGTCATTACAGCCATGCCGCGTAAGCCCCCTTGTCAGAGATGGCGTAGTGACGGGCAGAGCCTTCGCCCAGCCAGCCGTTCATCTTGGCGATGAAGGTGTCGACCAGGTCGAGCGGCACGAAGGCCTGGATGGTGCCACCAAAGCCGCCACCGTGGATACGAACGGCGCCGCGGCCGTCGAGCACGTGCTCGGCCAGCGCCAGGGCATACATGGAAGGCTGCTCGGAGCCCAGCTTGGCAACGACATTCTGCAGGTACATGGCAGAGCTGGCGCCGGACTCGCGCGTCAGGACCAGGAACTGGTCGATGTCGCCGGCGTTCAGGGCTGCCCAGCGCTTGTCGACCAGGCCGTTTTCGTACCAGTAGTGAACGGCGCGCAGGCAGGCACGGTCGCCCAGCTTGGCGCGCAGCTCGGGGAGCTTGGCGTCAAAGTCCGCCACGTTTACCTCGCACAGGCGTGCCTTGCCAAACTCGGCGGCGACGTCCTGCATCTCGCGCGGAACGGCGGCGTAGTCATCGGTGGCGGCCACGTGGTCGGCACCGACCTTAACGAGCACGAGCGCATAACCGTGATCCTCAAAGTTGAGCTCGAGCTTCTGGGTTTTAGGCTGAGCCTGATCCTCAAAGTCCATGTAGGCGAGGCCGCCCAAGCAAACGGCGGCCTGGTCCATCAGACCGCAGGGCTTGCCGTAATAGTTGTTCTCGGTGCGCTGGCTCATCTGGGCGAGCGCGACGGGCTCGATGGCGGGTGCGTCCCAGAGCGTCTCCATGGCGCGACCGTATGCCGCCTCGACAGCGGCAGAGCTGGAAAGGCCGCCGCCCGAGGGGACGGAGCAGGTGAAGGCGAAGTCGAAGCCCTGGGGCTCAACGCCCAGAGAGGCGATTTCGTGGGCCATGCCGCGGACGAGGCTTGCGGACGTGCCCTTCTCGGACTCCTGAACGTCAAGCGTGTCGAGCGCGATTTCAAACATGGGATAGCCCTCGTCGGCAACGCGAATCTTGTTGGTGTCGGTCGCCACGGCAATACCGTCGACAGCGACATCGAGCGAGCCGGCGATAACGTGGCCGCCCTCGTGGTCGGTGTGATTGCCGCTGATCTCGGAACGGCCAGGCGCGTGCACGTAGAGCACCTGGCGGTCGCCGATGGGGCCAAACTCCTCCTCAAACAGCTTGGTGAGCGTGGCGAATGTCTTTTCGTCGGGGGTGGTCATGGGAGTCCTTTCCTTGGCGCGCACGGGTGGGTTTTGCGTCGTTATGAGTACGTTAACAACTTGAAGCGGCATGAACCAAGTGTTCACAATACCGCACGTTACGGGCTATGTTAACGTACTCATAACACATCGCTTGTCACTTTTTGAGAATCTGGTAATCGGTAGAAATTCAGCCGTGAACGGTACTGCCGTATGGACTTATAAAGCAGAAGAGATGCAGATAGAAAAAGTAGAGTACGTTAACATGCGTCCCACGATAGCGGGCCTCGGTGCGGGGCGTGTTTCCGCTCGGGCCGACATTCACGCTATTCAAATCTCGCAAGGGTGAAGGTGATCCTGTGGCAAGGCGCCCGTCCAACGATACCAGTTCGCGTCCGGTCTCCATGGCCGACGTCGCCCGCGCTGCCGGCGTTTCGCAGCAGACGGTTTCGCGCGTCGCCAACGGCTTGCCCAACGTTAACGAGCAGACGCGCCAGCGCGTGCAGGCCGCCATGCAAGAGCTCGGCTTTCGTCCGAGTTATGCCGGTCGCTCGCTGCGCGACGGTCGTTACCATTCGGTCGGCCTGTGCGTCAACGATGTCACCAAGTTTGGCAACCTCTCAATGATCGACGGCATCGCCAGCGCTGCTCGCGAGCATAATTGCGCCATCACGCTGGTCGAGATGTCCAAGACCGAGGAGTTTTCGCTTGCTGAGGCCACGCGTCGTATGGCCGCGCTGCCCGTGGACGGCATCATTATCGGCATGAGCCGCATGGCGCCCGATTTTGAGACGTTTGATCCACTGCCGGGCATTGGCACGGTCATTGTTACCATGTACGCGCATCCGCGGGTGACCACGGTCGATTCCGACCATTACGGCTGCTCGTTATTGCTTATGGATCACCTGTTTGAGCTGGGGCACGAGCAAATTCGCTATATTGGTGGCCCGTCGTTCTCGGTCGACGAGCAATTTCGTCGCGCCGGTTGGCAAGATGCACTCGAGCGTAAACACATCGAGCCGGCAGAGCCGCTCGAGGGCGACTGGTCTGCCAACAGCGGCTACGAGGCCGGCAGGTACCTGGCCGAGCACGATCGCACCATGACGGCGATTTACGCGGCAAACGACCAGATGGCAAATGGCGCGATTGCAGCGCTGCGCGATAGCGGTCTGCGCGTGCCCGAGGACGTGAGCGTGGTGGGCGTCGATGACTCGCTCGATGATTTTGTAGCACACAACGAGCTCACGACCGTTCGATTCGATTTGCATCAGCGTGGGCGCGAGGTATTCGAGCATGCGGTTCCCGAGGCGGGTACGGCGGGCAAAACCGTTGCCATTCGTATTCCCGGCCAGCTCATTATTCGACATAGCACGGCAGCGCCGCGCGTATAGTTTTTGCAGGTCAACGGCGGTATATTCCGCCTCAATAACAATCGATAAGGATGCTGGCAGATAGCCGTGGCTATGAAGACGAGTGTTATGATAGACGGGTTCTTTTGTCTATCTAGGAGGCTTTGCCTGATGGAGATCACCAAGGATATCCGCTACATCGGTGTCGACGATCACGACATTGACCTGTTCGAGGGCCAGTACGACGTGTCCGAGAACGGTATGGCATATAACAGCTACGTTATCTTGGGCGATAAAATCGCTGTCGCCGATTCAGTCGACGGCGGTTTTGTTGACGAGTGGCTCGGCAACCTCGAGGCCGCGCTCGACGGCCGTACGCCCGACTACCTGGTTGTCCATCACATGGAGCCCGATCACTCCGCCGGTATCGCCGCCTTTATGGAGCGCTATCCCCAGGCCCAGATTGTGGCTAGCATGGGCGCCTTCCGCATGATGGTCAACTACTTTGGCACCGACTACCCCGAGCGCAAGATGGTCGTCAAAGAGGGCGATGTGCTCGACCTGGGCGGCCACAGCCTGACCTTTATCGGCGCCCCCAACGTTCACTGGCCCGAGGTGATCTTCTCCTACGAGTCCACCGACAAGGTGCTCTTTAGTGCCGACGGCTTTGGCAAGTTTGGCGCCAACGACATCGAGGATCCGGAAGGGTGGGCTTGTGAGGCTCGCCGCTACTACTTTGGCATCGTCGGTAAGTTCGGCAAGTTCGTGCAGGCCGTCCTCAAGAAGGCCGCCGATCTGGATATCCAGATCATCTGTCCGCTCCACGGCCCCGTACTGACCGAGAACCTGGGCTATTACCTCGACACCTATAACACCTGGTCGAGCTACCAGCCCGAGGACAAGGGCATCACGATTGCCTATGCGAGCGTGTACGGCCATCTGAAGGCTGCCGTCGAGGAGCTCGCCGCAGCGCTTGAGGCTCGCGGCCAGAAGGTCTCCGTCTTTGACTTGGCTCGCGACGACATGGCCGAGGCCGTTGAGGATGCGTTCCGCTACGACCGTCTGGTGCTCGCCTCCATCACCTATCAGGGCGAGATCTTCCCGTGCATGAGCACCTTCATCCATACGCTCGCCGAGCACGCCTACCAGAACCGTACGGTGGCGCTCGTCGAGGCCGGCTCTTGGGCGCCTGCAGCTGCCAAGGTTATGACCAAGGAGCTCGAGGGCATGAAGGACATCACCCTGACGCAGAACAAGGTGACCGTGCTGGGCTCGCTCAACGACGCCTCGCGCGCTCAGATCGAGGCCCTTGCCGACGAGCTGTCCAAGTAGCGACACATTCACTTCTGATGCTCAACCACCACAAAGGAGACCTTTGTGGTGGTTTTTGTTTAAGCGCCGGCGATGACGAGGGCTGGACGTGAGCTGTCAGTGGCCTCGGCGATCGAGGTGGCGACGGCATGATCGGGGTCACGGTCCATCACGATGGTGTCGACATCGGTCAGCTCGGCAAAGCGGTACATGCCGCGTCCGTTAACCTTGCTGGCGTCCATGAGGGCGACGCTTTGATGGGCCGCGGCGATCATAGCCGTTTTGGTCTCGGCCATCTGGGGAAAGTCGGTCGTAAAGCCGCAGCTGGAGACAAAGGCGCCGGGGCACATGACGGCCAGATCGGCATGGACCATTTGGAGCGCTTGCATAGTGAGCGGTCCGTACAAATAACGATGGCCTTTGCGCAACGCCCCGCCCAGCATGACGACATCGACTGAGGGCATGCTCTCGTCGATGTAATCGGCAATGGTAATGTCTGCTGTGATGACGGTGATACCGTCGCGTTGATCGAGGAGCCGGACGAACTCGAGCGCCGTGGTGCCCGAGTCGACGAGCAGCGTGTCGCCGTCATTGACGAGCTCGATGGCGCTTTGCGCGATGGCCTGCTTGGCGGCGACGTTGACGTTGATGCGGCGATCCTGCGTGGAGACGGTCAGGCGTTTGTGGAGCGATACGGCACCGCCATGCGTGCGGCGCAGCTTGCCTGCTTCGGCGAGCGCGTCCAGGTCGGCGCGGGCGGTGACGGAGGACACGCCAAAGGTCTGGGCGATTTCTGCTACCTGCACCGAGGCGTTATGATCGAGCATTTCCATAATGGCGGTACGGCGTTCGTCGGCAAAAGCACGGTTGGTGGCTTGGGCCATGCTTGCTCCATTCTCGGCTAAATTTGCAGGAATTGTGTTGACTCTATTTTCGTTCATTTTCTTTTTGAGTAAGAAAACACCTTTCGATTACTTATCTTTTCTATAAAAGAAAGACGCTCAACGCCCAAAATTCAATATCGAACACGCCCACTCGGCTCCAATTCCTTCCGTTTACTTTTCAAAAACGACGGTATTGACCTGCATGGGCTCAATATCTCGCACGTGCAAAGACGCTGAATTTCATACAATGAGCGCAGTAAAACGCAAGGTAAAACGCCTTGTGAACAACTACGCCCGATGTCCAGATGCGGGCGAGGGAGAGGAGCAAACGCTCATGGCACTTGTTACCACCGAAAAGATGCTCAAGGACGCTCAGGCCGGCCACTACGCCGTCGGCGCGTTCAACGTTGAGAACCTCGAGTTTGTTATGGCCGTTCTGGCTGCTGCCGAGGAGACCAAGTCCCCCGTCATCATGCAGACCACCCCGGGCACCATCAAGACCGCTGGTCTGGACTACTTCTACGGCATGGTCAAGGCTGCCGCCGAGCGCGCTTCCGTGCCCGTCGCTCTGCACCTCGATCACGGCGATGGCTATGACCGCTGCATGCAGGCTTTCCGCACTGGCTACACCTCTGTCATGATTGACGGTTCGCACGAGTCCTTCGAGGACAACATCGCTCTGACCAAGTCCGTCGCCGACGCTGGCCGCGCCATGGGCGTGCCCGTCGAGGCTGAGCTCGGTAAGGTTGGCGGCAAGGAGGACGACGGTCCCGCGGTTGAGGGCGAGAGCCCCTACACCGATCCGGCCGAGGCCAAGGAGTTCGTCGAGCGTACCGGCTGCACCTCCCTCGCAATTGGCGTTGGCACCAGCCACGGTGTGTACACAAGCGATCCGCACATCGAGCAGTCCGTGGTCAAGGCCATCCGCGACGCCGTCGACGTGCCGCTGGTCCTGCACGGCACCTCCGGTGTGCCCGATGAGCAGGTTGCCGAGGCCGTGAAGAACGGCATCTGCAAGGTTAACTACGCCACCGAGCTGCGCCAGGCCTACACCAAGGGCTTCATGGCCTACATGGCCGAGAACCCCGCCTGCTTCGATCCCAAGAAGCCGGCCAAGGAGGGCATGCGCGAGATCACCGAGCTGGTTAAGATCCGCATGACCAACCTCAACTCTGTGGGCAAGGCAGAGTAACAGCAAGGGTACTCCGATCCCACCGGACGGCTTGGGCGGGTCCCCGTACTTAGTTTCCAAAACGTCCTCGCGCATGAAGGCCCCCGTTGCCTCGCTTCTACGAAGCGTTGGCGACGGGGGCCTTCGCGCTGCGGAATGATTTTGGAAACTAAGTACGGGGACCCGCCCAAGCCGTCCTGCTCGATTGCCCTTGTGGCGTTAGGGCGGAAATGGGTGGGGCGTTAGGGCTTCTTTGCTGATGGGGGATTAGTATGCCCGGGCTTGGTTGGGGAATGCCTGGTCTAGTGAGGCTTGGAGTTTTTCGAAGGATGTCTGCAGGTTGAGGTGTTGGTCTGCAGAGCGTTTGGCTTTTGTGGTGGGGGAGTCGAGGAGACCGTTTCTCTGTGTCGGGGGGAAGGAGAAAAGGTTTGCATATTTTAGGGATGGCTGCTGTGCTGCGTCATTGGAAGAATGCATGCTTATGCGGCCTCCTCGATGTCCACCAATAGATTGCGCTCGGGGTATGCTGCTAGGTCCCGTGCGTTGGCAGTATTATGCCGCGGCTGCTGCAAAGAAGCGCTAAAGAAAGGCTTAGCCTGGTTTGGTGTTACGATGAAACTGCAGGTCAGAGGTATCGAGTAGCACTCTTGAAAGGTTTTGGGCTTAAGGGCTTTCTAAGGTTTGTGGCGCGGATGTGGCTCGCCTGTGTGGGGCGTGTGGCCGGCTCGTTTCTAGCGCTGCGGCTCTGCGGCCCGCACCCGCTCGATGACCTTTTCCATCGTGGCATCGATGCGGTCTTTCTTGAGCTCACATTCCCAGATGGTTATGGGTGTCCAGCCCATTTGGGTGAGTGCTGCCACGGCAGCGCGGTCGCGCTCGACGTTGCGACGGAACTTTGCCTCCCAAAACTCAACATTGCGCTTGGGCTGGCTCGGATTGCACTTAGGGCAGCGATGCCAAAAGCAGCCGTTGACGAAGATGGCGATCTTGCGCCCGGGGAAGGCGATGTCGGGCTTGCCGGGAACCTTCCATTCCAAGCGATAACCCGTAAGGCCCGCTGCGCGCAGGCGCTGTCGTACGAGCAGCTCGGGCTTGGTGTTGGCGCGCTTGTTGCCCTTCATGGACTTTTTGATGGCGGCGCGACGGCGGACCAGTTCGCGCTCGTCAGCGGAGAGGTCCGAGGTATCGATGCCGTCGAGCAGACCGGGCTTGGGGCGCTTCTTGCTGCGGCGCTTAGGTGCGCGCTTGGGCTTGGAAGCGGGCTCGTCGGTCGTGGTGGCCTCGGCGTCGTTGGCAGTGCTGTTGGCCTCGAGCCGGTCTTCCTTCAGCTCAATCAGGGCATCAATGAGCCCCTTGTCGGCGGGCATCCACTCAACCGTGGCAAGCGAGGTGCGCGGAATCCAGCGGATATCGAGTTGGCGGTCGTGCTTCTGCGGCTCATCGGATTCATCGGCGAGCGAGCAGTAGTAGCACTCCATGGAGAGATGGAAATCGGGGTAGTCGTACTCAACGGTGTAAAAATCGCGCAGGTTGGTGACTTTGACCCGCAGCTCTTCCATGAGCTCGCGGCGTACAGCGTCCTCGGGCGTCTCGCCGCGCATGAGCTTGCCACCGGGGAACTCCCAAAGTCCCTGCATGTCGCCATAGCCGCGCTGCACGGCAAGCAGCTCATCGGATCCTTCCTTGCGAATGATCCCAGCGGCAACATGAACAGTCTTCAACAGGAGTCCTCCCTTAACATCAACAAGTGGCAGGGTAGTCTTTTTGGGACGGGGCTTTTTTAGCTGCCCTATGTCAAATGCGGCCCCATGTTTCGAAGGCTACGGATGGGGTAGCTAAAAAAGCCCCGTCCCAAAAAGACTACTCCTACCTTACACAACGGTAAGGCAAGCGTAAGCCATATCGATGGTAGCCGACTCGTCTTCTTGCGACTATAGATGCCGTAGACTAATTGCAAGAAAGGACTCGGTATGCAAACCACGCACATGGCGACCCCGGTACTGGAGGTCGCTCATCTCGAAAAGGTATACGGAGCGCTGGGCAACGTGACCCGCGCGCTCAACGACGTCAGCTTTACCGTCAACCGCGGCGAATTCGTCGGCATCATGGGCGCTTCGGGCTCGGGCAAGTCGACGTTGCTCAACTGCGTGTCGACCATCGATAGCGCCACGAGCGGCACGATCCGCATCAACGGGCAGGACGTAACACGCATGAAGCAGGCTAAGCTTTCGCAGTTCCGCCGCGAGGAGCTCGGCTTTATCTTCCAGGACTCCAACCTGCTCGATACGCTCACGGCACGCGAGAACATCGCCCTGCCGCTCACCATCGCCCGCACAAACTCGGCAGAGATTTCGGCCCGCGTGCAGGATGTGGCAGCGCGCCTGTCCATCAGTCAGGTGCTCGACAAGTATCCCTACCAAATGTCCGGCGGCCAGCAGCAGCGCGTCGCCGCGGCTCGCGCGCTCGTCACCGACCCCACCATGATCATGGCCGACGAGCCCACCGGCGCTCTCGATTCCAAGAGCGCTCGCCTGCTGCTCGAGAGCCTAGAGGCCCTTAACCGCCGCCTACGCGCCACCGTGCTCATGGTCACGCACGACAGCTTTGCCGCCAGCTACACGAGCCGTGTGCTGTTTATTCGCGACGGCAAGATCTTCACCGAGCTGCGCCGCGGCGACACCGACCGCCGAGAGTTCTTCGACCGCATTATGGAGGTCGTTGCCATGATGGGCGGTGAGGGCTCCGATGCTCTGTAAACTCGCTTGGGGCAACGTCCGCCGCGCCGGCCGCGACTACCTCGTCTACCTTTTGACGCTCACCCTGGGCGTCACGGTCTTCTATGCCTTTAACACCATCTCGATGCAGGTCGACATCGCCGGCATCGATGAAAAGGGCTTGGCGCAGGTTATGGGCAGCATGCTCGGCGACCTGACGTACTTTTTGGCCGGTGTCATGGCCTTTTTGATGGTGTATGCCAATAACTTCATCATGAAACGCCGCAAGAAGGAGTTTGGCCTGTACCAGGTGCTCGGCATGGGGCGCGGGCGCGTCGCCACGATCATGGCGCTCGAGACCGTGATAGTATCGGTCGTGGCCTTTGTCGCCGGCATTGTGCTGGGTGTGGGACTCTCCCAGCTCATGACGTTCTTTACGGCCTCGCTCTTTAAGACACAGATCGCCAATTTCCACTTCTTTTTCTCGGTGCATGCGTTCAACCTGACCCTTGCTTGCATGCTCGTAATGTTTGTGCTCACGCTACTGCTGAACCTTCGCGCCGTGCGTCGTACCAAACTCATCGAGCTTATGGGTGCCGAGCGTCGCAACGAGAGCATCAAGACACGCAACCCCTGGATTGCGATTGCCATCTTTGCCGTGGGCGTGGCGCTTGTGGGCGTGGCCTATTACCGTCTGCTACGTGATGGGTTCCCGCTAACCGCGACGGACAGCAAGCTGCAAGAGGCCATGAACCAGTTTGGTATTACAACCGCTATGGTTACCGTGGGCACCTTTGCCCTGTTCTGGGGACTCTCAGGCATGCTCATCAAGCTGCTGCAGAGCCTGCGCGGCGTGTATTGGCGCGGCCTCAACATGTTTACCGTGCGCCAGCTTGCGGCCAAGGTCAACACGGTGTGCTTTTCGATGGGCGTCATCGCGATGCTCCTGTTTTTGGCCATCACCTCGGTGACGTGCGGTATGTCGATTGCCAACGTGATGAACGAAAACCTGGAGCGCTATAACCCTGTTGACGTGTCTCAGACGTATGTCTATTACACGCCCGATACGCTCGACTACTACAAAGAGTATGTCAATCCGTCTGAAGCCGATCGCATGGTGCTGGCCGATAGTACGGTCGATTTGTACCCCGCATGGCACGGCGATCGTATCGATCACGATAACGTTGCAGACGGTATTAAGGGCAAGTCGGCGGACAACAACGACGAGACCGGCAAGAAGGTCAATATCGCCGATGTTGCCGGTGAGCATGTGCAGATCGATTCGTATCTGAGTTACCCGTTTGGCGGCTCGAATCCTTCGGTGACCCCAAGTGAGATGTGCAAGATCATGGGCGAAAAGCTTCCCAAGGCGTTCGGGGGTAGCAATGCCGATGCGATGGGTCTGTTTGTGACGCCGGCGAGTCAGTACAACAAACTGCGTCAGATGATGGGCGAGGAGCCGGTGCATATCGGTCACGACCAGTATCTGCTCGCGTGTGATATGGGCGGCGAGCTGGTCGACATGTACACCAAGTATATGGCTGGCGGCCATACCCTCACCTTGGGCGGGCATGAGCTCAAGCCCGCAGCCGATAAGTCGGACGAAGATACGGCGGCCATCGCCAACTCGGCGATGGGCAGTAATCCGGGTACCGTCGTTGTTGCCGACGAGCTGTTGTCCCAACTTAATCTGCAGCCGTATTCCAGTAGCCTGCTCGTTAACTACAAACAGGGGATGGATACGACCGAGGCAGACGAGAGCATTAAATACACTCTGCTCGACAATCTGCTCGTTGACGGCAAGGAGCCGGGGTCGTGGGGAACCTTCATCACACGCTCCGAGATGTACACGCAGGCAGCGCAAATGAACGGTCTTATTAGCTACCTAGCCATCTACATCGGCTTTGTATTGGTCGTTGCATGCGCGGCGATTCTGTCGATCCAGCAACTCTCCAACGTGGCCGACGGCAGCCGCAGCTATCGTGTGCTGGCACAGATCGGCTGTGAGGACCGCCAGATTCGCCATTCGGTGATGGCGCAGCAAGCGGTATTCTTCCTGTTCCCGCTGGCAGTGGGCCTGGCGCACTCCTTTGTGGCACTTAAGGTGATCATCGAGCTGGTGAGCATATTCGGAAATATGAGCATCGGCGGCACCGTGGGCCTCACCTGTGCAATCTTCCTGGCAGCATACGGTGGCTACTTCCTGGTGACCTACCTCATGAGCACCGGCATGGTGCGAGCCGCCATCGCCACCCGCTACAGCGAATAACAAGCGGGCAAAACCGTCGCAAAATCAGAGGCGTATGACCGCCGCGAAGGGACCAGGGGCCCTTCGCGGCGGTTTTTACCAACCTGGTGTGTCTGGGATGCAAGTGAGTAGACTTTTTTGAACTTGCCGAGCACATCGTGACAAATGATCTATAAAACTGCAGGTCAGAACTGTGGCGTTTTGGGGCGTGCTTGGCCTCCTGCAAAAAGCCTACTCACTTGGTTTTCCTGCTAGAAGACCGCCACGAGGGAAGGCAACTCTCCCGGGTAGTCGTTGGGGACGTCCCCA
>JAXKGF010000062.1:0-1812 GCA_036550515.1 Collinsella sp.
AGGCGAAGGTGCACGACGTCAAGGCCAAGGACAGCGGCAACACGATCCTCCAGAAGTCGTTCCCGGGCGGGATGCTCACCCTGACCGGCTCCAACAGTGCCTCGGCTCTGGCCTCCACGCCTGCCCGCTATATCATCGGCGACGAGCGCGACCGCTGGGCGACCAGCGCCGGCACCGAGGGCGACCCGTGGGCGCTGGCCGAAGCACGTCAGGCCACATTCTACAACGCCAAGGCGGTCGAGGTCTCCACCCCGACCATCAAGGGCAACAGCAACATCGAAACGAGTTTTTACCAAGGCACGCAGGAACGCTGGTGCCACCGCTGCCCCGAGTGCGGGGAGTACAGCGAGATCGTGTTCGACAATATCCACTTCGACCCGGAGGTCAAGAGGATCCGCGGGAAAAAGTCGTGGAGCCTCAAGGGCGGCGTCTCGTGGAGCTGCCCGGCGTGCGGCT
Source organism: Collinsella sp. (assembly GCA_036550515.1). Classification (GTDB taxonomy): domain Bacteria; phylum Actinomycetota; class Coriobacteriia; order Coriobacteriales; family Coriobacteriaceae; genus Collinsella. The sequence goes on from JAXKGF010000062.1 coordinate 457, forward strand.
GCTTGATCCCCGAGGACACCATGCGAAAGCAGCCTGCCAAGTGGATCGCCGACAACCCGGACGCCTACAAGAAGGGCGTCCGTTCTTTTTGGCTCAATGCCTTCTCGAGCCCGTGGACTCCGTGGGAGAAGATCGTCCTCAAGTTCCTCGACGCCAAGGATGACCCGCAGCGCCTCAAGGTCGTCTACAACACCCTGCTCGGCCAACTGTGGGAAGATCGCGGCGACCTCGAGGACGAGGACACCATGCTCGCCCGCCGTGAGGACTATGGCACCCGCCCGGACGGCACCCCTGTGGAGCTGCCTGACGGCGTGCTCGTGCTGACCTGCGGCGTCGACACTCAGGACAACCGCCTCGAATACGAGGTAGTCGGTCACGGGAAGTATGGCGAGACGTGGGGCATCGTCAAGGGCTACATAATGGGCCGACCAGACACCCCGGAGGTCTGGCAGCGGCTCGATGACGTGGTCGACCACGTCTACAAGTTCAAAAACGGCCGCGGTCTGAAGATCTCCATCACTTGCGTCGACTCCGGCGGCCACTTCACCCAAGAAGTCTATGAGGCGTGCCGGGCCCGTGTCGGCAAGCGCGTCTTTGCCATCAAGGGCAAGGGCGGCGACGGCATCCCCTTCGTCTCGCCCCCGAGCAAGGTGCCGATCCGCGACAACAAGCGGATCACCTGCTGGCTCTACACCATCGGCGTCGACGCTGGCAAGGCGACGATCATGGCAAATCTGAAGGTGCAGGAGCCCGGGCCAAAATACTGCCATTTCAACCGGCACCCCGACGCCGGTTATGATCTCAACTTCTTCAACGGCCTGCTCTCCGAGAAGCTGGTGCTCACACGCACACGCCGCGGCGACCGCTGGGCGTGGGAGAAGCTGCCCGGACACAACCGCAACGAGGCCCTCGACTGCCGCGACTACGCCAACGCCGGCCTCAAGATCATCAACCCCGATATGGACGCCATCGAGCGCAGACTGCAAGGGCTGGAAGAACAACCGAAGGCTCAGCAACAACGCCGGCAGCGGACACGGCACAGCCGCACCGACGCCTTCGACGACTGGTAAGGAGGACACACCAAAATGAGAAAAACACGCGAACAAATCGAGTACCAGCTCTCCATCAAGAGGAACCGGCTGGAGCTCTACCTGAAGCGAGAGGCCGAGATGCTGGACGGAGGCGTCCAGAGCTACGGCATCGGCTCGCGCAATCTGGCCCGCTACAACACCGACCTCGGATCCATCCGGGCCGCCATCAAACAGCTCGAGGCAGACATCGAAGCCCTCGAGGCCGCACTGAACGGCGAGAAGCCGCGAAAAGCTGTGGGAGTAGTGCCCCGAGACTGGTGAAAGA
>JAXKGF010000063.1:0-10798 GCA_036550515.1 Collinsella sp.
AAGAGGCGGGGCATGCCCCGCCTCTTACACCACATCTCTGCGCGCTACCCAACAGTACTCATATTTGGCATTTTTTGCCCACTGCCATATAACTAGCACCCTATAGCAGACAAAAAACAGGCCGCAACCCATCGCTGCAGCCTGTTCGGAGGCAAAAGTGGGCGCTAAGCGCTGTAGCCCATTGCCTGTAGGACAAACATGACGACCGTCAACACCGTAATCACGCCGATAGTCGCCCACGTGAGCACGTTCCATACGCGGCCGTTGCGGTTAGCGCCCATAATGTGGCGATCCGCCGCGATAACCACCTGGAATACCAAGACTACGGGCAGCAGCACGCCGTTGATGACCTGCGAGGTCATCATAATCTGGAACAAATCGACGCCAGGCATGAGCACCAACACGGCAGAAATGCCGATGATGGCCGTAATGATGCCGCGGTAAACCGGGGCCTCGTCCCAGCTGCGGTCGGCACCGCGCTCCCAGCCAAATGCCTCGCAGATAGCGCTCGACGTAACGCCCGGCAGCACGCAGGCAGCCAAGAAGCTCGCCGCGACCAGGCCCGAGGCAAACAGTACCGTGGACCACTGACCCGCAATAGGCTCCAACGCGCGGGCGGCATCGGCAGCATCGCTAATCTGAATACCCGCCGGGAACAACACCGTACCGGTCGTGATGATAATAAAGCCGGCAATGACATCGGCGGCAAGCGAGCCGCTCACGGTATCGATGCGCTGCAGCACGATATCGTCCTCGCCCGCGTTCTTATCGACCACGTTGTTCTGCGCCAAGAAAATCATCCACGGCGCGATGGTGGTACCGATCGTTGCGACCACGAGCGACACGTAGCTGGGGTCATTTTGAATGTTAGGCACGACCAGGTCGACCGCGACCTCACCCCAGTTGGGGCCAGCCATAAACGCGGCGACAATATAGGTCACGAACACGCAGCTCACCAGCAGCAGAATCTTCTCGATGCGCTGGAAGCTGCCCGACATGGTAAGCATCCACACCAGCAGCGCCACCAGCGGCACCGAAATGCTCGCCGGCACGCCAAAGAGGGCAAGGCCGCTGGCGATGCCCGCAAACTCCGAAATGGTCACAGCCGTGTTGGCGATCAACAGCGCCGCCATAGCAAGTACACTCTTGCGCACGCCAAAGCGCTCGCGAATGAGCGATGCCAGGCCCTTGCCCGTGACGCAGCCGCAGCGCGCCGCGGTCTCCTGCGTCACGATGAGCAGCACAGTCATGACGGGAAGCATCCAGAGCATCTTGTAGCCATAGCTGGCACCCGCGCTGGAATACGTTGCAATGCCGCCGGCGTCATTGCCCGAAAGCGCCGCCAGCAGACCGGGACCCATAGCGCCAAAGATGGCCGCGATGGTCAACTTTTGCTTGGTGCCCGACTTTTGCTTGGTATTTTGCACGCGACCACCTAACCCATGACCGACATGGTGAGCAGCACCGCAGCGGCGCAGTACGCTACGCACGAGATCATGACGGCAATAACGTTCATGGCGGTGCCCGACGTGTTGAGGTCATGCTCGTCACGCCAGAACAGCACCATCAGGTAAATCACGGCGCTCATGTTGCCAACCAGGCAAATGATGGCAGCGATATTAAAGCACCCGGTAAAGAGTTGCTCCTCAAACATGGGCGCATCGGGGAACGCAGCGGTGCGCACCAGCTGGGCGCACAGATAGGTCACGAGTGACAGAATCAGGCCCATGCCCGTGCTCTGGAAGAAGAACCCCAGATACGGCTTGGGCTCGTCGTCGTGACCGTCATACTCCAGGAAGTAGTTCTTGACGAACGACACCATACGCGAGGCAGCCAGCAACACGAGCGGCATGGCGCACATGGGGAACACCACCAAATGCGCGGAGCCCAGCGCCGTCCCCAGCACCGTTGCCATGATGCACGAGGCGATGCCCCACACGACGACCCAGTACTGACGATGCACGAACCAGCTGAGCACGTTCGTCGAGTCGTCCGACGCGCTATCGCCCGAGCCGACACCGGCGATCTGCAGGTCCTCCTGATGCTCCTCGGCGATAACGTCCATGGCGTCGTCGAAGGTTACGATACCCAGGATATGACGGTTCTCGTCGCAGACAGGGATGGCAACCAGGTCGTACTTGGTCATCTCGTCCGTCACGTCTTCCTGGTCCTCGTCGGGCGACACATAGACCAGGTCGCGATAGGCGAGCTGGCCCAGCGTGGCGTCGCGATCGGCCACGATCAGCGTGCGCAGCGAAAGCACGCCGGTGAGCATGCCGCTCGGATCCTCGGTATAGACGTAATAGACGCTCTCAAAGTCCTCGTCGAGCTTGCGAATCGCCTCGATGGCGTCACCGACCGTTGCCGTGGCGGGCAGGGAGACAAACTCCGAGGTCATGATGCGGCCGGCGGTGTTGTCCTCATACCCCAGCAGGTTACGAATCGCCTTCTCCTCCTTGACGCCCATCAGGCGCAGGAGCTTCTCGGCCTTCTCGTAATCGAGCTCGTCGATCAGGTCGGCGGCGTCGTCCGGGTCCATCATGGCCAGCATCGACGATGCGTCCGTATCGGACAGGCCCTCGAGCATCTCGGTCATGAGCTCGTCATCATCGAACTCCGAGATGGCCTCGGCGGCCTGGGCGGTGTCGAGCTGCGCGAACACCTGCGCACGCAGGCGCGGGTCGAGCTGCTCGATAATGTCGGCGATGTCGGCAGGGTGCAGCTCGCCGAGCGTCTTGTGCGACACCGAGAGTTGAATGTTCTTGGTCGAGCGGTCGAGCAGGTCCATGTAGGACCAAGCGATGATGTCCTCACTGAGCGGCTTGCCCAGGTGCTTCATAAAGCCTTCGACGATATGCTCGAGCGCGGGGCTGATGGCGCGTAGCAGACCGCGGGCACCGACCTCGGCGCCCAGCAGGCGCAGCTGGTTTTCGCCCGACATGGAAAACTTGATGTCGTTTACGCGCACGACCTTCATGCCCTGCGTGTCGACAATCTGCTTGTTGAGCACGTCGCGGGCAAGCAAGAGTTCGGTCGGCTGCAAGTACGAAAAACGGATTTCGGTGGCCGACGTCTTAAGGTGTACACCCGTCTCGTCGATACGGTCGACCCATTTGCGCCAGCTGATCATAAACGGCGTCTTGCCGGGACCACGGAACGCGAGCGACGTCACGTGCGGAAAAACTTCGCCGGTTGCAATGCCAAAATCGTTAACCACGCCGAGCTTTTCGCCGTCGACGTCCAAGACCGGCAATTTGAGCATCTCACTCAGATAATTCAATGGTGCTCCCCATCATTATTCCTGCGGACCGCGCGACCATGCCGGCGCGCAATCCGTGGACTTTTAGATATGTATACGCATGCGCGGGCGGCACGCCGCTCGGCGCTCACACCCCGTGCACGCGCAGAAAGCACCTGCATGGGGTCATCGACTGTATGGTCGAGGTTTGGATTTCACCTGTAACCTTTCTCTTGACCCTCATTAACCGCAGTAACTATAGCATCAGCATCGCGCTGCGGCACCGAATTTATGCACTGCACATCGCAGGCATACCAAACGCTGACGTATCCGTGACATAGAGCCGGATGGGTGTGGTGGGACAAAGCGATTAAGACCGCCCTAAACGACCAGTCGTTTAAGCACATCCCCAATGACTACTCTGTGGTATCGTCGTCCTCGGGGAGTTGGGGGAACACGGCGTTTTTGGGCATGGAAACCTTGGTGAGCGAGGTGAGCTTTTTGCTCAATGCCGTGTCCGTCTTGACCAGGTCGCTGAGCGTCACGATTTTGTAGCCGTCGGCGACAAGGCCATCGATAATCTGCGGCAGCGCCTCGAGCGTCTGCTCGGCGCACTCATCGCTATCGGTGAGCAGCACAATATTGCCCGGCGTCATCGAGTCGAGCACGGTCGATACTTGCTCGTCGGCGCCGTTGAGCAGCCAGTCACCCGAATCGATATTCCACGAAACCACGGCGGACACCAGATCCATCGAGTCAATCCAGTTTTGCTCATCAAACGCGGCGTAGGGGGCGCGCAGCAACATCGTCTCGACGCCGGTCGCCGACTTAATCGCCTCGGTGCCCTTCGTGATCTGCTTGCGTACCGTCTCGCGATCCTCGCCCTTGAGAGAATCATCGCTGTAGCTGTTGGAACCAATCTCGCACCCGGCATCGACAATCGCTTTGGCAGTAGCGGGCGAGGCTTCCGCGGCATCGCCCGAAAGGAAGAACGTCGCCGTGACGCCCTTTTCCTTGAGCACCTGCAAGATCTGCTTGGTCGCGCCGCTCGGACCCTCGTCAAATGTCAGGGCCACGTACTTTTCGTTGCCCTTGGGCGCTACGCTTGCGCACTCGACCACGCAGTCGGTGGCGGGCACGACCTCGCCGCGGTCCTGCGTCTTGCCCGACTGCTCGCCGACCCATACCTCGGAGCGGCCCTGAACGCCCCAGGTTTTGACATACTCAATGGCACCCGTGCCCTCGACCTTAAGCTTTGGCTCGATAGTCGTGGCCTGGACCTCGTGCTTTTCGTACACGTTGCGGCCATCCTTGACCGTCACCTTCTCGCCACCCGTAAGCTCGCGACTATCCCATTTGCCTTGTTTCACGCGCTTGCCGTCGACCTTCACCGACAGCTTTTCGCCGCCATGGCGCTTGAGCACGCTGTCGTCGACGGCCAGCAGATCGCCGGCGTCGTACGTTTCGGTCAGGCTTTGATCGTCGATAAGATTCTGCAACGTAGAGCCCACGCGCACCGCGGTCTTTTGCCCGTTGAGCTCCACGTCCACGCTGCGGTTGACGTAGCCCACGACGGCAGCGATAAACAGCACGAGCGCGCAACCCACGGCGATGAGCGCATAGGGCAGACGGGACGGTCGACGCGGCGAGCGACCGTTGCCGATGCGCGCGCTGCGATCGCTAAACCCACGGCTATGGTTGAGGTACATCGCGCCGGGCTTACGGCGACGTCGACGCTGACCGCTGGGCAGCTGCCCCAGGTCGCGGCGCGCCGTCGGACGCGCACCCGAGCGCCCGTTTAAGTTAGATCCGTTTTGGCGCATATGCCCTCCCCCATAAACACAGCGAGCCGGAGCAACATGTCTCCGGCTCGCCTCCCATCATTTGGTACGTCGCTATTTGCTAGCTTTTGACGAGCCCCCGCTCGCCTTTTGATATTCGTCCTTAAAGGCCTTGAACATACCGCGCGTCTTGCCGAGCTGCTTGCCCAGTGCGCGGCTGCCCTTGTCCACGGCGACCGACCCCTTGTCATCGAGCACCTTGGCGCCTTTCTTGACCTTATCGCCCACCACGACACTGGCCTCGGCAGCCTTAGCGGCCGCGCCGCCCGAATACCCAAGCGTCTTGACCTCGTCCGAGACAATCATCGCGCCGTTCTCGTAGCCGCGCAGCATCGTCGGCGGCACCTGCGTGTCGCCCACCAACATGCTCGATGCGGCGCTGGCGGTCACATAGAACGTCTGCACAATGCCCGAGCGCGGCTTGAACTCAACGTCCGAGCAGTAGCCCACGACATCGCCCGATTCCGTGCGCACGTCCATGCCAACCCAGATGATGCAATCGTCCAGGTTAATATCGAGGCGCTTGGCCGCGGCGGCATCGTAGGTGCCCTTGACGTCGTCGACCGCGACAGCACCCTCATAGACGCCGATGGCATCGAGCGCCACAAACCGGTCGGGGCGCTCGATCATGCCCGCGATATCGGACTGGCGGACCATAAAGCCCACCACGCGCGTGCCGCCCGGGGTAAAGACGGGAAAGTGAATCTTGCCGAGCTTTTTAGGGCTGCGCGGCGTGCCATCCTTTTTGGTGCGCTTGTCTTCGGCAGGCTTACGGTAAACCTTGACGCCGACAAAATCCCCTGCGCGCATTATGCCTCGGTCGAGGGCTCCGTGGCCTCGGTGTCGGCCTCGGCGACGTTCTCGACTACGACGTCGGCAGCGGGCGTCACGTTGCCGCCCGAGATGGCGTCGTTGAGCTGTTCGCGAAGCTGATCCATGCGCTCGCGGGCCAGGTCGACCTTGGCGCGCAGGTCATCGGTCTTGGCATCGACCATCGGACCAAAGTCGCTGACCGCGGCACGAGCCTCCTCGGCACTGTGCTCGTAGGTGTCACGCATGTTGTCCCAGGCGTCATTGGCGATATCGGCGGCCATGGCGCGGGTCTCGGCACCCGAGCGCGGGGCCAGAGCAACGCCGATGATAGCGCCGGCGGCAGCACCAAAGAGCGCACCGGAGACAAAGCTGAAAGTCTTTCCCATGATCATTCCTCTCCTGCGGGCACCTCGATGCCCACCGTTTGAATGCTGTCCATTATACCCGCAGCGCAACACTTGCCGTCGCGCTCATCTGCATACGGTAAAAGCGCAGGTACATGATGGTGATAAGCGAGTGAGCCTACTCCTGCGGCATAGCCGGCATGGCGACCGTGGCGGCCGGGTTCTCGCCGGCGCCATCGACGAGCGGCAGGTTGCCCTCGTGCGCCGAGCCGGACGGGGCCGTTGCCGCACCGCCAAAGACGGCCGCGGGGGCCTCGTGGTTCTCGGCGACCGCACCCTCGGTATCGATTGGCATCTGCGGCTCGTCGTCAAAGCTCGGGACGCCTTGGGGCTCCGCAGACTCGGGCTCGGCAGGCGCCTCGGCAACAGGTTCAGTGTCGGCGTCGGCAGGAGCGTCGCCCTCGGGCGCATCCTCGGCCACGTCCTCGCCGTTCGCAGCGGCAACGGCCTCGTGCGGGTCCTTGCCCTCGGCCTCGGCACGCATGCCCAGCACCAGGTTACGCAGGCCTGCGACCGTGCCCTCCACGTCGGGGGCCGGCTGATCGGCATGCAGGTACGCCCAGTCCATCATAAAGGTGGCCGAAGACAGCGCGCCAATGGCCAGCGCATCGTCGGGACACGAAAGCTCAACCTCAAAGACGCGCTCGTCATGCTCGCTCACGCGCGTGCGACCGCACGAGATGCTGCCGGCAAGCCCGGTCTCGTTCATGAGCTCGACCGTCACGTGCTCCAGCAGGTGGCAAAGCTCGGTCTGGCCCATGCAGTCCTGGAATTCGCGACCCGAATCGCCCAGGCACAGATGCTTGGCAATCGCGGGCACCAGGTAGTACACGCGCGCCGTGGCCTCGATATCCTCCGAGGTCATGAGCGGCATGCCGGGGTTCACCAGCACGTGCGCGCAAATCTTGTCCTCGCTGACGGTGACCTTAAGGATGTTGAACAGGCCTGCCATAACTCTCCCCTACTCTTCCTTGCCCTACTCGTCGCCATCGTGCGGATCCGCAGAGCCCGCACCCGACGCCGCCGGCTTCTCTGCCGAGGACTCGGAATCCTTCTTATCGGTTTCGGCCGGAGCGATCACGCGAATGAGCGAGATGCGCTGGCCACGCATCGACTGTACCTTGAACTTGTACCCCGCGACCTCAAACACCTCTCCGATATCGGGCACCGAGTCGCAAAGCTCCAAAATCCAGCCGGCGATGGTCTCATAATCATCGCTTTCCTCGAGCGGCCAACCAAGCTCAATCGCGTCATCGCACGAAAAACGCCCATCGACAAGCCACTCACGGCGCGAAAGGCGCGTGAGGTACTTGTTGTCGGGATCGAACTCGTCCTCGATCTCGCCGACGATCTCCTCGACGATATCTTCGATGGTGATGATGCCGGCCGTGCCGCCGTACTCGTCCACGACGACCACGATCTGGTCGTGCGAGGTCTGCATCTCGGACAGCAACGGCAGGATGTCCTTGGTGTCGGGCACAAAGGTGGCGTCGCGCAGATAATCGGCGATGGGCTGGTCGCCCTTGCCGTCGAGCGCGGGCTGGATCAGGTCCTTGATGTGCGCGATGCCCGCGACGTTGTCGGGATCCTCGTGGTAGACGGGGATGCGGCTGAAGCCGGTCTGGCGCATGGTGGACAGCACGTCGGCGACCGTCTCGTCGTCCTCGCACATGGTGGTGTCCACGCGCGGCACCATGACCTCGCGAGCCACGGTGTCGCCCAGGTCGAAGATCTCGTGGATCATGCGCTTTTCCTCGTCGAGCAGATCGTCCTGCTCCGAGACCATGTACTTGATCTCTTCCTCCGAGACGTTCTGGCGGTCATCGGCGCTCTTGATGCGCAGGATGCGGGCCAGGCCGTCAGAGCAGGCGCCAGTCAGCCACACGAGCGGGCGGGCGATCTTTTGGAACACGGAGAGCGGTCCCACGACCTGCTTGGATACGCCCTCGGCGTTAGCGAGGCCGATGCGCTTGGGCACGAGCTCGCCGATCACAATGGACACAAAGGCGACGGCGACGGTGATGATGACCGGCGCCAGGCCGCGCGCGATGGCGGAAAGCGGCGCGATGCCAAAGCTCATGAGCCACGTGGCAAGCGGGTCGGACAGGCTCGTCGAGGCGACGGCAGACGAGGCGAAGCCCACGAGCGTGATGGCGACCTGGATGGTGGCCAACAGCTGATCGGAGTCGGCGGCGAGCTGGACGGCACGCTCGGCACGCTTATCGCCCTCCTCGGCATCGTGCTCCAACACGGCGCGCTTGGCCGTGGTGAGAGCCATCTCGGACATGGAGAAGTAGCCGTTGATAAGCGTAAGGACGAGCGTGGTAATAAGGGAGATGGTTATGTCCATCGGGAGTTTCTCGAACCTCCAAGATTCGGGACGTTAGGGTAAAACGTTGATGGCGGATACGGCAATTGCGCCGGTCGCCCGTGCGAGCGGGGCCGTGGGCGTGGTCGCTAGATTACGAAGAGGATCACCGCCATGAACTGGAAGATACTGCCGGCGAGCACCCACAGGTGGAACACGCTGTGCAGGTAGCGCACGTTTTTGGCGATATAGAACGGCACGCCCGCGGTGTAGCACACGCCGCCGACGGCGAGCAGGGCAAGTGCCACGGGGTTGAGCAGCGCCACGAGCTCGGGCAGCTTAAAGACGACGAGCCAGCCCATCAGCAGGTAGACCAGGCCGCTTACCCAGTGCGGTTGACGCTCGCGCATAAAGCACTCGAGGGCGATGCCGATAATGGCGATGGCCCATACGGCAAAGAACAGCGCGGGGCCGCCGTCATTTGCGAGCGTGATAAGGCAAAACGGCGTATAGCTGCCCGCAATGAGCAGGTAGATGCAGCTGTGGTCGATGATGCGAAACACGCGCTTGGCGCGCGCGGGCTGAATCGCGTGGTAGAGCGTGGAGGCTAGGTATTCGAGGATAATGCTGACGCCATAGACAATTGCCGCGGCCATGTGGGCTGGGCCTCCGCCGCGCAGGGCGGCGAATACGATCAGGAGCACCAGGCCCGCGATACCCAGCAGGCAGCCGACACCATGGGTGACGGAGTTCATGATCTCCTCGCCCACCGTGTAGTGTGGAACGGCCGCGGTCTTGGGTCGCGGCTTAGAACTGTCGCTCGAATCGGACATGCCGGTTACATCCTCCAATAGTAAAGAGTTCTCAACACTATATCAAAGCGTCTGGATACGTGCGAAATTTGCACCTTACGTGACCCTTTGTTTACCCATTCTTTGTTTGTTGACGCATCAACGGCGAACATCCATAATGCGCTTGCATTGAATGTTGATATATTAACATCTTATAGGAGAATACCGCATGGCTCAAAACGCACGTTCCCATCGAAAGCTCAAGATAGCCGGCATCGTTGCGCTGGTGGTTGTCGTTGCGCTGCTCGGGTTTGCCGGCAACTTTTTGTTTGACTTTGCCCTGAACCCCCAAGCGCCGTACACCATGAAGATGATGCAGGATAGCAAGAACGACAAAGAAGGTGAGCAGCCGGATGCCGAGGACACCGAGGCGCGGGCGTGGTTTAAAGAGAATCGCGAGAGCAGCAGCCTCACCGCAGATGACGGAACCGAGCTTGCCGCTTGGTATTTTGCTGCTTCGGAGAGCACACACGACTACGCCGTCTGCCTGCATGGATATACCAACGAGCCCATCGGTATGGCCCGATACGTCAAGCGATTCCACGACCGCGGCATGAACGTGCTCGCGCCTGCCGCCCGCGCCCACGAGCGCTCCGGCGGCGACTATATCGGCATGGGCTGGCCCGAGCGCCTCGACGTCGTCGCATGGATCGAGCGAATCGTTCAGGCTGACCCCGAGGCGCGCATCTTGGTCTTTGGCGAGTCGATGGGTGCGGCAACCGCCATGAACGTCGCGGGGGAATCTCTGCCCGCAAACGTGAAATGCATTATCGAGGACTGCGGTTATACGAGTGTTTGGGACGAGTTTTCTCTGCAGCTCAAGAACGTGTTCGGCCTGCCCAGCTTTCCCTTGCTCGATGTAGCAAACTTGGTGTGCAACGTGCGCGCAGGCTACGACTTCCATAAGGCGAGCAGTGTGGAGCAACTCAAACACGCGACGGTTCCCATGCTGTTTATCCACGGCGACCAGGACACCTTTGTGCCGTACGACATGCTCGACCAAAACTACGAGGCGTGCGCCAGCAAGGTCAAGCAAAAGCTCACCATCCATGGCGCCACCCACGCCAAGAGTGCGCAAGTTGACCCCGAGCTCTACTGGAGCACAGTCAACAACTTCCTCGACGAGTATTTTTAGGCAAAAAGCAACGTCTGGGGCTTTATCTGACCCCCTATTTTCGGAAGTATGCGGCAAAATCTGGAACTGCCGACCAGACCGCGGTCGCGCGCGCAGACGTGGTGTAAGAGTGTCCTGAGGTCCGTCGCTGCAAGTCCCGATGTTACTCCTTCTTGAGACCGCGCTTCTCGACTATCTCGTCCACTATCTCCCTGGCGCGCCGCCCGAG
>JAXKGF010000064.1:0-32181 GCA_036550515.1 Collinsella sp.
GAGTACTGCGGGGTCAGCCCGTGGGAGGCCAGGGCGCCGCTGACCGGTGGACGGCACCGAGCCGTACGCTTGAACTGAGAAGGGGGAGGCCTCGCGGCCTCCCCCTTTTTTGCGTTTACGGGCTTTTGTCTCACATAGTAGCTGTGTTTTATAACCCTCGTTTGTCGCATCTTCTGTGAACGGGCTACAATAACTTAGTCTGTGCGATATGGAGGTGAACATGGCTGAAGCTGGTATCGGCGTTGATATCGTCGAGATTTCCCGTATGAAATCAATTCTTGAAAAGACGCCGTCGTTTGCTCGGCGTGTGTTTACCGAAGAAGAGCGTGCGTATTGCGATGCATCATCGCGTCCCGCTGCTCACTATGCGAGCCGCTTTGCTTCGCGCGAGGCGGTGCTTAAAGCTCTCGGCACGGGTTTTAGTCAAGGCGTGGGTCGCAAGGATGTTTCGGTAACGCGTGATAAACTCGGCAAACCGAAGGCGCTGCTTTCGGGCCGTGCACTCGAGATCGCTCATGAGCTGGGTGTTGTTGAGGTCGCTCTTTCCATTACCCTTACAGGAGACTTAGCCGTTGCGAATGCCATCGCGATTACCGAAGATGCTCGGCCTAAGCCAAAAGATGAAAAGGTGAGCACTAAGAAACGCGTTGCGCAGACATTTAAAGAGGCTCGCTCTGTTTTAGATGAGCTTGAGCAGCTGCAGAATTCAGCATTGACGGAGCACCTGGGCGATGCTTCGCAAGATACGCTAGGAGCATAGATGAAACCGGTTTTGAGTACCGAAGAAGTCGTTCGTCTCGAGGATATCATCGAACGCGAAGGGACTTCGAAGGCCGAGCTTATGGAGCTAGCGGGTGAGTTTGCCGCCAACGAGGTCTTGAAGCTCAATCCCGATCGGGTTCTCTTTCTGGTCGGTTTTGGTAATAATGGCGGCGACGGTTGGGTTGCCGCCGATATCCTGAGCCATAAGGGTGTGGACGTGGATATCGTTTCTCCGGTTGAACCGGATGAGATTCCTGCTGCTCTGGCACGTCATGTTGCTCGTCGTACTGCCGGCCGCGATGTGCACGTTTGCGTCGGCCCTTCGCGTGACGAACTCGAGGTTTTGATCGATAAGGCCGATGTTGTTGTCGATGCCATTTTTGGTACCGGTTTTCACGGGAATCTGCGTGCGCCGTTCTCCATCTGGATTCCTACGGTCAATGAATGCGCCGATTGTGTCGTATCCATTGATGTCCCCTCGGGCCTGAATGCCGAGACGGGCGTTGTTGATGACGACTGCATTCGTGCCGAACATACGGTGACGATGATTGCGCCCAAGATTGGTTTGTATAGCGCCGATGGCCCTGAGTATGCTGGCGATTTGATCTGCGGCAATCTTTACGACCGTCTTGACGAGGTCATCGATGATGTCGACCACGCCGCCGAGATTGTCGAGCCCGGTGACTTAGTTGATTTCTTTGCTCCACTTCCTACGAATATCGATAAGTATTCCCGTGGCTCTGTGCTTATTGTCGCCGGATCTGCGCAATATCCTGGTGCTGCCATTATGGCGGCCAAGTCTGCAGCTCGCGCGGGTGCTGGTTACGTGGCAGTCGCGGCTCCTGACGCCTGCGCTAATCTTATTCGCATGGCACTTCCTTCGATTCCCGTCTTTGCTATTCCGTCTGATTCCCGCGGCTCTTTTGGTGCCGCTGCTCGTATGACCGTGTGCGAGATTGCAAAGAAGTACAGCTGCGTACTGTGCGGTCCCGGCATGACGACGTCTGCCGGCGCCATGCAGGTGGTTTCGGGCTTGTTGGAGCTTGATGTGCCGCTGATCCTTGATGCCGATGCGCTCAACTGCCTTTCTAAGATTGCTATCGACGGTATCGATAGCAACCCTGAGATGTACCGCCGTGAGCAGCCACTCGTCATGACGCCGCACTATCGCGAGCTTTCGCGCTTGGTTGCCGGTGACGAGGTTAACGATCTGGGGACTGCAATTGCGGCCGCGCAGAAGGTTGTCTGGGCTGCTGGCTCCGACAATCTCGTGGTTATTGCCAAGGGGCCGACGACGGCTATCTGTGGCGTTGAGCGCGTGCTTTTGCCGCTCTCGGGTCCGGCGTCGTTGGCGACTGCCGGTTCGGGCGATGTTCTTGCGGGCATTTTGGCTGGCACACTGGCTACCATGCGTGATGAGATGGATCGCTGGGAGCTGCTGTATTCGTATGCCGTTGCGCTTCACAGTTACGCGGGTTTTGCCGCGGCGACGGAGTACGGTGAGAAGAGTGTTATTGCGACCGATCTGATCGACTTGATCGGTCCTGCCATGGAATTGGCGGCAAAGGATGCACTCGATGATCTGGGAATCATGGACGAAGGGTCGGATGACTAATCATGAATAAAGCCGATTTGACGCGCTGGTCCTGGGTTGAGATTGACCGAGGGGCGCTTCGCCGCAACACGAGGGCTTACAAGAACCTGCTCGATCCACGTCAGCGACTGTGCTGCGTGGTCAAGGCCGATGCCTATGGACATGGTGCCGTCGAGTGCGCCAAAATCATGTATTCGGCCGGTGCCGACATGTTTGCCGTGGCGACGGTTAGTGAAGGCGTTGAGCTTCGACAGGGCGGGATCACAAAACCCATCCTGATCCTAAGCGAGCCGCCTATCGAGGCTATTCCCACACTGCTTGAGTTTGACATTATGCCTTCGGTCTATACGTCCGATTTCGCCCTTGCCTATGGCGAGTGCGCTGTCGCGGCAGGCAAGGTTGGCAAGTATCATCTCGCCATCGAGACGGGCATGAACCGCATCGGTGTTCACTACACGCAGGTGCTCGACTTTGTTCGTGGTATTAGCTTCCATCGCGGTATCCAGTGTGATGGCGTCTTTACGCACTTTGCAACGGCCGATGAGCCTGGCGGTTGGGACTACAAGCTGCAGTGCCAGCGCTTTACCGAGGCCGTTCAGGCCATTAAGGACGCTGGTTTTGAGTGCGGCATCGTGCACTGTGCCAACACGCCGTCCTCGATGCTCGATCCCTCGATGCATTTTGATATGATTCGCGCCGGCGTTGGTTTGTATGGCATGCAACCGTGCGAGCTGAGCAGCCGTGTGATGCAGCTGGACCCCGTCATGAGCGTTCATGCGCGCGTGACGCGTGTGGCACATCCTGCAATGGGCGAAGGCGTGGGCTATGGATTTACCTATCGCGTGCCGCGCACACGCGTTCAGATTTGCACGCTGCCGATTGGATATGCCGACGGTCTTTCGCGTACGCTCTCCAATCGTATGGACGTGCTGTATCGCGGTGAACGTGTGCGTCAGGTGGGTAACATCTGCATGGACCAGTTTATGGTCGCCATCCAGTCCAATCCGGCGCATGAGATTCCCGAGGCCGAGTATGGCGACGAGATGATCATTATCGGCCGCGACGGTGATGCCGAGATCACCATGGACGAGATGGCGCGCCTGCGCGGCACGATTAACTACGAGGTTGCTTGCGGCTTTGGCATGCGTCTCGACAAGGTCTACGTGTAGGAGCCGCTATGGGTGTCATGCACATCCCCGGACATAGTCACCAGGCGCCGCGCGAGGTTGCGCTCGAGGAGATTGAGGCTGTTTTAGGCGACTGTCATCTCTGCCAGCTCTATCAGTCGCGCCATAACATCGTGTTTGGTGTGGGAAACCCCCACGCCCGCGTCATGTTTATCGGTGAGGCGCCGGGGCGTAACGAGGATCTGCAAGGCGAACCGTTTGTGGGGGCGGCGGGCGAGGATCTCAACGGCATTCTGTCGCTGGCTGGCCTCAAGCGCGAAGACGTCTACATTGCCAACGTGCTCAAGTGTCGCCCACCGGGAAATCGCAATCCTCGGCCCGAGGAAGTGCTGGCCTGTTCACCGTTTTTGCGTGAGCAGATTCGAAGCATTTGGCCCGATATCATCGTGACGCTCGGTAACCCCGCGACGCACTTTGTGCTTAAGACCGAGATCGGCATCACCAAGCTGCGCGGCAGGTTCCATCAAATGGGGCATTTTGTGGTGATGCCCACGTTCCATCCGGCGGCGGCGCTGCGTAATCCGGCGTGGCAGGAGCTGCTGGAGGAAGACTTTAAGATGCTGGGCGACTATCTGGAGCGGCATCCCGCGCCAGAGGGTGCCTCGGAATAATAAGGAGCATATATGTCCCTGGAGCGCCTGGGGGTAGGTATTTATAAAACGGCTTGCTCTGCCGATACAGAGCATTTTGGCGAGCTGGTTGCGCCGTGCCTGGAAGATGGTGATGTGCTGATCTTGACCGGTGGTCTCGGGGTGGGCAAAACCCACTTTACCAAGGGCGTTTCGCGTGGTCTGGGAGACGGCCATATGGTCACGAGCCCCACATTTGCACTCATGGCTGTTCATGACCAGGGGCGTATTCCGCTGTTCCACTTTGACCTGTACCGTCTGGAGCATGCTTACGAGCTCGAGGATACGGGCATTTTCGATGTACTGGGCTATGAGGGTGCCTGTCTGTTGGAGTGGGGCGAACAGTTCCAGGACGAACTGACGGACGAGTATCTTTCGGTAACGCTTAAGCGTGATGAGAACGATAGCGACGTGCGAACGATAACGCTCGAGGCACACGGCGGGCGCGCAGCGGAGCTTTCCGATTTGATTGATAAGGCTGTACGAGATGAGCTTGCATAACGATTACGCGCTGGTGGTGGCGCTCGATACTTCGACCGATATGCTTGCCTGCGCGGCAAGCTGGATTGATGGACAGACGGGCGAGGCGAAGCTGGTGAGTGGCGACCATATGTGTCGTCGCCATGCCAATGTGGAGCTCGTGAATACCGTCGACAGCGTGCTTGCTCGGGCTGGCATGGACCGTGCTGACGTGGGCAGTTACGTCGTCGGTCGCGGCCCGGGTTCGTTTACCGGCGTGCGTATCGGCATTTCCACCGCCAAGGGCTTGGCGCGCGGTGCCAACGTGCCGCTGTTGGGTGTGTCGACGCTCGATGCCTGCGCATGGACCGCGTGGAAGGCCGGCGTGCGTGGCAAGCTCGGCATTCTGGCCGATGCCATGCGCGGCGAGGTGTATCCGGCTTTGTATGTGCTGGGCGACGAGGGCCCCGAGCGTCAGTTTGAGCGCGAGCACGTGGTCAAGGCTGCCGTAGCGCTTGATGAGTGGCGCCAAGCCGCGGACTGGGACCAGGTTCAGCTGACTGGCGACGGTCTCGTGCGCTATGGCAAGCTGCTGGGCGAGGATGAGGCCGCTCGCTGCGTAGAGCGCGGCTTGTGGTGGCCTTCGGGCGAGGGCCTCCTCCTTGCGCATGCCGCGGGTGACGGCGATCCGGCCCGCGTCCTACCGATCTATACGCGCCTTTCTGATGCCGAGGAAAACGAGCGCAAACGCCTCGGTCTAGCCGAGAGCGCGCAGAGCGAAATTACGGGCGTCGCCGATGAGCTCGCCGGTCGCCATCTGCAATTTCGCCCCATGGGTGCGGCGGACGCCGAGGGCGCGAGTGCGCTGGAGGCCGCCTGCTTTGAAGACGCCGGGCACGAGGCGTGGACGCCGGGCATGTTCCTGTCCGAGCTGGGCGAGGATGTTGCGGCGCCGCGCAGCTGGTGGGTGGCGCACGACGACGGTCAGCTGCTGGGGCTTGCCGGTGGCATGGTCGTAGACGGTGACGTGCAGATTCTGGATGTTGCCGTCGACCCGAAGCATCGCCGCGAGGGTATTGCTCGCAAGCTGCTGTCGCACGTGAGCTACGATGCCCAGATGCTCGGCTGCACGACCGCCTCGCTCGAGGTTGAGGATGGCAACGAGGGCGCTATTGCGCTCTATGCTTCCCTGGGCTTTACCGAGGCGGGCCGCCGCCGTGGTTACTACGGTGCTGGCAAAGACGCCATCGTCATGACGGCGCCGCTGCCCTTGGTGCTCCCGGTTGACAACGCTTCGCCCGAGCCGACGGCGGCTGAGCAGCGCGTATGGCCGCTACCTGCACCCGAGCGCACCGTTGAGGAGCGCGCCGAAATTGAGCGCCGTCGCCTGGTGCTTGCCATCGAGAGTTCGTGCGATGAGACGGCTGTGGCGATTATCGATGCGGACGGTAATATGCTGGCCAATCAGGTTTCGACGCAGATTGATTTTCATGCCCGTTTTGGCGGCGTAGTGCCCGAGATCGCTTCGCGCAAGCACGTTGAGGTTATCGTGAGCGTCGTGGACGCGGCGCTCGAGGATGCCGCAGCATCGCTTGGTCTTGAGGGCGGGGCCATCGCGCCGAGCGAACTCGCCGCTGTTGGCGTGACACAGGGTCCGGGCCTGGTGGGTGCTCTGGTGGTGGGCGTCGCCTTCGCCAAGGGCTTTGCCTATGCCGCCGGCAAGCCGCTCGTGTGCGTCAATCACCTTGAGGGCCATCTGTTCGCCAACCTGCTGGCGCAGCCCGATCTCAAACCGCCGTTTATCTTCACGCTCGTCTCGGGCGGTCATACCATGCTTGTTCACGTCAAGGCGTGGGGCGACTACGAGGTGCTCGGCGAGACGCTCGACGACGCCGTGGGTGAGGCCTTCGACAAGGTGGCTAAGGCGCTGGGCCTGGGCTATCCCGGCGGCCCCATCATTTCCAAACTGGCCGAGACGGGCAATCCAAAGGCGATTGACTTCCCCCGTGCGCTCAATAGTAGGGGAGACTATCGGTTCTCGCTTTCGGGCCTTAAGACGGCCGTGACGCTCTACATTGAGCAGGAGACCAAAGCGGGGCGTACGATTCATCTGCCCGACCTGGCGGCTTCGTTTGAGGCCGCGGTCTTTGACGTGCAGTACAAGAAGGCCAAGAACGCGCTGCATGCCACCGGATGCAAGGAATACTGCATCGGCGGCGGCGTCTCGGCCAACCCGCATCTGCGCGAGATGATGATCAAGAAGCTCGGGCGTCAGGGGATCCGCGTAACGGTGCCGCCTCTCTCGGCATGCACCGACAACGCCGCCATGATCGCGGAGGTCGCCCGCCGTAAATTAGATCGAGGAGAAATCTCGCCGTTCGACGTCGACGCCGATCCGAACATGACGCTGTAGCCGCAAAGGCGCGGTCCCTGGCGCCCGGGCAGCGCCGGGGACCTTCCTGTATCGATATAGCTTCCGAGCTGGTTTGGCGTCGACAACGTCCAGCAAGATTAACAAGCCAGCGTCGAATTTCCGGCGTGCTTTAGCTGAAAGAAAAAGTTGGTGTGCGGAGCTTTGCTCCGCACATTTGGGACGGGAGCCCCCGAGAGCGGCGGGAGCCGGGCGGCGCATATGAACTTTATCGCGAGTTCCGCACGCAAAGGAAAGCACTTAATGTGCTTTCCGTCTTGCGCAGGACTGTAGAGCAGGAAAGTTCATATGCGCCGCCCGGCTCCCGCCGCTCTCGGGGGCATCTCTCATGCAAAAACTTTTGTTGGGTAAAGTCCGAGGTCAGTGGCGTTTTATACCGAGAAATTCAAAAAAAGTTGAAAATTCATTACATATTTGCGTTGACTTTAGGCAACTAAAGTTTCATACTCCTTTTCATCCACTGGGGGATGTGAACACGCACGGATCGTTCACATCATGATTGAAGAGGATTTCTCAGACATGTTCACGCATCAGCTAAACATTATCAGCGTAGTAATTATCTGATGCGGGTTAGCACATACAGCTAGCCCGTACGATAACGGGCGGCTGATGAAGATGAGGGCCGTCGAGCGCAACCGACGGCCCTCATTTTTTATGTCTGAGTAGTTCTTTTTAGAGGAGGAAATGTAATGAACGGAGTTTTGCTCATGGTTGTGGCCGCGGCGGTGCTCGCCTGCGGCTATCTGGGCTACGGCCGCTGGTTGGCCAACAAGTGGGGCGTTGACAAAGAGGCCCTCACGCCGGCCAAGCGCATGAAGGACGGCAAGAGCTTCTCGCCCGTCTCCGCCTTCACCGCGTTCTCGCACCAGTTCAGCTCGATCTGCGGTGCTGGCCCTGTTACGGGTACGATCGTCGCCATGGCCTTTGGCTGGCTGCCCGTCGTGCTCTGGGTCCTCGTCGGCGGCATCTTCTTTGGCGCCGTCCACGACTTTGGCGCCCTGTACGCCTCGATGAAGAACAACGGCAAGTCCCTGGCTCAGCTCATCGAGAAGTACATCGGCAAGACCGGCCGTCGCCTGTTCCTGCTGTTCTGCTGGCTGTTCTGCATCATTGTCATCGCCGCCTTCACCGACATGGTCTGCAAGACGTTCATGTTCACCCCGGCCGTTGACGCTTCTGGTGCTGCTACCGGTGCCATCGACTTCACCAAGTCCTATGCCGCCGGCTGCGCTGGTACCATCTCCATCCTGTTCACCTTCGTCGCTATCGCCTTTGGTTGGGCCCAGAAGAAGTTCAACCTCACCGGCGCTGCCGAGTTCATCACCGGCGTGGTCCTCATGGTTCTCATGTTCGCCGTCGGTATGCAGTTCCCGGTCTACCTGGATAAGTTCCAGTGGTTCGCCGTCGTCATGGTCTACCTGGTCTTCGCTGGCGCTATGCCCATCCAGATGCTCAAGACTCCGCGTGACTACCTCACTTCCATCATGATGATCGTCATGATCGTCTGCGCTGTCCTCGGCATCGTCGTCCTGGGCGTCAACGGTCAGGCCACTATCACCGCTCCGGTCTTTACCGGCTTCTCCACTGCCTCCGGCATGATGTTCCCGGTCCTGTTTGTCTCCGTTGCTTGCGGTGCTCTCTCCGGTTTCCACAGCC
This sequence comes from Collinsella sp., assembly GCA_036550515.1. Lineage (GTDB taxonomy): Bacteria > Actinomycetota > Coriobacteriia > Coriobacteriales > Coriobacteriaceae > Collinsella. The sequence continues at coordinate 8,719 of JAXKGF010000064.1, forward strand.
TCGTTTCTTCCGGTACCTCCTCTAAGCAGGTCGAGAAGGAGCAGGACGCCGTCAAGGTCGGTTACGGCGCCATGATCGTCGAGTCCTTCGTCGGCATCCTTGCCATCATCGTCGCCGGCATCATGTTCTCCGATATGAACACCGCCGGTACTGGCGCCCTCAACGCCGGTGTCGCTTCCACCCCGTTCCAGATCTTCGCCGCTGGCATCTCCCGCGGTATGCAGGCCTTCGGTGTTGACGGCACGCTCGCTACCGTCTTCATGACCATGAACGTCTCCGCTCTGGCCCTGACCTCGCTCGACGCCGTCGCCCGCATCGCCCGCACTTCGTTCTCTGAGTTCTTTGCCCAGACCAACGACGCCCTGGCCATCGAGTCCAAGGCCGGCTACATGAAGGTCCTCGGCAACCCCTGGTTCGCCACGGTTGTCACCCTGCTTCCTGGTCTCGCCCTCGCTTTTGGTGGCTATGCCAACATCTGGCCGCTCTTTGGTGCTTCCAACCAGCTGCTCGGCGGTATGACCATGATCACCCTCGCCGTGTTCTGCAAGTGCACCGGCCGCAAGGGTTGGATGCTCTACGTGCCCGTCGTCTTCCTGCTCTGCTGCACCTTCACCTCGCTGGTCCAGAGCGCCATGGGCTGCATGACCGCCGTCCAGGCCTACGGCTTCTTCGGTACCATCCCGGCTACCGCCACCACGGCTGCCGTCTCCGTCGCCGCGACCAAGGGCCTGCAGCTCGTCTTTGCCGTCCTGCTGATGGTCCTGGGCCTCATCGTTGCCGTCAACTGCCTCAAGGAGTTCTTCGGCAAGGAGGCCGGCTCCATGCCCGACGAGGAGCCCGAGTGGTCCGAGATGGGCAAGGCCGAGTATGGTCGCGCTGCTGCCGCCGAGGCTCCTGCCGACGCTGAGGCCGCCAAGGCTTAGCCGATCGGACGGATTGGATCTTCCATCTCTATGACTCGGAAAGGCCGGGTCCGCAGAACGCGGGCCCGGCCTTTTTTGTAAAGACGGGTGATGTCGGGGTGTTCTCGCAGATGTTTTGCGTGGATGGCGGCGCGCGTTGTACCATATGGACGTATATGTGTGCATATGAAAGGGGCCCCGTGGCCAAGACGGTATATTCCGATAACCAACAAAATGTCGATGCTCTGGCTGAGCGTCTGAGCGGACAAACGTCGCTTTCTGCCGAGCGGGCCAAGCTGGTTGCCTACGACCTGCTCTGCCGCAAGGCACTCAAGATCAAGTCGAGCGCGCTGGCACAGATTTTTCGCTCCGTGGATAAGGAGTGCGATACCAAGGCGATGCGCGATGAGCTTATCGCGGCAAAGATCGTGACCAAGATCGAGGGCAGCGGCATTAACGGCCGCCCGGCGTTCTATACCATCAATGCCGAGATTCATGATGCCCAGGAGCAGCCTGTCGAGGATTCCGTTGAGGCGCCTGCTGCGGAAGAAGTCGCCCCGCGTGAGCATATCGATACTGACGAGCTGCTCGATGAGCATGTCGTGCGTGCCTTTACCGCCAAGGCGGGCCGAGGCGGCTTTGGCGGGGGCGGCAAGCGCGATGCGCAGCGCCGCGCTCAGCAGGAGCGATTCCGTCGCGCTGTGGCTCAAAAGGGCGAGACGGATGCCGAGGCTGTTGAGAACGAGGTTGCTGCCGAGTCGCAGAAGCCCACGAAGGAGCAAAAGCCCGTGGAGGCCCAAGAGCCCAAGCGCCGTCGCGGTGCTCACTTTAAGGCTGCACAGCAGGATGCCGCGCGTGAGGTTGAAGAGTCTTCTGAGGTTGCAGACGATGTTGAGGAGTCTGCCAAGAAGGCTCCGGGTTCATGCCGTCCCGGACGTGGTTTTGCGGGGCGCGCGTATCCCGTAAGGCGTCAGGAGAAGAGCGAACCGGCTTCGACCACTCAGGGCGAGAAGGACGAGAAGGCCGTTGAGCCGGTGGCTCGCGAGCAAAAGCCTGTTGAGCCGCAGCTTGAGGTTGATGCCGAGGCCAAGGGCCAGCAGCCTACTGATGAGCAGACGGAGCAGGGCGCGTCGAGCAAGCCTCGCCGCCGTCGCCATCGTGGGGGCCGCAGTTCCCATGCCGAGACTGCGGCCGAGAAGACCACGCCGCAGAACGAGGATGCGAAGGCCGAGGTTTCTTCGGGGCAGCCTAAGCGCCAGCCGGCGAAGGAGAGCAAGTCCGTTCGTCCGCAGAAGCAGGCGTCTATGCCGAAGCGCGAGCGCAATTCCCAAGGCGATTCTAAGCGCAAGTCTCAGAAGAAGCCCGATTCTGCTGCAGCAGATACGGCTGCCCAGCAGACTGAGTCGACTACCCATGGCGAGGTTTCGGCGTTTGCCCTAGCCCGTGTTCTGGGCAGGCAGCTGCTCAAGGTCGTCCCCACGCCCACGGCGCTCTCCAAAATTAAGGAACAGCAGACCCAGATCATTAAGGTCGAGGGCAAGGACAGCAAGAAAGCTCCACAGCGCGCCCAGCACAACGAGATGTCCAATCGCAAGATTGCCGAGGAAATCGCAATCATCCAGGCTTGGGTCGAGCAAAACCGCGGTGCCGATACTCCGGTTGCCTCGCGCCGCCAGCGCGCCTACCAGATTTTCAATGACGAAAAGGCTTTTGACGGCAAGCATGGCGAGCGCCTGATCAGGCGTATGACCGAAAAGGGCATCAGCATGCAGGCGATTAAGGTCGCCCCTAACCGTCCGGTGCACTTTACGGGCTTCTTTACGCTGGGCGCCGACAAGCCGTTCATTATGGTCGAGAACCTGGATACCTATGACGAGATCGTCAAGCTCCTGCGCGGACGTAAACATGCCAAGCTCTTTGGTACCAAGGTGGGCGGCGTAATCTTTGGCGGCGGCTGCAAGGCGAGCGTCTCGCACGCACTGGATGATTACCTGGCCGAGATCGGCTATCGCTTTACCTATATCTACTACGTGGGCGACATCGATCGCGAGGGTGCGCGCATCGTCGAGCAGGCCCGCAACGCCAACGTCGTTGAGATTCGCCTGCATGCCGGAATGTATCGCGCCATGCTTGCCGAGCATAAGCGCCGCGTGAAGGCCGGCGGCGCGTGCGAGCCCGCGGCTGCCAACCAGGGCGTGCCGCAGAACCTGGCGGCGACGATCAAGGATCTGCCCATGGTTACGCGCGTGCAGTTCCGCAACGTGCTACGTGAAGGCGGGCGCATTCCGCAGGAGATCCTGATGACCGCAGACTATCGGGATGGCGACTCGGGAAGCTTCGACCGCATGCTCAACAACTAGGGCGTTCGGCCCCGGGAGAGTGGGGACACCGGCTTAGGTTTCCTGCTCTACAGTCCTGCTCACGACGGAGGCCACATTAAGTGGCCTCCTGTTCGTGCGGAACTCGCGATAAACCTAAGCCGGTGTCCCCACTCTCCCGGGGCCTGCGACTACTTGGTTGTCGCATGCGGCTCGCTTTTCGGAACTGGGCTGATATTTTCTAGATGAAAGGCGCTCTTGGTCCTTATGGGCCTGGGGCGCCTGTCTTTTAAAGGTAGATTTTTGGGAGGCCGGCACTTGGAGACGTTCCTTTAGTGCCGGCACTTTAGGAACGTCCCCAAGTGCCGGCTGTGGGACGGAGGGATTCCGCGTCCGCCTTTTCGGCGGCCGTGCCCCGCTGCGTCGCTTCGCTCCTTGCGTGCTGCGCTGGAAAACGCTTCGCGTTTCCTCGGATTCGCACCCTTGCGGGTTCGAATCCCTCCGCTTGCTCACAAGAAAGCGCCCTGGGCCGTTATGGGCTCAGGGCGCTCAATTTTAATGGCTGGGACGGAGGGATTCGAACCCCCAACAGCCGGCACCAAAAACCGGAGTTCTACCGTTGAACTACGTCCCAATGTGTGGTGTTGCCCAAAAGCAACCCGTTTAGTTTACCTAATCTGCGAGGGCATCGCAAACGCCATCGAGCAGGCGTACGGCGAGTGTCTGCGCATCACTTGCGGTGAAGGTTCCGTTGTAGCGCGTCATGCCCGTGAGCTCAATGCGGATGCGCGCGGGCTTTTGCTGCGCGGCGACATTGGCGGTGCGGATGCGCTGTGCAAGGTTGTGACACTCGGCAAGGGCGATCGTGGCGCGCGGCGCAGCATCTGCGGGCAGCTCATCGCTTGCAATCTCGAGCACCAGATCCACGTCGGTCGGAACCTCGGAATCGCAAAGCATCATGCCGCTGCTGTCGGTCGTCGCCGTGGCGATGTTCCACATGCGCGATGCAACGCTGCGTGCGATGGGGTCCTCACCGATGACGGCAATCTGGAAGCGCTCGAGCACGTTGGCGGCGCGGGCAAAACCGATGCGCGACTCGGCCTCGGTAACCGAGGGCTTGCCCTCCCACACGTGATGCAGGCGGTTGATATAGGCGTAGGTATCCTGGAACGCCATGCCATCGGCAAACAGGCCAACATTTTCCTGGAACTGCTGCAGAGCGGCCTCGGTGTGCGGGCCAAAATAGCCGTCGTCCTCACCGCAGGCAAAACCCAAAACGTTGAGCGCGCGCTGCAGGGCCTGAACGTCGGCGCCATGGAAATTGGGCATGCGCAGATAGAGCGTGCGGTCGCCCAGTTTATACGAGGCGTCTACCAGGGCGCTCCAACAGGGGATATCGACGGCGCAGCCAGCGGGAAGGCCACTGTCGAGCCTAAAGGTGCCAACAGCCTGCTCGGTGGTGGTGCCAAAGCGCTTGTCGGAGACCTCGGTGTCATCGATTGTATAGCCGAGCTGCAGAAGGCGGGACTGGACGTCCTCGACGGCTGCTCCCTGCATGCCCGTTGTAATAGGTTCCATGAACGAACCCCTTTCGGCGTACCATTCGTACTATTTGAACACGTGTCGGATAGACAACGCAAAGGGATGCATAAACATGCACTCAACAGTGTAGCAAGTTGTACCCAAATACGCTGCTGACAGGTTTTATAACCCCCGCTAGTTGAGTCGCTCCACAAAGAAATCTGCCATGGAGAGGAACAGCTCGCGCGCATGCGGGTCGAGCGAAACGTCCTCGATGGCGGCCTTGGCTTTGGCGGTCAGGTCCAGCGCGTAGGCGTGGGCGAAATCGATCGAGCCGGTCTGCTGGAAGATCTCTACGGCACGTGCGAGTTGCGCGGGGTCCTCGGTGCCCGAGGAAAGAATCGCCTCGACCTCGTCGTGGTGGCGCTCATCAGAGAGGGCGTGTACGGCGACAAGCGTGCGCTTGCCCTCGGTGATGTCGGTGCGGAAGTCCTTGTTGGCGGCTTCCTTAGTGCCGACAAGGTTGAGCAGGTCGTCCTGAATCTGAAAGGCGAGGCCTGTGTGTAGGCCAAAGGCGCGCAGCGCTTCGATTTGCTCATCGCTGCCGCCGCCGATAATGGCTCCGGCGGCAAGCGGCGTGGCTCCGCTGTAAAACGCGGTCTTGTGCGTCGCCATGTCCAGGTAGTCATCAACCGAGATATCAAAGCGCCCGTCACGGACCCAACCCAGGTCGAGCGCTTGACCCTCGATGGTGCGGACGATCATCTCGGTAAGCTCGTGGAGCACGCGCAGCTTCACGTCGGACTCTAGCGTAGGGTCGTCGAGAACCGTCTTGGTGACCATGGTGAGCGCCAGGTCGCCACAATTGATGGCAAGGCCCGTGCCCTCGGTAAGGTGCATGCAGGGCTTGCCTCGACGAAGCTGTCCGTTGTCGGCGATGTCGTCGTGGATCAGCGCGCCCGACTGGAAATGCTCGATGGCTGCCGCGGCGCTGCGGGCGCTCTCAAAGCTACCGCCCACTGCGGTTGCGGCGAGCATGCAGATAAGCGGGCGGTGGCGCTTGCCGGCGTTGGCCGTAAAAGCCGAGAGCGGCGCATACAGGTAGCGCTCGATATCGGCAGAGGTCGCCTGTCCGTCAAAGAACGTGGCCAGATAGTCGTTAATCTGGTCAAAGTGCTGGGCCAAAAAGCTGGTAAACGGACTGGACACGGGTTCTCGCATTCTTTCTGAGGTTGCATTGATGCAATATGCAGACAACATATTGCCACATCAGGGCGTTTGGCGCGGCAGTTTTGGCGATTTAGGACAACGGGCGTGCGTTTGATGGAGTGTGCCTAAATCAGCCTAAAATGCTCGAGCGCCGCAACGACACCGTCGTGATCGACGGTGTCGGTCACGTAATCGGCCTTATCCTTGAGATAGTCCGGCGCATTGCCCATGGCGATACCGACATCGACGGCGTTCATCAGCGAGACGTCATTGCTGGCGTCGCCAATGCCGTATACGGTTCCGTGGTGGGGGTCGAGGGCGTCGAGTACAGACTGGATGCCCCCGCGCTTCGTGCATTCGCGGGGCGAGATTTCGGTTACCTCGAGTTCGAGCTCGTTAAAGCACAGCAGCGGCTCAAGTGCCTTATCTTGAGCGATGTGGTTGGCGAGCGATGTAGACATCAAGATCTTGTAGACACTGTAATGTTGCAGCTGCGTGACTGCGTCGCCCAGGGTGCGCGCGTATCCGGGGGCATCGGGGGCATCGGCACTCATGCGCACGACGCCGTTGAGGCCCTCAAAGCGGATGACCTCGCCCGATTGCTCAAGATAGGGGGCAAGATGCTGCAGCATGCTGGGCGTCATCGACAGATCGCGAATTGCGTGTCCGTTGATCTCGGCGTAACCGCCCGCAAGACAGACGATGCCGGTCCAGGGCAGCTCAAGAAGTTTGGGGTGGATGCAGCTGAGGGTGCGCCCCGTGCAGATAAAGGCCATGTTGCCGTTGGCGACAAACTCGCGGATTGCCTGCGAAACCGCCTCGTTGGGATAGGGGGAGAGGTCCCGCTCGTCTTCGGGAAGGTCTTGGGCGAGCCTGGGGTCTTGCCAGGCGAGCGTTCCGTCGATATCGAAGAAGCAGATATCGCCGCGCTTATGGGCTGCGCTGGCGGCAGGGGAGGCCGAGGTGGTGGGCACAAATTCCGGCTCGAGGCCCATGATCTGGTCAAAATGCTCTTTAACGCGGGGAACGGAGATGCCGATGACCACCTGGGCGGTCTTGCCCGTAATGATGAGGCCCTTGGCGCCCACCGCGACAAACGACGCGTTATCTGCAACGATGGAAGGGTCTGCGACCTCGACGCGCAGGCGCGTGGCGCAGTTGGTTGCGCCCACGATATTGCCAACGCCACCTAAAAGCTGAATTACCCGCTCAGCGAGGACGTGATCTTGATCGGATCGACTATCGACCTCGTCATTGGGGGATTGCTCTTTGGCAAAGTCGCTTCCCGTTAAACAATCGATTGCCGCGCGATTGGCAACATGATCCTCGCGGCCCGGTGTCTTAAGGTCATAGACCAAGATGAGTGCTCGAAAACTAACAAAAAAGATGAGGCTAAAGGCAAGGCCGATACCGAGCGCCAAAAGATAGGCACCGGCATGCGTCCGCATGAGCGGGATAAAGTTGAAGGCAGCCATTTCCATAAAACCGCCCGAGAAGATGCCGACGATGCCAAAGAGATTCATGGTTGTGGCAAGGCAAGACGATAAGACGGCGTAGAGAAAAAAGAGCCCGGGGTGGGTGAACATAAAGAGAAACTCGAGTGGCTCGGTAACGCCGCAAACCACCGAGGCGATGATGGCGGGAACAAGGATGACCCTGAGGCCGGCGCGGCGCTCTGGTTTTGCGGTGGAGTAGAACGCGGCTGCGATGGCGGGAAGGCCAAAGAGCTTGACCCAGCCGGTGGCGGTAAAACCGGCCCACGGCGCAAGTTCATTAAGGGGGCGCGTGCTATGGGAGAGGATGGGGAGCAAGCTGCTCCACGTGGCGTAGATGCCGTCGTTAATGACCAGGTTGTCGTAGTAGATCGGCATGTAGAGCAGGTGGTGCAGCCCCATGGGCTCGAGCGCTCGCTCCAAAAGCACAAAGATGCCCACGCCAAAGGGGCCGACGCCCGCAAGTGCGTGGCGCAGTGTTTCGGTCACAGCGTATACGGAGGGCACGATGGCGGCCGAGATAGCGGCAAGGGCAAACACGGCAAAAAAGCTGATGAGGTAGACCAGCGAGGAACCCGAGAAGGTACCGAGCCAATCGGGAACCTTGGCATCGTAGAAGCGGTCATGGATGGCGACGACGGTTGCCGATACCGCCAGCGGGCCGATAATGCCGGTGTCGAGCGTCTTGATGCCGTCGATGATGGTAATGCCGCTAGCGGGGGTCAAAGACGACGGGTACTTAAGTCCAAGGTTGTCTCCGCTTAGCTTGATGATCTCGCTCAAAAAGAAGCAATAGGCAAAATAGGCCACGAGCGCCTCGAGGCAACAACGTGCCGGTTGCTTTTGGGCAAGGCCGATGGGCAGCGCTACGGCAAAAAGGAGCGGAAGTCGTTTAAAGACCGTCCACGAGCCGCGCTGAATGATAGTCCAAAAAACGTACCAAGGGGTTCCGTATACGGCGAGGTCGCCGACGATATCCGCAGACGTTGCGAGGGCGGAGACGCCGACCATAAGGCCCGATATGGAAAACAACATGGCGGGCGCGAACATTGCCCCGCCAAAGCGTTGGATTTTTTGCAGCATGTTCTGCCTCCCGAATATCGAGGCGCGTTGCGCGTGGTGAAACGTTTAAACAATGGATTCATTGTAGAGGACCAGACGATTGTCGTACCGGCAGTTTTGAGCGAAACCGGTTTGGGCGCGACAGAAACCGTCAACGGTTAAATCCTGTCGCTTTGCCGATAATCGGTTTAAACAACTTTAAGAAATGCTATCCTGCCTAGCCATACATATTCATTAGAGGTGAAGTCATGCCAAAAGCGATTTACGAAGGAATCTACCGCGAGATCCGTTCGCGCATCATTAACGGGACTTATGCGTTTCAGGAGATGCTGCCAACCGAAGCCGAGCTGACCGCGGAGTTTGGCTGCACGCGCAATACCGTTCGACGCGCCTTGAGCATGCTGGCCGACCAGATGTTTGTGCAGCCTATACACGGCAAGGGCGTGCGCGTTATTTGGCTCAAGGGCGAAACCGACATGCTGGGCGCACTCGAGGAAGTCGAGTCGTTTGGCGAATTTGCAAAGCGCAACAATGCCGTCGCATCGACCGAGGTCAAGTCTTTTGAACATTTGATTTGCACCGAGCAACTCTCTCGTCGCCTGGGCTTTAAGGTTGGCGAGGAGTTGATTCGCGTGGTGCGTGTCCGAAGCCTTAACGGCAATGCGCGCCAAGTAGACCATGGTTACTTTTTGGAGTCAATCGCCAAGGGCCTGACGCCCGAGATCGCCGCAAAGTCAATTTACGACTATCTGGAGCACAAACGCGGCGTCAAGGTGATGGCGAGTCGCCGCACAGTGAGCGTCGAGCTTGCCAACGATGAGGACTGCAGCTATCTTGACCTCGGCAAATACAACTGCGTTGCCGTCATGGAGAGCCAGTCGTACACCTCGGACGGCATCTTGTTCGAGGTCACGCATGCCCGCACGCATCCCGAGATCTTCCACTACCGCGTCAACTCCAAGCGATAGCCGGCTAGCTCGCAGCCTGACGAGACCCATGCCCTCAAAGCGAAAACGCCCGGTCAAACCGACGAAGCATCGGCTTGACCGGGCGTTTTCTCTACATTCGATAACAAATAATTGTTTATACAAAACTTGTCAAGTATCAAGTTGAAATTACCGTTCACCGAAGTTTTTCTACCGCTCTAGTAATACTTGTTCAAACAAGTAGCCAAATAGCGTATCGTACAAATCAGCAAAAGGGGCAAAGTCCCCGAGCCAATCTCCGAAGGCGGCGGCAAAGGGTGCCGCCACGGTGTGAAAGGGTGGATTGTAATGAAGAACGAAATGAGCAGAAGGCAGTTCCTGGGCTTTGCTGGTTCCGCGGCTGCGGTTCTTGGTCTGGGTCTCGTGGGCTGCGGTGGCTCCGCCGGCTCCGGCTCCTCTGCTTCTGGTGACGCTGCCGAGGTCTACTTCCTCCAATTTAAGCCCGAGGTCGACAAGGAGTGGAAGGAGATCGCCAAGGCGTACAAGGAGGAGAAGGGCGTCGAGGTCAAGATCGTGACCGCCGCCTCCAACACCTACGAGGAGAAGCTCAAGTCCGAGATGTCCAAGAGCTCCGCTCCGACCCTGTTCCAGGTCAACGGCCCCACCGGTCTTAAGAACTGGAAGGATTACTGCGCCGACCTGTCCGATACCAAGCTCCGCGGTGAGCTCATTGACGACTCCCTGGCTCTGCAGTCCGATGGCAAGGATCTGGGTATCGACTGGGTCCAGGAGAGCTACGGCATCATCTACAACAAGCAGCTGCTCGATAAGGCTGGCTACAAGGCCGAGGACATCAACTCCTTCGACAAGCTGAAGGCTTGTGCCGACGACATCCAGGCCCGCAAGGACGAGCTTGGCATTGAGGGTGCCTTCACTTCTGCCGGCATGGATGACTCCTCCAGCTGGCGCTACACCACCCACCTCGCCAACCTCCCGCTCTACTACGAGTTCGAGAAGGAGCACAACCAGGAGGACGACGAGATCAAGGGCGAGTATCTCGACAACTTCAAGCAGATTTTCGACCTGTACATCACCGACTCCACCTGCGATCCTTCGCAGCTTGCCTCCAAGACCGGCGACGACGCCACCAACGAGTTCGCAACCGGCAAGGCCGTCTTCTATCAGAACGGCTCTTGGGCATACGCTGACCTCACCAAGGCCGGTATGACTGACGACCAGCTCGGCATGCTGCCGATCTACATCGGCGTCGACGGCGAGGAGAACCAGGGCCTGTGCTCCGGCGGCGAGAACTACTGGTGCGTGAGCTCCCAGGCTTCCGAGGATGCTCAGAAGGCCACCGAGGACTTCATGTACTGGTGCGTCACCGCTGACACCCCGACCAGCATCATCGCCGACAAGATGGGTCTGACCGCTCCGTTCAAGAGCGCCAAGGAGACCACCAACGTCTTCTCGCAGCAGGCCGTTGCCATGGCCAAGGACGGCAAGAAGACCGTCGCTTGGGACTTCGTCTACATCCCCTCTGAGGAGTGGAAGAAGAACCTCAAGCAGGCTCTCATTGCTTATGCTGCCGACAACACCAAGTGGGACGGCGTCAAGAACGCCTTCGTCGATGGCTGGAAGACCGAGAAGGCTGCTTCCGAGTAAGCAGTTGCTGCCCAAGCTATCTGATTAGCGACAGGGGGCGGGCAGACGTAGGTTTGCCCGCCCCCTGCATATTGAAAGGACCCTTCTATGGGCAAAGCACTCAAGCGCTGGTGGCCGCTCTTTATGCTGCCCACGTGCCTGGCGTTTATGATCGGGTTCGTGATCCCTTTTATCCAGGGCTTCTATCTCTCGTTCTGCCAGTTTATTACCATTAACAACGCGCACTTTGTCGGTATCGCGAACTACGTGCGCGCGCTGTCCGATCCGCAGTTTGCCACGTCGTTCTTCTTTACCGTGGCGTTTGCCTTCCTGTCGACGGTGCTCATCAACGTGATCGCCCTGGCAATTGCGCAGGCGCTCACCCGCAAGGCGCTCAAAGGCACCAACATCTTCCGTACGATCTTCTTTATGCCTAACCTGATCGGCGGCATCGTGCTGGGCTACATCTGGCAGATCTTGATCAACTGCCTGCTCTCCAACATCGGCGCCCAGCTCATCGCCCTTAACTCTGCTGCTGGCTTCTGGGGCCTTATCATCCTGACCCTGTGGCAGCAGGTCGGCTACATGATGATCATCTACATCGCCGGTCTGCAGTCCATTCCGTCCGACTACATCGAGGCCGCCAAGGTTGACGGTGCCACGGCATGGCAGACGTTCTGGAAGGTTAAGATCCCCAATCTGATGCCGACGATTACCATCTGCCTGTTCCTGTCCATCACCAACGGCTTTAAGCTGTTCGACCAGAACCTCGCCCTTACCGGCGGCGCCCCCGCGCACTCCACCGAGATGCTCGCCCTGAACATCTACAACACGTTCTACTCGCGTGCCGGCATCGCATGGCAGGGCATCGGTCAGGCCAAGGCGGTTATCTTCTGCATCCTGGTCGTAGCCATCTCCATGATTCAGCTTAAGGCCACGAGGTCCAAGGAGGTGCAGCAGTAATGAAACGCGATAAGGTTATCAACCGCGCGCTCTCGATTTTCTTTACGATCCTGTCGCTCGCGTGGATCTACCCCGTGTTCATGATTGCGCTCAATTCCTTTAAAAAGGGAACTGCAATCAGCACCACCACGGCATTCGATTTGCTCACGCCCGAGACGTTCAACGGCCTTGCAAACTACGTGCACGCCCTTAACGAGCAGGGCTTTGCCTCGGCATTTATGTACTCGCTCATCATCACGGTCACGTCGGTCGTGCTGATCTTGGTGTGCTGCTCCATGTGCGCTTGGTACGTGGTTCGCGTCAACAGCAAGATCTCGAACTTCTTCTATTACCTGTTCGTGTTCTCGATGGTCGTACCGTTCCAGATGCTCATGTTCACGCTGTCCAATTTGGCGGACCGCATTGGCTTTAACACGCCGTTCAACATCTGCTTTATCTACCTTGGCTTTGGCGCGGGCCTGGCGGTCTTTATGTTCGCCGGCTTTGTAAAGAACATCCCGCTCGAGATCGAGGAGGCGGCCATGATCGACGGCTGCAACCCGGTCCAGGTGTTCTTTAAGATCGTCCTTCCCATCATGAAGCCCACCTATCTTTCGGTCGGCATTCTCGAGACCATGTGGGTCTGGAACGACTATCTGCTGCCCTACCTCACCCTCGACTCCACCAAGTACAAGACCATTCCTATCTTGATCCAGTACTTCCGCGGCGGCTATGGCCACGTCGAGCTCGGCCCCATGATGGCCTGCATCATGATGGTCGTTATCCCCATCGTCATCATGTACATCCTCTGCCAGAAGTACATCATCGACGGCGTGGTGGCAGGTGCCGTCAAGGGCTAATGCCGTAACTGTTTTGCAAGTTTCTGCGGAGCCCCTCAGCGCGGCGCCGCATATCGAAAGGTAGAGACATGGCCGAGATCGTTCTCAAACATGTTCAGAAGGTGTATCCCAACAACGAGTCAAAAAAGAAAGGCTTCTTTGGCAAAAAGAAGAAGACCGAGGAGAAGAAGCACAACCTCAAGGTTACCGAGGACGGTGTGCTCGCTGTAGAGGACTTCAACCTCACCGTTCACGACCAGGAGTTCGTCGTCCTCGTTGGCCCCTCTGGCTGCGGTAAGTCCACGACGATGCGCATGGTCGCCGGCCTGGAGGACATTACCTCGGGCGATGTGCTCATCGACGGCAAGCGTGTCAACGACGTGGCGCCCAAGGACCGCGACATCGCCATGGTGTTCCAGAGCTACGCTCTGTACCCCAATATGACGGTGTACGAGAACATGGCATTTACGCTCGAGCTCAAGAAGGTTCCCAAGGACGAGATCGACCGCAAGGTTCGCTCTGCTGCCGAGATTCTGGGCATTACCGAGTACCTCGACCGTAAGCCCAAGGCGCTCTCCGGCGGCCAGCGCCAGCGTGTCGCTATCGGCCGCGCCATCGTGCGTGACCCCAAGGTCTTCCTGATGGACGAGCCGCTGTCCAACCTGGACGCCAAGCTTCGTAACCAGATGCGTGCCGAGCTCATTAAGCTGCGCCACGAGATCAAGGGCACGTTCATTTATGTTACTCACGACCAGACCGAGGCTATGACCCTCGGTGACCGTATCGTGGTCATGAAGGACGGCGTTGTCCAGCAGATCGCCACGCCGCAGGAGGTCTTCAATCATCCCGCGAACATCTTCGTCGCCGGCTTCATCGGCGTGCCGCAGATGAACTTCTTCGATGCCCAGCTGGTGCGCTCGGGCAACGGCTTTACCGTCAAGACCGAGGATATGAACGTGGCGCTCGCCCCCGAGACTTGCGCTCAGCTTGCCCTCAACTGGGACGGCGGCGACGTGAAGGAGATTACGGCCGGCGTGCGTCCCGAGCAGATCCTGCTTGCCGACAAGGGCGAGGAGGGCGCGCTCCAGGGTACCGTCGAGGTGACCGAGCTCATGGGCTCGACCGAGCATGTCCACGTGACCGCTCCCGACGGCCAGTTTGTCCTGATTATCCCCGTCGTCGACCTCGAGGCCAAGGGCGCGCTCAAGGCTGGCGACACCATCTGGTTCAAGTTCGAGAAGAACGCGACCCACCTCTTCGATAAGGTCTCTGGCAAGAACCTTATCTAGGCCCGGTGCATCCAGGCCCTTCCTTTGGGCGACTGCGGTATTGCCATCCTTTTGCCGCGGTCACATATAAGGCTCCCCTCCCGTCCACTGGGCGAGAGGGGAGCCTTTCTTTGTGTTGGGGCTGTCTGACCGGTCGTTTGTCTCGATCTGTAACGGGTGAGGCTGATTTCGGACGTTAGATGTTACAGATCGAGACGGTTCCGCTGAGCTAACCATTTCATCTAAATCTGTAACACCAAAGGTGAATTTCAGCTGCTAGATGTTACAGATCGAGATAAACCCAAGGGGAGGGGCCGGTATGTCTCAATCTGTAACAGCTGGGACCGTTTTTACCGAGTAGTTGTTACAGATCGAGATTGTTTGGCCGAGTTGGGTCACAGGGTAACGTGCGGGCACAAAAAACGGAGCCGTGTTGCCACGACTCCGTTTCTCAAGAGGATGGGTAAGGGAAGCGAAATTAGCTCAGGTGCCAAATCTCGTCGTTGTACTGGGAGATCGTGCGGTCAGACGAGAAGGTGCCGGCGTTGGCGATATTGATGAGCGTCTTGCGCATCCAGGCGTCCTGGTCCTCGTAGTCGGCCAACACGCGCTCCTTGGTCTGGATGTACTCCTCGATGTCGAGCAGGGCCATAAACCAGTCCTTGCCCTTAATGTCATCGTGCAGGCGCTGCAGGCGCTCGACGTTGCCGGTCGCCATAAAGGCCGGGTTGGTGATGAAGTCCACCAGCAGTTTAATGCCGGGCTTGCGGTAGAGCACACCGGCGTCATAGGTGCCGTCGGCATAGAGCTGCTCGACCTGTTTGGACGAGGCACCAAAGGTATAGATATTCTCGTCGCCCACGAGCTCGGCAATCTCCACGTTGGCGCCGTCGAGCGTGCACAGGGTTAGGGCGCCGTTGAGCATGAACTTCATGTTGGAGGTGCCGCTCGCCTCCTTGGAGGCCAGGCTGATCTGCTCGGAGATATCAGCGGCGGGGATCACGCGCTCGGCGGCGGTGACGTTGTAGTTTTCGATCATGACGACCTGCAGGTAGGGAGCCACGTCGGGGTCGTTTGCAATCCACTGCGACAGCGTCAAGATCAGATGGATGATGTCCTGCGCGATAGTGTAGGCAGGCGCCGCCTTGCCGCCAAAGATGATGGTGACAGGGTGCTTAGGTCTGTTGCCGTTCTTGATATCGAGGTACTTCCAGATGATGTAGAGCGCGAGCATCTGCTGACGCTTGTACTCGTGGATGCGCTTGACCTGGACGTCGATGATGGCGTTGGAGGGAATGGTCACGCCCTGCTCGAGCGCCATGAACTGGCGCATGATGGCCTTGGCTTCGACCTTGGTGGCGGCCAGGCGCTCAAGAACGTCCTTGTCGTCGGCGAACTTGGCGAGTTTGCTCAGATCGCCGGTGCTGCGCCAGTCGGTGCCGATCACATCGTCGAGCAGGCTGGCGAGCGCGGGGTTGGCCCCATGAATCCAGCGGCGGAAGGTGATGCCGTTGGTCTTGTTGGAGAACTTCTCGGGATAGATCTCGTAGAACGGATGAAGCTCGGTGTCCTCCAGGATCTTGGTGTGGAGGGCGGCTACGCCGTTGATGGAGAAGCCAAAGTGGATGTCCATGTGGGCCATGTGGACGGTGTCGTGCTCGTCGATGATGGCGACGCGCGGGTCATCGTGCTCGGCCTTCGCGATCTCATCGAGCTTGACGATAATGTCGGCGATGGCAGGGGAGACCTTCTGCAGGCTGGTGAGCGGCCACTTCTCGAGCGCCTCGGCAAGAATCGTGTGGTTAGTGTAGGCGACCATGGAGCGTACGATGGTAACGGCCTCGTCAAACTCGATGTCGTGCTCGGTGGTGAGCAGGCGAATGAGCTCGGGGATGACCATGGTGGGGTGCGTGTCGTTGATCTGGACAACGGCGTAGTCGGCCAGATCGTGCAGGTTGCTGCCGCGCTCGATGGTCTCGTCGATCAGGAGCTGGGCGGCGTTGCTTACCATGAAGTATTCCTGGTAGATGCGAAGTAGGCGGCCCTGCTCGTCGGAATCGTCGGGGTAGAGGAACAAGGTGAGGTTCTTGGCGATCTCGGTCTTGTCGAAGTCGATGGAGCTGCCGGGGACCGGGCCGTCGTCGACGCTCGCCAGGTCGAACAGGCGCAGGCGGTTCTTGGTGGACTGGCCGTAACCGGGCACATCGATGTTGACGAGCTTGGAGGTAACGGCAAAATCGCCGAACTCGACGGTGTAGGAGTGGTCATCGTCGACTAGGATGTCCTGCTCACCGAGCCACTCGTCGGGGACGGCCTTCTGCTGGTTGTCGACAAAGCGCTGACGGAACAGACCGTAGTGATAGTTGAGGCCCACGCCATCGCCGGTCAAGCCCAGCGTGGCGATGGAATCCAGGAAGCATGCGGCCAAGCGGCCCAGGCCGCCGTTGCCGAGTGACGGCTCGACCTCGAATTCCTCGATTTTGTTGAGGTCGTGGCCTGCGGCGGTGAGCTGGTCCTTAACCTCGTCGTAGATGCCGAGGTCGATCATGTTGTTGATGAGCAGCTTGCCGATCAAAAATTCGGCGGAAATGTAATAGAGCTTTTTCTTGCCGTTGTTGAGCGGGCGGGCGGCGGAGCGCTCCTGCACGAGTTTGACCAGTAGCTTGTAAATGCGACGGTCGTCGAGCTGCTCGAGCGAGGTGCCAAAAGACTGCTCGGCGAGTTCCATGAGGTTAATTTGGGGCATGTTTTCTCCTGTGATGGGTTGTTTCATGTCTGCAATTCATAAGAAGCCCGCGCGAGGGGATTGGGGTGGCCTCGCGCGGGAAAAGCAAGCGCGTCCGCACGGTGGGGAGGGGTCGGGCGCGGTAGCTCCTATTGAGGAAGCTCGATTTCGGCTTCCGACGGGATGCGGAAGTAGGTCTCGGTCCAGTCGGTGAGTTTGTGCTCGAGCTCGCGGGTGATGGCGCCGTCGAGCATGCGCCAGGTCCAGTTGCCGCCCAGCGTGGCAGGGGTGTTGATGCGCGCCTCGTTGCCCAAGTTGAGCAGATCCTGCATGGTGTAGATGCACGTGTCGCTCACGCTGGCGGCGATGGTGCGATTGAGTGCATCTGCCATGGGTTCGCCGGCCTGCTGATGGGTGTACAGGGCTGCCTGCTCACGCTGACGCGGGGTGGCCGTTCCCTCAAACCAACCGCGCGCCGTCTCGTTGTCGTGGGTGCCCACATAGGCGACGGTGTTGGCGATGTAGTTATGCGGCAGGTAGTACGAGTTGGTACCCTCAAAGGCAAACTGCAGGATCTTCATGCCGGGGAAGCCCGAGTTGTCGCGCATGTCGATGACGCCGGGGGTGAGGAAGCCCAGGTCCTCGGCGATGATGGGCAGCGTGCCGAGCTTTTCCTCGAGCGTCTTGAAGAACTTGAGGCCGGGACCCTGCGTCCACGAACCGTAGGACGAATCGGGCGAGGAGAACGGCACCTCCCAATAGGCCTCGAAGCCGCGGAAGTGATCCAGGCGGATGACGTCGTACATGTCGAGGGCGGCGCGAATGCGGCTCTCCCACCAGGAGAAGCCATCGGACTCCATAGCGTCCCAGTCGTAGATGGGGTTGCCCCAGTACTGGCCGGTGGCCGAGAACTGGTCGGGCGGCGTGCCGGCGACGCTCACGGGATTGCCGGCGGCGTCGATCTTAAAGAGCTCAGGCGTCGCCCACATCTCGACGGAGTCACGCGAGACATAGATGGGCAGGTCGCCGATGATGAGAATGTCGCGCTCGTTGGCATAGGCCTTGAGGCGGCTCCACTGGCGATCGAAGAAGTACTGCGTCATCTGGTGGTAGAGCATACGCGCCGGATGGTCGGCGCAGACCTTGGCGGAAGCCTCGCCGCGGGTGCGGAGCTCCGCGGGCCACTCCCAAAACGCCTTGAGACCGCACTCCTCTTTGACGGTCATGAACTCACAGTAGGGGATGAGCCAGTCCTTGTTGGCCTGGATAAAGTCATCGAAATCGGCCGGCTTGTCGGCTGCAAAGCGCTCAGCGGCTCGGTCGAGAATCTGACGGCGGCCACCAAAGATGGCACCGTAGTCGACATTGCTGGGGTCGGATCCCAGATACACGCCATCGATATCGCGCTGCTCCAGATACCCTGCCTCGATAAGCTCGGCAAAGTCGATAAAGTTGGGGTTGCCTGCGCGGGCCGAGAACGACTGATAGGGCGAATCGCCATAGCTGGTCGTCGTAAGGGGCAGAATCTGCCAGTAATGTTGTTTGCACGAGGCGAGAAAATCGACGAAGTCGTAGGCATTCCAGCCAAAGCCGCCGATTCCGTATGGTCCGGGCAGAGATGAGACGGGCATGAGGACGCCGCTTGCACGCTCCATGAATGCGCTCACCAACCTTCTTGTTGTGGGGTCGGCCTGCCGATGGGTGTGCAGTCCGCCTCCGATGTTCTGATTTGATACGCCTATTGTAAAACATGTTGTTTAAACATGTACAGGCAAGATAAAAAAGTTGGTCGATTTTCGGCGAATGGTTACATGCCATGAAAAAGCCCCGACCTCACAACGTGAGATCGGGGCAAGAGCGGTATGTAGGTTTTTACTACTCGGCGTCGGCGAAGCCGTTGGGGTTGTGGCTCTGCCAGTTCCAGCTATCGCGGCACATGTCCGCGATGTCGTACTGGGCCTTCCAGCCCATCATGCGCTCGGCCTTGGAGGCATCGCACCAGTTGGCAGCGATGTCGCCGGCGCGGCGCTCGCGGATCACGTAGGGCAGCTCCTTGCCACAAGCCTTGGAGAAGGCGGCGACGACCTCGAGTACCGAGGTGCCGGTGCCGGTGCCCAGGTTAAAGATCTCGACGCCGGTTTTGCCGTTCATCCAGTTAAGGGCGGCAACGTGACCAGAGGCCAGATCGCACACGTGGATGTAGTCGCGCACGCCGGTGCCGTCGGGGGTGGGGTAGTCGTTGCCAAAGACCTGAACGGCCTCGAGCTTGCCCACGGCGACCTGGGCGACATAGGGCACCAGGTTGTTGGGGATGCCCTTGGGGTCCTCGCCGATCAGACCCGACGGATGGGCGCCGATGGGGTTGAAGTAACGGAGCAGCACGACGTCCCACTCGGGGTCGGCGGTGTGGACGTCCATAAGGATCTGCTCGATCATCCACTTGGTCCAACCATAGGGGTTGGTCGCGGGCTTCTTAGGATCCTCCTCGGTGACGGGCGGGTTGTCCGGGTCGCCGTAGACGGTCGAGGAGCTCGAGAAGATGATGGACTTGCAGCCATGGTTGCGCATGACGTCGATGAGCACTAGGGTGTTCTCGATGTTGTTGTGATAGTACTCGACGGGCTTGCTCACCGACTCGCCGACGGCCTTAAAGCCGGCAAAGTGGATGACGCGGTCGATCTGATGGGTATCGAAGATCTTGTTCATCGCATCGCGGTCGAGCACGTTGGCCTCGTAGAAGGTGAGGTTCTTGGCGGCCTCGTCGCCCACGATGGTCTTGACGCGGTCGACGGCGACGGCGCTGGAGTTGGAGAGATCATCGACGATGACGACCTGGTAGCCACCCTCGAGCAGCTGAACGACGGTGTGCGAGCCGATAAAGCCGGCGCCACCGGTAACGAGGACGCAGGTGTCTTTGGGGTCGAGTGCTTTGGACATGTAGTCTCCTATCGAATCAGGAACACTTCTAGAGGGGAGTATAGCGCAGGCAGGGACGCCCAAATCGTGCGCCGTAGGAAAAGCAGAGGATTATGTTAACGTACTCATAGGGTGTTATTTGCATAATCCTTACCTTTGGTGTGGGACGTATTTGCGAGCCGCTGACCATACTTTTCCAGCCGTTCGTGGAAATAGTTGGGACAAGCGCGATGTGCGTTAATATGTTTAAGTTGAGCGACATATAAATAAGCATGTAACGGAGTACATATGTCACCGAACAACGATTCCATCTTTACGCGGGAGCTTTCGCGCCGCACTGCCCTTAAGGCTCTCTTCGGCGCTGCTTCCGCGGCTGTTCTTTTTGGCCTGCCCGCCCGCGCCCATGCGGCTGAGGCCAGCCAAGAAACCACCGACAAACTGAACGCCGCCCAGGCCCAGCTCGACGAGGTCCAGGCTCAGCTCGACAGCATCGCTAATGAGTACGCGTCGCTCGCCAACAAGAATGCCCAGACACTCAGCGATATCGAGGGCGTACAGGGCCAGATTGACGAGACGCAGGCTCAGATCGACACCAAGAAGGCCGAGCTCAAAGAGAAGCGCGGCGACCTTTCCGATCGCGTGGCGGCAAGCTACAAGTCGGGTGGTACCAATATCCTGTCGTTGCTGCTCGCCTCTGGCTCGTTTGAGGAGCTCGTCGCCAACGCGCATTACGTCGAGAAGATCAACAAGAGCGACCGTGACGCCATCGAGGACATCCAGACCATCCAAAAGGAGCTCGACACGCAAAAGTCCGAGCTCGAGTCGCAGAAGGCCGACCTGGAGAAGCTCAAGGACCAGCAGACTGCTCAGATGCAGGACATGCAGGCCAAGCAGCAGGAGGTCCAGACGGTTCTGAACGGCCTCTCCGACGATGTCAAGGAGCTCATGGCCCAGCGCGATTCCGAGATTCTTGCTGCCGCTCAGGCCGAGGAGGCTGCCAAGAAGGCTGCCGCTGCCGCGGCTGCCGCAAACAAGAACAATTCCTACTCGGGCGGTTCAAGCTCGGGTGGAGGATCGTATGCGCCCGGAACTCCGCAACAGAATGCCGGCTCGGGCAAGCAGCAGGCCGTCGTCAACGCGTGCTACTCCACGCCTTCGCCGGGTCAGAACTGGTGCGCGGCGTGGGTTACCAACGTGTTCCGTAACGCCGGCGTGGGCTACTTTGGCGGCAATGCGTGCGACATGTTTAACGCCTGGTGCTACAGCTCCAATCGTTCGGCGCTGCAGGTGGGCATGATCGTGGCCGACTCGTCGCACAGCGGCACCGGTACGCCGGGTCTGCTGTACGGACACGTGGGCATCTATGTTGGCGGTGGCATCGTTATGAGCAACGAGGGCGCCATCACGTCGAGATCGCTTGATTCGTTCATTGGGTTCTACGGCACTGGCTCTGGCGTGCGCTGGGGCTGGCTCGGCGGTATCGCGCTGTCGTAAAGCCGACTGGGCCGCGTGCCCGCCCGCAATATATTTGATTGCCTGCTCGGGCAGTCCTGCGCAAGACGAAGGCCACATTAAGTGGCCTTCTTTGCGTGTGGAACTCGCGATCAATCAAATATATTGCGGGCGGGCACGCGGCCCTCTCGGGTTCGGGGCGCTGCACACCGGACTGGTTGTCTGAATATAGGAAAGTGACGGCCCCTTGGGCTAAATACCAAGTTTTACTTTACGCTGCGCTTTTTTTTCCGCCGTAAACGGTTGTTAGGATTGCTGTACCGCCGCTGACGAACAACAGGGCGATCCACAAAGCAAGGCTGTTTCTATCGCCAGCCTTCGGAAGCTCATCGGTTGTTCCCGGTTTAGTGCTGGCAGGTTTTTTCTCTTTGGTGCTGGCGGGTTTTTTCTCAAGAGCAGCAATCGCATCTTCGATAGCCTTTGCCATTGCATCAACTTCGCTCTGTTCAGTGATGTTCTTGTCACGGACAACAGCTTTGACGGCAGCTTCTACCGCAGTGAAGTCTTTGTATTCATCTTTGTTCAGGGTATTTGCTTTGGCAATGGCTGCATCGACTTTGGTGTAGTCGGCAGGCAAATAAGTCATTGCAATGGTTTGCGTATGAGTTGCTGTATCAGCCGTAATCGTAATATTGGAATTGAAAACCTCGCAATTATCTGCGCTGACTTCGGCTTGATAAGTACCTGCCTCCAAATTGGCGGGGTTTGTTACTACCTGACCGTTCACTTTGATGGTTACATTTGTCAGTTCAGCAGGTGTTACAACAAAAGAAACTGCATATTTCGGTGCTGGCAGAATAGGTGTGCCATTTGGGTTAAATTGATAATTGCCACCAGCAGCAGTGATTTCATTAAAGAAATCTTCCGTTTTCATGGAGTCAAGGGTCTTTTCTGTTCCAGCATTCTGGTACTTAAAGCAAGCCGGGACATTCTCAGTTCCCACGAAATAATTGTTTTCAAAAGCAGGTGTATCAGAAGAAACACCGCCTGCAATGCCGCCCAAACGCTTATAAGGCGTAGCGGCAGTATACTGAGATAGATCCATTTCACCAGCGAAATAACAATGTTTGATTTCTGTACCTGCACCAACTGTCCCTGCGATGCCGCCGAAATCTGTGGTTCCGTTGCCAAGAGGAACCATTTTCCCTGTGGAATAACAATTGATAATCTTTGAAGCTTGATACAGCTGCCCAACGATTCCGCCGGTACAGGGCGTCCAAGAGGTCATCTCGCCCGCATTAGCACAATACTGTACGGTACTGTTTTGAGCAACGCCTACGATACCGCCCGTCTGGAAAGAGCTGACATCCTTCGTTATTGAAAAATTCCCCTTGTTTTGGCAGTACTCAATCGTGCTATTTATTGCATATCCGCACATAGCCGCAGTACCGTTAATATATTTGTCTGTATCCGTGAACGACACATCTGAAACGCAGTCAGAAATTTTGCTGTCTGCTGCAACACCCGCTATCGTTCCAAAATAGACATACCCCGAATTGGATACATCCAGCTTGCCTTGAATTGTCAAACCGGAAATTTCAGCGCCGTAAACCTCACTGAATAATCCGAAGGACGGATATTCTGTCTTTCCATAGTTTTCGGAAAAATCTAAATTGGAAATCGTATGCCCGTTTCCGTAAAATTTGCCGCTGAAGTAATGCAACAGATTTCCATCAGCATCAAATGTGCTACCAATTGGCGTCCACGCAATACCGGTTAAATCCAAATCTGCATCAAGAGATACAACCGCATCTGTTTTATCGTCGTATTCGCCATTGTCCACAGCTTTTGCAAATTGCAAAAGCTCATCTACTGTTGTGATTGATGTTTTACTGCTTTGAGCGTTCTCTTCTGCAAAAGCTGTCATCGGAACAAGTGCCATCGCGAGACACAACGCAAGCAGAACGCCTAGAAGCTTCTTCTTCATTTTCATTCCTCCAAAATAATTCAATCCGCTACTTACTTCCTCCTACAGCGGACATGCCGGAGAAGATAGAAGGCTTGACCGGAAAAGATTGATTTGCCGGTCGTAGTTAGGACTTCAATATCAAACCACCATCCTTCCGGAAAACGCAAAAAGCCGAAGCCAAGGCATAATGCGCCCTGTCTTCGGCAACTGGATTGTTATTAATTGTATGAAATAAGACTTGAAACGCTGAAAAAGCGGCGCTATGCTCCCGCCGAGC
>JAXKGF010000065.1:0-15096 GCA_036550515.1 Collinsella sp.
CCTCGGACATGAAAGAACCCCCGCTGCGCACTACGTGCGGCGGGGGTTCTTTCGTCCTGCGGAGTGTCCGCGAAGGTCAGCCCTCAGATCCTGCTACGACTACGTCCTCGGATTGTGTGGGCGGATGAAGGACGTAGTTGGCAGGTATTCCGTCCCTTTCGCTGTTTCGCGGCTTTGCCGCGAAACCTCGCGCCACTTTGGGGATGGATGGGGGACTTGGCTGTTGCCGCCTTTTCGGAGCTCTTCTTTATTCCTTTTGTTGGATGAAAAGCCCCTTGTTTTTGCAGGGGTGCATACTCGACTTATATGTGCATAGAATCTCGTATAGTGCGAGTAAGATATTGCGCTGTCCGTTTTGTGTTTAGCAGAGATGTAGTTTGCATAATCTGGTCTAATCCCTGCTCTATTAAAATAAAGTTGCACGTAAATGGCGTAGATATGCTTGAGCTGGGGTTCTGTACGCTGAGCGGATAAAAACGACCGTTCACCGTTCCGCTATTTTCAAAATGAATAAAATGAGCGATAAAGAGAATATAAACCTTAATAAACTCGCGTATCGCACGGGCGCGGGTTATTAATGGGTTGTAGGCCTTTTACAGAAAGGATTCCAGCAATGTCTAAGCCTCTTGGCAAGCCCGATCGTATCGTCGTCGCCCTTGGCGGCAACGCCCTCGGCAACAACCCCGTTGAGCAGATCGAGGCCGTGAGCAACACCGCTCACGCTCTCCTCGGCCTGATCGAGCAGGGCAACGAGATCATCATCACCCACGGCAACGGTCCGCAGGTCGGCATGATTCAGAACGCCTTCGCCGCTGCCCACGATACCATCGGCACCCCCGAGATGCCGCTGCCCGAGTGCGGCGCCATGTCCCAGGGCTACATCGGCTATCACCTGCAGCAGGGCATCGGCCGCGAGATGCACAAGCGCTATAAGCGTTGGCACGCCGCCACCGTCGTCACCCAGATCGAGTGCGACCCGGACGATCCCGCGTTCAAGAACCCGACCAAGCCGATCGGCCCCTTCTACACCGAGGAGCAGGCCAAGGAGTTCATGGCCGAGGATCCCTCCAAGGTCTTCGTCGAGGATTCCGGCCGCGGCTGGCGTCGCGTCGTCGCTTCCCCCGATCCCAAGAAGATCGTCGAGGCCGACTCCATCCTCAACCTGCTCGACAACGAGTTCATCGTCATCGCCTGCGGTGGCGGCGGCATCCCCGTCGTCCGCGACTACGAGAACAAGGGCTGCTACAAGGGCGTTCCCGCCGTCATCGACAAGGACCTGGGCGGCGAGCTGCTGGCCGAGGACTGCGACGCCGACGTTCTGTTCCTGCTGACCGCCGTTGAGCATGTCGCCATCAACTTTGGCAAGCCCAACCAGGAGGAGCTCGAGGACCTCACCGCCGACGAGGCCGAGCGTCTGGCCGACGAGGGTCAGTTCGGCAAGGGTTCCATGGAGCCCAAGGTCCGCGCTGCCATCAAGTTCGCCCGTTCCCGTAAGGGCCGCACCTGCATCATCGGCGCCCTGGACAAGGCCGCCGAGACCATGGCTGGCCTCTCCGGTACCCGCATCCACGAGTAGTCTCTACTCTGTTGCCTCTCTCGTGGGCGCCAGGCAAGACGCCCACAAACTAGCCTCTCTTCATGAGCCCCGCAGTCCGCTCCGACTGCGGGGCTTTTGCTATTCACCTAGTCATTGGGGACGTTCTTAGTCATTGGGGACGTTCTTAAATGACTAGTCAAACAAGAGCGTCCCCAATGACCACTCATTTAAGTCTGTCCCCAATGACTAGTAGTAGGCCCACATGGCTTCGACTTCGTTGAGGACCTCTACGACGCCCCAGCGACGGGCGCTGCGGCTGGCCGAGTTGGGGTCGTAGACGCCAATCTGGTCGGCATCGTCGATGCCGTAGAGCACGATGTAGTGGCCTACGTTGGTAAACGTACCGGGGCGCACTGCGGCGATGACGGGCGCACCCGAGCGAAGTGCTTGAGTAATCGATTCGCGATCGTTATAGAGCTGTGTTCCGTTGAGCCCCAGCTGCCACGCACCGCCTGTCATAAACGACCACTCGGTGGCACCAGTGGGGGCGTAGTTGCCGGCTTCGGCCAGCGCGCATATATCGACCGGCGTCTTATCGGTATGGCCGGTCTTAAAGATATAGACCATGGTGAGGCAGGTAGGACCGCAAGCGTTTTCGCGAATAGTGCCACCGGCATAGGGCAGCTCCGACCATGCGGGGTCAATTTGGTAGATGTGGGGCATGGTGCCGGCCTGCCATTGCGAGCGTGGGGTCGAGAACGCAAAGGAGTAACCGGGCGCGACGGGAGCTTTAAGCAGCTTGTCCTCGGCAGTGGGCTCAAGACCGGCTGATCCGTGGGAGATACAGGATCCCAAAAACACAAAGACGAGGCAGGCGGCGATGGAGCAAAGCGCAAGGCGTAGGCGGCGGGCCGGAAGCGCGTGGCTTGTGGTGTGCGACGCGGGGTGAGGGGAGGAATTGCCGCGATCGCGTTGAGGTCGCGAAAAGGAACGCTTGACGTAGTAGTCGGTCTTACGGCGATCGTAGCGGCGTGGCTGCGATGTGTCGGTCTGACGTTGGCGTGTGCTCGTACTCACGCGGTCTGACTGCTGCACGGTACGGCTTTGCTGCCGCGAAGAAGCCCCGGGCTGCTCTTGGGGGCGCTGCGGGTTGTCGTTGTCGGAGGTGCTTCTGGGCGTTGGCGTGGTGCGGCCGGCAAGGCGCACGCTTTGTGGCCGTTGGTCGCCGTCATTGTATCCGTATGCCATTCGAATCACCTTGCTTCATGTGTAACTTGTCTATCCTACATAAAAAGATGCACGACACATGGGTATGTGCGCCAAAAGCCTGACAAATGGTATGAACGTTGCCGCGCCGCGCGCCAAGCGTCACGGCAACAGGTCTTCAAAAGCAGACAAGATGAAAGCGTCCAAGACGAATGACGTCTCCCGCCGTTCGTCCCAAAAACGGTGCCGCTCGTTTTGCAGTTCTGCCTTCGGTCGAGCTGCGAGCGGCGCTGCTGCGCCAAGGCCGTATCTTAAAGCCACGAAATAAAAGAGCGCGGCAAAACAGACCGCGCAAGGGGTGACGCCAAGGGGCGTCAAAAAGGAAAGGAGGGGAACAATGGCGGACAAGAACGCAGAAGTTGCAGTCGAGGGCGACGGCGGCATGAAGAAAACGCTTTCGCTCTGGAACTTCTTCACCATCGGCTTCGGTGCCATTATCGGTACCGGTTGGGTTCTGCAGGTCGGCGACTGGATGGTCGTGGGCGGCGGTCCCGTTCCCGCTATGATCGCATTCCTCTTGGGTGCAATCTTCCTCGTGCCCGTCGGAGCTGTTTTCGGTGAGCTCACGGCTGCTATCCCCATTTCGGGCGGCATCGTCGAGTATGTCGATCGTAGCTTTGGCCGTACGCTGAGCTACATCACCGGATGGCTTTTGGCTTTGGGCAACGGTATCCTGTGCCCGTGGGAGGCCATCGCCATTTCGACCCTCGTGTCCGAGATGTTCGGCAGCCTGCCCGGTCTTGAGTGGCTGCGCACCGTCAAGCTCTACACCATCCTGGGCGCCGACGTTTACCTGTTCCCGACGCTGATCGCGCTCGGCTTTGCAGCGTACGTCATCTTCCTCAACTTCCGCGGTGCCAGCTCGGCCGCCAAGCTCCAGGCCTTCCTGACCAAGGCTCTGCTCTGCGGCATGCTGCTCGCCATGGGCGTCTCGCTGTTCACCGGCTCGCCGGACAACGCCATGCCCGTGTTCTCCCAGGTCACCGGCGCTGGCGGCGGCAAGGCCGCTACCGAGGGCGCCAGCCTGTTCGCCGGCATCGTGTCGGTCCTGGTTCTGACCCCGTTCTTCTACGCCGGTTTCGACACCATTCCTCAGCAGGCTGAGGAAGCAGCCGAGGGCCTCAACTGGAACAAGTTCGGCAAGATCATCTCCCTGGCCCTGCTGGCCGCCGGCGGCTTCTACATGGTCTGCATCTACTCGTTCGGCACCATCCTCGACTGGCATGAGTTTGTTAAGAGCCCGGTTCCCGCGCTTGCCTGCCTCAAGGGTATCAACATGCTCCTGTACCTGGCCATGCTCGTCATCGCCACGCTTGGACCCATGGGCCCGATGAACTCCTTCTACGGCGCCACGAGCCGCATCATGCTCGCCATGGGCCGCAAGGGCCAGCTGCCCGAGAAGTTCGCCGAGGTCGATCCCAGCTCCGGCGCTCCCAAGCTCGCCTGCGTCGTTCTGGGTGTCATCACCGTCGTCGGTCCGTTCCTGGGCAAGAACATGCTCATCCCTCTGACCAACGTGTCGGCTCTCGCCTTCATCTTCTCCTGCGGCATGGTCGCCCTCGCTTGCCTGCGCATGCGCTTCACCGAGCCTGACCTGCCTCGTCCCTACGAGGTGCCCGGCGGCAAGTTTGGCATCGGCCTCGCTATCGCTGCCTGCGCTATCATCATCGGCCTGCTCGTGATTCCGTTCTCTCCCGCCTCTCTCAACATGGTGGAGTGGAGCATCGTGATCGGCTGGCTGGCCGTCGGCCTGGCTCTCATGGCCTTCACCAATTCCCGCAAAAAGTAACGCCGAGCCGGGGCGGATCAGGTGCGCGGGACCCTCTCTTCCGCGCACCGAACCCGGCGCCACTTGGGTAGCTTTGTGAGGCCTTAACCCAACACGGCCTCGCCCACTATATGGATCCATAAGGAGGAACCATGTCCACTAAGTATGTAATCATTGGCGGCAAGCTCATCGACGGTACCGGTGCCGAGCCGGTCGAGAACTCCCTCGTTCTCGTCGACGACAACGGCAAGATCGAGTACGCCGGCGCCATGCAGGACCTTCCCGAGGGCGTTGAGGTCATCGACGCCGCCGGCAAGACCGTCCTTCCCGGCCTGATCGACACCCACCTGCACTTCTCGGGCAACTTGACCGATGATGACACCGACTGGGTCATGCAGCCGCTCCTCGAGAAGCAGGCCGTCGCCGTCAAGCAGGCCTACGACTGCCTCACCCACGGCCTCACCACCGTCTGCGAGATCGGCCGCTTTGGTATCCAGATCCGTGACTGCATCGACAAGGGCGTCTTCAAGGGCCCGCGCGTTCTGGCCACCGGCCTTGGCTTCTGCCGCGTTGCCGGCCACGGCGACTCCCACCACTGCAGCCAGGAGCTCAACAAGGAATCGCACCCCTGGGGCGATCAGGTCGACGGTCCTTGGGATCTGCGCAAGGCCGTCCGTCGCCGCCTGCGCGAGAACCCCGATGCCATCAAGATCTGGGCTACCGGTGGCGGCATCTGGCGCTGGGACTCCGGCCGCGACCAGCACTACTGCTCCGAGGAGATTCAGGCCGTGGTCGAAGAGGCCAAGATGGTCGGCATCCCCGTGTGGAGCCACTGCTACAACAACCACGCCGCTGCCTACGATTCCGTTCGCTTTGGCTGCGAGCAGCTGATTCACGGCTTCGATATCGATGAGCGTACCATGGACCTCATGGCCGAGCAGGGTACCTTCTTCACCCCGACGATCGCCTTCCTGCCCACCTGGTACGCCACCTATCCGCCCGTCTACGTCCCCGAGCTGCACGACAAGTACGAGGGCACCCTGGTCGAGAAGGAGCTGCAGCGCAACTACGACTGCCTGCGCGAGGCTAAGAAGCGCGGCGTCGTCATGACGATCGGCTCCGACTCCTTCTCCTTCGTCACCCCGTACGGCACCTGCTCCATCGAGGAGATGTACGAGTTCGTCGACAAGATCGGCTTCACCCCGGTCGAGACCATCACCTGTGCAACCCTCAACGGTGCCAAGATGTGCCACATCGAGGACGAGACCGGTTCCATCGAGGCCGGCAAGTGCGCCGACCTGCTGGTCGTCAACGGTGACGTCGCCGCCGACATCCACGTGCTCAACACCGACAACATGGACGTCATCATGAAGGATGGCTGGATCGTCGAGGCTGGCACCTTTGGCGAGGCCAACAAATACAGCGCCTAAGATACCGTTTGTCGATGGCTGGATGTAAAACACAGTTTTTGATTGCATAATGCAATGGAGAGGGTCGCTTGCGGCCCTCTTTATTGCTATGGGTGCGATAGAAAAAAGGGGATGACGGTGGATTTAAACAGGCTGATTCTGGGCAAGAGCTACAACTCTACCAAGGTCTTTCGCACGGCCCAGCATGTGGTCCAGGCCATCCTGCTCGGTATTGTCGTTCCGGCGCTTATCTTGCTGCTTATCTGGGATTTAACCGATAATCCCAATCCCGTTCCGGGCGTTGTCGTTATTGCCGGCATGGTCATGCTGTGCTTCTTTTTCTCGTATGTCTTTGTGGTCCCCGACGACCTCACATCGAGCGCAACCGACCGTACGCTCGCCATCGCATCAAAAATATTCGCCTACACGTCGCGCGGCCTTACGCCCGAAGCGGCCCTGGGCGCCTCTAAAATCATCCTGTCCGAGACCATCGCCTCTGCCATCTGCTTTACCGACGGCAAGCAGGTGTTGGCAAGCTGGGGCGAGGACTCGGCAAAGTGCCCCGCCGGCACCCCGGTCGTGCTCAAGACCACGCTCAGTGTGATTGAGACGGGCGAGCAGAGCGTGTTTTCGCGTGACACCTCCAATGAGACGGGCGGCTATTTTCCCCGCCTGCGCGCCGGCATCGTCGCGCCGCTTACCGTGCGCGGGCATTGCGTGGGCACACTCGAGCTGTATTACCCTCGCCTGAGCAGCATCGATATGCGCCAGACGGCCCTTGCCTCGGGTTTTGCCGACCTAATTTCCACGCAGCTCGCCAGCTTTGAGCTCGAGCGCCAGGACGAGCTCACAGCCCGCGTTGAGCTTCGCGCCCTGCAGTCGCAGGTCGATCCGCATTTTCTATTCAATACCATTAGCACGATCGTGTCGCTCGTTCGAACCGAGCCCGACAAGGCGCGATCGTTACTCATCGATTTTTCCAATTATTACCGTCAGACGCTTTCTGACTCCGATACGCTCACCACGCTCGAGCACGAGGTGGAGCAGGGCACTCGTTATATCAATCTTATGCAGGCCCGGTATGGCGACGGCCGTCTGCGCGTTTCGGTCGACATCGACTTTGAGGTGCGCGACAGCCTGGTACCGCCGTTTATCTTGCAGCCGCTGCTCGAAAACTGCATCAAGCATGCGCAGCGCGAGATCGAGCCGCTTTCTATTCGTGTTAGGGCTTTTGAGACCGATGACGGCTTGGAGATTATCGTCGAAGATGACGGCATCGGGATGAGCGAAGAAGTCTGCGCGCATCTGTTTGAGCAGCATCGCCGAGAGGAGCCCGAGAGCATTACCGCCGACGGCTCCGTCAAGCGAGGTTGCGGCCTGGCGCTCTTCAACGTGCTTCAGCGCATCCATTTCTTTTACGGAGAAGATTCTGGCATGCGCGTGAAGTCCCAGGAGGGCGTGGGAACGCAGGTCATCGTTGAGTTGAACGGCGAGCCGCATGAGCCGGCGCCGCTAACGGTGTAGCACGTGGTTGGATTGAGAGAAAAAGAGGGGAAGCGCATATGTCCGAAGGCTGGAACATCCTGGTGGTTGATGACGAGCCCCCAATTAGGGCTGAGCTACGCTATCTGTTGGAAAAGGATACGCGTGTGGGTCAGATTGCCGAGGCGGGCAATGTCACCGAAGCCGTGGAGCTGATTCTGTCGAACAAGCCCGACGTGCTGTTTTTAGACATCACGATGCCCGGGCGCTCGGGAATTGAGCTTGCCGAGACCCTGCAAAACCTAAAGACGCCGCCGGTCGTGGTGTTTGTGACGGCATTTGCCGAGTATGCGGCCGATGCCTATAACCTCGATGCTGTCGATTACGTCGTTAAACCGGTCGAGGATGCCCGCTTGTCAAAGGCGCTCGACAAGATCGAGACTGCCCTGGGCGCTCGCCGCGTCGTCCATGCTCCGCGCCAGCCTTTGCGCCTGACGGTGGATCGCGGGGGCAAAAAGGTGTTCATTCCCGTGGCGGATGTATGCTACTTTGAGGCGCGCGCCGATTTTTGCAACGCCGTCTGCGCCGAGGGGACGTACCTGATCAATGAGTCGATTTCCTCGCTCGAGCGGCGCCTGGCCTCCGAGGGCTTTATCCGTGTCCACCGCAGCTATCTGGTTAATTTGGAAGACGTGCACAATGTCGAGATCGGCTCCACGGGCCTGATGGAGCTCAGGCTCGATCGCGTAACCTCGACGGTGCCCGTGTCCCGCCGTCGCGCTGCCGAGGTCAAATCGCACTTGGGGCTTGCGTAGGGGTCGGTGTGCCATCGTTTGCCGTTACAGGTTTGGCATGACTGTGCGGTGGGCATAATGGATTGCATCGAATGAAATCGAAAGGATTATTATGCCCGCGCTCATTACGCATCATCTGTTTGGCGAGGAAAGCATCGACCGTCTTCCGCAGGGCGTTATCACGTCCGACGAGGAGCGCATCGCCTTTATCCTGGGAAACCAAGGTCCCGACCCGTTCTTCTTTCACATGCTCACGCCGCGCATTTCCGACTGCATGTCGCTTGCTCAGGTCATGCACCGCTCGCGCATGTCGCGCCAGTTCTCGTGCCTGCGCGACGGCGTGTCGCACCTGCAGCCGCGCGATGCCAATCTGGGTCGCGCCTTTGCGCTGGGCCTGTTGTCGCACTATGTGCTCGATCGCAATGCCCATCCCTTTGTCTACGAGCAGCAGTTTGGCATTGTCGAGTCCGATCCCGAGCTCGAGGCTTCGGGCAGTCAAGTTCATGCCGTGCTCGAAAGCGACCTGGACGTGCTGATGCTGCAGCTCAAGCGCGATGGGGCTACGGTCGAGGATTATCCGCCGGCGGGCGAGATCGTCACTACCGACCGCATCAATCGCGTTGCCGGTGTGCTGATGAGCTATGTTGCTGGACGCGTGT
This sequence comes from Collinsella sp., assembly GCA_036550515.1. Classification (GTDB taxonomy): domain Bacteria; phylum Actinomycetota; class Coriobacteriia; order Coriobacteriales; family Coriobacteriaceae; genus Collinsella. Next base: position 8,916 of record JAXKGF010000065.1, read on the forward strand.
ACGGCATCGATATCCCGGTGGGAGAGTACGGCGGCGCCGTAGCCGACATGCAGCTGCTCTACCGCACTATCGAGCCGGCCGGTTCGGCCAAGACGCGCGCGATTGCCCTGCTCGAGGGCTTGGTGCACGATTATTCGCTACTCGACGGCCTTGCGCACCGCGTGACGACCGAGTTGCCCGAGCGTACCGGCAACCTGGGCCACTTGGCATGGAAGAGCCCCTTTACCGATGAAGTCTCGACCGAGAGCTTCCCCGAGGTCTTTGACCGCGCACTGCTCGATTACGAGCTCACCGTCGCCCGCTTTATCGAGACCGGCGATATGGAAGCCGTGACCAACCACGTCAATTACAGCGGTCGCGTGCTCGGCGCCGACGAAGAGTTCGACCGCGAGGAGTAGCAAGCTGCCTCGCCCATACTCTCCAATAAGTTGCGGTGGAATAGTTCCTGAATGAAGCCCCCGGAGGGCTAAGCGGGAACTATTTCACCGCAACTGCGTTGATGGGATGGCGTTTCGCCCTGCGTGTCCGTATGACCGCTCCTGTCCCTTTGCCGAATCCTTACCGGCGCCTCTGGACAATTGGGGTACGATGAACTAACTGCATATCGGGCGAATACGAAGGGGCCCTGTCCATGAAATACACCAAGCTCGAGCGTAACTGGGTTATGTACGATGTGGGCAACTCGGCCCTCGTGCTGCTCAATACCTCGGTGGTGCCCATCTACTTTAACGCCATCAATACCGGTGCTTCTTCGGCAGACCTGGTGGTCGCCTGGGGCAACGCGCAGACGATCGCCTCGTTGGTCATTGCCATGCTCATGCCCATTCTGGGCGCGCTTGCCGATTACGCCGGCAACAAGATCAAGTTCTTCTTGGGCTTCTTCCTCACGGGTCTGGTTCTTTGCCTGGCGCAGGCTATCCCAATGTCCGCCATGGCATTTTTGACCGTGTACGTGCTGTGCACCATCGGCCTTAACTCTTCCATGACGTTCTACGACGCCATGCTGCCCGACATTACCACCGACGAGCGCATGGACGCCGTGTCCAGCTCGGGCTATGCCTGGGGCTACATCGGTTCCACCGTGCCGTTCATCATCTGCCTGGCGCTTATCATGGGTGGCCCCGCTCTTGGCGTCCCCACCATGCTGGCAACGCGTCTGTCGTTTGTCATTACTGGCGCCTGGTGGCTTATCTTTACCTTGCCGCTCATTCGCACCTATAAGCAAAAGTACGGTCGCGAGCGCGGTCCCGAGGACACCATCGGCCACATCGTGGGCGGCGTGTTCTCCGAGGTCGGACACACCATGCGCGAGATCGCCCACAACAAGACCGTGTTGGTCTACATGATCGCGTTCTTCTTCTACATCGACGGTGTGCACACGGTCATTTCCATGGCAACCAGCTACGGGTCGGCTCTGGGCATCGACTCGACCCAACTGGTGCTGGCTCTGCTCGTTACGCAGTTTGTGGCCTTCCCGTCCGCCATCATCTACGGCAAGCTCGCCGGTCGCGTGGGCACGCTCAACATGATCATGGTGGCCGTCGCCGCCTACATGGGCATCGTGCTCTTTGCCGCGTTTTTCTTAAAGACCGCCTTTGAGTTTTGGGTGCTCGCTATTTTGGTCGGCCTGTTCCAAGGCGGCGTGCAGGCGCTCAGCCGCAGCTATTTTGGCCGCATCATCCCCAAGGAAAAGTCCAACGAGTACTACGGCTTCTTCGATATCTTTGGCCGTTACGCAAGCGTTATGGGCACCTTCCTGGTGTCGGTTGTCACCTCGCTGACCGGCAACCCGTCGCTGGGCGTCCTTTCTATTGGTGTTCTGCTGGTTGTTGGCTTTGTGCTGCTGGTCCGTCTGTCCCGCATGGCTCAGGCGGCGGCGTAAGACAACCGGGCTCAGTATGGCAATTGTGCCTATCTGCAGTACTCTTTTGGAAGTGGCCGCATAAATCATTCTGACTTCCGAACAATGTTTAGCCCAAGTGGGTATGATGGAATCAGCTAGGTCGCGGGGCGTCGCCTGTGTTTGGCGGCGCCCCGTTTTTGTGTTGCAAGGAGGGCAAAGGTATGAACGCCACGGTTGTGATCCCAACATATTGGGCGGGCGATGATACCCAAGCAAACGCTCCCGGCACCTACGATCACTCGACGTCGCTCAATGCCGCCAACCCGGAACTCGATCGCTGCCTGACTTCGCTCGAACAGGTGCGCGACATTCCGCGCATCATTCTCTTGGTGGTCTGTCCGGTTTCTGCCACGGCCGACGTATCCCATCGCGTGCACGAAATCGCCAATGCGCATCCCACGCTTAAGGTCACCATCGTTACCAATACTCAGGCTTCGCGTGTTGCCGACCGCGTGGCGCAGATTGCGCCCAAAGGCTCGGGCGAGTGCGTGAGCCTGCGCGGCTACGGTGCCATCCGCAACATGGGTCTTGCCTGCGCGGCGGTGCTGGGGCACGACGCGGTTGTGTTTTTGGATGACGACGAGACCGTCATCGATGCCGACTTTATGAAGCGTGCGACCTATGCGCTGGGCCAACAGACGCGTCAGGGCCTGCCGATTTTAGTCAAGAGCGGATACTTTTACGATCGTGACGGGTCGCCGCTGGCTCCCACGGACAAAGCGGGTATTTGTCATCGCTGGTGGACCAAGCGTATCGAGTTCAATCGCTGGATGAAAAAGGCGCTCTCGGGCACCCGCATTTCGCGCTCCAATTACGTGTGCGGCGGCCTTGTGGCCCTGCACGCCCGCGCCTTTACGCGCGTGGCCTTCGACCCGTTTATCACCCGCGGCGAGGATCTGGACTACCTGTTTAACATGCGCATGTTCGGCTATGACGTGTGGTTCGATAACGAGTGGACCGTGCGCCACCTGCCGCCCGAGTCCGAGAAGCGCTCGCCGCGCTTTATGCAGGACGTGTACCGTTGGTACTACGAGCGGGCCAAGCTGACGTTCGCTGCGCACCAAAAGGAGCTCATTCCGGTTACGGCCGCATCACTCATGCCCTATCCGGGTCCGTGGATCTCGCGCGAGCTCGACGACCGCGTGCGCAAGACCGCCATGGTTCGCAGCATGTTTACCCGCGAGCACGAGGGGTATCTGCGCATCTGGCGTCATGGTATTGACGAGGCCAAGACCTATGCCCGCCAAAACGCCGCAAGCTACCTGCGTTTTCAGAGTTTCTGGCCCAAGATCATGGATGAACTTTGGCGCGACGCACAACTGATTAGCATCCTGGAGGGGGCTGAATGATCGACCGCCGCGCCCAGCGCGATAATTCAATTTCAATCTTTCGCATCATCGCCGTTGTCTGCGCCGTTTGCGTGTTGGTGTACTTTATCTTTGCCCTGGCAACTGGCATTGAGCCGATTGCCACGGTGATCGCCTGTGCGCTGCTGTGCATCTTCCTGTGCATCTTTATCTATTTGACGCTCAACCCCGATTCGGTACGCTCCCAGTACACCGAGGAGACGCTCTCGGTTGCCTCGGCCATGCTCGAGGACATTAAGGGCGGCCTGACGCAGGAATCGGCGCTTTTGGTGTGCCGGCGTATTCTGCCCGAGACACGTGCCATGACCGTTGCCATCACCGATGAGAGCAACGTGCTGGCCTGCGCGGGCGAGTTCGAGGAAAAGCTGCTGCCCGATTCGCCCATCCATACGCTTGCCACGCGCTACGTCATTGAGCACGGCATCGTGCAGTCGTTCAACCGCGTGGTGGACGTGGTGGGTTCGGATGGCTCGCACAACCATGTTCCCGCCGGCATCATCGCGCCCATCAAGGTGGGCGACCGCACCGTCGGCACGCTCAAGTTCTACTACAAGACCCCGCGTGCCGTCGACCGTACCCAGTATGCGCTCGCCTCGGGTTTTGCCGAGATCCTATCCACGCAGCTCGCCATCCACGAGCTCGAGGTGCAAAAGGAACTGACGGCCCGTGCCGAGGTGCGTGCCCTGCAGGCGCAGATCAATCCGCACTTTCTGTTCAACACGCTCAACACCATCGCGTCGTTTACGCGTACCGACCCGCTGCGTGCCCGCGAGCTGCTGCGCGAGTTTTCCTCGTTCTATCGCGCCACGCTCGACAACTCGGGGTCGCTTATCCCGGTCTCGCGCGAGGTTGCCCAGACCAAGCGCTACCTGACGTTTGAGAAGGCGCGCTTTGGCGAGGACCGCGTACTGGCGGCCTTCGATGTCTCCGAGGATGTCGAGGACACGTTGGTCCCGGCCTTTGTAATCCAGCCCATCGTCGAGAACGCCGTGCGGCATGGCATGGGCGATGGCGATGCCCTGCAGATCGATGTGACCGTCCATCAAGACGGCGACGACGCAATCCTGATTGCCGTGGCCGACAACGGCGTGGGCATGGACGAGGGCACCGCCGCCAGGCTGTTTGATGAGCGCTCCGCCCGCCCCGATGCCAGTTCCCCGCAAGGCGGCGGCGCCGGCGTGGCCATGCACAATATTTCTGAGCGCATCCATCGCTTTTATGGACCGCACTCTTATACGCGCGTCGAATCGGCGCCGGGCAAGGGCACCAAAGTGCTCCTGCATCTTGATTTGTCAGAGAGCATCTTTGACATTCAAGAGTAAAATAAAAGGCTATGGGCTCAACGCCAAGCGGCGGATGCCCAGCCTAGTTTGTTGACGAAAGGTTTAATCCCTATGCTGCGTGCGATGATTGTGGATGATGAGGCGCCGGCTCGCTCGGAGCTTCGCTTCCTGCTCGAGCAAACGGGCAAGATCGGCACGATCACGGAGGCGTCGAGCGTCCGCTCCGCCATCGAGATGCTTATGGAAAGTCGCGTGGATGTCGTGTTTCTCGATATCTCGATGCCCGGTGCCTCGGGCCTGCAACTTGCCGAGGCGCTGCATAAGCTCAAAAATCCGCCGGCGATTGTGTTTGTGACTGCGTATAGTGACCATGCGGTCGAGGCATTCGACGTGGATGCCGTCGATTATCTGATGAAGCCGGTCGAGGAAGCTCGCTTGGATCGCGCGATCGAGAAGGTCATGCAACGCGCCAAGCCGGTTACGGACAGCAAGGTGACCATCGAGCGTATCCCGGTGGAAAAGGGCGGCCGCAAGGTGCTCATTCCCGTGGACGACATTCGCTTTATCATGGCCAAGGACGATTACTCCTGCATCTATACCGTCGATGATCGCTTTTTGTCGACGACCTCGCTGGCGCAGTTTGAGGCCAAGCTCTGCGACTTTGGCTTCTTCCGTGTTCACCGCCGCTATATCGTCAACTTGGCGTGCGTCACGGATGTGGAGACGGTGCCCTCGGGCGCCATCCAGCTGGGCATTACGGGCGTCGACGAACGCGTGCCGGTTTCGCGTCGCCGCGTCGTGCCGCTCAAGAAGGCTCTGAGTCTCTAGCACACTGGCCCCGCAGCCCTGTAGACCCATCGTCTGCGGAGCCGTGGGGCCTTTTTGTATGTATCTGCCGAATCGTTTTTTGCGGAAGGGATCCCATGAACAGTGCAAGCGCCAAGCGTATCGACATCATCTCGGACACCCACGGCTATTTATCGCCTGCGCTCTTGGATGAGCTTGAGGGCGCAGACCTGATCATCCACGCCGGCGACCTCACGTCAGAGATAGACTACGAGCACCTATGCACCATCGCCCCCGTGCGGGCCGTACTGGGCAACAACGATTACTACCGCGACTACGGCCCCGATGTAGACCGTCTTGCGCTCTTTACCTACGAAGGCCTCAAATTCGCCGTAGCCCACTACCGCGAAGACCTTCCGGTGGGATCCGTAGACGTAGCCATCAATGGTCACACCCACGTAACCAAAGAAGCCCAAGTGGGCCGTTGTTTAGTCCTCAACCCGGGCAGCGCTAGCTACCCCAGAGGCACCCGAGGCCCCACCATGGCCAGAATGCTAGTAAAAGACGGCAAGATCATAAGCACCAAATTTATTGATCTAGAGTAACCACAACAAAAACGGGGGATGCAAATGCGTCCCCCGTTTCCATTTGAGCCAAAGGCAGAGCTTCAACAAAAACAATCAGACCAACCCCGCCGAGGAGCACGCGGGCTAGCCGCGCAGCGGCGCACGCCCGCAAAACTGGTTGAATAATGTGACGGCAGGGAGGGCTTCCGGGGCTGAGGGCGGGGGTTAAGTTTGCTGCTCTACAGTCCTGCGCAAGACGGAAAGCACATTAAGTGC